>DAMCTY010000007.1:1835-131626 GCA_032112995.1 Stenotrophomonas sp. | reverse complement strand
GCTGCCCGGGATCGACAGGCGCAGGTCGCAGCTCTGCGCGAACCCGCGGTCCATGCCTTCGCCTTCGGCGCCCATCACGTAGACCATGCGCGACGGCAAGGCGGTGGTGAACAGGTCATCGCCGCCTTCAACGAGCGTCGCTGCCAGCCCGAAGCCGGCATCACGCAGCTGCGCAACGGCCTGCGGCAGGGCCGGCAGGCGCACCAGCGGCACCGACTCGGCGCCGCCTTCGGCCACGCGCGCGGCCGAACCGGACAGCGCCAGCGTGGACTCCGCCGGCAGCAGGATCGCGCCAACACCGAAATGCGCAGCCGAACGCAGGATTGCACCGAAATTGTGCGGGTTGCCCACGCCGTCCAGCCACAGCGCCAGCACCGGGCCGTCCTGCAGCGAGGCCAGCCAGGTGGCCAGCGGCAACGGCTCCTGCTTCAACACGTCGGCGACCACACCTTCGTGATGGGTGGTGGCAGCCAGCTTGTTCAGGTCACCATCGCCGACCACGCGGTAACCCACGCGGTTGGCCACGCACCACTTCAGCATCGGCTGCAGGCGCGGGATCATGTCCTCGGCCAGGTACAGCTTGCGCAGCGACTGCGGACGCTTGGCGAACATCGCCTGCACGGCATTGACGCCGTACAGGCGCAGCTCGTCGCCGCCACGTACCGGGACACCGTCGCCTTCGCGCGTGGCGGCAGGTGCCGCCGGGGTTGCACGCGGCGGTCGCGAGGAGGGACGACGGTTGTTCCAGGGGTTGCTCACAGCGGTTCCTTTGAATTACTTGTTGCCACGCCAGAAGTCGGCGTTCTTGATGCCCAATGCGTCAGGGTCGAAGACCGGGTCCAGGCCCAGCTTCTTCTGCCGCTCGTAGTCACGCAGCGCCAGCATGGCCGGCTTCTGCAGGATCAGGATGGCGATCACGTTCAGCCACGCCATCAGGCCCACGCCGATATCACCCAGCGCCCAGGCCATTTTCGCATTGTGGTAGGCACCAAACACCACCATGCCCATGATGCCCAGGCGCAGCACCAGCATCGCCGCCGGATGGGTGCGGTTGCTGCCGGCCAGATAGGTCAGGTTGGTTTCGGCCATGTAGTAGTAGGCCATGATGGTGGTGAAGGCGAAGAAGAACAGCGCCAGTGCCACAAAGCCCGCGCCCCAGCCCGGCAGCACCGACTCCACCGCCGCCTGGGTGAACAGCGCGCCCTCGGACGGCTGTACGCCCGGCACGCCGGTGATGATGGCTTCCAGCTTGGTCACGCCACCTTCGGTGACTTCGCGGAACACGTTGTACATGCCGGTGGACAGCACCAGGAACGCAGTCGAGGTGCACACCAGCATGGTGTCGAAGTAGATGGCGAAGGCCTGCACATAACCCTGCTTGGCCGGGTGCGAAACCTCGGCGGCGGCAGCCGCGTGCGGGCCGGTGCCCTGGCCGGCCTCGTTGGCGTAGATGCCGCGCTTCACGCCCCAGGCGATGGCCTGGCCGATGATGCCGCCAAACGCTGCATGGGCACCGAAGGCGCTGGAGAAGATGTCGGCGAACATCGTCGGCACCTTGCTGGCATTGAGCATCATCACCACGATCGCCATCAGGATGAAGCCCAGCGCCATGAACGGCACGATCACCTCGGCGAAGCTGGCAATACGCTTGACGCCACCGAAGATGATGATGCCCAGCAGCACCGCCACGCTCAGGCCGATCCAGAGTTTCATGCTGGCAGCACCGCCGACCGATGCGCAGGCATCGGCGCCGGTGCACAGCACGTTGACCGCGCTGTCGGCGATGGCATTGGCCTGTACACCCGGCAGCAGGAAGCCGGCGGCGATCACGGTGGCGACGGCAAACACCGCCGCATACCACTTCAGGCCCATGGCCTTTTCAATGTAATAGGCCGGGCCACCGCGATAGCGGCCTTCGGCATCCTTGGTCTTGTAGATCTGCGCCAGGGTCGATTCCACATAGGATGTGGAGGCGCCGAGGAAACCCATCACCCACATCCAGAAGATCGCACCCGGGCCGCCGTAGGCAATGGCCGTGGCCACGCCGGCGATGTTGCCGATACCCATGCGGCCGGCCATCGACATGGCCAGGGCCTGGAAGGAAGACACGCCGGCTTCGGACTTCTCACCGCGTACCGTCAGCCGGCACATCTCGGCAAAACCACGGATCTGCATGAAACGCGTGCGCAGGCTGAACCACAGGCCGGCGCCCAGACACATGAAAATGAGCGCATTGCTCCAGATGATGCCGTTTACGTATTCGACGATGGATTCCACGTAATTCCCCGGAAAGCTGAAAGGTAGCCAAAGCCCGGAATCCCGGGGCTGACCGATTTTTCCACGATTAGGCCCGGTTGTGCAGGGCCGTCACGCCAAAGGCGGCAAAGTCCTAAGCCGCGCGAAGCAACGCATGTCGTGCAGCTGGCCGTCCTTGAACACCGATTGCCGCTCGGTGCCTTCCTCGCTGAATCCGTTCTTCAACAGCACCCGCGCCGAGCGCGGGTTGCTGGCCATCACCTGCGCGGACAGCCGCGCCAGGCCGAGTTCTTCCATCACCCAGGGAGCATAGGCGGCAACCACCTCGGTCATCAGGCCCTGGCCCCAATGGCGTTGCCCCAGCCAATAGCCCAGGGCCGCCGAATAACGGCGCTCGTTGCGGCCCTGACTGACGCCGATGCCACCGCAGGCCTGGCCATCGATGACCAGGGCGAACATGCTGCGGTCCAGTTCGATCACTTCGCCGGCCAGGAAGGCCAGCGCATCGGCGCGGGTATAGGGATAGGGAAAGCGCGTGCTCAGCCCCCGCGATACTGCCGCATCGTTGGCGTGTGCCACCAGCGTGTCCACGTCCCCGGGCTGCCAGGGGCGCAACTGGACACGGCCGCCGGCCAGCAACTCACGCATGGCCGCCCACCGATGGGGTCTGCGCCTCAAGCCGGTTCAGCTCGTTGGCCACGGTTTCCGGTGACTTGGTGTACGGCGCCAGCAGCGCATAGAACGCCGGCACCACGAACAGCGACAGGAAGGTGGACACGCTGACGCCGAAGATCACCACGATGCCGATGGTGGCGCGGCTGGCCGAACCGGGGCCGCCAGCGACCACCAGCGGGATGGCGCCCACCACGGTGGCGATCGAGGTCATCAGGATCGGCCGCAGGCGCACCATCGACGATTCGACGATGGCCTGGTGCACGCTGCGCCCTTCATCGCGCAGCTGGTTGGCGAACTCGACGATCAGGATGCCGTTCTTTGCCGCCAGGCCCACCAGCATCACGATGCCGATCTGGCTGAACAGGTTGAGCGTGCCACCACTCAGGTACAGGCCAACAAAGGCGCCAAGCACGCCCAGCGGCACGGTCAGCATGATCACCAGCGGATGGATGAAGCTCTCGAACTGCGCGGCCAGCACCAGATAGACCACCAGCAGCGCCATTGCGAAGGTCAGCAGCACCGCACCACCGGCGCTCTGGTATTCACGCGATTCGCCCTTCCAGTCGATCTGCGCGTACTCGGGCAGCTCTTCGGCGGCCACCTGCTGCGCCCAGGCAATGGTTTCGCCCAGAGTGTGGCCGGGCGCGACATTGGCGCTGATGGTGATCGAGCGCAGGCGGTTGAAGCGGTTGAGGCTGCCGGCCTCGGCCACTTCGCTGAGCGTGACCAGGTTGGACAGCGGCACCAATTCACCGGAGCGCGCGCGCACCTGGATGGCCGACAGGTCGGCCGGCGAGGCGCGGCCTTCACGGCCGGCCTGCACCAGTACGTCGTACTCCTCGCCGTTGTCGACGAAGGTGGTGACGCGGCGCGAGCCCATCATGGTTTCCAGCGCGCGGCCGATGTCGGTGACCGAGATGCCAAGGTCGGCCGCACGCTGGCGGTCGATGTTGACCCGCATCTGCGGCCGGGTTTCCTTGTAGTCCGAATCGGCGCCCACCAGGCCTGGATAGTCGGCCATGCGTGCCAGCAGGCGGTCACGCCACTGCGCGATCTCGGCGTACTCCGGGCCACCGAGCACGATCTGGAACGGCTGGCCCATGCTGCGGACCAGGCCGCCACCGACCATGGTGCGCACGCGCACGCCGCTGAGGTCGTTCAACTCCTTCTGCAGCGCGGTGGCCACGTCGCTGGTGGCCTCGCTGCGCTCACGCCAGGGCTGCAGGAACACGCTGATGCGGCCGGTATGCATTTCCTCGCTGTTGCCCCAACCGCCTGGCACACGCGGGTTGGCGCGGACGATCGGCTCCTCCGGGCCGACAAAGGCGGAGACGATCTTCTCCACCTGCTGTACCTGGCCGACGGTGTAATCGAAGCCTGCACCTTCCGGGCCGTCGATCATGATCTGGAACGAGCCCCGGTCCTCGGCCGGTGCCAGTTCCGACGGAATCAGCTTGAACAGGCCCCAGCTGGCACCCAGCGCGGCCAGCATCACCAGCCCGAACACCCAGCTGCGCTGCACATGCCGGTCCAGCACCCGCCCATACGCACCCGACAAGCGTTCCAGCTGGCGGTTGATGAAGCCATGCAGGCGGCTGACCTTCTGCTCGCTATGCGGCTTGAGCAGCTTGGACGCCATCATCGGCGTCAGCGTCAACGCGACGAAGGCCGACAACGCCACCGCCGCCGCCAGCGCTACCGCCAGCTCGCGGAACAACCGGCCGGTATTGCCCTCCAGGAAACCCACCGGCAGGAACACCGCCACCAGTACCGCGGTGGTCGCGATCACCGCGAACGCCACCTGCGCGGTGCCGCGCTTGGCGGCCACCAACGGCGGTTCGCCCAGATCGATGCGGCGCTGCACGTTCTCGACCACGACGATGGCGTCATCCACCACCAGGCCGATACACAGCACCAGCGCCAGCAGGGTGAACAGGTTGATCGAGAAGCCAAACGCAAACAGCGCGATGAAGGCCGCGACCAGGCACACCGGCACCGTCACCGCCGGAATCAGTGCCGCGCGCAGGCTGCCCAGGAACAGCCAGATCACCACCAGCACCAGGATCATCGCTTCGACCAGGGTGGCGTAGACGCGCTCCACCGCCGCCTCGATGAAGGTGGTGTTGTCGAAGGCGACGAAGATCTGCGTGCCCTTGGGCAGGGTCTGGGCAATGCGCTCGGCCTCGGCGCGGGTGTCGCGCGCCACGTCCAGGGCATTGGCGGTGGAGGTCTTGACGATGCCCAGGCCGATGCCCGGCTCGCCGTTGCTGCGGTAATAGGCACGGCGTTCGGACGAGGCCAGTTCCACCTTGGCCACATCGCCCAGGCGCACCACATAGCCGTCATTGCCCTTGCCCAGCGGAATGCTGGCAAAGTCGGCCGGGGCCACGTAGCTGCGCTCCACGCGCAGGGTGAAATCACGGTCGGCCGATTCGATGCGGCCGGCCGGCAATTCCACGTTCTCGTTGCGCAGCGCGGTTTCCACCTCGTTGACGGTCAGCCCGCGCGCGGCCAGCTGGTCGCGGTCCAGCCATACCCGCATGGCGTAGCGCTGGCGGCCGCCGATGCGTACCTGGGCCACGCCGTCGATGCTGGAGAAACGGTCCACCACATAGCGGTCGGCGTAGTCGCTGAGCTCCAGCGTGTCCATCGACGAGGACGCCATGTTGAACCAGATGATCGGGTCGGCATCGCTCTCGACCTTGGCGATTTCCGGCGGCCGCGCTTCTTCCGGCATGCGGTCGGCAACGCGGCTGACCGCGTCGCGCACGTCATTGGCGGCCGCTTCGATATCGCGGTTGGCGGTGAATTCGATGCTCACCGAGGCGCGGCCGTTGGTGCTGCGCGCATTGATGGTATCGATGCCTTCGATACCGGCCAGGGCGTCTTCCAGCACCTGGGTGACGCGGCTTTCGATCACCGCCGCCGAGGCGCCGGTGTAATCCACCGACACCGAGACGATGGGCGGATCGATGGCCGGCAGCTCGCGCAGGGTCAGGCGGTTGAACGACATGATGCCCAATACCAGCAGCAACAGGCTCATCACCACGGCCAGTACCGGCCGCTTGATGGAAAGATCGGACAGCTTCATCCGGCGCTCGCCGTCTTGGCCGGGGCCGGCGCTTCCGCTGCCTTCTCAACAGCTGCAGCCTCGGCGGCCTTGGCCGGCTTCTCATCCTGGATGCGGATGCCCGGGCGCAGCTTGCCGGTGCCGTCCACCACGATGCGCTCGCCGGCCTTCAGGCCGTCGACGATCTCCACCACGCCCGCCCGGCGGGTGCCGGTCTTGACGTCGGCGCGCTCCACGCTTTCATCGTCCTTGACCCGGAACACATAGGAGTCGCGGCCCACCTGGACCACGGCGATTTCGGGGATCACCAGCGCATCGCGCTCGGGGCGGTACAGGCGCACGTCCAGCAACATGCCCGGGCGCAGCGCGTGGTCGCCATTGTCGAAATCGGCACGCACGGTGATGGCGCGGCTGCCCGGGTCGACGCGGGCATCGATGGTGCTGACCGCACCTTCGAAATTGCGGCCCGGGTAGGCAATGCTGCTGCCGCTGACCTTGTCGCCGATCTGCAGCGAGGACAGCTGCGCTTCCGGCACCTGGAAGTCCACGTGCATGCGCGAGATGTCGTCCAGGGTGGCGATGGCGGTGGTCGGCGTGACCAGCGAGCCGGGGCTGACCTGACGGATGCCCAATACGCCAGCGAATGGCGCGCGTACCTGGCGGTCGACGATATCGGCGCGCATCTGCTGCACGCGGGCCTCGGCGGCATCGCGGATGGACTGCTGGGTGTCCAGGGTTGAATGGGCCACCAACTGCTGTGCGGCCAGTTCACGCTGGCGCTTGTACAGCCGGTCGGCCTCGGAGAAGGTGGCCTGGGCCTGGGCCAAGGCGGCCTGCTGGGCCTGGCCACGCAAGGTCACCAGCGGCGCACCGGCCGCGACCTGCTGGCCGCTGTCGAAATGCACCTTGTCGATGATCTCGCTGACCTTGGCGGTGACGATGATGGATTCGCGGGCCTTGGCCGTGCCATTGGCCTGCAGGGTATCGCTCCACGGCGCGGCTTTGACGACCTGGGTGGTGACCAGCACCGCGCCGGCGGCTTGCCGCGGCGCCTCGGGGTTCTTGCGGTTGCATCCGGCCAACGCCAGCGCCAAGACAGTGCCACCGGCAACGGTGGCGGCAAATCGCCCGAACATACAGAGTCCCATCTGATACACGATCAAGCAGTCTAGCGGTGTCAGATGACGCCCGGATGTGCCGTTAGGGGGGGAATGCTGCGGTTGTCAGTGCGGTAGTGCCGAGCCATGCTCGGCATGGGCCTGCACCGCGGTGGTCAAGGGCGAAAGCGCCAAAGCGCTTACCCCTCCCCAGCCCTCCCCTCCGCCTTCGGCGCAAGGGAGGGAGCGAAGGCTGCAATTGCGGCCATGTCCGGGGCACTTCTCAGCCCTCCCCTCCGCCTTCGGCGCAAGGGAGGGGGCGAAAGCTGCAAGGGCGGCCATGTCCGGGGCACTTCTCAGCCCTCCCCTCCGCCTCCGGCGCAAGGGAGGGGGCGAAAGCTGCAATTGCGACCCTATCCGGGGCACTTCTTCGCCCGCCCCTCTGCCTTCGGCGCAAGCGAGCGGGTAAAGACTGCAGTGCCTCCTATCAGCGCAGTGCCTGCAGCACCTGCTCCACCATCGCCGGCACGCTGTCGGTGTCCGCGTGCAGGTGCAGTTCGGGGTTTTCCGGGGCCTCATACGGGGAGTCGATGCCGGTGAAGTTGGGGATCTGCCCGGCGCGCGCCTTGCGGTACAGGCCCTTCACATCGCGGGCCTCGGCTACTTCCAACGGCACGTCGACGAATACCTCGATGAACTCGCCATCCTCGAAGCGTTCGCGCGCCATCTGCCGCTCGGCGCGGAACGGCGAGATGAAGCTGACCAGCACCACCAGCCCGGCATCGGCCATCAGCCGCGCAACTTCGGCAACGCGGCGGATGTTCTCCACCCGGTCCTCGTCGGTGAAGCCGAGGTCGCGGTTCAGGCCATGGCGGACGTTGTCGCCGTCCAGCAGGAAGGTATGCACACCCTGCGCATGCAGGCGCTTCTCCACCTGGTTGGCGACGGTGGATTTGCCGGCACCGGACAGGCCGGTGAACCACAGCACCTTCGGCTGCTGGCCCTTGATCCGCGCCCGCGCGGCCTTGTCCACGTCCAGGTGCTGCCAATGCACATTGCCGGCACGGCGCAGGGCGAAGTCCAGGGTACCGGCGGCGACGGTGGCATTGGTCTGCCGGTCAATCAGGATGAAGCCGCCCAATGAGCGGTTCTGCGCATACGGGGCGAAGGCCACCGGCTCGTCCAGCGACAGGTTGCAGTAGCCAACCTCGTTCAACTCCAGGCGCTTGGCAGCCAGCCGTTCCTGGGTATTCACATCCACCCGGTGCTTGATCTCGCTGATATTGGCAGCCACCGTGCGGCTGCCGATCTGCAGCCAGTACGGACGGCCCGGCAACAACGCCGCGTCGTCCATCCACAGCACATGGGCGGCGAACTGGTCGGCCACTTCCGGCGGATCACCGGCAGCGGCGATCACGTCACCGCGGCTGACGTCGATTTCGTCCGCCAGGGTCAGGGTCACCGCCTGCCCGGTCGAGGCGACCGCCAGCGGGCCATCCGGGCCCAGCACCTGCTTGACCGTGGAACGGCGCGCCGACGGCAGCACCACCACCTCGTCGCCCACGCGCACCTGGCCGGCGGCAATGGTGCCGGCAAAGCCGCGGAAATCCTGGTTGGGCCGATTGACCCACTGCACCGGCAGGCGCAGGCCGCTGGCAGCGTCGTGCTCGCGCAGCTCGACCGTGTCCAGGTGCTCGATCAGGCTGGGGCCGCTGTACCAGGGCGTGGCCGCCGACCGCGTGGACAGGTTCTGCCCTTCCAGCGCGGACAACGGAATGGCCTGCACGTTGGCAATGCCCAGCTGTGTGGCCAGCGCCCGGTACTCGGCCACGATGCGCTCGAACACCGCCTGGTCGTAATCCACCAGATCCATCTTGTTGACCGCCAGCACCACCTGGCCGATGCCCAGCAGGGAGATGATGTAGCTGTGCCGGTGGGTCTGGGTCAGCAGGCCCTTGCGCGCGTCCACCAGCACCACCGCCACGTCGGCAGTGGAGGCGCCGGTGGCCATGTTGCGGGTGTACTGCTCATGGCCAGGGCAGTCGGCGACGATGTACTTGCGGCGGTCGGTATCGAAATAGCGGTAGGCCACGTCGATGGTGATGCCCTGCTCGCGCTCGGCGGCCAGCCCGTCCAGCAGCAGCGCATAGTCGATGCGCTCGCCCTGGGTGCCATGGCGGCGGCTGTCGGCCTCCAGCGCCACCAGCTGGTCGTCGAACAGGCGCTTGCTCTCGTACAGCAGCCGCCCGATCAGCGTGCTCTTGCCGTCATCGACGCTGCCGCAGGTGATGAAACGCAGCAGGGGCTTGGATTCGTGCTGCTGCAGGTACGTGGCGATATCGGAAGACGTTGCCGGTGCGTTCATCAGAAATAGCCCTCCAGCTTCTTCTTCTCCATCGACGCGGACGGATCGTGGTCGATCACCCGGCCCTGCCGCTCGGAACTGGTGGACACCAGCATTTCGGCGATGATCTTCTCCAGCGTGTCGGCCTGCGATTCGATGGCGCCGGTCAGCGGGTAGCAGCCCAGCGTGCGGAAGCGCACCCTGCGCTGCTGCGGCACCTCGCCCGGAAGCAGCGGCAGGCGCTCGTCGTCGACCATGATCAGGCTGCCGTCACGCTCGACGACCGGGCGCTCTGCGGCGAAGTACAGCGGCACCACCGGGATCTTCTCGCGGTAGATGTAGAGCCAGATGTCCAGCTCGGTCCAGTTGGACAGAGGGAACACGCGCACGCTCTCGCCGGGGTGGATGCGCGCGTTGTACAGGTTCCACAGCTCCGGGCGCTGGTTCTTGGGGTCCCAGCGGTGGCGGTCGTTGCGGAACGAGAACACGCGCTCCTTGGCCCGCGACTTCTCCTCGTCGCGCCGCGCGCCGCCGATGGCCGCATCGAACTTCCACTTGTCCAGCGCCTGCTTCAGGCCCTGGGTCTTCATCACGTCGGTATGCACGCTGGCGCCGTGGCTGACCGGGCCGATATCGCGGGCAATGCCATCGGGATTGATGTGTACCCGCAGCTCGGTGCCGGTTTCGGCCACGCGGCGGTCACGGAAGGCGATCATCTCGCGGAACTTCCAGCGGGTATCCACGTGCAGCAGCGGGATTGGCGGCACGCCCGGGGCAAAGGCCTTCATCAGCAGGTGCAGCAGCACCGAGCTGTCCTTGCCCACCGAGTACAGCAGCACCGGGTTGTCAAAGGCCGCGGCGACTTCACGCAGGATATGGATGCTCTCGGCTTCCAGCCGATCGAGGTGGGACAAAGTGGTGTCAGTCATCAGCACAGTCGCAGAGGCCAGGCCCGATATGGGCCACACAGTACCCGGTAAGGGTCGGGATTGGATGGCAAGTGTGGGCCTGCGCTGGCACAGGACGAAATAAACCCAAGGCATGAAGCGATAACCGCTTGTCCTTTCCGCTGGCACTGCGCCGTACCTAGGATCAGTCATCCCCAAACCAGACCGGACCGGAAATGACTGCCGCCGCCACCGTGCCCCCCAGCCCCTTGCCTGAAGACCGCAGGGTCCTGCTGACACGTCTGGTGGACGGTCTGGACGGAAACAGCCTGTGGTGGCTTTCCGGTTTCGCCGCCGGGTTGGCGCAGGGAACCCCTCCCCCTTCCCTTGCCGTCATCCCCGGCGGCCAGGCCGGCAACCAGCCGGCACAGAACCGGCTGACCGTGATCTATGGCAGCCAGACCGGCAACGCCCGCCGCGCCGCCGAACAGCTGGCCGCCGAGGCCGAGGCCGCCGGCCTGCCGGTGCGGCTGCTGCGCGCCGACGCCTATGCCACCCGCGAGCTGGCCAACGAGCGCCTGCTCTACATCGTCATCAGCACCCAGGGCGAAGGCGACCCGCCGGACGATGCCATTGGCCTGGTCGAGTTCATCGCCGGCAAGCGCGCCCCCAAGCTGCCGGAGCTGAAGTACGCCGTGCTCGGCCTGGGCGACTCCAGCTATGTGGAGTTCTGCGGCATTGCGCGCAAGCTGGACAGCCGCCTGGCCGAGTTGGGCGCCACCCGCCTGCAAGCCGTGGGCGAGGCCGACCTGGACATCGACAGCGTGGTCGATCCGTGGCGCGCGCAGGCCCTGCGCGATGCCCGCGCCAACATCAGCGAGACCGCTGCCCCGACCACCAGCAATGTCACCCCGCTGCGGCATGGCACCGTCTACAGCGCCCAGCACCCGTTCAATGCCGAGCTGCTGTCGCGGCAGGTGATCAGCGGCCGCGACTTCAAGGGCCCGGCCTACGCGCAGTACGGCGTTGCCGCCAAGCATGTACACCATCTCGAGTTGTCGCTGGAAGGCAGCAACCTGCATTACGAACCCGGCGATGCGCTGGGCATCGTGCACCGCAATCCCGCCGAGCTGGTCGAGGCGGTACTGGATGTCACCGGCCTGGACGGCAGCCAGTCGGTCGACCATGACGGTCATGGCCGCCCGCTGAGCCAATGGCTGGCCGAGCACCGCGAGCTGACCCGCATCTCGCGCCCGCTGCTGGCCGCCGTGGCCGAGCGCAGCGCGCACCCGGAGCTGGCCCGCCTGCTGGACCCGGCACAGAAGAGCGAACTGGCGGCAGTCTTCGAAGACCACCAGCTGGTCGACGTGCTGCGCCGCTGGCCGGCCGAATGGAGCCCCGAGGCTTTGCTCAGCACCCTGCGCCCGGCCGCCCAGCGCCTGTACTCCATCGCCTCCAGCCGCAAGCGGGTGGGCGAGGAAGTCCATCTCACCGTCGACGAGCTGCGCTATCACGCACACGGCAGCACCCACCTGGGCGCAGCCAGCGGCTTCCTCGCAGCCCTGGAAGAAGGCGCGCAGCTGCCGGTTTACGTGGAAGCCAACGAGCGCTTCCGCGTGCCGGCCGACAACAGCCGCGACATCATCATGATCGGCCCCGGCACCGGCGTCGCCCCGTTCCGTGGCTTCGTGCAGGAACGCGCCGAGACCGGCGCCGCCGGCCGCAACTGGCTGTTCTTCGGCGCACGCCACTTCAATACCGATTTCCTGTACCAGAGCGAATGGCAGGACGCCCTGCGCCGCAAGGAACTGCAACGCCTGGACCTCGCCTTCTCGCGCGACCAGGCCGACAAGGTCTACGTGCAGCAGCGCCTGCGTACCCGCGGCCGCGACCTGTACGACTGGCTGCAGAACGGCGCGCACCTGTATGTCTGCGGCGCCATCGCCATGGGCAAGGACGTGCATGCCGCGCTGCTGGATGTACTGCGCGAACACGGCGGGCTGGATGAAGACGGAGCCCGCGACTACCTGACTCGACTGCACACGGAGGGGCGCTATGGACGGGATGTGTACTGAGGCTTGAACGCTGGGCCCTGATCCAGCACCGGCTTGGCGGCAGCCGCCGCACCCACGACCTCCGACTCCCGATATAGCGAACGCAATGAGCAACCACTCCGTTGAGAACATCAAGGCCGACAGCAACCGCCTGCGTGGCTCCCTGCTGGAAAGCCTGGCCGACCCGGTCACTGGCGCCCTGCGCGAAGACGACCAGACCCTGATCAAGTACCACGGCAGCTACCAGCAGGACGACCGCGACGTGCGCGAGGAGCGCCGCCGGCAGAAGCTGGAACCGGCCTACCAGTTCATGATCCGCACCCGCACCCCGGGCGGCGTAATCAGCCCCGAGCAATGGCTCAAGCTGGACAGCATCGCCACCCGCTACGGCAACCACTCGCTGCGCATCACCACCCGCCAGGCCTTCCAGTTCCATGGCGTGATCAAGCGCGAGCTGAAGGCCACCATGCAGGCGATCAACGCCGCGCTGATCGACACCCTGGCCGCCTGCGGCGACGTCAACCGCAATGTGCTGGTTGCCGCCAACCCGCTGCTGTCCAGCGCGCATGCCACGCTGTACGCCGATGCCGCGCGCACCTCCGAGCACCTGCTGCCCAATACCCGCGCCTACTACGAAATCTGGCTGGACGAAGAGCGCGTGGCCGGCAGCGGTGCCGAGGACGAGCCGATCTACGGCGAGCGCTACCTGCCGCGCAAGTTCAAGATCGGTTTCGCACTGCCGCCGCTCAACGACGTCGACGTGTACGCCAACGACCTGGGCTTCATCGGCGTGCTCGATGCTGCCGGCGAACTGCTGGGCTATGACGTGACCCTCGGCGGCGGCATGGGCGCCACCCACGGCGATGCCGAAACCTACCCGCGCATTGCCAACAACGTCGGCTTCATCCCGCGTGACGCGCTGCTGGACGTGGCCACCGCCGTGGTCACCACCCAGCGCGACCTCGGCAACCGCGAACTGCGCAAGCGCGCCCGCTTCAAATACACCATCGACGACCACGGCCTGGACACGGTGGTGGCCGAGATCGAACGCCGTGCCGGCATCGGTTTCGCCGCTCCGCGTGCGCAGTCCTTCGCCCACAACGGCGACCGCTACGGCTGGGTGGAAGGCGCCGATGGCCGCTGGCACCTGACCCTGTCCCTGCAGGCCGGCCGCATCGCCGACCTGCCCGGCGCACCGCAGCTGACCGCGCTGCGCGAGATCGCCCGCATCCATCAGGGCGAGTTCCGCATGACGGGCAACCAGAACCTGATCATCGCCGGCGTCGCCGCCGACCAGCGCGCGCAGATCGACGCCATCGTCGAAAGCGCCGGGCTGGACCTGGGCAACCACGCACCGACCGCGCTGGCACGCGCTGCCATGGCCTGCGTGGCGCTGCCAACCTGCGGCCTGGCGATGGCCGAAGCCGAGCGCTACCTGCCTGCGTTCAGCGCCAAGCTGCAGCCACTGCTGGCCCAGCACGGCCTGAGCGAGGCCCCCATCCTGCTGCGCATCTCCGGCTGCCCGAATGGCTGCTCGCGGCCCTACCTTGGGGAGATCGCCCTGGTCGGCAAGGCACCGGGCCGTTACAACCTGATGCTGGGCGCCGATCACCGCGGCCAGCGCCTGAACACCCTGTACCGCGAGAACATCGCCGAGCCGGAGATCCTGGCCGCGCTGGAACCGCTGTTTGCCCGCTATGCCGGTGAACGCAACGGCGAAGAAGGCTTCGGTGATTTCCTGCACCGCGCCGGCATCGTCGCCCTGCCGCCCTACCCCACCCACCGCGAAATCTCCGTGGAACTGCACGCATGAGCGCCCTGCCCAAATCCCCCACCACCACGCCGGTTGTCCTGCCGGATGACCTGGGCCCGCTCAACGCCGAACTCGAAGCCCTGGACGCACAGCAGCGCGTGCATTGGGCGCTGCAGAACGCACCCGGCACGCATGTGCTGTCATCGAGCTTTGGCGCGCAGTCGGCAGTCACCCTGCACCTGCTGAGCAGCCAGCGCCCGGATATCCCGGTGATCCTGGTGGATACCGGCTATCTGTTCCCGGAAACCTACCGCTTTGCCGACGAACTCACCGAGCGGCTCAAGCTCAACCTCAAGGTCTACCGTCCGCAGGTCAGCCGCGCCTGGATGGAAGCGCGCCATGGCCGCCTGTGGGAACAGGGCGTGGTCGGCATCGAGCAATACAACAATCTGCGCAAGGTCGAGCCGATGAAGCGCGCCCTGGACGAGCTGCAGGTTGGCACCTGGTTCACCGGCCTGCGCCGCAGCCAGTCGGCCAGCCGCGCCAACACGCCGGTGCTGCAGCGCCGTGGCGAGCGCTACAAGGTCAACCCGATCGCCGATTGGAGCGACCGCGACGTGTGGAAGTACCTGCAGGAACACCAACTGCCCTACCACCCGCTGTGGGAGCAGGGCTATGTGTCGATCGGTGATTTCCACACCACCCGCCGCTGGGAGCCGGGCATGCGCGAGGAAGACACCCGCTTCTTCGGCCTGAAGCGCGAGTGCGGCCTGCACGAGGAGATCTGAGCGCTCCGTGCACCTTGTAGAGCCGAGCCATGCTCGGCTGGAGCTTGCCTGGGAAAGCCCTTGCCGAGCATGGCTCGGCACTACGCTGCTGCCCCCTCCCTTTCACGCAGCGAAAGGGAGGCTTGGGGAGGGGTGCTGTCAGCACGGAACCCTGGCCGCGAGCGATTTTGAACGGACACGCTACGGGGAATGCCCCTGCCGAGCATGGCTCGGCACTACGCGGCTGCCCCCCTTTCGTGCAGCGAAGGGGAGGCTTGGGGAGGGGTGCTGTCGGCGCGGAATCCTGGCCACGAACGATTTTGAACGGACACGTTACGGGTAAAGCCCCTGCCGAGCAGGGCTCGGCACTACCGGTTGTGCTGGGCCCAGAATGCCAGCAGCTCGCGCAGTGCCGGTGATGCATCGGACTGGGCCACCTCGTCCTGCAGGAACTCGGCCTCACGCTGCCATTGCTGGGTACTCAGCTGCTGCAGCACGCTGCCCTCGGTATGGGTGCAACCCATATGCCACTGGCTGAAGTGGAGCTTATCCACCGGCGCGCTGTACAGCTCACGCAGATCAACATGCATATGCGAATTGCGGATGCGCTCGTAAGCGCGGTCCACACCCTCTTCCGGGCCTTCGAAGTACTGGAAGAACTGCCGCCCATCGAACAACAGCACACCCGTAACACCTGCCAGTTGGTTGTGCGCTCGCGCATCGACCAGCAGATGATCCAGATCGGTGGTTCCCAAGCCGGCTACCGCCGTGCTCACGTAGGCGACTGCACGCAGACTCATACCACTCCTTGCCAAGCATTACCGGTCCCCAGCATGCCATGCCGCCGCTACCCGTGCGCAGGCAGCGGCGGCAACCGCGGCATCAGTAACGGTAATCCAGCTTCAACCAGACGTTACGCCCCGGCTCGTTGATCCGCACGGGATCGGCCGGAAAACCGAAATCGGCACTGCCCGCCAGGTTCAGATGCTCGGCATAGGCGCGGTCGAACACGTTGTCCACGCCCACGCTGGCGCGCAGCGCATCGGTGAAGCGATAGGCCGCATTCAGCGACAAGGTGGCGAAGCCTGCGGTCGGACCCAGGTCACGTGCAACCACGTTACCCTCATCCTCGGCTACCCGATGCTGGTGACTGGCAGCGCGCAACAGCGCACCCGCCGACCAGCGCTGATGCTCGTAGCTGGCACTGAGGCGGGCTTCCAGCGGTGGAATCTGTGGCAGTGGCCGGCCCTCGCTGCGGTTCTCACCCCAGGCATAGGCCAGGGTGCCACCCAGCTTCCAGGCCTGGGCCAAACGCCATTCCAACCCGGCCTCGGCACCGGCAATACGCGCATCCACATTGTCGGCCTGGGTGGTGCTGCCCATCATGCCGCCACTGCGATAGCGGAACAGGATGTAGTCCTGCAGCCGCCCCGCATACGCCGATACCCAGGCATCCACATGCTGGCTGCGGAACTGCAGGCCCAGGTCCAGCTGCGTGGTCTGTTCCGGCTTCACCGCGGAGAACGCATTGATGCTGCCGGCCGGCCCTGCATTGGCCGAGAAGAGCTCCCAGTAATCCGGCATGCGCTCGCTGTGGCCGATACCGGCGTACCAGGTCCAGGCCTGCCCGTGGTCGCGCTCATAACGCAGGAAACCGCTGCCCAGATCCTGCTGCCGCTGCTGCCCGGCGGTCGGGTTGGGCATGTTCATCATGCCGGTGGTCGCACGCCGGTCCTTCACCTGCGCGCGGTCCAGGCGCAGGCCACTGATCCAGCGCTGTGCGGTGCCTTCGCCCAGGGTCAGCTCGGTGAACACGCCCAGGTTGCTGAAGTCGGCATCGCGCTTCCACGGCGATTGCTGCCAGGTGTTGCGGCCCATGCCATTGCGGCTGCGATGGCGGCTGTCCTGCGCATCCACGCCAGCGACGATGGCCACGTCCTGCCAGCGCCACTCGCTGCTGACGCGGCCGCCGGTGGTACGTCGCTCCACGTTCGAGGCCATCGGCATCGGCATGCTGCTGGCCGGGTTGGGCGTGCGCAGCGTGTAGTTGTCCATCAGGTGATCGGCGTTGTTGTAGTACAGATTGGCCTGCAGCTTGTCCCATGCACCGGGCAGGTTGCCGCGTTCAAAACGCAGCCCATAGCTGTCGCGCTTGAACGCGGCACCGTCCATGCCACGGCCGGCGTAACGGGCGATCGCGTCGCCGGTGCCGGCACTGAGTTCCAGCACGGTATCGGCATCGGGCGTCCAGCCAATGGCGGCATCGGCATTCCATTTGCGCCAGCGCGAGGGCACCACGTCGCCATTGCCGTCCTTGTAATCATCGGCTTCCGAGCGGTTGCCATTGACCCGGACATAGCCGGGCTGGCTGCCGAAACTGGCATCCAGCACCTGGTCGTTGCGGTTGTTGGAGCCGGCCAATGCACTGGCGTTGAGCCGCATGCCCGGCGCATCGAAACGCGGGGTGTCGCGCTCGAAACGCACGGTGCCGGCCGAGGCACCTGCGCCCCAGCGCACGCTTTGCGGGCCCTTGATCACCGTCAGGCGATCAAAGGTCTCCGGCGCGATATACGACAGCGGATTGTCCATCCGCGACGGGCAGGCGCCGATCAGCGTGCCATCGTTGCTGAGGATGTTCAGGCGCGAGCCGCCCAGGCCGCGCAGCACCGGATCGCCATTGGTGCCGCCGTTGCGGATGGCGGAAAAGCCCGGCACGGTCTTGAGGTAGTCGGCGCCATCACTGGCCGGCACCGGTTGCCGCGGCAGCCGCGGGTCGGTCACCCATTGCAGCGGCGAGGAAGGCGCAGCTGCGGTCACCACCAGGGTATCCAGGGTTTTGGCATCCCCGGATTCGGCGGCAACCGCAAGCGGAGCAAACAGCGCCAGGCAGACGCAGACAGGCAGGCATGCCGGAACACCCGGCATACGGGAAGAGAGGTACATGCAATTCTCCAATACGACACAGCCACGCCCTGCCCCAGGGGCAGCGCGCGGCACACAGGAAAGGTGGTGGTTGTGTCAGGAGAGCGGCGGCGGCCCGCGCGCGGGATGGGCAGGCCAGCGCAGGCTGGGCGGCAATGCCGTGCAGCGCGGCACCCACGGCGAAAGCCGGTACAGCAACGGTGGCAGCACCAGCAGCAAAGCCAACCAAGGCAGCAGGCGCGAGGCCATGCTGCAGTAGTCGCAGGCCTCGCCGTGGGCGGCATGCGGATCGGCCGGCGACGGCGAGCGGGCTGCAGCCGCTTGGCTGGCTGGATGTTGATGCGCGGCATGCATGCCGTGATGCGCCGCGTGCGGATCGGCAGCCTGCGTCGCGGCCGGCATCGCCATGCCAACCCTCATCTGCGCATGTCCGGCCTGGTGTGACTGCTGCCAACGGCTGATCACCGGCGCCACCGCCATCAGCACGGTAGCCAACAGTGCAAGCTGCAGCAGGAAGCGGTGGATACGGGTCAGGCGCATGGCCCCGGCATTCTATCGGTGCCGGCCGCATCCATTGTCCGGCGCAGGTGCGACCGTTTGCCGCAGCCTGCAGACGATGAATACGCGCCCCTTAATTCAGCGCGATGTGGTGACGCTGCTTGAGCTGTGCGTAGCACAGCACGCAGACGATGCTCATGTCGTTGAAGGCATCAAACACCTCGGTCAAACCACCTTGCTGCTGGTACATGTCTTCGCACAGATGACACCAGGCCTGCAGGTCGTAGGGGTCGTTGCTGTTCTCGATGACACCCAGGCGCGGCGGCGGCAACTGCAGCATATGCCGACATACCACGGCCGAGACCTGCCGGCCATGCAGATGGCATTCCACCAGCAGCGGCTCGCTGCCATCGTTGTCCGGGCGTCGCATGCGGGTACGCTCCACAATCACTGCTCGACGAGCATGCACACCCCGGAAGCGCATGGAAGTAGGGTTTGCACTGCTTTGGCAGTAGCAGAAGCGGATGAGCATCCACAGGCCGTCCCGCCTATTCGTTGCTGCCCTGCAGTTGCGCTGCAAAGGACAAGACTGCCGCTGCCGCCGTCTGCGGACAGGCCTGCAGCAACATATGCGGTCCGGCCAGTTCAACCAGACGGGCATCATCGACCCTGGCCAGGATCTGCCGTGCCGACGCCGCACGGATCAGACAGTCATGCATGGCGCGCAGATAAAGCACCGGTACAGCGATGCGTGACAGCTGCGACGTCGCATCCACCTGCAGCGTCAGCGCAGCGCGGTGCCGCAATACGGCCGGCTCAACCTGCTGCAATGCCGACTTCATCTGCGCAAGCAGAGCGGCGCTGGCCCAGCGGCCAAACAGCAGCCAGCGCAGCAGTGGCATCGGCAGCGTGCTTACCGGCATGCGCTGGCCGATGGCGGCAAACGGTGACAGCAAGGGCAACGGTGCCCGTGCGAAGGTGGTGCTCAGTACCAGGCCGATCAGGTTCGCAGGGGGATTGGCGGCGATCGAGACCGCAATCGGACCGGAGAACGACTCCCCCAGCAGTACGAAGGGAACATCGGTGGGCAGGGCTGCACGTACCAGTGCCTCCAGCGCCGGGTAATCCAGTTGCTGGTCCTGCGGATAGCGCACTACCGTGATCGCGTGCCAGGCGGTACCCAGCGCCGCGATGAAAGGTGCGTGCAAGCCCGCAGTGCCATCCAGACCGGGCAGGACAAGCAGAGCCGCCTTCCTGCCAATCGCGGTCAGACGGTGATGGTCTGGGTCAGCGATTCCCAGGTGGGCGGCACCGGCCAGTCTGCGGCCTGGTTGCCGTCCAGCACCCGCCGCAGGTCACGTTTGTCGATCTGCGGTGCCAGCACGTGCACCAGTTCCAGTGCGTAGTCGCGCAGCACCCGGTCGCGCGGCAACACCGCCCAGGCGATGCATTCGGGAATTGATGCCGGTGCCGGCCAGGCACGCAGATCGGTGTCGTAGCTGTTGACTGCCATCTCCGCCAGCAGCCCGACCCCGAGGCCGGTGCGTACATAGGTCTTGATCAGGTCCGCGTCCAGTGCGGTCAAGGTCAGGTCCGGCTCCAGATCCAGTGCCGCAAAAGCGCGCCGCAACGACGAGCTGGTGCGGGTGGAGGATTCGTAGCTGATCAGCGGCTGGCTTGCCAACGCGGCCATGTCCGGCACGTTGCCCGGGCGATCGAAGGGATGGCCCTTGGGCACCAGCACCAACCGCCGCCAGCGGTACAGCGGCACGGCAATGCCGGTGGTGGGTTCACCGCCGGCGGTACTGATGATGGCGATGTCGGCGTCGCCCTGGCTGAGCAGGTCCAGCGCGTCACTTTCGGCGGCCTGCTGCAGGTGCACGCTGACCTGCGGATAGGCCTGCTTGATGCGGGCGACCGCCGGTGGCAGCACGAAGCGCGCCTGCGTGTGGGTGGTGGTCAGCACCAACTGGCCGTGGCTCTCGCGGCGCTGGTTCGCGGCATAGGTACGGATGTTGTTGGCCTCGGCCAGTACCGCACGGGCACGGCTGATCACTTCCTCGCCTGCGGGCGTCACCGACTCCAGGCTGCGTCCCTTGCGCACGAACAACAGAAAGCCCAACTCGTCCTCAAGCTGTTTGAGCTGTTTGGACAACCCCGGCTGGGTGGCATGCACCCGTGTCGCGGCGAGCGTGATGTTCAGCTCGGCATCGGCAATGGCTACGAGGTAACGCAGTTGGGTAAGGGTCATCGCAGTGGGTAAGTGTGAACTTCAGTAAGGGTGTGTGAAGAATGTAGGCCAATTCGTCGCTCGAGCTTATAACCGAAAGTAATTTACCCCGCTGGGCAAGTCATTTCCGACCCAGACGGCCGGGGGTTACGTTCACGGCCTCCTCATACCGCTGACATTAACGCCTTGGACGCCCCTCTGTTTCCGCTGTTTGCCGACCTCAAGGGACGGGCTGTACTGGTGGTGGGGGGCGGAGCGGTCGCCGAGCGCAAGACCGAGGCCCTGCTGCATGCCGGTGCCCTGCCCCGCGTAGGCGCACCGCGGCTGAGTGCAGGCCTGCTGGCGCGGCTGGAGGCCGGCCAGCTGCAGTGGCTGCAGGGCGAATTCGATGCCCAGTGGCTGGACACCGATATCTGGCTGGTGATCGCCGCCACCGACGACCCTGCCATCAACCGTGACGTGGCCGCCGCCGCCCAAGCCAGGCGCCTGTTCGCCAACGTGGTGGACGATGCGCAGCTGTCCGCCTTCCATGTTCCGGCCGTGGTGGAACGCGGACCGCTGCAGATTGCCATTTCCAGTGGCGGCGGTGCGCCGATGGTGGCCCGCCATGTACGCGGTCGCATTGAATCCCTGTTCGATCAGGCTTGGGGCGACCTGGCTGACCTGGTTACCCGCAAGCGCAGCCTGATCCGCGCGCAGCTGCCTGATCTGGCCGCGCGCCGCCGCTTCTTCGACCGTCTGGTCGAGGGGCCTGTACTGGGCCTGTTGCGTCGCCGCCAGAGCGTGGACGCACAGTGCCAGCTGCTGCAGGACCTGCGCGAGGAAGCCGCCACCCCCATCGGCTCGGTGGTGCTGGTGGGCGCCGGCTCCGGCGATCCCGGCCTGCTGACCCTCAATGCCCTGCGCGCGCTCAACCAGGCCGATGTGATCCTGCACGACCGCCTGGTCAGCGCCGAGGTGCTGCAACTGGCCCGCCGCGATGCCGACTACATCGAGGTCGGCAAGTCCGCGCAGGGCCACAGCACCGCGCAGGACCACATCCATGCGCTGATGCTGGCGCATGCCCGCGCCGGCAAGCGCGTGGTGCGGCTCAAGGGCGGCGATGCCTTCGTGTTTGGTCGCGGCGGCGAGGAACTGCAGTTCCTGCGCACCCACGGCGTGGCCTACGAAGTAGTGCCCGGCATCACCGCCGCGCTGGCCTGCGCCGCCTACGCCGGCATACCGCTGACCCATCGCGACCATGCCCAGCAGCTGCGCCTGGTCACTGCGCACTGCAAGGACTCATTGGACACACTGGATTGGCCGGAACTGGCGCAGCCGCGGCAGACCCTGGTGTTCTACATGGGCGTTGCCGCGCTGGCGCAGATCCGCAAGCGCCTGCTGGGCGCAGGGCTGCCCGCCACCACGCCGTTCGCGCTGATCGAGAACGGCTCACGTGCCAACCAGCGCGTGGTGCGTGGGCCACTGCAGCAATTGCCCGATACCGCCGCACAGCACCAGGTGCAGTCGCCAGCCCTGTTGATCTTGGGCGACGTAGCGGCACTGGCCGACGAGCTGCATTGGTTCGGCGCGCCGCCGCTGCACGCAACGCTCCCAGCTTCCTCACTTTCCGCAAAGACGGCTGCGCCCACACTGGCCGACGCCGCCTGACCACCTCCCCGGAGAATTCAATGGCTATCTACAACAGCATCCTGGACACCATCGGCAATACACCGGTGGTCAAGCTCAACCGCCTGGCCCCGGCCGGCGTGGATATCTACGTCAAGGTGGAGTCGTTCAACCCGGCCGGCTCGGTCAAGGACCGCCTGGCCCTGGCCATCATCCTGGACGCCGAGAAGAAGGGCCTGATCAAGCCCGGCGACACCATCGTCGAAGCCACCTCCGGCAATACCGGCGTGGCCCTGGCCATGGTGGCCGCCGCGCGCGGCTACAAGTTCGTCGCCACCATGGTGGAAACCTTCTCGGTGGAGCGCCGCAAGCTGATGCGCGCCTACGGTGCCAAGGTGATCCTGACCCCGGCCGCCGAACGCGGTACCGGCATGGTGCGCAAGGCCAAGGAGCTGGCCCAGCAGCATGGCTGGTTTCTGGCCAGCCAGTTTGCCAATCCGGCCAACCCGGCCTTCCACCGCCAGACCACCGCCGCCGAAATCCTGCGCGACTTCGCTGGCAAGCGACTGGACTACTTTGTCAGCGGCTGGGGCACCGGCGGTACCCTCACCGGCGTCGGCGAGGTGCTGAAGCTGGCCCGCCCGGACACCCGCATCATCGCCACCGAACCGGCCGGTGCCGCCCTGCTGGCCGGCAAGGAGTTCAGCCCGCACAAGATCCAGGGCTGGACCCCGGACTTCGTCCCGGAAGTGCTCAACCGCGAGGTCTACGACCAGCTGCTGTCGATCCAGGACGAGCGCGCGATTGAAACCTCGCGCCGGCTGGCCGCCGAGGAAGGCATCTTCGTCGGCATCTCGGCCGGTGCCACCGTCGCCACCGCGTTGGACGTGGCCGCCAAGGCCGAGGCCGGCTCGGTGATCCTGGCGATGCTGCCCGATACCGGCGAGCGCTACTTCTCCACCCCGCTGTTCGCCGACGTCAACGACGGCTCGGACGACGACTGGCTGGCCGGCTTGCCGTAATCTCCGTTACTTAACCTGTCAGCTATGCGAAGGCCGCCCAGTGCGGCCTTCGCGCATTTTTGTACCCGCCTATCGCAGCGGATGAGACGGCAAGCGCGCACACTGGGGGCGTGCCTGGCATGGCGGCTGCCCTCACATTTTTCTCATTAACCGCAGCGGAAGATCACGGCCATGAACATTGAAGTCTGGCAGGGCGACATCACCGAACTGGCCGTTGACGCCATCGTCAACGCAGCCAACGAAAGCCTGCTTGGCGGCGGCGGTGTGGACGGTGCCATTCACCGGGCCGCAGGCCCCGGCCTGCTGCGCGAATGTGCGCAGTTGCCCGAGCTGCGCCCCGGCGTGCGCTGCCCCACCGGCGAAGTACGCGCCACCGCCGGCTACAACCTGCCGGCCCAGCATGTATTCCATACCGTCGGGCCGGTGTGGCGCGACGGTCGCCATGATGAGGCGGCCTTGTTGGCCAACTGCTATTGGCAATCGCTGCGCCTGGCCGAGCAGATGGAGCTGGAATCGATTGCATTCCCGGCCATCAGCTGCGGTGTGTATGGCTACCCGCTGCATCAGGCGGCGGTGATTGCCGCCACCGAGACCCTGACCTGGCAGAAGAGTCACGCCAAGCCCCTGCGCATCGTGCTGGTGGCTTACAACGCTGCGGCATTCAAGATCTACCAGCAGGCCTTGGCCAATGCCGCACCGTCGCAGGAGCAGGCCGGGCCGGTGTTGGCTTCATTTGCGGATGGGTTTGCGCCTGCGCATTGAGATTTTGGGCTGTTCGCGCCAAGCAGAAACAACAGCAGAAGCTTACCCCTCCCCGGCCCTCCCCTTCGCTGCGCGAAAGGGAGGGAGCAAGAGCGACTGCCCGCGATCCATCCAATCTGCATGAACAGCCCCCTCCCTTTGCCGCAGGCAAGGGGAGGGTTGGAGAGGGGTAGCGCTTGGCAGCAAGCCCGTCACCCCAGCTCACCACCCACCCCATAAACCCATGCATCGAAGAACGCCTGCAGCGAACGCCCTGCCGCTTGCTCCATCGCCTTCTGGAAGTCGGCCGTCACCACCGACTTTCCATCATTGGCCTGCGTGTACTCGCGCAGCCCACGCCAGAACGCCTCCTCGCCCAGCTCCATGCGCAAGCGATGCAGCACATACGCGCCCTTCTTGTAGACCACCGCGCGATCATCTGCGCTGGGTTTGTTCCAATCCGGGTACACCAATGGACGATCCGTGCCCTTCTCGCGCAGGGCCAGCACCCGCTGCTCCCAGCCCTGCACCATCGCCTGGTAGGCGGCCTCGCCCTGGGCGTGCTGCAACCACGCAGCCGTCATGAAGTTGGCAAAACCTTCGTTGAGCCAGAAATGCTCCCAACCGGCACAGGTCACGCGCACGCCCCACCACTGATGCGCGGCTTCGTGGGCAATCAGGCCATTCTGGGTGGGATCACCCAGCACGCTTTTGCCATAGGCCTCCGACATCACCGACAGACCGGCCATTTCCTGGCCGATCGTATTGGCGACCAGCGCCTGCCGATAGTCGCCTTCATAGGCCAAGCCTGCGCGTGCAGCGAAGAAGTCGAGCATGTCGTCAGTAGCGGCGAACACCTGCCGCAGTTCGGCCTCGGAGCGGTCCTTCGAGTAGAACTGCAAGCGTCCCTGCCGTGCGTGCCGGTAAGGGGCAGCAGCAAAGCCATAGACAAACGCTGGCACTGGCTTGCGCAGCTGCCAACGGCGTTCGACGCGACCATCATCGAGCAGGCGCGATGGCATTTCATCGCCAACCGCCGTCGCATGCAGGTTGCGAGGAAGGCGCAACGCCAGCTGCAGCGTAGCGCGCTCGTCCGGCGCGTCCACCGACGGCATCCACTGGCTGGTGGAAAATATCGTGTAGACCTCGCTGCGCTCGGCAGCAAACTCCAGGCCAAAGCGCGGCTTGCCGTGGTAGTGCACACGTACGCTGCTTTGCTGGCCCGCCGTCATTGTCGTTGCCAGGCGGATGGCCAGCTTTCCATCGACCTGCTGAAAGCCGAGGGGCTTGTCATCGTGCGTGACCGAATCGACGACCAGCTCACCACTGTCCAGGACCAGCTGATGCAGTGGGCCAGTGGCGTCGAACCGCACCAGGGTCTCACCCCGCAACTGACCTGCTGCGATATCCAGATCCAGGCGGGTTGCATAGTGCCGGATATCGAAATCACGTGGCTCCGCAGCGAAGGCGGATGCCGTCATGGTGGATGCCAACAGTCCCAGCGCGATTCTGCGGTGCATCGGATCACCTCTGAGGAAAAACCCGATTGTAGGGCGCCGAGCTTGCAGGAGCCGCGTTAGCCACGCAGCTGAAAATGATCAGGCTGCCTGGAATGACTGCAATGCAGCCACCTCGACTGTTGTGTTGGCACCAGCGGCTAACGCCGCACCTGCAAAAGCAAAGCAAAACAAAACGCCGGCTTATGGCCGGCGTTCTGTTCAACTCACACAGTTTGGCTTATCAGCCTTCCCACTTGCCCTTTGCAGCCAGGCCGTTTTCCTTGGCACGCTCGTACACGGTCTTCTGTGCGGCAGCGTAGTTGCCCTTCATGTCCTTGGCCCACAGCTTCAGTGCAGCCTGCTGCATGGCGCGGCCATAGGAGAAGCTCAGCGGCCACGGCAGGTTGCCCAGCTGGTTCATGGCGTTGAGGTGCGCGGTGGACTGCTCGTCGCTCTGGCCACCGGACAGGAACACCACGCCCGGCAGGATCGCCGGCACGGTGCTCTTCAGGCACATCACGGTCGACTCGGCCACTTCCTCGACGTCGGCCTGCTCATCGCAGCCTTTGCCGGAGATGACCATCGAGGCCTTCAGGATGGTGCCTTCCAGCAGCACGTTCTGCTGGTACAGCGCGTCGAACAGCGAACGCAGGGTGGCTTCGGTGACTTCGTAGCAGGTCTCGATGTCGTGGTCGCCGTCCATGATCACTTCCGGCTCGACCATCGGCACCAGGCCGCATTCCTGGCACAGCGCGGCATAGCGGGCCAGCGCGTGGGCGTTGGACTCGATGCAGGTGCCCGACGGGATGCTCTCGCCGATGTTGATGACCGCACGCCACTTGGCGAAGCGCGCGCCCAGCTTGTAGTACTCCTGCAGGCGCTCGCGCAGGCCGTCCAGGCCTTCGGTCACCAGCTCGCCCGGGCAGCCGGCCAGCGGGTGCGCACCCTTGTCGACCTTGATGCCCGGGATCATGCCGTTGTCGGCCATGTACTTGGCGAACGGCACACCGTCCTTGGTCGACTGGCGGATGGTTTCGTCGTACAGGATCGCGCCGGAGATGTGCTCGTTGAGCTTCGGCGTGGTCAGCAGCAGTTCGCGGTAGGCACGACGGTTTTCTTCCGTGTTCTCGATGCCCACGCTTGCGAAGCGCTTGGCAATCGTGCCGGTGGATTCGTCAATGGCGATGATGCCCTTGCCCGGGGCGACCATGGCCTGGGCGGTTTCAGCCAGCAGTTCGATGCTCATGAAGTTCCTGTAACAGGGTGCGGGAAAAACCCGATTATAGCCCGGCCCGCTCACCGGCTGGTCGCCCGCAAGGTCTGGAACCGGTTTCATCCTGTCATGTCAGGACAAAGCCTGTCCGCTCCGATCAACTTGTGACCGGAGCAGTGGCGTGCTGCTGGCGTCGCTTACAGGTCGCCCAGGCCGCTGGCGCGGCCGTCGTTGCCCACTTCCAGCAGGCGCAGGGTGTTGGTGGCGCCGTGGGTTTCCATGTGCTCGCCGCTGGTGAACACCACGCGATCACCGGCCTGCAGCAGGTTGGCCTCGACCAGCAGACGGATGCTGCCGCGCGCCGCTTCACGCGGGGTGAAGCCACGGCTGTCGAAGTTGATCGGGAACACGTCGCGCATCAGCGCCATCTGCCGGCGTGCGCCGTCATGACGGGTAACCGCATAGATCGGCGCCTTGGCGCGGAAACGCGACAGGTAACGCGCAGTGCCACCGGATTCGGTCATCGCCACGATGGCGCGCACGCCCACGTGCTGGGACAGGAACATGGTGGCCATGGCGATGGCCTGGTCGGCGCGCTCCAGGTTGCGCGGCGAGGCATTGAAGTCGGTCTCGGTCTGGAACTGGCGCTCTGCACCCAGGCAGATGCGGGCCATCGCCTCGACCGCCTTGACCGGGTAGGCACCGGCTGCGGTTTCGGCCGACAACATCACCGCGTCGGTGCCGTCGATGACCGAGTTGGCCACGTCCAGCACTTCGGCGCGGGTCGGGATCGGGCTTTCGACCATGGACTGCAGCATCTGGGTGGCGGTGATGACCACCTTGTTCTGCGCCAGCGAGGCCTTGATGATCTTCTTCTGCAGACCCGGCAGCTCGGCGTCGCCGATTTCCACGCCCAGGTCACCGCGCGCCACCATCACCACATCGCTGGCGTCAACGATCTCTTCCAGGTTCTCGATGGCTTCGGTGCGCTCGATCTTGGACACCAGCGCCGCGTCGCAGCCATGCTGCTGGGCGATGGCACGGGCATCGTTCATGTCCTGCGCGTTGCGGCAGAACGAGACGGCAATGAAATCGACGCCGATCTTGGCGACGATGCCGATCAGTTCCTTGTCACGCTCGGTCAACGCACCCAGCGACAGGCCGCCGCCCTGCTTGTTCAGGCCCTTGCGGTCGGACAGCACGCCGTCGTTGAGCACGGTGTTGATGATGCGCTCACCCTGCACTTCAACCACCTGCAGCTGCATCAGGCCGTCGTCGAGCAACAGCACGTCACCCGGACCCACGTCCTGCGGCAGGCCGAGGTAGCTCACGCCCACCTGGCTGGCATCACCGGCCGGGGCATTGGTACTGGCGATCAGATCAAAACGATCACCGGCCTTGAGCGTGACCTTGCCTTCGGCAAAGCGCTCGATGCGGATCTTCGGGCCCGGCAGGTCGGCCAGGATGCCCACTTCCACACCCACGCGCTGGGCCGCGGCACGCACATCGGCAGCGCGCTTGGCCTGGCCGGACGGATCACCGTGGGAGAAGTTCAGACGCACCACGTTGACGCCCGCGCGGAACAGATCGTCCAGCACCCCAGGTGCATCGGTTGCCGGCCCGAGGGTGGCGAGGATCTTGGTGCGGCGCTGACGTTCAATCATGGTACTTGGTCTCCCTAATAGACCGCCGAAAGTAGCACATCCGTTGCATGACAACGATGTCGCATACGATTTCATAAGACACTTTCTGCACTGTCCCAAAGACAGGCCAGACAGGCTGTCTGGACATACCGTACGGCATGACAACGCAGGACCTATCACTGGCTTGCATAGGTCAATAAGCGCCGGGCATAGCTCAGCACGCGAACGTTGCCGCTACGTGTTGGCTTGAGGGCAAATCGTGCTGCTATGCAGCAGAAAAGATTGGCAGTAGAGACATGCCGGGGACATCGGATGACACGCGGGCGCGCGACTGCTGCGAAAGGGGCTTCCCCCCTGAAACCTCCCAGATCGTCATTCCCGCGCAGGCGGGAATGACGGATCAATTTTTTCTGTGCAGTGAAAGCATGGAGGCTCCGGTTACCAAAGCCTCAATACACCCGCCCCATCAATCAACCACGCAACACCGCTGCCAACGCATCCGGCGTCGCCGCCAACGCGCCAGCCCCGGCAGCAACCAGCTCCTCGCGGCCACCAAACCCCCACAGCACGCCGACATTGCGCATGCCGTGGTGACGCGCACCTTCGATGTCCATGCGCCGGTCGCCGATCATCCAGCACGCTGTCGGCTGCAGCTGCAGGCGCTGCAGGGCCTCGGCGATCAGCTCCGGTTTGTGGCTGCGCGAGCCGTCCGGAGTGGCACCGATGATGTCCTCGAAACAGCTGCCGAACGGCAGATGCTCGACGATGCGGCGGGCATGCGGCTCGTTCTTGGCGGTGACCACCGCCAGCCGGTGGCCAGCCGCATGCAGGCCCTGCACGACCTCGCCGATACCGGCGTAGATCGCATGCTCCTGCCAGCCCAGCACATCAAAGCGCTCGCGGTACAGCTCAACCGCCCGCTCCACCCGTTCGGCGTCGCCGAATACCGGGGTGAAGCTGGTACGCAGCGCCGGGCCGATCCACTTGCGCAGTTCGGCATCGGCCGGCACCGGCTGGTCCATCTTCTCCAGCGCATAGGCCACGCAGCGGGTGATGCCGACGGCCGAGTCAATCAGCGTGCCGTCGAGATCGAAGAAGAACACATCGCGGCTCACGCGCCGCGGGCCTCCAGCGCTGCCACCGCCGGCAAGGTCTTGCCCTCCAGGAACTCCAGGAACGCGCCACCACCGGTGGAGATATAGCTCACTTCCTTGGCGATGCCGTACTTGTCCACGGCTGCCAAGGTGTCACCACCGCCGGCAATCGAGAACGCCTTGGAGCTGGCGATGGCCTTGGCCAGCGCTTCAGTACCCTTGCCGAAGGCGTCGAACTCGAACACGCCGACCGGGCCGTTCCAGACCACGGTGCCCGCCTTGGCGATCAGCTCGGCGTACTGTGCGGCGGTCTGCGGGCCGATATCCAGGATCATGTCGTCGGCACCCACGGCATCCACGGCCTTGATCGTGGCCGGGGCGTCAGCGGCAAATGCCGGTGCTACCACCACGTCGGTCGGCAGCGGGATTTCGGCGCCGCGGGCCTTGGCATCGGCATCGATCTGGCGTGCGGTGTCGAGCAGGTCGTTCTCGACCAGCGACTTGCCCACGCCATGGCCTTCGGCCGCGATGAAGGTATTGGCGATGCCGCCACCGACGATCAGCTGGTCCACCTTGCCAACCAGGCTGGACAGCAGCTCCAGCTTGGTCGAGACCTTGGAGCCGGCAACAATCGCCAGCAAAGGACGCGCCGGCTTGGCCAGCGCCTTGTCCAGCGCGTCCAGCTCGGCCATCAGCAGCGGGCCACCGGCCGCGACCGGGGCGAAACGGATCACGCCATGGGTCGAGGCCTGGGCGCGGTGGGCGGTGCCAAAGGCATCCATCACGAACACATCGCACAGCGCGGCATACTTCTGCGACAGCGCCTCATCGTCCTTGCCCTCGCCCACGTTCATGCGGCAGTTTTCCAGCAGCACGATCTGGCCCGGGGCCACGTCCACGCCGTCCACCCAGTCCTTGACCAGCGGCACGTCCACGCCCAGCAGCTCGGACAGGCGCTTGGCCACCGGCGCCAGCGAGTCGGCTTCAGTCCACACGCCTTCCTTGGGGCGGCCCAGGTGCGAGGTGACCAGCACCGCAGCGCCCTTTTCCAGCGCCAGCTTCAGGGTCGGCAACGAGGCAGTGATGCGCTGCTCGGAAGTGATCCGACCGTTCTCGTCGATCGGCACGTTCAGATCCTGACGGATCAATACGCGCTTGCCGGAAAGGTCGAGGTCGGTCATGCGAACGATGGACATGGCAGGATCAGCTCCGCAGAGTGTGGGGAAACCGCAATTCTCGCCCGCCCTGCCTGCAGGGGCAAACCCAAGGTGCACCGGATGTCGCCACGCCTGCCGCAACCCGAGCTGTCCAGCCCCCGCCTGCGCCTGCGCGAGGTCCATACCAACGACGCGCTGGCCCTGTTCGCCATCCACAGCCACCCGCAGGTGATGCGCTACTGGAGCTACCCGGCCTGGACCGAACTGGCACAGGCCGAACAGAAAATCGCCGACATCCAGCGCCAGCGCCGCGAACTGGACATCCTGATCTATGCCATTGCCGATGCCGACAGCGACCGGCTGATCGGCAGCAGCGCGGTGTTCCATATCAACCCCGAACAGGCCCGCGCCGAGATCGGCTACAGCCTGCATCCGGACTGGCAGGGCCGGGGCCTGGCCAGCGAAGCGCTCAGGCTGATCCTGGACTACCTGTTCAAGCAACATGGACTGCGCCGGATCGAGGCCGACATCGACCCACGCAACCTGCCCTCCTGCCGCCTGGTGGAAAGGCTGGGCTTCGTCCGCGAGGGGCTGTTCCGGCAACGCTGGGACGTAAACGGCGAGATCTGCGACAGCGCCATGTACGGCCTGCTACGCCAGGATTTCCGCCTGTAGAGCCGAACCATGCTCGGCTGGCACGTTACCGGTGCACTCCACTTGCAGGAGCGGCGTCAGCCGCGAAGCAGATAAACCCAAAGAGCAAAAAGCGCCCCCTCCCCGCCCTTCCCCTTCGCTATGCGAAAGGGAGGGAGATGAGCATGCGAGCTGCACGTGCAAGGCCTCTGTCGAGCATTGCTCGGCACTACGGGTTCTCTAAAGCTTCCTCTGTGCGCGCAATGGGATCTTGCCCAGCGCGCAGAACACCGCCATCACTCCGAAGCTGCACAAACCACCCACAAACAGATAAGACAACAGATCTTGCAGGGCGGGTGGCCACAGCGCCGTGTGCACAGCCCACGCCGCCCACAGCCCCATCCCCAACAGCGTGGTGTAGCCGCACAAACGCAACGCATCCAGGCGCTGCGCCCAGATCAACAACGCCATCACCGGAATGCCGATCAACAACAAACCGATGTAGCCAAAAGCGACCGAAACCACCGCCAGCAACGGAAACGCCAGCAGCAGGTCAAACGCATTAAGCGGCCCGGATGGACTGACCCCGATGCTGATCAAGGCAAATACCGGTGTGAACAAGGGCGCGGCAAAGGCCAGCTCATCCGGCGCCGGCCCTTCGGATTGCGGAAACCGTCTGGACATCCGAACTCACCCTCTGTCGCCCCGCCGCCGTCTGCAACTACCCGCCTATCGCAGGAGCCACCCGCTCCCGCACCGCGCCCAGCCGGGAAGCAACCTCATGTGCCGCTCTTGTCGCGACTGCTGCGCATCAGGCTCAACGCAAAGCCGGTGACCGCCAAGGCGCCGAGCACCAACACCACCCACAACACGATGTTCTTCCAATCCCGTGGCTCGGGTGCAGGCTGGTAGGCCGCGTCGCCAGCACGTTGCGCCATCGCCCCCAGGCTGGCGGCCGCCGGCTGCCACTGTGCGCCATTGCGCGCCCGCAGTGCGGCCAGCATCGGATCCAACGCCGCCTGCGCCTTGCCCTCGTCGGCGCTGCCTGCCACCAGCAGGTACGGTGCCCTGCCCTGCGCCAGGAACACGATGCTGCCCGGCCGGTAGCCCAGCCGCAGCACCGGCGGTGCCGCCGGTATCGCGCCCGGCTCGGCCTGCAGCCGCCACTGGCGGTCGTCGACGATGCCGGAGGTTTCCAGCGGCGGCGAGCGCTGCTGCTTGCCGGCTTCGCTCAGGTTCCAGGCATTCCAACCGCTGGTCAGCACCTGCCATGCCGGCTCACCATCGTCGGCACGCACCCGGTCCTGGTCGCGGCTGGACACGGTCCAGCTCACCGCGCTGTTGGGCGGCATCACCACATCCAACCGCTGCACCGGGAAGCGCCCGTGCAGGCGGTACAGATAACCGTCCTTGCCATTGCCACCGGCAGCAGCCTGCAACTGCTGCCACTGCCAATCACTGATCTCCACCGCGTCGGCAAACTCACCGCGCAGACCCAGCAATTGCGGGGCACCCGTGCGCTGCAGCGGCACCAGCCGCAGGTAGCGCAGGCCGGATTCGACCTTGATGCTGTTGCTGCGCAGCTCATTGCCCTGATTGCGCAGCTGCACCAGCCGCACCTGTGGATCGAGCACCTGCCACCCGCGCAGGTCATCACTGCCTTCCAGGCGATAGCCCAGGTCCAGCGTTGCCGCCGTATCACTCCAGTCCACCAGCAGCCGCCGCAGCTTGCCGGCCTCCTCGCCCAGATCGATCAGCCAGATCGGATCAGGCGCACCCGCGTCCGCACGCGGCGCCACCGAATTGCGGATCGACACGACCTTGCCGCCGGCATCGCGCTGCACCACCACGCTCAGATCGTCATCGCCGGCGGCGCTGCCGGCCGGCAGCGCAAACCATTGCAGCGGCGCGGTGCGTACCGCGCCGCCGAGCGGGGTGGTCGCGGCGTACACGGTACTGGCCACCGGTGTGCCGTCCGCATCAATCACCCGCACATCGCGCAGATCGCGCCAATGCGCTGCCTGGTAGACCGATGCATCCAGGGGCACCCTATAGGCACCGGCATCGGCCTGCTGCAGCTGCAGCGGCCATTGCTGTGCGAAATCGGCGCTGGCCTGCGCGCTCAGCGGCAGCAGGGCCAGCACAAGCAGACGTTTGATCATGCCGTTGTTTCCTCGTTGTTGTCGGCCAGCGCGCGGCGCGGCGGTGCCGGCGCCAGCCAGCCCACCAGCGTGCACAGCAAGCCATAGGCGATGAAGGCACCGATGCCGAGCAGGTCACCCAGGTTGCCGCGGTCCACCAGCAGCAACTTGGCCAGCACCACGCTCATCAGGATCGCGCCCGCCAGCCAAAGGCCCCACTGCCCGCGACGCGACCCACTGATCCAACCGATCACGCCCAGCAGGCTCCAGACCACGGTCAGGCTGGTCTGCGCCAGCTTGCTGCCGAGCAGGCTCTCGTTCCACGGCACGTCACCCCAGTGATGCACGGCGCGCAAGGTCATCACCGTGACCAGCACCAGCGCCGCCAACGCCGTACCCACCAGCTGCGCCGGCAGCACCGCTGCGCCACGGTTCTGCCGCAGACGCATCGCGAGCAGGGCCAGCACCGCGATTTCGGCCAGTTCCAGCGGGTTGAACACCACGATCCACGGCAACGGCGCGGCCGAACCGGCGCTGGACAGCGAACTCAACCACCACAGCCCAAGCGCCGCGAAAACAGCCAACTGCAAGGCCGTGCGGTAGCGATCAAATGCCGCACCCAGCGGCTGCGACAGCCATGCCCAGCGGTACATCGACAACACCGCCAGCAACAGCCAGGGCAGCGCCAGCAGCATGCCCACCCAGCCTTCGGCCAAGGCGAAGCGAGCGCCCACATGCCAGGCCAGCAAGGACACCACCGTCGGCCACAGCAACCACCAGGCCAGCTGCGCCAGGCCAGCAACCCTGCCGCTGCCGGCGCGCAGGCAGATCAGGCTGCGCACGCCCAGCGCCGCAAACACCGCCCAGGCCCATGCGCCATGACCGGCGAACGGTTGCCCGTACTCGGATACCTGCAGGAAAGCCAGCGGGAAGGCCAGGACAAAACCGCCCAGCGTGGTCAGCGACAACGCCAGCGCCGGTGCGCGCCGCTGCACCTCGGCGGCCACCCATGCTGTCACGCCCAGCAGCAGCAACAGCGCATGCAGGCGGCTGCCCACCTCGACAAAAACAGCAACCTCGGTGATCACATTGCCCAGCCACCAGGCCAGGGCCCACACGTAGGCAAGCGTCGCCGCCTGCAGCTTGCCCGCAGCGCGGTACCAACATGCGCAGGCAAAACCTGCAACGGCGATCAGCAAGGCGCCCATGAACGTGGCATTGGCAATGGCCGTCGCCGGCAGCGCGCTTGTATTGGATACACCGATGAGCAGCGCCGCGGCGGCCGCCAACTGCAGGCCGATGCCGGTCCAGCGCGCCAGCCGCCGGTGCTGGGTCAGGCCCAGCCAGACCAGCCCGGCGCCTTCCAGCGCAAACACCGACGCGGTCGCCTTGGCCGACAAGGCCAGCGGCACCGCCAGCGTGGCAAAACCCACCGCCAGGATGGCATAGCCACGGGCCAGCACATCCAGCCTTGGCTTGTGGATCAGCGCGCGAGCCAGCACGGCGTACAGCGCGGCCACGCCCAAGGCGCACAGCGCCAGCGGCATGCGCTCACCCTGCAACAAGCCGGCCTGCAGCGAGAAGGCGATCAGCGGCGTGCCAAAGAGCAGGCAGCCGTCGATGCGGGCGCTGCCGGCACTGGCCGCCTTGCGTGCATACAGCAGCGGCAGCAGCAGGTAGAACACGAAGAACAGCAACAGGAACGGCTCGGTGCTGTTGAACTTGCCCGGTGTGTAATCCAGCACACCCCAGATCGTGCCGATGCCCCAGGTGAAGACAAACCCGAGCAGGTTGAGGATGCGCCACGGCCGCACCCAGGCAATGGCGAAAATGCCGGCATTGAGCAGCGCGTAATACGCAAACAGCGCGACATGGTTGCCACTGCCATCCGATAGCCAGATCGGCGCCATGAAGCCGGCCAATACACCGAGGATGGCCAATGTCCGGCTTTCCTGCAGCACGGCCATTACCGACAAGCCGGCAATCAGCACCACGCTCAAGGCAAAGGCCGGCGCGCTGCCGATCATGCCGTAGTTCTTGCAGGCGGCGAACACCACCAGCAGCAGGATGCCGATCATGCCGCCCTGCATGGCCAAGGCAAAACTGCGGTGGCTCTCGCGTTTGCGCCACGCGAACACCAGCCCGGCCAGCGCCGCGGCGCTGATGCCCGCCAGACGCAGGCTGGGCGGCACCACGAACCAGCCCTGGTCGCTTGCATACTTGAGCAATGCAGCCACACCGGCCAGCAACACCAGCATGCCGACCTTGACCGGCACATTGCCGCTGGTCAGCCATTGCTTGGCGCGGGCGATACCGCGTTCGATGAAATTGGGTTCGGCCGGCTCGGCGGGTGTCCAGGTCTGCGCCGGCGCCGGCGCTGGCTCGCGACGCGGCAGCGGGCTACGCGGCTCGCTTGCCAGTGGATCGAGCGGATCGGGCCTGGGCGGCAACGGCGGCGGCGCCGGTGCCGCGGCGACCGGTTCAGCGGCATAGGCCGGCGATGCAGGCGGCACCGGTTCGACCGAGGATTGATCTGAATCTGAATCTGAATCCGGATCAGGCGCTGGCTCCGTCCAGGCGTAGGGCCTTACAGCCTCGGCGCCTTGCCCGCGGGGGGCGGCTGCCGTCTCACCGGCATCCAGTCGCTCTTCCAGCGCGGCCACCCGGCGTCGCAGCGAGGAGATTGATACCAAGGCAGCCACCAGCAACACCGGCATTGCCAGTACGGCCAATACCAGCAGCACTATCAACAACACCCAACCCTCGTCCATTGATCATCCTTGTGCACCTGAACGTGCTGCATCACCTTATCGGGGCCACCTGAAAACGCAAGGCGCCCCCAGTCAGCTTCCGCCACCCGGTGACGCAATGCTGTTGGCCGGGGCATGCGAGCCACATCGCGCGCCAATAGCCCGCCTTATGCAGGAACGGCGTCAGCCGCGAAGCCCGCACATCACCGGATGGCAGGGATGCCTGGGGCTTCAGCGTCTCCGGCTTCGCTGGCCTACGCCGCTTGTATCTGCCACACGAGTAGATTGCAGTTGAGAGCCGAGTGCGGCAGCCCACGCAACGGGTGCCGTGCTTGCGCGATGCCGGCACCGGCTTGATCCCTAAGGGGACGCTTCTTCCGCATCACGCTGGCGGTCGTCGAATTCCGCGCGCGCCTGATCCATCTGCGGCTGGTGTGCCCAGGCCCATTGCAGCAAGGCATCCACCGGCTGCAGCAGCGATTGCCCCAGCGCGGTCAACGCATAGTCCACCTGCGGCGGCACCGTCGGATAGACCCGCCGGCTGACCAGTCCATCCCGCTCCAGGCCACGCAGCGTGCGCGCCAGCATGCGCGGCGATACACCGCTCAGTTCACGCCGCAGTTGATTGAAGCGGCGCGCTTGGCCGCGCAGTGCGATGACCGCCAGCAGACTCCATTTTTCGCCGACGCGGTCCAGCAGCAGCCGCATCTGCTGGCAATACGCAGCGTCTTCACCCGCTGCTGGTCCAGTATCACCGGTGTGACTTGCTGCCATCGACGTGCCTCCTTGTGGCCTGGAACAACGCACCCATCAATAGAGCATGACCACGCAGCCCGGCGCCAGCCCGGCGCGTTCCCCACACGCCCAAAGGAGTCCCCGATGTCCGCTCTGATCCTTCGCAACGAACCGCTGGGCCGCCCGTGGCCAGGCACCGATCCGTTCCTGTTCTGCGCCCACCACCTGGACCAGTACCCGCAGGCTACCGCCGAGCAGGGCGTGGACATGCGCCAGCTGGGCGGGCGCGAACTTGGCCACGATTTCAGTGGCAAGGACGGCTTCAGCATGTACCACGGCGTCACCGTACCGGGCTTCCCCGCCCACCCGCACCGCGGCTTTGAAACCATCACCATCGTGCCGCAGGGGCTGGTGGACCACGCCGATTCGCTGGGTGCCACCGCACGCTACGGCGATGGCGACGTGCAGTGGCTCACTGCCGGTGGCGGCACCCAGCATTCGGAAATGTTCCCGCTGCGTTCGCGTGAACATGGCAATCCGCTGGACCTGTACCAGATCTGGCTGAACCTGCCGCCGCAGAGCAAGATGGCTGATCCCGAATTCGTGATGCTGTGGGGCGAGAATATTCCCAGCTACCGCATCGACGGTGTCGAGGTGAAAGTAATCGCCGGGCGCTATGTCCCGCAGGAACCCGGCCACGCCGAGCTGCTGCCGCTGGCACCTGGACGCAGTTCCTGGGCGGCCAACCCGCAGGCCGATGTCGCGGTCTGGCAGATCACCCTGCAACCCGGTGCCTCGGTGACCCTGCCGCCAGCGAACGTGCAGGACGCGCGCCGGACGCTGTACTTCCATGAAGGCAAGCAGCTGCAGGTGGCGGAGAATGCGATCAGCGGCCCGCGCTTGCTGGAAGTGACCGCAGGCAGCGCCGTGCCGTTGCACAACAGTGGCGATGACGTGGTGCAGATCCTGTTGCTGCAGGGCGTACCCATCGGGGCACCGGTGGTGGCGTATGGTCCGTTCGTGATGAATACCGCCGAGGAGATCGAACAGGCCCGGCGGGACTACGGCCGCACCCAGTTCGGTGGCTGGCCATGGTCCAGCCATGGCCCCGTGCATCCGGCCGGACAGGGACGGTTTGCCAAGCACCCGGGCAAGGATGCGATTGAGTTGCCGCCGGTGAAGTAAGGCCGAGCAGCGATTGCGCGGCCGGCAACGCCATGTAGCCCGGGTAAGCGCAGCGCACCCGGGGCATCCCGTGCAGATCACTGCTGCAGGCTTTGCAAGCCTCTCCAATCCCGGGTGCGCTGCGTTACCCGGGCTACGGAACGTTGAGCCTGGGCCCCCTTCCAACCCTTCGCCTTCGGTGAAAGGTTGGGCTTTGAATGCAGAACGGGCGCCTTTCGGCGCCCGTTCTGTTTGCAGCTGTTGCGTGGATCAGGCGGCGACGACGCGCACCATTTCCAGGCACTTGTTGGAGTAGCCCCACTCGTTGTCGTACCAGCTGACGAGCTTGACGAAGGTGCCGTCCAGGGCGATGCCGGCTTCGGCGTCGAACACCGAGGTATGGGTTTCGCCGCGGAAATCGGTGGCCACCACCTTGTCTTCGGTGTAGCCCAGCACGCCCTTCAGCGCGCCTTCGCTCTGTGCCTTCACTTCGGCGCAGATTTCAGCGTAGGTGGCTTCCTTCTCCAGCTCGACGGTCAGGTCGACCACCGAAACGTCCGAGGTCGGCACGCGGAAGCTCATGCCGGTCAGCTTCTTGTTCAATTCCGGGATCACCACGCCAACGGCCTTGGCCGCGCCGGTGGAGGACGGAATGATGTTTTCCAGAATGCCACGGCCGCCGCGCCAGTCCTTGTTGGACGGGCCGTCAACGGTCTTCTGGGTGGCGGTGGCAGCGTGCACGGTGGTCATCAGGCCGCGCTTGATGCCCCACTTGTCGTTGATGACCTTGGCCAGCGGGGCCAGGCAGTTGGTGGTGCACGAGGCGTTGGAGACGATGCTCTGGCCAGCGTAGGTCTTGTGGTTCACGCCGAACACGAACATCGGCGTGTCGTCCTTGGACGGTGCCGACAGGATCACCTTCTTGGCGCCGGCGTCGATGTGCTTCTGCGCGGTTTCCTTGGTCAGGAACAGGCCGGTGGATTCGATCACCACGTCCACGCCCACTTCGTCCCACTTCAGGTTGGCCGGATCGCGCTCCTGGGTGAGGCGGATCTTCTTGCCGTTGACCAGCAGATCGCTGCCCGACACTTCCACGTCCGCCTTGAAGCGGCCATGCACCGAGTCGTACTTGAGCATGTAGGCCAGGTAATCCGGCTCCAGCAGATCATTGATGGCCACGATCTCGATGTCGTTGCCGAAGTTCAACACTGCCGAACGCAGCACATTGCGTCCGATGCGACCGAAACCGTTGATGCCGACCTTGATTGCCATGTTCACAAGCTCCTGCAGCCGCAAACCCGTTGCGGCGGGGGGTGGAAGGGGGCGTCATTCTAACAGGAGCGATGCCGCCCCCGGGGCCGCGCGGGCCAGCTTTCGGGCCCGGCTCGGTCGTCGCCAGACCACCCGGCCGCCACGCCAGCTGAGCGGCGGCTGAGTGCAAACGCGTGTTTGATCAGGATCAAGGCGGGCCTGGCGCCGGCCGGGAACACTGGCGCCACCTCCACAAGCAATGGAATTCCACATGCGCAAGACCTCCGCCCTGCTGCTCTCCGGCCTCGCTGCCGCCCTCTCCCTGGCCGCCGCCCCGGCGATGGCCCAGTCCAAGGGTGACTGGACCCTGGGCGTCGGCGTGCACGCCGTTGACCCCAAGTCCGATGCCGGCGACCTCAATGGCGCTGCGCTGGGCCTGGGCGCCCTGTCCACCAAGGTCGACAGCGACGTCAAGCCGACCGTGACCTTTGAGTACTTTGTCGCCGACAACGTCGGTATCGAAGTGCTGGCTGCCCTGCCGTTCAAGCACGAGGTCAGCATCGACGGCGTCGGCAAGGTCGGCGAAACCAAGCAGCTGCCGCCGGTGGTCTCGCTGCAGTACCACTTTGCCAACAGCAGCAAGGTCACCCCGTTCGTCGGCCTGGGCGTGAACTACACCAAGTTCTTCAGCACCGACAGCAAGGGCGCGCTGGCGGGTACCAAGCTGAAGCTGGAAGACTCCTGGGGCCTGGCCGCCCACGCCGGCCTGGACTTCGCGGTCAGCGACAAGGGTGCGCTGCGCGTGGACCTGCGCTGGGCCGACATCGACACCAAGGTCAAGGTCAACGGCAACAACCTGGGCACCGCCAAGATCGATCCGCTGGTCTACGGCGTTGCCTACGTCTTCAAGTTCTAAGCACCCCACCGGGTGACCCCACGTTCCGCAGCATGCTTGCCCCGGCCTTGTGCCGGGGCTTTTTTTTATCGCCCCCAGCGCCGGGAAATGCTGCCTGCCCAGGCCGCCGTGTGACCATTGGCTTTGCATCCAGCGCAGCCCGTGGTCGGGGATGCTGGACAGCGCCGTGAAGAGCAGCCACCGCCTCCCCCTGGATGAGAACAAAGTCTGAATCCAAGCCGGCCGAATTCCGCCAAGCAGGTACGCCGCCGCCTCGCTAACATAGCGTCAATGAAGAACACCGCTTTCCTTTCCGCCGGCCTGACGCTGGCATTATCACTGCTTGCCGGTGACGCCCTGGCCTGGGGGGCCCAAGGCCACCGTCTGGTGGCCCGCGTGGCAGAAACCCGTCTGGATCCGCAGGCCCGTGCCGAAATCGATCGCCTGCTGGCACAGGAACCCGATGCCAGCCTGGCCAGCATCGCGCCCTGGGCTGACCAGCTGCGCAAGGAGGATCCTGACCTGGGCCGCCGTTCTGCCAGCTGGCATTACATCAACATGGCCGAGGACGGCTGCATCTACCAACAGCCCCGGCATTGCCCCGACGGCAACTGCGTAGTGGAGGCGCTGAAGGAGCAGTCGGCGATCCTGGCCGACCGCGGCCGCAGCGATGCCGAGCGCCTGCAGGCACTGAAGTTCGTCGTGCACCTGGTCGGCGACCTGCACCAACCCATGCATGCCGGCTACGGCCACGACCGCGGCGGCAACAACTACCAGCTGCAGTACAACGACCGCGGCACCAACCTGCACTCGGTCTGGGACAGCGGCATGTTCTACCCGCTGCAGCTCAACGATGATCAGTTCCTGCAACGCCTGCAGGCACTGCCGGCGCCAACCGGCCTGCACGCTCCGGACCTGCGGCAGGACGCGGCACGCTGGGCCGAACAGACCTGCCGCATTGCCACCCGCAAGGGCCTGTACCCGTCCGGCCACAAGATCGGCGAGCGCTACACCGCCACCTGGCTACCCGTCGCCGAAGCCCAGCTGCGGCTGGGTGGTGAACAACTGGCAATGCTGCTCAACCAGTTGCTGGACAATCCTTGAGCCGCAGGCGCGCGGCTGACGACGCGCGCCCCAACGCTCAGCGCAGCCCGCCCTGGCTGCGGACCTGCGCCCTGCCCTCCACCACTTCAAAGGTAAAGGCATAGGACAGGGTCACCGGCACCGCTTCCACGCGGGTCGCCCCTGCACAAACGTCGTCGCTGGCCGGCGTGACGCCGGCAGCAAAGTGACACAGCGCCGCAGGCTGGAACACCCAGCCCGCAGTCGCCGCCAACGCGGCCTGCAGCAACTCGGCGTTGGCCTGCACCCCACCACTGCCACACTGCGAGTGCGCCAGCAGCGGCTCGGTCCGCTGGACCTGCCCCTGTCCATCGACGATCACCCGCACGCACACCGTGGTGGGTGGCAACGACCGCCGCACGAACTCCTCCGGCAGTACCGGCTCCGCCGCCTGTACAGCCATAGGCATGCGGAAGCGCTCGCTCGCCGCCAGCTGGTACGCCTGCACCTGTCCGCCCGTCGCGGTACTGCCCTCTGGCTGCAGCAGCTGCCGGTGTTGGTTGACGTCATAGCTGGCGGCCGGTGACTGCGGCGGCAGCCGTGTTGCGCAGCCGGTCACCAGCAGCAGCGCGACAAGCAACGCAGCACGGCGCATGCTCAACTCCCGCTGCTCTCGCTGTACGTGGTTTCTTCATCCATGGCGAACTGCACCGGCACCTGCAAGGATGCCGCCACTGCCTGGCCATTCCGGCGTGCGGGAACAAACGTCCACTTCCATGCCGACTCCACCGCCGCCGCATCAAATACGCCCTGCGGCTGGGACTGGGTCACCTTGACGTCGGTAGGCCGACCATCAGCGCCCACCTCGATGCGTAGCATCACCTTGCCTTCGATGCGGTTGTCCACCGCGGTTGCCGGGTAACGCGGCGGCGGCATGCGGTCCACCTGTGGTTCACCATCGGCTGCAGCCGGCTCGACCATGATGCGGGTGGCAGCATTGGCTACAGCAACCTGGGGTGCCGAGCGCAGCTGCAGCTTCCAGGTTGAACGCCCATCCGCAGTGGAGACTTCGAGGCCCGCCATTTTGTCGGGTGCCACCAACAAGGTCGGCGACGACACCAGTGTGCCATCGGCCTTCAGTGTGCCCTGCAGCTTCAACAGGCCATCGGCCATGGGCTCAAGGCTGAACTCCGCCGCCCATTGCACGCCGGCATCGGAGCTGGCGCTGAAGGAGAAGGGCTTGCCGCTGGGCTGGCGCAGCTCGAAACGCTGGGTAGTGCCATCGAGCGTGGCCTCGATGAAGGTGGCATAGACCTGCGCACCGGTCTGTCCGGCAGGTGCCGCCGAGGCCGGCTGCGCCGCCCACGCCGCATAGCCCACGCCAAGGCTCAGCCCTGCCGCCAACAACAAACTTGCCGCCCACTGCTGCCTGCCGGGTACGGGTCGCTTCAACATGGCAATTCGCTCCTTCAATGGATGATGGTTCTGCCAGTGGCACCCCACCGGCAATACAGACTGCGCCAGCCCGGTCTTGAGCATGGCGTCGCCATAGCTGCGACGGGCACCGGCCATCCGCGCGATGACGCGCTCGTCGCAGGACAACTCCTGGTCCTCGCGGCAGCGGCGTTGTGCCAACAGCAGCAGCGGGTTGAACCAGTACAGACACTGCAGCAAGGCCAGCACGGCGTTGATGGCGATATCGCCACGCTGCAGGTGGATGCGCTCATGCAGCAGCACCAGTTGCTGCTCCAGCGGTGAGTAGCGCTGCTCGAAGCCCGCCGGCAGCACGATCATCGGCCGCAGCAGGCCCATCGCCGCAGGCAGCCCGGTACTGCTGCCTGCCTGCCACAGGCCGTCGCTGCGTTGTTGCAGCACACCCAGCGCCTTGCGGAAGCGCCGCTGTTGACCGAACAAGCGCAGCGCCATCAGCAGTACCCCGGCAAACCACCCACACGCCACCCACTGCGGCCAGGCAATGACGAGGTTGACGCCAACTCCGGCCGGCGCCAGCGCCGGCAATGGAGTCCCCACAGCCAGCATCGGCACCGCCACCAGTTGCGGTCCCGGCAACAGCACCGCCAGCAATGCCGATGGCACCATCAGCCACAGCAGATAGGCTGCGCTTGCGCCCAGCCGGGCACGCACCGGCCCACGCAGCAACAGCACCAGCACGATCGCCACGCTGCTGGCCACACTGGTTTCCAGCAGCACCGTGAGCAGTTCAGTGCTGGTCATCGTCAAGTTCCTCCAGCAGTTTGCGCAGCTCGGCCACGTCGTCGCGGCTAAGCCGCTGGTGCTGGCTGAAATGCGCCACCAACGGCGCGACCCGGCCATCGAACAAGCGTTCGATCAGGCTGCTGCTCTCCTCCAGCAGCCAGGCATCGCGCTGCACCAATGGCGTATACAGGAACCGCCGGCCATCCTTGGTGGCACTGATCGCCGCCTTGTTGAGGAGTCGGTTGAGCAGGGTTTTGACGGTCGCCTCGGCCCATTCGTTGCCGCCCGGCAAACGCGCCATCACTTCATCGGCGGACAGCGGGTGCGTATTCCACAACACCTCCATCACCACCGCTTCGGCCTCACTGATTCCGATCATCGTTTACGCCTGTAAATTTTTATCGATTACACGGGTAAACGAAAGCCCTGTCAAGACCTCTCCAGGTGATTCAGCAAGCCCATGCTGTAATGCCGCAACCCTCGCAGACAGCGGACACCATGCCTCACTACGTGACCGACCTTGATGCAGCCGTGGACTGGCTGCTGGGCAATACCCAAGGGCCACTGCGCATCGGCGCGCCGCTGGCATTGGGCAAACCCCATCGCCTGCTCAATGCCTTGTATGCGCGCATCGAAGCGGATCCAAGCCGGGCGTTACAGCTCTACACCGCGCTGTCGCTCAATCCACCGCAGGCCAAGGGCGACAGCCTGGAAGCACGATTCATGCGGCCCTTCGTCGAGCGCCACTTCGGCGCGGATTACCCGCGCCTGGCCTATGCCGATGCGATTGCCCGCGATGCGCTGCCGGCACATGTGCAGGTAGAAGAGTTCTACATGCAGTCCGGTGCATTGCTGCGCTCATCGCAGGCGCAGCGCAGTTACACCAGCCTCAACTACACCCATGCCGCCGATGCGGTGGCGCAACGCGCACCGCATGCCATCGTGCAGAAGGTGGCCTGTCGCGATGGCAATCCGCGGCTCTCCTTGTCCTGCAATAACGACATCACCCAGGACACCCTGGACGCCATTGCCGCACGCGGCCTGCCCAAGCCGCTGCTGATTGCCGAGATCGACCCGCAGCTGCCCTGGCTGGGTGGCAGCGCGACGGTCGACGTCGACTTCTTCGACCTGATCATCAGCCCGCCCGGCCCCTACCCACAACTGTTCGGCCTGCCCCGGCAACCGGTGAGCGATGCCGACCATGCAATCGGACTGTACGCCAGCACCCTGGTACGCGATGGTGGCACCCTGCAGATCGGCATTGGCACGCTGGCCGATGCACTAAGCCACGCACTGGTGCTGCGGCATACCGACAACGCACGCTACCGGCAGATCCTGCACGCGCTGGACCCGCAACTTGCCGAAAGCCCACTGGTGCGCGAAATCGGCGGCCTGGAACCGTTCGAGATCGGGCTGTATGGCTGCAGCGAAATGCTCAACGAGGGTTTCCGCAAGCTGGTGCAGACCGGCGTCATCTGGCGCAAGGTGCACGATGACCTGGGCCTGATGCAGCGCCTTGCCGACGGCACCGCCAGCAAGGGTGACCATGGCCGCCTGGCGCGCGAGGGCGAGTACCTGCACGGTGCCTTCTACCTTGGCTCACCCGAGTTCTATGACTGGCTGCGCAACCTGCCCGAGGCCGAATGCAGCGCCATCGGCATGCGCCGCATCAGCGAGATCAACCAGCTCTACGGCGGCAATGAAGCGCTGGAACGCCTGCAGCGGCGCGATGCGCGTTTCTTCAACTCCTGCATGATCGCCAGCGCGCTGGGGGCAGCCGCGTCCGATGCACTGGAAGACGGCCGCGTGGTGTCTGGTGTCGGTGGCCAGTACAACTTCGTGGCGATGGCCCATGCCCTGCCCGATGCGCGCAGCGTGCTGATGTTCCGCGCGTTACGCGAGGAAGCAGGCAAGGCGCAATCCAACGTCCGCTGGAACTACGGCAACACCACCATCCCGCGCCACCTGCGCGATGTTTTCGTCAACGAATACGGCATCGCCAACCTGCGCGGCCTGACCGACGAGGATTGCGTGATTGCGATGACTGCCATCACCGATGCGGCATTCCAACCCGCCTTGCTGGATCAGGCCAAGGCCTCGAAGAAGCTTGCTGCGAACTTCGCCCTTCCAGCGCACTGGCAACAGAACCACGCCGAGGTGCTGCGCGCCAAGCTTGCGCCGTTCCGTGCCGATGGCAGCCTGCCGGATTACCCGCTGGGCAGTGACTTCGATGCGGTCGAACAGGATCTGCTGCGGGCCTTGGGCTGGTTGAAGTCGGCGACTGCGACGCCGATGGGAAAGCTGCGTACCGTGCTGGCGGCAATGCGGCAGCCGGCTGCCGAAAACGATGCGATGTACATGCAACGGATGGGACTGGAGCGCACCGGCACATTCTCCGAGCGGCTGAATGCAGGACTTTTGCGGCTAGGCCTGGCGCAAACCTCACAAACGAGATGACCTGAGCGACAGCGTCTGGAAACCTCCGCCTACCCTGCGCCGGGCGCAGGGTTGCAGGTTGTCGTGCCTGCAAGCACTTGCCGACAACCAGCCGTTTGGGACCAATCCGATGTCCACATGGCGGGCGCAGCTCTAAGCTGCGCAATCCCCCCACCGGTCAGCTCCGAGAGCTGGCTCGATTGTCATCGCGCATCGCGCTGCACGCCGTTGCCTGACGCGCATAGCCGCTGCTTTGCGCAGGCCAGTGGGGTCATCTCCCTGCAGTGATGCCACCCATGAACCGCGCCATCCCCCAAACTGCGTTGCAGCCCGTCATCTCGGCATTGAGCCGGGGCGATGCAAAACTTGGCGAAACCCTGGCCAGGAAGATGCTCAGGAAGCATCCAACGCACGCGGAGGCACTGCACCTGTGCGGCGTTGCCTGCCTGCTGCGCGGAAAGGCCGACGCAGCAGAGCAGCTGTTCGAACAGGCACTGGGCAAGCGCGAGCTTCCCGCGTACTACCTCAATCTGGCCCTGGCCCGCCAAAAGCTTGGCAAGGACAGCGCCGCGTCCGCCTTCGAGAAATGCCTGCAGCTGCAGCCTGACAATGCCCAGGCAGCCAACAACCTAGGGAATATGCGCTTCCGCCAATACCGCTTCGCAGAGGCCGAGCAACTGTACCGACAGGCCATTGCCCACAATCCAGGCTACCTGCTTGGCTATCAAAGCCTGGGCAACCTGCTCTGCGATCGCAGACGTAGTGAAGAGGCCATCGAGGTATTGCAGCAAGGCCTGGCGCTGGCGCCCGATGCCATCGCACTGCACGCGACCATGGCAACAGCACTGGAGAACCGCAAGCGTTTGACCGAGGCAGCGCATCACTTGCGCCGAGCCGGCAATAACGGCGATCTGCAACGGGTGCTGCGTTCGCTCGGTGACTGGCGTGAACTGGAGAACATCGACAAGCACATCATCCAGACCCTCGGCACGGCCATAGACAGGCCGGAAAATCCCTGGGGCCTGATAAACATCCCGCAATTGAGCGCCGCCCAACATCGGGATGCGGGGCTACGATTCTCGATGAGCAAGTGGCAGGACGCGCTGCGCGTCTCGGTCCCGAGCAGCACGCCTGTCGATGCCACACGCCTGCGCGTGGGCTATCTGTCATGCGATTTCTACGACCACGCCACCCTGCACCTGCTGATGGGCGTATTGGAAAGCCACGACCCGGATGTGATCGACGTACAGCTGTTTGACCACAGCCCACGGCGCGACGACGCCTTCACCGCGCGACTGACTGCGTTGGACTGCTGCCACCATGACCTGAGCCAACTCACCGATACCGCCGCAGCGCAGCTCATCGCCGAGCAACAGCTGCACCTACTGATTGACTTGAAAGGCTATACCACCGGCGCGCGACTGGGCATCACCGCGCAGCGTCCGGCACCAGTCGTGATCAGCTGGCTGGGCTATCCGGGCAGCCTTGGCAACCCAAGACTGGCCGACTACATCATTGGGGATGCAACCGTGACGCCTGCCGAGCATGCGGACAACTACAGCGAACACATCGCGCAGATGCCGCATTGCTACCAACCCAATGACCGCCAACGCCCGCTGGAGTTGAGCACTCGCGGGCATGCCGGCCTCCCTGCGTCGGCGCTCGTGCTATGCAGCTTCAACCAGTTGCTCAAACTCAATCCGGCCGAATTCGATCTTTGGTGTCGCCTGCTCAAGCAGGTCCCCGACAGCGTGCTGTGGTTGCTTGATCCTGGCACCGAGCAGGCCCGCAACAATCTACGCAACGAGATGTCGCGCCGCCAGGTGAGCTGCGAACGACTGATATTCGCCCCCAGATGTGATCAGACCGCGCACATCGCCCGCCTCGCCTTGGCCGATATCGCGTTGGATAGTTTCCCGTATACCTCGCATACCACCGGCAGTGACGCACTATGGGCTGGCGTTCCCTTGCTTGCCCGCAAAGGCGATACATTTGCCAGCCGCGTTTCCGCCAGCCTCCTGCATGCGCACGGGTTTGACGAATTGATTGCGGACAATGCGTCCGAGTACTACGACAAGCTGCTTGCGCTGGCCCACAATCCCGGGCAACGCGCATCCATTCGACAGCGATTGCAGCAAGCCAGATTGCAGTCGCCCCTGTTTGATACCCTGCGATTCACCCGCGATCTGGAAGCACTGTTCGCAGCCATCTGGGAGCATCATTCGAGTGGCAAGACCGCGAGCGCACCGGTGGTGGCCAAGCCGCGCGACTGATTTGCTTTGGCCCTGCCCTGTTTGCAGGAGCGGTGTGTGCCGCGAAGCTGACATCCGATCCGTTCATCCAGATGCGCGATAGCCGGGCTTCCGCCGTTGCGGCTGACGCCGTTTGCTCGTCGGTTGCGATAGCGGAGGAACCTCTGCCGAGCATGGCTCGGCACTACTGCCCTGCCCTCTCCCTTTGGCGTAGCCAAGGGGAGGGCTAGGGAGGGGTTGGCCTTGCTGGGAATGCCCCTGCCGAGCATGGCTCGGCACTACCGCTCTGCTCCCTCCCTTTGGCGCAGCCAAGGGGAGGGTTGGGGAGGGGGGCGTTTGCTGGTAATGCCCCTGCCGAGCATGGCTCGGCACTACCGCTCTGCTCCCTCCCTTTGGCGCAGCCAAGGGGAGGGTTGGGGAGGGGGGCGTTTGCTGGTAATGCCCCTGCCGAGCATGGCTCGGCACTACCGCTCTGCTCCCTCCCTTTGGCGCAGCCAAGGGGAGGGCTGGGGAGGGGTTTGTCTTTTGCGAGTAATACACCTGCCGAGCGTGGCTCGGCACTACGGCTCCCCCTTCGGGACGGGTTGGGCACCCCTGCCCCGCTTTCCTGTCAGGAAGCCAGAAAAACAAAGGCCGGGTTTCCCCGGCCTTTGTTCAGGACATGCGACGGAGCTTGATCAGCCCGCGACCTGCGCCTTCGCTGCTGCCACCACAGCCTCGGTGGTGATGCCGAAGTGCTTGTACAGCTTGTCGGCCGGGGCCGAGGCACCGAAGGTGTCCAGACCGATCACCGCACCGTCCAGGCCCACGTACTGGCGCCAGAAGCCGGTGACGCCGGCTTCGACGGCAACGCGCTTGCGCACGGCATTCGGCAGCACGGACTCGCGGTAGGCGGCGTCCTGGCGGTCAAACACGTCGGTGCACGGCATCGACACCACGCGGGTCTTGATGCCGGCCGCGTCCAGTTCGGCCTTGGCGGCCACGGCCAGACCAATTTCCGAACCGGTACCGATCAGGATCACGTCCGGGGTACCGGCGGCGTCGGCCAGCACGTAACCACCGCGTTCGATCTGCTGCACCTGCTCTGCCGTACGCGGCTGCGGGGCCAGGTTCTGGCGGCTGAAGATCAGGCAGCTCGGGCCGTCCTTGCGGACGATGGCCGCCTTCCAGCTGACGGCCGACTCGGCCGCATCGCAGGGGCGCCACACATCGTTGTTGGGGATGTAGCGCAGCGACGACACGTGTTCCACCGGCTGGTGGGTCGGGCCGTCTTCGCCCAGACCGATCGAGTCATGGGTGAACACGTGGATGACGTGCGCCGGGATCAGCGCGCTCATGCGCAGCGCGTTGCGGGCGTAGTCGCTGAACACCAGGAAGGTGGCGTCGAACGGCAGGAAACCACCGTGCAGGGCCAGGCCATTGGCAATGGCGCTCATGCCGAACTCGCGCACACCGTAGTGCACGTAATTGGCATGCGGGTCTTCGCCGACCACGGTCTGCGCACCCTTCCACAGGGTCAGGTTGGAACCGGCCAGGTCAGCCGAGCCGCCGATGATTTCCGGCAGCAGCGGTGCGAAAGCCTGGATGGCGTTCTGCGAGGCCTTGCGCGAGGCGATGTTCGGCGCTTCGGCCTGCACCTGGGCGATGTAGGCATCGGCCTGGGCAATGAAGTCGGCCGGCAGCTCGCCGTGCGAACGGCGGGTCAGTTCCTCGGCATCGGCCGGGAACTGCGCGGCGTACTTGTCGAACAGCTGCTCCCACTCGGCCTGACGCAGGGTGCCGGTGCCGCCAGCGCGCCAGCCGGCATAGATATCTTCCGGGATCTCGAACGGGCCGTACGGCCAGTTCAGCGCCTTGCGGGTGGCTTCCAGCTCGTCCTTGCCCAGCGGTGCGCCGTGGCTGGATTCCTGGCCGGCCTTGTTCGGCGAGCCAAAACCAATGGTGGTCTTGCAGCAGATCAGGGTCGGCTTGTCGAACTGCGACAGCGCCTGCTCGATGCCGGCCTTGATGCTTTCCGGATCGTGGCCATCAACGCCGCGCACCACGTTCCAGCCGTAGGACTCGAAGCGTGCCGGGGTGTCGTCGGTGAACCAGCCTTCCACTTCACCATCGATGGAGATGTTGTTGTCGTCCCAGAAGCAGACCAGCTTGCTCAGGCCCCAGGTGCCGGCCAGCGAGGCGGCTTCGTGGGAGATGCCTTCCATCAGGCAGCCATCGCCCATGAACACCCAGGTGCGGTGGTCGACGACTTCAAATTCCGGGCGGTTGTAGCGCTGCGACAGCAGCTTTTCAGCCAGCGCGAAGCCCACCGCATTGGCAAAACCCTGACCCAGCGGACCGGTGGTGGTCTCCACGCCCGGGGTTTCGTGGCGTTCCGGGTGGCCGGCGGTGCGGCTGCCCAGCTGGCGGAAGGCCTTCAGTTCTTCGATCGGCAGGTCGTAGCCGCTCAGGTGCAGCAGCGCGTAGTGCAGCATCGAGCCATGACCGTTGGACAGCACGAAACGGTCGCGGTTGAACCACTTCGGGTTGTTCGGGTTATGGCGGAGATAGTCGTTCCAGAGCACTTCGGCGATATCGGCCATGCCCATCGGCATGCCGGGATGACCGGACTTGGCGGTTTCTACCGCATCAGCGGCAAGGAAACGGATGGCGTTCGCCAACTGGCGGCGGGTGGGCTGCGTCATGGGTCGTCAGAATCAGGAGGCTCCCGCGGAACTGCGGGCGGCCTATTGTCCCACAAGCCCATGCCCGGGGCAGTGCGTAAAGACCTACCCGGGGGTGGCCTGTTTCACATTGCAGCGGATTCTGCGCTGTGCCCGCCCTCTTTCCCTCTCCTCAACTCCTCTTCCCCTCTCCCCACCCCCTCTCCCGCAAGGGGAGAGGGGCTCGCTTTGCTGCAAGCCCAATGGCGGGTGAGCCCCCCTCGCCCAAAGGGACCGGCAGGACCGACCTTCGCACCGGCGCAAGGGCCGCGTTAAGGCGTGAGGGTCGGGAGGGGGGCGACGGGCCACATCGCTCTCCCCAAAGAAAAACGGCCACCCTGTTCAGGATGGCCGTCTCAGACGCAGCACCTGGGAACTATCAGGCCTGTGGATGGTGGCGGCCCACCTCGTCCTCACTCTCGCCGCGGGCCACCAGGGTGGTCAGGGCCAGGTCGCCCGTGACGTTCAGTGCGGTGCGGCACATATCCAGGAAGTGGTTCACGCCCAGGATCAGGCCGATACCCACCGGGTTGACCCCGACCATGCCGCAGATCAGCGCCACCACCGGCAGCGAGCCGGAGGGGACACCGGCGGTGCCGATGCCGCCCAGGATGCACACCACCATCACCATGAACTGCTGGCCGATGCTCAGGTCCACACCGAAGAACTGCGCCAGGAAGATCACCGTCACGCCCTCAAACAGCGCGGTGCCGTTCTGGTTGGCGGTGGCACCCACGGTCAGCACGAAACGCGAGACCTTGTGCGGGAAGCCCATTTCATCAGCCACCCGCATCGCGGTCGGCAGGGTTGCGTTCGAGGAGGCGGTGGAGAAGGCCATCAACGTCGCTTCCTGGGTCTCACGGAAGAACTGCACCGGCGAGCGCCCGGCCAGCTTCACCGCGATGCCATAACTGACAAACATGTGCACACCCAGTGCCAGCACCACCACGCCCACATAGGCACCGAGCTTCACCAGCAGGCTGAAACCGAAGATGGCCGCCAGGTTGAACATGAAGCAGGCCACCGCATATGGGGCCAGGCGGATGACCAGGTTGATCAGGGTCATCGAGATCTCGAACAGTCCCTCGATGGCCTTGCGCAGGGTGGCAACCTTCTCGGCCGGCGACAGCACCATGCCGATGCCCAGCATCAGCGCGAAGAACATCAGCGACAGGATCTTGCCGTTGTCCGAGGCCGCTTCAAGCACGTTGTTCGGCACGATCGACAGCAGCATCTCCATGCCCTTGGGCTCGGAGCCGATACCGGCCACGATTTCCTTGCTGCGCTCGGCGTTCTCGGCCAGCAGCTGCGCGGCCACGTTGGGGTCCACACCGGCGCCCGGCTTGAGCACATTGACCAGCACCAGGCCAATCAGCACCGCCACACCCGACAGCACCACGGTATAGGCCAGCGATTTCCAGCCGATCCGCCCCAAGGCGCGGATGTCGCCCATCTCCGAGACGCCCATCACCAGTGCCGAGAAAATCAGCGGCACGATCAACATGAAGATCAGGTTGAGGAACAGGCCTGAGATGGGGGTGGTGATATAGGTGGTGACAACATGCACCCAGTCTGCGCCGGGGCTGAGCAGGTGCACCAACAGGCCCAGCAACAGGCCAACGCCAAACCCTATCCCGATCTTCCAGTGGAAGGGCATCTTGGCGGGACTCTTTGCTGCATCGGCCATCGTTGGTTTTCCCTCGAGAATGGTTCAGCTTAGCAGACGGTTTGTGGCCGTCCTTTTCAGCTTTGTTCCGGATAGAGAGGCGCCAGCAGCGGTTTTTCCGCCACCACCGGACCACCACGCCAGCGCGGGCCTGCCTTGAACACCTCGCGCAGCCGCGCGCGGGCCTGGCTGACATCGCCCTCGCCGCCCCAACGGGCCCGCTGCATGCGTTGCACTGCCTCACGCTGCTCGGCCGGCTCCAGCCGCTGGATCACCGCGTCCAGATCCGGTGCCGCAGCCATCGCCATCAGGATCCGCGCCACCTCGTCCAGACCGCCGCTGTCCAGCGCCCGCCGCAGATCGGCAGTGCTGTAACGCGAGCTCGGGCGGTCGGCCACGTGTGCCTGCTGTGCTTGTGTGGCCGGCGTCCGACGGCGACTTACCGCCCATACCAGGGTGACCAGCCACAGCAGGGCAAAACCCGCCGCCAGCGCGGGCCACAGCCATGTTGCCCTGCCCGCTGTTGCCCCCATCGTCACCGTGCCGGGCAACGCCGTGGCAGCCGCCGCTGCCGCCTGGGCCTGCGGTAGCGGTGGTGCCGCCAACCCGGCCGTCCCTTGTGCCACCTGCAGTGTCAGCGCAGGCAAGGCGGCGGACCTTGCCTGCCCGGTGGCCACGTCCCACCACGGCACCTGGATGCCCGGCAGGCTCAGGGTGCCGGTCTGCTGCGGCACGATGGAATAGCGCCGGGTCAGCTTCAGCTGCGGGCTGCCGCCGGCAAACGTCTCGTCGTATTGCGCCGGCTCGGCGAATACCTGTGCCGCATCGCCCAGCGACGGCACCGGCAGCTCAGGGAACTGCGCCTTGGTGGCGCCGGTGGCGGTGGCTTCCACCTCCACGGTGATTGCCTCGCCGGTGCGTCCACTGGCAGGGGCCGCGACATAGCGCAGCTGCAGGTTCTTCAGCGGCAGCCAGGGCTGCGGTGCATCGGCAGGGACCGCCTGCACCTGCAGGGTCTGGTCGGGGCCGCGTGCACTCAACTGCCCGCCGTCGCGGCCAAAGAAATCATCAAAGAAGCCGCCAGCTCCCTGTCCGCTGAAACGCGCGCCCACCACCTGCAAGGGCCCGCTGCGCTCCGGGATCAGCAGGAAACGGCGCTCGACCACGTTGTAACGCCGTCCGCCGACTTCACGCACGGAAGTGCGGTCATCGCCCACCCGCTGCAGCGATGCCCCCGCCGGCGTATCCAGCACCAGCTCGCCCGACGCCAGCTGGGTGGCGAAGTACAGCCGCACCACCACGCCCACGCTCTGCTGCACATAGGGGCTGCTGTCGTCCACCTCGGTTTCGATGAACGCCACTGCATCACCATTGGCCGGGGCCGGCGGTGCCTGCCCCACCACCAGCCGTAACGGCGCGGTGCTGGCACTGCCCACACGCAGCGCAGGTATCGCCAACTCGCCGTTGCGTCGCGGCGACAGCACAACCGTATGGACCGCGCGGTTGCTGATGGCGCCATTCTGCATCTGCAGCTGGCGGCTGCTGGTCTGGTTGCTGAGCGAGAACTCGGCCTGCAACGGCGCATAATCCGGCGCCGCCGACTGCTCGGTTTCGATGTTGAGGGTGACGCTTTCGCCCAGATTGATACTGTCACGGTCCAGCCAGGCACGGGTCTGCGCCTGCGCCAGGCCCATCACCAGCAACAGGCACAGCAGTACGCCGCATCGCGCCTGCGCGCGCCATTGAAACCTTGTCATCGTTGTTCCCGCATCCGGCGCTCATACTCGAGCTGGAATTTCGCTTTCAACAGTGCACCGGGTTCGTCCGGCACACGCTGCATCCACGCCTCGACAGCCTGCCGCTGCTCGCGTTGCTCGGGGCTCATCGCCGCCAACGCCCTGGCCTTGGCGGTGGCCTCGTCGTCCTGCTGCGCCTGCTGCTGGCGCATGGCTTGTGCCATGCGTTCGCGCTGGGCCTGGTCCGCCTGTTGCTGCGCACCGGCATTCTCGGCCTGCGGCTTGTCCGGCTCCCCCTGCTGGCCAGCATGGGCTGGGGATTGCGGTTGACCTTGTTGACCTTGTTGACCTGTTTGAGCTTGCTGCCCCGGCTGCGCCGAGGCCTGCTCCTGCTGCCTTTGTTGGCCTTGTTGCGTATTTCGCGACTGGCCATCCTGCGGACTTTGCTGGCCCTGCTGTTGCTGCTTGCCCGGCTCCTGCTGCGACTTCGACGAGTTCTGTTGGTCCTTGCCCTGCTGCCCCCCGTTACGCTGGCCTTGCGGTGGTTTGCGCTTGCGCGCCGCATCCACCGCCGCGCGGTTGGCCACGGCATCGGCCATGCCCGGCGTACGCTGGAGTGCCTTGTCGTAGGCAGCAATGGCCTCGTCATAGCGGCCCTGGCGGGCCAGCGCGTTACCCAGGTTGTACAGGCCCTCGGCGCTGTCGATGCCCTGGAACTGCTTCTGCGCGGTGGCAAAGTCGCCTTGCCGGTAAGCCTCCACGCCCTGCTGCAGACGCTCGTGTTGACGCTGGTCGGCGCGTTGCCACCAACCGCCCGCCTCGGCGGCACGCGCTGGCTGCGCCAACGGCAACACCAGGCACAGCGCCAGCACCGCCATCGCGCCGCGTGGCCGGCGGAAGGCCAACATGCCCAGCAACAGCAAAGGCAACAGCAACCAATACCCTTCGTCCTGCCAGCTCTTGCCGGCGTTGGATGTCGCCCTGTCCTGCGCCTGCAACTGCGGCTCCAATACCCCCAGCGCCTGCAGGTCCGACGTATCCCTGGCCAAGCGCTGGTAGCCACCACCGCCGGCGGTTGCCAGTGCACGCAACGAGGTTTCGTCCAGGTGCGCCTGCTCGATGCCGCCGCGCACATCGCGGTAGGACGCGCCCTGCACGCTGCCCAGCCCCAACACCGATACCCGGTAGCCCGCCACGCGCAGTTGCGTGGCGGCGGCGACCGCCGCCGCATCGGCATGGTCGGTCAGCAACAGCACATCACCCTGACGCGCGCCGGACTGCTTGAGCAGTGCACCTGCCCAAGCCAGCGCCTTGTCAGCCCGCTGCCCATCTACCGGCATCACCTCCGGCCCCAGGGCATCCAGGAACAAGGCCACATTGGCAGCGTCATCGGTCAGGGGTGCCACCGTGAACGGCTCCCACGCGAAGGCAATCAAGGCCACTTCGCCGCCCTTGCGTTCACGCAGCAGGCTGGCCAGCTTGGCCCGCGCCTGCAACAGGCGCGATGGTGGCAGGTCGGCGGCACGTATGCTGGAAGAAAGGTCCTGCACGATCACCAGCGGTGCCTTGGACTGCCACAACGGCTGCTGCACCTGCCGCCAGCTTGGGCCGGCCATTGCCAACACAGCCAACGCCAAGCCCAACAGCAACCCCAGCAGCCCCAGCCCGCGACGCTTGTGACTACCACTGAGCAGATGCGGCAGCAGGTGGGCATCCACGGCCGCGTGCCAACGCAGGCGCCGCCGCCGCAACCACACGCTGCCCAGCAGCGCGGCCGGCAGCAGCAGCGACGCCCACAACCACTCCGGTCGCACAAAGTGCAGCTGATGCCACAGGCTCATCGCCGCCACCCCCGCCATGCCAACGCAATAAGCCCCAGCAGCAAGGCAACACCCAGTGGCCAGGCATAGCGCTCGATACGCGGGCGCACCGCCGGGCCAAGGTTCTTCACCGGCTCCAGCCGATCCAGTTCGGCATAGATGCCCACCAGTTCATCAGTATCGCGCGCGCGGAAGAAGCGCCCGCCGGTTTCGCTGGCAATCTTCCCCAGCGTCTTTTCGTCCACCTGGTCCTCGCCGCCGGGCAACTGCACGCCGAACAGCGAGCCTCCGCCGCTGGCGCCGAACGCCACCGTGTAAACCCGAACACCTTCAGCCTTGGCCAGGTCAGCCGCCTTCAGCGGCTCCAGTACACCGGCGGTGTTGACACCATCCGTCAGCAGGATCAGTACGCGCTGGCCTTCGGGCTGCTCACGCAGGCGCTTCACCGACAATGCGATGGCATCACCCAATGCCGTCTCGCGCCCGGCCAGGCCGACCACGCTGTCACGCAGCTGCTCGCGCACGCTGGCACGGTCGGCGGTCAACGGGGTCAGGGCATAGGCCTGCTGACCGAACACCACCAGGCCGATGCGATCCCCCTCGCGTCGATCCAGGAAGTCGGCCAGCACAGCTTTTGCCGCGGTCAGCCGGTCCACTACCCGCGCACCCAATTGCATGTCCGGCTCGCTCATGCTGCCGGATAGGTCCACCGCCAGCATCATCTGACGTGCCTGCTGTGGTGGCTCGATCGGCTCGCCCAGTTGCTGCGGCCGCGCAGCGGCAGCCACCAGACAGAACCACGCCAGCCACAACAGCAGCGAGCGCAGCAGCGCCCCGCCCCGCCGCCGCGTCCGGCGCAGCGGCAAGCGGGTGGATTCATAAGGCACGCGCAAGGCCGGGCTGGCGTCCTCACGCAGTGGCCAGGCATACATCAGCAAGGGCAGTGGCAGTGCCAACCACAACCAGGGCCAGGCGAACTCCGGCACCCACGTCGGCAGCAGCGCAAGCAATGACTGCATCACCGCGTACCCGCCATCAGTGTGACAAAGCGCGCACGGGCCAGATCACATGCCCGCGCCAGCGCCGCTGCATCCAGCTGCGGACGAAAGCCGCCATCGAGCAGCAGGCGACCGTCACCCTCACTGAACTCCCGTCCCTTGGCACCATCCAGAAACTGCAACCAGGCTTGCCCCTGCAACGACACCGCCTGTCGATCCACACGTCGCGCCGCCCGTCGCAGCAATTCCGAAGCAGCCGCCAGGCGCGCCGGGCCGGCGGCCGCCGCCTGCAACTGGGTGTCGAACAGCGCCAGCCAACGCTGGCGACGCCGCCGCTGCAACCAACGCCACAGCAACCAGCCCCCCAGCACCAGCAGTACCGCAGCCATCACCAGCCACCAACCTGGCGCCGGCGGCCAGATACCCGGTGCCGTGGGCAGATGCACGTCGCGCAGTGGCAGTTGTGCGCTCATCCGCCCTGCCCCATCACAGCACTGCCAAGCCAGGCATCGCTGGCAGCATCGCTGCTCAGGCTGCTGACCTGGATGCGACGCCCCGGCAGCTGCCGCAGCAGGGTTTCCAGGGGACCGACCAATGCCGCATGCCAGGCCTCGCGTACCGACGCCGCAGCCAGGTCCAGCTGCATGCGTCCCTCCGGCGTAGCCAGCGGCAACACGCAATGCGGCGGGTCCATTTCCAGCGGGTCCACCAGCAGGATCAAACGCACCTCCACATGCATTGCCAAGGCCGTCCAGGTGGCTGCGGGCACGCCTTGCGCGCTGGCAGGATCGGCCAGCACCACCGCCCGCGCGCCTGGATGCAGCAGCCGTGCGGCCTGTTCCAATGCGTACTGCAGGCCATCATCGTCAGCGGGTCGCTCGGCATACCATCGGCTGAGCGCATCCAGCGCACGCAATACCCCGCGCGTACCGCCGGCGGGGGGCACCAGCGCCTGCTGGCGGCTGCCGCGCAGCGCGGCCACACGGTCGCCATCACGCAGCGCCGACCAGGCCGCAACCGCGCCGGCACGCGCCGCCTGCACCGACTTGAAGCGGACGCGCGTGCCGAAATACAGCGCCCCAGCGGTATCGGCAACCAGCAAGGTGACCCGCTCGCGCTCGGTCTGGAATGTCTTGGTATGGGTGGAGCCGCTGCGCGCGGTCAATTTCCAATCGATATGGCGGGCATCGTCGCCAGCCACGTACTCACGTGACTCGGCGTACTCCATGCCACGCCCACGTAGCATCGATGCGGCCTGGCCGCGCAGCGCATGACTGCCGCGACGTGCAGCCGGGCCGCGCGCGGCGTGCCGCCGCAATGCGATCAGTTCGGACAGTTGCGGACGAATGCCGTCCGCTGCTCCCTGCCCGGCAGCCACGCCCACCGATGCGGGGGGCTTCATCGCCGCACCTGCGGACGGACCCTGCTTTCACTCAAGGCGTACACCATGATGCGCTCAGGGCAGCGGCACGCAGTCGAGCAAGGCGGCAACCAGGCGCTCGCCATCCCAACCCTCGGCCGCTGCTTCATAGCTGGGCAAGACCCTGTGGCGCAGCACGTCGGCAGCCACCGAGCGCACATCGTCGGGGGTGACGTAGTCGCGCCCGGCCAACCACGCCCGGGCGCGGGCGCAGCGCTCCAGTGCGATGGAACCGCGCGGGCTTGCGCCCCAGGCGATGCGTTTGGCCAAGGCGGCGTCGTAGGCGCTGGCATCACGCGAGGCCAGCACCAGCGCCACCAGATAACGTTCCAGTTGCGGCGCCATGTGCAGCTCGAGCACTTCCCGGCGCGCCGCCTCGATCTTCTGCAACGAGAGCTTCTCGCCCAGCGCGCCGCGCGGTTGCAATGCACGCAATGCGCGCTCGCGTGCCAGCCGCAGGATCTCGGTCTCTGCACCGGCATCGGGGTAGCCGATGCGCACGTGCATCAGGAAGCGATCCAGCTGCGCTTCGGGCAGCGGGAAGGTGCCTTCCTGCTCGATCGGGTTCTGGGTGGCCATCACCAGGAACACGTCGGGCAAGGGATAGGTGGTACGGCCGACGGTAACCTGGCGCTCCCCCATGGCTTCGAGCAACGCCGATTGCACCTTGGCCGGGGCCCGGTTGATCTCGTCAGCAAGCAGGATGGGGTGGAAGATCGGCCCGGCCTGGAATTCAAAGCGTCCTTCCTGCGGGCGCCAGATATCGGTGCCGGTGAGGTCGGCGGGCAACAGGTCGGGGGTGAACTGGATGCGCGCGAAACTGGCGTCGATGCGCGAAGCCAAGGCCCGGATCGCGGTGGTCTTGGCCAGGCCCGGCGCGCCTTCCACCAACAGATGACCATCGGCCAGCAAGGCGACCAGCAGCCGGTCGACCAACAGCGACTGACCCACGATCTCTGCCGACAAGGCATCTCGCAGTGCGGTGAATTCCTGATGCAGGCCGCTCAAGGGCGGGGCCGCATCACTCTGGGCGGGAAGCTGGGGAGGCAGGTTCATAGGCGCAGTTTGACCGATCCAGCGTGAAATGGTTCCAACCGCCTGCCCACAACGAAAAAGGGCCGCTGAACGCGGCCCTTTCCGGAAGACTGCTCCGCCTTACTGGGCGGCCTGCGCCACGCGCAGGATCTTCGGGGTGACAAACACCAGCAGCTCGGCCTTGTCCTTGCTGCGGCCACGCTTCTTGAACAGGTTGCCAAGGAACGGGATATCGCCCAGGAACGGCACCTTGCTCACGCTGCTGCGATCGCTGAACTCGTATACACCGCCCACCACAACCGTCTGGCCGTCTTCCACCAGCACTGCGGTATTGACTTCGCGGCGGTTGATCACCGGCACGACACCGAAGTTCTCGACTTCCATGTACGTGTCCACCTCATCCTTCTTCACCGTCATGTTGAGAAACACGCGGTTGTCCTTGGTGATGGTCGGGGTGACCTTCAGCTCCAGCAACACTTCCTTGAACTGCACGTTGGCCGTTGCCTGGCCACCGGTACCTGAAATGGTCACGTAGCCGATTTCCTTACCCTGCTTGATCACGCCCTCACGCTGGTTGGCGGTGACGATGCGGGGATTGGAGATGACCTCACCGCGACCTTCTTCCTGCAGGGCCGACAGCTCCAGGTCCAGGTTGAAGTTGGCACCAAGCAGGGTGTAAGCGATGCTCGGCGCACCGCTAACCGTGGCGTTGGTAAAGGTACCCGCCGGCAGGCTGACATTGAGACCACGGCTGGCATTGGTACCGCCACCGGCAGCACCGCTGCCAATGGTGGCGGTGTTGTCGCCGTTGTTGTAGCTGCGCTTGCCACCGATGCCGAACTTGGCGCCAAGATCGCGTGCAAAGGTATCCGATGCGATCACGATGCGACCTTCGATCAGCACCTGGTCCACCGGCCGGTCGATCACGCTGATCAGCTCGCGCATCTGCGCGACCTTCTTCGGGATGTCGCTGATCATCAAAGTGTTGGTGCGCTCGTCTGCCACCAGTCGGCCGCGGCCGGACAGGAAGCCATTTTCCTGTTCCGAACTCCCACCGCTACCGCCACTGCCACCGCCGCCACTGGAGTTACCGATGCCCTTGGCCTCGGTGACGGCTTTGAAGATGGCCTCAGCGCTGTGGTAGTTGATCTGGATGTACTCGGTAACCAGGTCGACGCGGTTCTCGATCGCGATGCGCGCGTCTTCCTTGTCCTGCTCGAACTTGGCCAGCTCCGGCTGCGGCGCTACCCAGATCACGCCACCATCGCGACGCTTGTCCAGGCCCTTGGCCCGCAACACGATATCCAGCGCCTGGTCCCATGGCACATTGACCAGACGCAGGGTCACATTGCCCTGCACCGTGTCCGAAGCGACCACGTTGAGATTGGATTCCTCGGCGATCAACTGCAGCACGGTGCGTACCGGCACGTCCTGGAAGTTGAAGGTCACCGGACGCCCGGTGTAACCACGTGCCGCCACCGTGGCGGCGGCCTGCGCGACAGTCCTGGAGGTCACCGCGCCGGTGGCCGGAGCCTCCTTGCGCGGGCTGATCTCGACCACGTACTCATTGCCGGTCTGGTAGGCCAGCGACTCGATCGGGCCGCTGTTGCTCAGCACCAGCTGGGCACCACCGGCACCGGACGGCTTGGCATCGATGCGCTGCACCGGCGTGGCGAAGTCCACCACGTTCAGCGGGCGCTGCAGCTCGGCCGGCAGGGTCGCATTGCCGACATCAACCACCACGTTGTTGCCCTGGCTGCGAAGGTCGGGGCTGGCGCCCTGGCCGTCGAACTGCAGGATCAGGCGACCGGAGCCGTCCTCACCACGCTTGAAGTCGATCTTGCTGACGGAAACCGCAGACACGCTTTGCTGGGTACCGGTGGCTGCGCCACCCGACACCGGCAGCTGCGCTGCGAAGGAAGAGCCGCACACCGCTGCCAGCGCCACTCCCAGGGCGCAGACGCGGACCAGTGCATGGCGCCGGATGGGACGCAGGCTCAGGGCTTTGGTAAAAGTCATCGTGCTATCCCCTAATCAATCAACGATCGTCCAGTGCAAGCGAGGCTGGACGTTCCAGCCAGCCGCCCGCACCGTCCGGCACCAGTTCAATAAGCTCAATACCGTCTTCGCGCACACCCGTTACACGGCCATCGCTCTGGCCCATGTACACCCCGGGGCGCACGCGGTAGGTCACCTTGTCCGGGCCCATCACCAGGGCCACGGCACCCGCGCCGCTGCCAATGGTGCCGACCATGTCCAGGGCATCCAGCGGGAAGGACTCCAGCGGCTCCTTGCGGCGATTGGGATCCGGACGCAACTGGTTGTTGCCATCATCGGACACCCAGGCGTCACTGAACGGGTCACGCAGGCCCTGCGCTGCATATTCGAAGGTTTCGAACTGCTGCATCACCGGCAAGGGCTCCAGCGGTTCAGCCGGGCGCTTGCGTACATCTTCAACGTACTTTTCAAGATTGCTCACGTCGCCCGGGCCGCTGGTGACGCCGCGCATGCAGCCCCCCAGCAACACCACGGCAGCCAGGCCCACGATCAGGGAGGAAGTCTTGCGCATGCTTACTTCCCTCCCTTTTTGGCAGCCTTGGCGGCGTCAGCAGCGAGCTTTTCCTGCTCTTCCAACTCGGTGTCGTCCAAGTAACGATAGGTCTTGACCGTACCGGCCAGCTCCAGAGCCCCGCCTGCGGTGATCACGCCCTTGGGATCCTTCGGCTTCAGGTTGATGTCATGCATGGTCAGGATGACCACGCGCGGCAGCGATGCCACACCACTGACGAAAGCACCGAACTGGTGATACCCCCCCACCAGCCGCAGCGCGATCGGCTTCTCGGCGTAGAACTCCTTCAGCGACTCCGGTCCCGGCTGGAACAGCTCGTTGTTCAGGCCGCTGGACAACGCGGTCTGCGAAACATCGATGATCAGGTCGGGCATCTCGGTTTTGCTGGGCAGCTGGCGCAGCATCTGCTGCAGCACCTGCTCCATCTGGGCCAGCTGCTGCTTCAGGGGTTCCAGGTTGACCGCGCGCGCCTGCTCCTTCTCGAAGCTCTCGCGCAAGGTCACTTCCTTGCCTTCAAGGACGGCGAGCTCGTCACGCTGACCGCTGATCACCAGCAGATAGGCCAAGCCCATGATGAGCAGGGCCAGGATCACACAGAACACCATCTTGGCATTGCGCGGCCAATTGCCGATGTTGTTGAAATCCAGGTCCTTGGCGTTGAATTTCTTGCTCACGAGCGAGCCTCCTTCTGCGCAGGTTCAACCTTGGCAGCCGGGGCTGCAGGCGCGGCCGGTGGCGTGGCGCCGGTCGGTGCCGGGGCGGCCGCCGGTGCCGTCCCTTCCGCCGGGGGCGTTGCCGCTGTGGCGGCAGGCGCGGCAGGGGCTGCAACCACTTCCGCCTGCTGATTCGTCTCACCCGGTGCCGGCAGCTGGACCTTCAACGTGAACACATAGGGCAAGGACTTGACGTCCATCACCTTGCTGCCAGCCTCCTGGGCGCGCGCTTCGATGATGGTCAGTTCCGGATTGCTCATCCAGCCCGAGCTCTCCAGGTTGCGCATGTAGGCACTGACACGCGCATTGGACTGGGTACGCCCTTCCAGGGTCAGCGTCTCGCCTTCCTGCTTGAGCGCGGTCAGCACGACACCATCAGGAATGGTGCGCACCAGCGAATCGAACAGGTGCACCATCTGCGAGCGCTTGCCCTGCAGTTCCTCGATCACCCGCTTGCGGGCCAGCAGACGATCCTTCTGCTTGTCCAGGCGTTCGATTTCCTTGTTCTGTTCCTTGACCTTGGCGATCTCGGACTCAAGGAAGGCATTGCGCTCCTGCTGGCCGCTGATCTGCTGGCTGTAGAAGAACCACAGCAAGCCGGACAGCACCACGCCGCTGAGCGCGGCGAAGCCCAGCATCGCGTAGAACTCGCGCTGGCGCTGTTTGCGGCGCTCGGCGCGCCACGGCAATAGATTGATCCGTGCCATCAGTCAAATCCCCTCATGGCCAGACCGGTCGCGATCATCAACGCAGGTGCGTCCTGGGCCAGGGCATGTGCCTGTACCTTCGGGCCCAGCGTCATCTGCGCCAGCGGGTTGGCCACCGTGGTCGCCACGCCCAGCTGTTCCTCGACCATGGTCGGCAGGCCCACCAGCGCCGCGCAGCCACCGGCCAGCACGATGTGGTCGACACGATTGAATTCGCTGCCGGCATAGAAGAACTGCAACAGGCGGCTGATCTGCTGCACCGTGGCTTCCTTGAACGGCTCCAGCACTTCAACCTCGTAGCTCTCGGGCAAGCCGCCCTGGCGCTTGGCCAGGCCCGCTTCCTCGTAGCTCAGGCCGTAGCGGCGCATCACCTCGTCGGTGAGCTGCTTGCCACCGAACACCTGTTCGCGGCTGTACAGGCTGCGGCCACCACGCAATACGTTCAGGGTGGTCATGGTTGCGCCGATATCGACCAGCGCCACCACGCCATCACTGGGCACGGCCAGTTCACTGGCGACCAGCGCAAAGGCGTTCTCGATGGCAAAGGCTTCCACGTCCATGACCTTGGCGGTCAGGCCGCCCAGTTCCAGCGCGGACTGGCGCAGTTCCACGTTTTCCGAGCGCGATGCGGCCAGCAGCACCTGCACCATCTCCGGATTGTTCGGAACCATGCCCAGCACCTCGAAATCGAGGTTCACTTCGTCGATGGGGTACGGGATGTAATTCACCGCCTCCAGCTCGACCTGCGCTTCCATGTCGTTTTCATCCAGGTCGGCCGGCATCGGGATCACCTTGGTGATCACCGCCGAACCGGCCACGGCTGCCGCTGCGCTCTTGGCACGGGTGCCTGAACGCGCCACAGCCCGTCGAATCGCCTCCCCGACGGCTTCGACTTCCACGATGTTCTTTTCCACCACCGCATTCGGCGGCAGAGGTTCCACAGCGTAATGTTCCACGCGGAAACGGTTACCACTGCGGGAAAGCTGAAGCAGCTTTACCGCAGTCGAACTGATGTCGACGCCAATGATGGGCGTCTGACTTTTTGGGATAAGCCCCACGGATTCTCCCCTGCCGACGGGCACTTGGACGCACTTGTTGCGCCCGCGCATTAATAACGGATTTACAGCAATTGGCAACCACCCAAGGCCTGAGACGCGATCTGCATCACGGCATCGAAGTGATATCCCCTTACTCTCCCCAGAGTCCGGCCCCAGCCGTTCCCCTGCGTAATCTATACTCTGCGGCTACGAAATCCGCAATCGGGACCTCTGGATGCCACGTTTTCGCCGCTGGCTGCGCTGGCTGCTGGCCCTCTTCGTCGCCCTCGCCCTGGTGGGTGCGATCGCCGTTGGCTCGCTCTATTACGTTGTCTCCTCCAAGCTGCCGGACGTGCAGGCGCTTCGCAACGTCGAGTTGCAGGAGCCCATGTATGTCTATGATAGTGAAGGGAAATTAATGGCGGTATTCGGCGAGACCCGCCGGTACCCGATCCAGATGAAGGACGTCCCGGAGCGCCTGAAGCAGGCCTTCCTGGCCACCGAGGACGCCCGTTTCTACCAACACGACGGCGTCGACTACAAGGGCGTGGGCCGGGCGATCTGGATGATTGCGCGCACCGGCTCCAAAGACGGCGTGCCCGGCGGATCGACCATCACCCAGCAGGTTGCGCGCCAGTTCTTCCTCAGCAGCGAGGTCAGCTACACCCGCAAATTCGCCGAGATCCTGCTGGCCCGCAAGATCGAGAGCGAGCTGAGCAAGGACGAGATCTTCGAGCTGTATCTGAACAAGAGCTTCTTCGGCAACCGCGCCTATGGCATCGGTGCCGCCGCCGAGTATTACTACGGCAAGAAGCTGGGCGAACTGGACCTGGACGAAATGGCCTCGCTGGCCGGCATTCCCAAGTTCCCCTCCAGCGGCAACCCGCTGAGCAACCCCGAGCGCGCGCGCCAGCGCCGCGACAACTACGTGCTGCAGCGCATGGCCGAGCTGGGCTTCGTCACCCAGGCCGAGGCTGACGCGGCCAAGGCTGTGCCCATGCATGCCAGCCCGCACGAGCCGCCGGTGCAGGTCTATGCCCCGTACGTGGCCGAGATGGTCCGCCAGGAGATGATCGCCAAGTATGGCGAGGACGTGCTCAACAAGGGTTACCACGTCACCACCACCATCAACTCGGCGATGCAGGATGCGGCCAACCTGGCGGTGCGCGACGGTCTGATGCTGTACGACCACCGCCATGGCTGGCATGGCGTGGAGCAGCATTTCGACGTACCCGCCGATGCCGATGCCGCTGCGCTGGCGCGCAACATCGCCGGTATTCCAGCCCAGGCCGGGCTGATCCCGGCCGTGGTTGCCTCCACCGCGGCCGATGGCAGCGCCACGGTAGTGCTGGCCGACCGCCGCGAACTGGTACTGCCGGTGGCGTCCAGCCGCTGGACCACCCGCAGCCCGGCCAAGCTGCTCACCCGCGGCGACATGATCCGCGTACGCGCCGGTGACAAGGACGGCGAATGGCTGATCGACCAGATCCCCCGCGGCCAGGCCGCGCTGGTCTCGCTGGATGCCGAGAGCGGTGCCCTGCGCGCCCTGGTCGGCGGCTTCAGCTTTGCCGGCAACAAGTTCAACCGTGCCACCCAGGCACGCCGCCAGCCCGGCTCCAGCTTCAAGCCCTTCATCTATGCCTCGGCCTTCGACAAGGGCTTCAACCCGGCCTCGATCGTGCTCGACGCACCCGTGGTGTTCCGTGACCGTCGCGGCAAGACCTGGCAGCCGCAGAACGACGGCGGCGGTTTCCGAGGCCCGATGCGCCTTCGCGAAGCGCTGGTGCAGTCGCGCAACCTGGTCTCGGTACGCCTGCTGGACAGCGTCGGGGTCGACTACGCACGCAAGTACATCAGCGAGTTCGGCTTCCAGGAAGCCGAACTTCCGCCCAACCTGTCGATGTCGCTGGGCACCGCCTCACTGACACCGCTGTCGGTGGCCCGCGGCTATGCCGTATTCGCCAATGGCGGCTCGCGCGTGGATACCTGGGTCATCGACGAGATCAAGGATCGCGACGGCACGGTGATCTTCAAGGAAAACCCCGCCATGGCCTGCCGCGGTTGCGGCGGCGCCGTCGCCGGCGCTGCCCCGGTCAACCAGGTGGTGGACGGCTTCAACTTCGGCGCCGAACCCAGCCCTACCGCTGCGCAGCCCCCGGCTGCGGGCGTCAAACCGGACGCGCCGGCCGAACCGCCCAAGCCGACCAACCCGGACGCACGCACCGCACCGCGGGCCATCGACGAGCGTACCGCCTATCAGTTGGTGTCGATGATGCGTGACGTGGTCCAGCGCGGCACCGGCACTGCGGCCAAGGTACTTGGCCGCGAAGACGTGGGCGGCAAGACCGGCTCGACCAACGACCACCGTGACGCCTGGTTCTCCGGCTTCGGCGGTCCGTTCGTCACCACCGTCTGGGTTGGCCGCGACGACTTCCGCTCGCTGGGTTACCGCGAGTACGGCGGCAAGGCAGCCCTGCCGATCTGGATCGACTACATGCGCACCGCACTGAAGGACGCGCCCATCGCCCGCAACGACCCGCCCTCGGGCATGGTCGAGGCAACCCTGAATGGCGCGACCGAGTGGGTGAAGACCGAGGACCTCGAACGCATGCAGGACTTCGATTTCCAGCAGCAGGACCAGGCCACCAACGACGCGGCCTTCGATATTTTCTGATCGCCGCACCGGCGGCGGGACGCAGCGCCCGCCGCCTGCCTACAATCGGGCCGTATCCCACTGGAACCGCCCGATGCCGCCCTCCTCCCCGCCGCCCTCCCGCCGCGCCCCGCGCGAGCGCTTGCTGATCGCACAGGAAGCGGCGCGCCTGATTGCCGAGAGCGGCATCCACGATTTCGAGCATGCCCGGCGCAAGGCCGCGTCCAAGCTGGGTATCCACGAAGAAGCGCTGTGGCCACGGCTGGCCGATGTGGAACAGGCGCTGCGCGAGCACCAGCGGCTGTTCGCCGCCACCGAACAACCCGGCGCACTGCACCAGCGTCGCGAGTCGGCGATGCAGGCCATGCAGTTCCTGCACGCTTTCCAGCCCCGCCTGGTGGGTGCGGTATTGACCGGGTTGGCGGGCGAAAACAGCCCGGTCAACCTGCAGTTGCACTGTGACGACGCCGATGCCGTCCAGCATTTCCTGCACGAACAACGCATCCCCGCCGAGGCCCGCACCTGGGCATTGCAACTGGCCGGCCATGCCAGCCGCCAGCATTTCCCCGGCTGGGAGTTTGCCGCCGATGGCATTGCCTTCGAGCTGGTGGTACTGCCCGAAGATGCGCTACGACAACCGCCTGTATCCCCCGACGATGGCAAACCGCTTCCACGCGCGACGCTGGCCCAGCTCAAGCTGCTGCTGGCCGCCTCACCGCCGCCGGCAGGAGTGGCTTGAGCTGCAACGTTTGCTCCGCTCCGGTAGTGCCGCGCCATGCTCGGCAAAACCCAACCAGGCCATGTAGTGCCGAGCCATGCTCGGCAGAGGCTCCGCCGGCAAGGCCCATTGCCGAGCATGGCTCGGCACTACAGGGCTGGACAAAATATCACCACGCGCTGCGCAGGCAGGCTGCACAAGGGCTGCGGCCGCTTATCCACAGCTTGTGTCACCTGCCCCGCACAGCCTGTGTGGATAGCGCGCAAACAAAAAGCCCCGCCGAAGCGGGGCTTTGCGCGTAACGGGAGGGCGCATCACTGCGCCACGGCCATTACTTGTAGTCGCGCACGTCGTGGCCGGTGTAGACCTGGCGCGGACGGCCGATCTTCATTTCCGGGTCGACCTGCTGTTCCAGCCAATGCGACACCCAGCCAGCGGTACGGCCCAGGGCAAACATGACCGTGAACATCTCGGTCGGGATGTTCAGCGCCTTGTAGATGATGCCGCTGTAGAAGTCGACGTTCGGGTACAGCTTGCGGGCAACGAAGTATTCGTCCTGCAGCGCGGCCTGTTCCAGCTTGATGGCCACGTCCAGCAGCGGATCCTGCACGCCCAGCTGACCCAGCACCTGCTTGGTCATCTCACCGATCACCTTGGCGCGCGGGTCGAAGTTCTTGTACACGCGGTGGCCGAAGCCCATCAGGCGGAAGCCCGAGGTCTTGTCCTTGGCCTTGACCACGGCGGACTCGACGTTGTCGGCCGAACCGATCTCTTCCAGCATCTTCAGCACGGCTTCGTTGGCGCCGCCGTGTGCCGGGCCCCACAGCGCGGTGACGCCAGCGGCGACCGATGCATACGGGTTGGCGCCGGTGGAACCGACCAGACGCACGGTCGAGGTCGAGGCGTTCTGCTCATGGTCGGCATGCAGGATGAACAGCAGGTCCAGCGCCTTGACCACGTCCTTGTTCAGATCGTACTTGCCATCGGCCGACTCGAAGGTCTGCTTCAGGAAGCGGCTGACGTAGTCCAGCGAGGTGTCCGGCTTGTTGGCCGGCAGGCCCTTGCCATGGCGGTAGATCAGCGCCGACAGGGTCGGCACCTTGGCGATCAGGCGCACGGCAGCCTGGCGGCGCTGCTCGGCGTCGTCCAGGTTCAGCGAGGCGTGGTACTTGGCCGACAGCTGCGCGATCGAGGCAGCCAGGATCGCCATCGGGTGGGCGTCCTTGGCGAAGCTGCCGATCAGCGTGTTGATCGAATCGTCGACGCCGGCTTCGGCGCTCAGTTCGGCTTCGAAGGCCTTCAGCTGGCCAGCGTCCGGACGCTCGCCATTGATCAGCAGGTAGGCCACTTCGACGAAGCTGGACTTCTCGGCCAGCTGCTCGATCGGATAGCCGCGGTACAGCAGCACGCCCTTGTCACCATCGATGTAGGTGATGGCCGACTTGCAGCTGGCGGTGGCGGTATAGCCCGAGTCGTAGGTGAAGAGACCGGTTTCCTTGGTCAGCTTCGAGATATCGACACAGTCGTTGCCCAGGACGGGTTTGACTACAGGCAGAACGACCGACGTGTCGCCGGCGTTGAGCGTGACCTGATCAAGATCGGACACAGTGTGCGCTCCTCAAGTGGAAGGCGCCTGTCCTGACGAATGGGGTGCGGGCAGGCGCGTGAAGGAAGTCCGCAGTTTTCCACTGCGGTTCCGACGATTATCGCACAGCAGCATTTGCAGATTGCGAAGACAAAAGTCTTATAGGGGGGCGTTTGCCTGCGACACAGCGTCGCGCTGGCAAAACCGCCAGATTCCGCAATGGTTCAGCCGTACGATGGACGTGACAAAACAACGGCCGCGCATGGCGCGGCCGTTGTCGGGACAGCAACAACCCGTTCGATCAGCGCGCGTAGCGCTTCTGGAACTTGTCGATGCGGCCGCTGGTGTCGATGACCTTGTGCTTGCCCGTGTAGAACGGATGCGAAGCCGAGGAAATTTCAACCTTGACGAGCGGGTATTCTTCGCCGTCTTCCCACTTGACCGTTTCCTTGGAGGACATGGTCGAACGGGTCAGGAACTTGAAGTCGGAGGTCACGTCGTGGAAAACGACGTTGTGGTAATCGGGATGGATATCGGCCTTCATGGGCTCGCACCGTGTGGGCTGGTGGTCAAGACGGCCATTATAAGCACGGCTTGCCCCGGCAATCAAGCCGGGGCGATCCCCCACTGTTACAGGCCCAGCGCGCGACGCACCTGGTCCTCGAACCGGGCCTGGTCGTAGCCGATCAGCAGGGCGGTATTGTCCGCCACCCCGGTCTGCCGGTTCCAGTCGACGATGGTGGCTCCGCGGCTGTGCTTGCCGGTCAGCTCGATGGCCAGCGGACGCTGCTCCACCCGGGTTGCGCCCTCGGGCTGCAAGGCCCAGGCCATGGCCAGCGCATCGGCGGCATACCAGCGCTCGCCGCGACTGTCCTCCGACCACAGGCGGGTCTGGCGCGAGATCAGCTCGTAGAAGCGCGCCTTGTCGGTGTCGGCCGCCAACCACTGCTCTACGTCACGGTGCAGCAGACCATGGGCCAGGGTAGCTTCCCAGTCGGCCACATCGGTGTGCGGGAACTGCGAAAACACGATGTGCGCCGCTTCCGGATCGAAGGCGATGTTGAACTCGGCGCATGGGGTGATGTTGCCGTGGCCGGTGATGGCACCGCCCATCACCAGGAAACGCTTCACCCGCTGCGGCAGGCTCGGGTCCAGCTTCAACGCCAGCGCGATATTGGTCAGCGGGCCCAAGGCCACCAGCACCAGCTCGCCGGCGTACTGGTGCGACAGGCGCAGGATCGCCAGCGCGGCATGCTCGGCCTCCACCTTGCGCGCGGCCAGCGGCAGATCCACGTCGCCGAAGCCATCGCGGCCATGCACGTGCGCAGCGTCCTCGGCCGGGTACACCAGCGGGTCCGGGGTACCGGCAAACACCGGTACGTCCTCGCGGCCGGCCACTTCGCACAGCTTCAGCGCATTGCGCACGGTGTACTCCAGGCCGACGTTGCCCGCTGCCACCGTCAATGCGACCACCTCGTGGCGCTCGTCGGCAAAGGCCATCAGCAGTGCCAGCGCGTCATCCACGCCCGGATCAGTATCAATCAGCAACGGAATCTTCTTGCTCATCTTCTGCTTCACTTCTGGTTGGCCATGGAGTCTGTCACGGCCTCCATGACAGTGGAAGCACACAATCAGGCCGCTGCGTAGCGCACCGCGCCACCAATCCAGCGATTGACGATGCGATCAGCCAGCGCCGGTGCGTCGTTGAGCATGCGTTCGGCCAGTTCGTGCACGGTTGGCAGCAGGCCGGCATCGCGGGCCAGGTCGGCCACCCGGAATGCCGCCAGGCCGGTCTGTCGCGTGCCCAGCAATTCGCCCGGGCCGCGCAGTTCCAGGTCCTTCTCCGCGATAAGGAAACCGTCGGCGGTATGGCGCATGGTCTCCAGGCGCTCGCGTGCCATCGCCGACAGCGGTGCCTGGTACATCAGCACGCAACTCGATGCGGTGGCGCCGCGCCCTACCCGCCCGCGCAACTGGTGCAGCTGCGCTAGGCCAAGACGCTCGGCGTTCTCGATGATCATCAGCGAGGCATTGGGCACATCGACGCCGACTTCAATCACCGTGGTGGCGACCAGCAGATCGGTTTCCGCCTGTTTGAAGGCGCGCATCGCCGCCTGCTTCTCGGCCGCCTTCATGCGCCCGTGCACCAGCCCGATGCGCAGCTCCGGCAACTGTGCCGACAAGGCTTCGAAGGTGGTCTGCGCGGCCTGCGCATCCATGCGGGCATTGCCCGGGCCGGCGGCTTCCTCGCTTTCCTCGATCAGCGTGCACACCCAGTACACCTGCCGGCCCTGTTGGCAGGCGATGCGGATGCGCTCGACCAGTTCCGGGCGGCGCTCGGCGCTGATGGCGATGGTCTGCACGGGGGTACGGCCCGGCGGCAGCTCATCGATGGCCGATACATCCAGGTCCGAGTACGCCGCCATCGCCAGCGTGCGTGGAATCGGTGTGGCGGTCATCACCAGCTGGTGTGGCACCACCCCGGCGCTGGCGCCCTTGTCACGCAGCGCCAGCCGCTGGTGCACGCCGAAGCGGTGCTGCTCATCGACGATGGCCAGCGCCAGGTCGTTGAACACCACGTTGTCCTGCATCAGCGCGTGGGTACCGACCACCACCTGCGCATGGCCGGAGGCGACCTCCTCCAGCACCTTGCTGCGAGCCTTGCCGGTGACCTTGCCAGCCAGCCAGGCAACGCGGATATCCAGCGGTTCCAGCCAGGCGCGCAGATTGGCCAGGTGCTGCTCGGCCAGCAGTTCGGTAGGCGCGGCCAGCGCCACCTGCTTGCCCCGCTCCACCGCCAGCATTGCCGCCAGGGCGGCGACCACGGTCTTGCCGGAGCCCACGTCGCCCTGCACCAGCCGCAGCATGGGATGGGCACGCGCAAGGTCCTTGCGGATTTCATCGAAGACCCGCGCCTGCGCACCAGTCAGCTGGAACGGCAGGGATTCGCGCAGCGCCTTGACCAGACCATCGCGGCCGCGCAGGGACGGTGCCCGATGCTGCTGCAGGGCGATGCGTTGGCGGCGCAGGCTGAGGTGGTGCGCCAGCAGTTCTTCCATCGCCAGGCGCCGCTGCGCCGGATGGGTACCGGCCGCCAGTGCGGCGATATCGGCGTCAGGTGGCGGGCGGTGCATGGTCAGCAGCGCATCGCGCAGGGACGGCAGGCGCAGTCCGGCCAGGAAGCTATCAGGCAGCAGTTCCAGCGTGGCCGCGTCGGGCAGCCGATCCAGGGCCTGGCTGATCAACTTGCGCAGGCTGGCCGGGCCGATGCCTTCAACGGCGGGATACACCGGATCCAGCGCCTGTCCCAGTGCCGCATCCTCGCCCTCGCCCAGCACGTGATAGCTGGGGTGGACGATCTCCAGCCCGTTCTGACCGGGCCGCGGCGTGCCATAGGCGCGCAGCCGCCGCCCCACCGCGAACTGCGCTACCTGCGCGGCACGGAAATGGAAGAAACGCAGCACCAGCGTGGCACCGGAGTCATCGCTGATCGCCACCCGCAATACCGGGCGGTAGCGGAAGCCGCGTTCCACGGCCTCCACCCTGCCTTCGACCTGTGCGGCCATGCCGGCCTTCAGCGCACGGATCGGCAACAGCGTGGTGCGGTCCTCGTAGCGCAATGGCAGGTGCAGCCACAGGTCCTGCAAGGTGGTCAGGCCACGCGCTTCCAGCTTGGCCGCCACCCGCGGCCCAACCCCGGCCAGACGGCTCAGCGGTTCGGTGGACAGATCGAGGGTGGCAAGGTCACGGCGTGCAGACATGGCGTAAGGATGCCGTCATGCGCCGCAAACAGAAACCCCGGCGTGCTTGGACGCCGGGGTTTCCTACTCACCCAATGCTGATTTACCGCGGTGTTGTCGATCGGCGCCTTCAGGAATCCGTAGTGCCGAGCCATGCTCGGCAGGGCCTTCCCGGTAGAGCCTCAGCCGAGCATGGCTCGGCTCCGCGGAACTGCCCTCACCCCAACCCCTCTCCCGCAGGGAGAGGGGCTTCAAGCGTTAGAACTTCACGGTCATTTCCAGGCCGTAGGTGCGGGGGTCGGTGATGGTTGCGCCGACTACGCCCAGGGGATCGCGTCCGTAGGTGTTGAGGCCGCGGACGTACTGCTTGTCGAACACGTTGTTGGCGTACACCGCCCAGTTCCAGTGTTTCAGCGGTGAGGTCCAACCAACCCGGACATCGGTGCGCTGCTGTGATTCGCCGATGTTGAGCACCTTGCTGATGCCGCAGTCACCTTGCAGGTCGGAACCTGCATTGCAGCGTTGGGCGCCGCGGTAAGCGTGGCGCAGCGCGAATCGCAGCTGGCCGTTGCCACCAAGGTCAGCGACGTAGACCGCACCCGCCGAGGCGGTGAAGCGCGGCTCGCCGGTCGGTGCCCCGTCCAGATCCACACCTTCCGGTGTCACGTAGTTCTTGTATTTGGAATCTATCCACTCGGCGGCTGCATCCAGGGTCAGTCCGTCGGTAACCTTCCAACGCATATCGAAGTCAACGCCGGTCGCTTCCAGATCGCTGGTGTCAAACACGTAGACCGGGATGTCGACCGGGTTGTTCGGATCCGGATCGATCAGGCGGATCGCCTGGCGGTTGTCGTACTGGTAGTGGAAGACGGATACGTTGTAGGAGAAGCGGTCGAAGCTCTGCTTCAGGCCGACTTCCAGGTTCCACACATCCTCGTTCTCGAATGCCGGACCGATCTGCAGCGCATTGAAGCCACCGGCCTTGTAACCCTTGGCCAGCGAGCCGAACACCATGGTGTCGTCGTTGAGGTGGTAGTCGACGACGAAGCGCGGGCTCCAGTCACTCCAGCTCTTCTTGTCGCGCACCTGCTTGCCCTTGTTGACCATGGCCGGCGGGTCTATGAAGGCCATATCGAAGGTCAACAGCTCGCGGGTGATCGGGATGCCCATGTCCGCCAGTGCCTGGAAGAAGCCCAGCGCCTCCAGGGTGCCGAGTTTGGCCTCCAGGCCGGGCGCATTGCGCGGCGTATTGAGCCAGGTGAAATCCTTCTCGTCGCGGGTGTAACGCAGGCCGAAGGTCAGGTTGAGGCGATCGGTGGCCTTCCAGATCACGTCACCGAAAGCAGCATAGGACGTGGTACCCAGCGTGTTGTTGAAGCGCTCGTTCCACTTCTCGCCAACCAGCGAAATCGGAATGCCGTTCATCTGCGCCAGCATCGAGGTGAAGTTGAACAGGCTGCCATCGGGAATGCCCAGCTGATAGGCCACGCCCATGTTGCGGATGATGTTGTCCACCGCCTCGGTATTGGTGTTGACCTCACTGGTCTGGCGCGCGTCCTCGTCGAAATAGCTGACACCGGCCACCCAGTCGAAGCGTTCATTGCTGCCAGAGAACTTGAACTCCTGGTAGAACGTCTCGTTGTTCTCGGTATTGACCGAATCCACGTAAAGGTCATAACGGTTGGTGCCGTCCTCCTCGGTGTGGTTGGTGGAGTCGTATTTGCGCCAGGAGCTGGTGGAGGTGAAATTGCCCCAGGACAGCGCGTGGTCGACGATCAGGCTGACGCCATCGAAGGTGCGCCATTCGGCATTGTCGGCATCGCTATAGGTCTTGATCTTGCGCGGATCCAGATAGTCATCCGGGTCCACCGGTACTGGCGGGCGCGCCGGATAGGCCGGCAGCGGCACGATGCCGGTAGTCACTCGGCCGTTCTGGTCCAGGCTTTCGTGGTCCCAGGTGATGTAGGCGGTGGTGTTGTCACCGAATCGGCTTTGCCAGGCCGCGCGCGTGGCCCAGACGTTCTCGCCACCCAGGTCCTTGCCGGTGGCACCGTCCTGGAACCAGCCATCACTGGTGTTGATCAGTGCATTGAAGCGCAGCGCCGAGTTGTCACCGGTGGGGATGTTCCACATCGCATCGGCGTACTTTTTGCCGTAGTTGCCCACCCGCACGGTGGCGCGCGCCTCCGTTTCCGCCTGCGGGCGCCGGGTCACCAGCGAGATCGCACCGGCAGCGGTGTTGCGGCCGAACAAGGTGCCCTGCGGCCCCTTCAGCACTTCGATACGTTCCACATCGACGAAGGGCAGCAGCACGCCGCCGCCTCGCCCGCCGTAGACGCCGTCAACGAAGATGCCTACGGCCGGATCGGTGCCGATACCGAAGTCGTCGGTCTCCACGCCGCGCAGCCGGAACGAGGGCTGGGTGGGCTGCACCGCGCTGATCACCAGTCCCGGTACCAGCGCGTCGATGTCGCCAAGATTCTCGGCGGCCACGTCGTTGAGCAGGTTCTGGTCAACCACCTGCAGGGCGATCGGCACATCCTGTATTTCCTGCTGGCGGCTCTGCGCGGTGACGGTGATGCGGTCCAGCGTGGTGGCAGCATCCTCCGTCGCCGACTGTGCCAATGCCGTACCGCCTGTGCCCAGCACCATGAGCCCGGCCATGGCCCGCTGCAACCCGACTACCAGATTCCGTTGCTTCACTCGCATCGCGCTCTCTCCCACGCAGTGAGGTGTAAAGCCGGCGTCAGACGGCCGGCGGTCCCGTATTGCCCGGCTGGCCTTCGCCGCCGGCATCGCAGCTTGTTTCCAGCGCATCGATCCATTGCCGGATCAGCGCCACGCCTTCCCTGTGCACGACGGCCCGCCCGACCTCGGGCATCATCACTGCCGGATCGTCGCTGTCCATGCGGAAGGCGATGATCGAGGCGTCGGCATCGCCGGGCTGGATGTCGTAGCGGCGATCACCAGTGCCCTTGCCGGCGGCAATCGGCTGCTTGCACATGCCCAGCTTCAAATGATCCTGGGTGGGTGCATCCAGCCACAGGCCCGAGGTGATGGCCGGGCCGGTGCGGCTGTGGCAGTGCCCGCAGTTCACGTCCAGGTAGGCGCGCGCGCGCGCCTCCAGCGCGGCGCCAGGGTCGCTGGCATCGGCCATGCGCGGCACCTGTTGCGGTGCCGGCAGGTTTTTCAGGTAACCGATGGCGGCCAGGTGCGCCAGCTGGTTGTCACGGCCATCGGCGTAGTCGAAATCACGGTTGAGATGGCGCGCCTTCGGCCCGATCGGTTGCAGCCGGCGCGAGCGGTTGTCGGTGACATGGCAACCGGCGCACTGATTCTGGTCCGGCACCTGGTAATGCAGCGCTTCTCGGCTGCCATCGGCGGCCAGCAGCTCCAGCTCGACGCTGGCACCGGTGCGCTGCAGCGTGGCCGCGGTCTGCGCCTGGTTCCATACATACGGCAGCGCGACCCAGCCGTCCTTGCGGTGAACCAGCAAGCGGGTCTCGATCAGGCGCACCTTGGACAGGTCCAGGCGCTCGTCGTGCAGCAGCGATTGCGATGGCGGCGTGCGCGCCACCGCGTTGCCGCCTGCCTCGCCGGTGGCGGGCAAGGGGTAGTAAAACGTCTTGCTGAGGATGGTACCCACCGGGAAGTCGAACGCGTGCTCGGGCTGGTAGCCGGCGGCCTGCCCCTGGGGCATCCACACCGTGCGCAGCTTGTGCGCGTAATCACTGAACAACGGCGTGTTCAAGTCATACGGCACTACCCCTTCATTCAACGACAGGCGACCATCGCGCACCCGCAGCAGCTGCCATTCGTCCAGCGTGGCCGGCTGGCCCTGCTCGAAGAAATGCACCGCGGGCGGCTTGCCGCAGCCGGCCAGCGCCAGCAGCGCCGCCGCCATTACCATGCCCCGCACCATCAGCGCGCCCATGCCCTGCCCTCAAGCACGCTTCAGGTCGATGGCCGGCAAGCGCGGCAATTCGCAGTCGAACGGCTTGGCATCCTTGCTGGGGTTCTTGTACCCGCCCGGCCCGTCGGCATTGACCACACCACTGACATCACGCAGGCAGATCTGCGGCCCCAGCTTGACCCCGTCCACCACGCGCTCCTTGTTGTAATAGCCATCCCAGAGCACATCCGGGAAGTGGCCGGTCAGGCCGTACAAGGCCACCTTCAGCGCCTTCAGATCCAGCCCATCGGGCGAATCACCGCCGCCGGACAGGGTGTTGTTGTGGATATAGATGCGCTCCGGGTACGGGTCGAAGTTGGGTGAGGCGCTGCTGTCCTTGTAACCTGTGGAATACACGCTGGAAACGATGATGTTGGTGGTGGCGTTGTCGCGCACCTCGTTGTCGAACACCTCGATGTCATCGTTGGAGTTGATGACGATGCCCGAGCCGGCCGGCACGCTGGCCACCGGCGTGCCCTTGGCCCCGAAGTTGGCGTGGTTGTTGGCGATGACCTTGTTGTTGAACACGCGGATATTGGCGCCCTGCTGCGACAGCCCCGGCATGTTGAACACCAGGATGCCGCCGGTATTGCCGGTGGCCACGTTGCCGTAGACGTCGGCGTTGCGGGTGTTCTCCACCTCGATGCCGGCCACGTTCTGCTCGGCGCGGCTGTTGCGCACGATCACCCCATCGGACTGGCCCACATAGATGCCGGCATCGGAGGCACCGATGGAAATGGTGTTCTCGATCAGCACGTTCTTTGTCAGCACCGGATAGATGCCATAGGCACCGTTCTTGGTGCTGGGGCCGCCGGTCCACTGCACCTTGATGCCGCGGATGGTGATGTTCTCCGACTCGCTGATCTTCAGCCCATCCCCCTTGGAGTCCTCGATGGTGAGGTTCTCGATGGTGAAGTCGTCGCCATTGACCAGCAGCCCTTCGGCGCCGGCCTTCTGCCCCTTGAAGCTGAGCACGGTGCGGTCCATGCCGGCGCCGCGGATGGTCACCCCGTCGGCGCGCAGGCTCAGGCTGCGCTCGAACTGGTGGCGACCGGCCGGTATCTGGATCACGTCGCCGGGCTTGGCATCGAGCAGCCGCTCCTGCAGCGTGGCCGCAAATGCCCCATCGGCGGCGGCCACCGTCGGGCCCGGTTCGGCCTGCTGCTGGCAGCCACTGGCCAACACGAGCAAGGTGGCGGAAACCGCCCAGGTAAGGCTGCGCTGCATGCTCCACTCCCATACGCCGGCAGATGTTGGGCGCAGTCTGGCCTTCAGGTAGTGTTCACGCGAAGGGCAAGAACGGCATACTTGGGGGGGCAAAGCGGACAAGCTGGAGGGGCTTGAATGCATCGCAGGAGTGCGGGCGGCGACCGCCTGGCCATCGCCAATGTGCCAACCAACATGCTCAGCGGCCTGTTGCTGCTCGGCGCCGAGCTGGGCGTGGACAGCGACAGCTGGCTGGCCGGCCTGCACCTGAGCCAGGACCAGCTCAACGATCCGCGCACGCGCATCTCCTACCGCCAGGCCTATGAGGTGATCCGCCGGGCGCTGCCGATGCTGCCGATCGACGCCGCCGGGCTGGCCATGGGCGGGGCGCAGAACGGCGGCAATTTCGGCCTGCTCGGGCTGGCCATGAAAACCGCCCGCACCTTCGGCCAGGCCGTGCGCATTGGCCTGGACTACCAGCGCAACCTTGGCCCGCTGATGGACCTGGTGCTGGACGACAGCGATGCCGATACCTTGGCGGTGGTTGCCACCGCCCCGGAACAGGCCCAGGACCTGCTGCCGTTCCTGTGCGAGGAGATGTTCTCCAGCATCCTGATGCTGGGCCGCGAGCTGGCCGGTGACGGCTTCAGCCCGGTGCGGCTGGAGCTGGCCTACCCGGCTCCGCCCAGCATTGCCGCCTACCAGGCGCTGTTCCGCTGCGAGCTGCGCTTCGGCCAGGCCCGCAACGCCATGCTGGTGGAGCGGCATTGGATGCAGCTGCCGTTTGCCAGCTACAACCCGGTGACCTCGCAGCAGGCCTTGTCGCTGTGCCGCGCGCAGCTGGCCACCCTCGCCTCGCGCGGTGAAACCACCGCCGTGGTGGAGCGCCTGCTGCGCGCACAGCTGCGCGACAACCCGCAGATGAGTGGGCTCGCCCAGGCCCTGCACCTGAGCGAGCGCAGCCTGCGCCGCCAGCTGGCCGAGGAAGAAACCAGCTTCAGCGAAATCCACGACCGCCTGCGCACCGAACTGGCACTGGAACTGCTGCAGGAGCCGGAGCTGAGCATTGCCGCCATCGGAAACCAGCTCGGCTTCAATGACGCCCGCGAGTTCCGCCGTGCGTTCAAGCGCTGGACCGGGCACACCCCCAGCGATATCCGCCGCCCGCCGGGCTGAAACGCAGATGCCCGGCATAGGCCGGGCATCTGTCTGCAGGCAATGCGACGTGGCGCGATCAGTCGATGATCATGATCGCGTCGACTTCGAACGCGGCGCCCTTCGGCAGGCCCGACACTTCGATGGTCGAACGGGCCGGGAACGGGGCCTGGAAGTATTCCTGCATGACCGCGTTGACCTTGGCGAACTCGCCCAGGTCGGTCAGGTACAGGCCCAGGCGCACCATCTTGTCCAGCGAGCCACCGGCTTCCTCGGCCACGGCCTTGAGGTTGTCGAAAGCGCGGCGGGCCTGCGCGGTGACGTCGCCGGCGACGATCTCACCGGTGACCGGGTCCAGCGGGATCTGGCCGGAGAAATACACGGTGTTGCCGGCGCGCACGGCCTGCGAATACGGGCCAATGGCGGCCGGGGCGTTGGCGGTGTTGATGATCTGGCGGGACATGGACAGCTCCAGTCTGAAAAAAGGTGGGCCATTGTAACGTCGCCACCTTGGCAGGCAGCTGACCGGGCAGTACAGGCCTTGGACAAAATTTCACCAGAGTACGGAAAGCCTTGTGCGGCAAGGGCTGCGCAGGCTTATCCACAACTTGTGGCAGCAACCGGACACAGCCTGTGTGGATAGTCGGCGCAAGCATCCACAGGTGCTGGACAAAATATCACCAGCTTTTGCAGACCCTTGCGGCACAAGGGCTGCGCGGGCTTATCCACAACTTGTGGAACCAGCAGGGCACAGCCGATGGGGATAACCGGCCGGGCATCAATCGGCCAGGGCGGCCTCGCGCGCGGTCGGATTGAGCATGGGCTCGCCCACCTTGCGCAGGGTGTTGCGGTCGGTATGCGCGAAGGGCTCGCTGCGGTCCGGGATCACCAACATGGTCTGCTGTTCGTAGGACCAGCTGCCATCGTCATTGATGGTCACGTCGATGTCGTAGCTCTCGGTGCGGAAGGCATGCTCGAGGAACGGGTTGGAGCTGATGCCATTGGTCATCGAACCGCGCTCGGCGCGCAGCTGGAAGCGCTTGGCATCGGGCGCGGCCTTGCCGACCGCCATCGCGGTCTGCCCGCGCGGGATCGAGAGCGTCTGGATGATGGTGCCGGTGGCCGGCTCCCACAGCCAGTAGCCCACCTGGTCGTGGAAGGTCTCCACCTCGCCCGGCTTGATGATGCGGGTGTGGTAACGCAGGCCATAGAACAGCTGCGGCCCATTGGGCTGCGCGTCGATCGGCTGCATTTCCACATGTTCGATATAGGCCTGGTGCTCCGGGCCATCGGCCTTGGGATTGACGTCCATGCCACGTTCGCCGATCCACACACCGGCCAGCGGCGCCAGCGGCCCAAGGTTGGCCAGGGTGTCGATATCCGGGGTGGGTTCGGTGTAGATGTCCTGCGGGAACGTGGTCATGAAAGCACTGCCAGTGGGGGTCAACCCGCCTATGGTACGCAGAACCCGCGGCAGGTTCCTCCGCGTCATCCACAACATCTGGACAAAATATCACCACGCTTTGCAAAGGCTTGCGGCACAAGGGCTGTGCGCCCTTATCCACAACTTGTGTCAGCAGCAGAGCACAGCCTGTGTGGATAGCTGCGGGAACAATCCCGGTAGTGCCGAGCCATGCTCGGCATTGGGGGCGCGTGGGAAGGCCTCTTGCCGAGCATGGCTCGGCACTACATGGATCGCTGTTGCGGCTGGACAAAATATCGCCACGTTCTGCAAAGGCTTGCGGCACAAGGGCTGTGCGCCCTTATCCACAACTTGTGTCAGCAGCAGAGCACAGCCTGTGTGGATAGCTGCCGAAACGATTCCGTAGTGCCGAGCCATGCTCGGCATCGGGGTCGCGTGGGAAGGCCCCTTTGCCGAGCATGGCTCGGCACTACATGGCTCGCTGTTGCGGCTGGACAAAATGTCGCCACGTTCTGCAAAGGCTTGCGGCGCAAGGGCTGTGCGCCCTTATCCACAACTTGTATCAGCAACAGGGCACAGCCTGTGTGGATAGCTGCCGAAACGATTCCGTAGTGCCGAGCCATGCTCGGCATCGGGGTCGCGTGGGATCGCGTGGGAAGGCCTCTGCCGAGCATGGCTCGGCACTACCGGGACCGCCTTATTGGCGGCGTACCGCCTGCACCACCTGCAGCCGGCGCAGACGGCGCATGACTTCGGCCAGGTGGTTGCGGTCGCGGACCTGGATGTTGAAACACAGCACCGCGGCGTTGAAATCGCGGTCCAGGTAATCCACCCGCTCGATGTTGGAGTGGCTCTGGGCGATGGCGGCGGCCAGTTGTGCCAGCACGCCGGTGCCGTTTTCCACTTCCACCACCAAGGCGGTGTCGTAGTCGCCAACCACGCTGGTGTCCCAGCCAATGGGTACCCAGCGATCCGGCGTCTTGCGCAGCTCGGCCAGGTTCGGGCAATCCATGCGGTGCACCACGATGCCCTTGCCGGCAGTGTGGTAGCCCATGATCTCGTCGCCGGGAATGGGCTGGCAACAGTTGGCGAAGCTGACCACGCCGCGCTCGCTGCCGTTGATCAGGATCTTCTCCTGCGCACGGTGTGCCGTGCCGCCCGCGCGCAGCTCGGCGTAGGACATCAAGGCCTGCGCAGCCTGCGTGGGCATCCAGTTGCCCAGCGCCACGTCGGCCAGGAAGGCCTCCAGGCGCGGGTAACGGTGCTCGTTGAGGAAGGCGTCCAGGCGGCCCTTGGGCAGGCGTTCGATCGAACTGTCCATTGCCTCCAGCGCACGGTCCAGCATGCGATGGCCCAGCTGCACGGCATCCTCGTGCTCCAGCTGCTTGAGCTGGTGGCGGATGGCGGTGCGTGCCTTGCTGCTGACCACGAACTCCAGCCATTGCGGCTTGGGCGAGGCCGAGCGTGCGGTGATGATTTCCACCGTCTGCCCGCTGACCAGGCGCGTGCGCAGCGGCACCAGCTTCTTGTCCACGCGCGAGGCCACCGCGCGGTTGCCCACATCGGTGTGCACCGCATAGGCGAAATCCAGCGCGGTGGAGTTGCGTGGCAGCGCCAGGATCTTGCCCTTGGGCGTGAACAGATAGACCTCGTCCGGGAACAGGTCGACCTTGACGTTGTCCAGGAATTCCAGCGACGAACCGGCCGAGCGCTGCGAATCGATCAGCTCGACGATCCACGCATGCGCGCGGCTCTGCGCGCTGTTGGGCGAATCGCCGCCGAACTTGTAGGTCCAGTGCGCGGCCACGCCGCGCTCGGCGATCAGGTCCATCTCCTCGGTGCGGATCTGCACCTCGATCGGCGAACCGTAGGGCCCGAACAGCACGGTGTGCAGCGACTGGTAGCCGTTGGCCTTGGGGATGGCGATGAAATCGCGGAAGCGCCCGTCCAGCGGCTTGAACGCGGCATGCACGCCGCCCAGCGCGTGGTAACAGTTGGGCACGTTGCGCATCACCAGGCGGAAGCCGAACACATCCATCACCTGGTCGAAGCTTTTGTTCTCCTCGCGCATCTTGGTGTAGATGCTCCAGGGCGTTTTGATGCGGCTGATCAGGCGGTGTTCCAGCCCTTCGCGCGCCAGCCGCTGCGACAGCTGCACCTCCACCTGCGCCATCGACTCACGCCGCACCACCGGCTGGCTGCGGATGTGTTTTTCGATGATGGCGTGGCGCCACGGGTACAGCGCGCGGAAGCCCAGGTTCTGCAGCTCGGACTTGATCAGGTTCATGCCCAGGCGCTGGGCGATGGGCGCATAGATGTCCAGCGTCTCCATCGCGATGCGGCGCCGCGCCTCGGCACTCTGCGCACCCAGGGTGCGCATGTTGTGCAGGCGGTCGGCCAGCTTGATCATGATCACGCGCAGGTCACGCGACATCGCCAGCAGCATCTTGCGGAAGCTCTCCGCCGCCGCTTCCTGGCGGTCGCGGAACTTGAGCTTGTCCAGCTTGGTGACGCCTTCCACCAGGTCGGCCACCGGCTGGCCGAACTCGGCAGCCAGTTCCTCGCCGGTGAGCGGGGTGTCCTCGATGGTGTCGTGCAGGATCGCCGCGATCAGGGTTTCGACATCCAGACCAAGCTCGGCCAGGATGCGCGCCACCGCCACCGGATGGGTGATATAGGGCTCGCCGGACTTGCGGGTCTGGCCGGCATGCGCGGCAGCCCCCACTTCCCAGGCGCGACGCAGCAGCGGCAGCTGCTCGGCGGGGAGATAGCTGGCTGCGCGTTCGAATTGCAGTACATAGTCAGGTACCGCCCCGCCCGCGGGCGTGGCTACCTGGGCGGAAGGGCCTGGGTTCATGGCGAAAGACTATGCCAGCGCGCGTGCTTCGGCAAACCCCACAATGCAAAACAGCCCGCTTGCGGCGGGCTGTCTGCAGACAACGTCAATCAATGCCACAGAGGCGATCAATCGTCGTTCTTGGACATGTCTTCGTCGGCGACCACTTCGGCGGCGGCCCACTCCAGCGCTTCACGCTCGGCACGCTCGCGCTCAGCCTTCTCGACTTCCTCGATCAGCGTGTTGTCGATCTTGCGGGCAGCGATCTCGCGCAACGCCAGCACGGTCGGCTTGTCTTCGCTCTCGCTGTTGTCGATCGTCGCCTGGACGCCATTGGCCAGCTGACGGGCGCGCTTGGACGCCATCATGACCAGCTCAAAGCGGTTGTTAACGACTTCCAGGCAATCTTCTACGGTAATGCGGGCCATGCGGGCTCCCGGCGACCTGCACGGCCGCTCGAACGAATGAGGGAAAGGGGGGCGATTGTAGGGGCAGGCCCGGGCCGAAATCAAGTCGACGCCTGAACAGCCCCTTTGGGATCAATCACTTGCTCAGTTTTCAGGGGTCAACAACGAGGCAATCAACTGGGCGTGACGCTGCTGCTGCGGCTCCCGCCGCAGGCGGCTGGCGGCAAAGATGGAGCACATCTCGCCCACCGCGGTGTCAAAGTCCTCGTTGACGATGACGTAGTCGAACTCGTCGTAATGCAGCATTTCCTCGCGCGCGGCGGCCAGCCGCTGGGCCATGACCTCCTCGCTGTCCTGGCCACGCTTGCGCATGCGCTCGGCCAGCGCCTGCCGCGACGGCGGCAGGATGAACACGCTGACCGCCCCCGGCACCTTGTCGCGTACCTGGCGGGCACCCTGCCAGTCGATTTCCAGCAGCACGTCCTTGCCGGCCGCCAGCTGCGGCTCCACCGACTGCCGCGCCGTACCCTTCCAGTCGCCATGGACCAGCGCGTGCTCGAAGAAATCGCCGGCGGCGATCATCTGCTCGAACTCGGCGGCGGGCACGAAGTGGTAGTGCTTGCCGTTCTCCTCGCCCGGACGCATGGCCCGCGAGGTGAAGGAGATCGACAGGGAAATGTGCGGGTCGCGCGCCAGGGTGGCGTTGACGATGCTGCTTTTGCCGGCCCCGGACGGGGCAGCGACGATGTAGAGGGTGCCACGCATGAAGAGTGGGCCAGCGTCGGAATGGCCCGGCATTGTACCGGCGCGGGCTGGTCTGTGCAGGATCGGGGGCTCATGGCCCCCAATTACCGCGCGGCAGCGGCTCCACCTGTAGTGCCGAGCCATGCTCGGCTGGGCCTTACCGGCAACCCTGTTCCGGTAGAGCCGAGCCATGCTCGGCTGGGCCTTACCGGGAAAGCCTCTGCCGAGCACGGCTCGGCACTACAGTTTCGGCCCCTCTCCCGTATGCGGAGAGGGGTTGGGGTGAGGGCAGCTTTGCTGGGAACGCTTCTGCCCAGCATGGCCCGGCACTACCCTTACTCGATGTTCTGCACCTGCTCGCGGATCTGGTCGATCAGCACTTTCAGTTCGACGGCGGCATTGGAGGTGCGTGCGTCCACCGACTTGGAGCCCAGCGTATTGGCCTCGCGGTTGAACTCCTGCAGCAGGAAGTCCAGGCGGCGGCCGACCGGCTCGCGCTGGCGCAGCACCCGGCGGATCTCGGCGATATGGCTGCCCAACCGGTCCAGTTCCTCATCCACGTCGAGCTTCTGCAGCCACATCACCAGTTCCTGCTCGGCGCGGCCGGGGTCGACCGGATGCGGCAGGTCGGCCAGACGCGCGGCCAGCTTGACCCGCTGCCCCTCGCGGATGGCCGGGATCAGTTCGCGCACCTCGGCGGCGATACGCTCCACGGCGTCCACCCGCTCGCTGATCGCCGTGGCCAGCTTGTCGCCTTCGCGCTCACGCGCGGCCACAAAGCCGTCCACCACCTCGTCCAGCAGCGCCAAGGCCTCGGCCTGCAGGGCCGCCGCGTCGGTGCTCTCGGCCTGCAGCACGCCCGGGTACTGCAGCAGCTCGGTGAAACCGATGCGCATGTCCGGGAAGCGCGAATGCAGGCGGCGCGCCAGGTCACCCAGTTGATCCACCAGGGCCTCGTTGACCGACAGCGAGGTGGCAGCCTCCGGCGCGCGCAGGCGCATCACCAGGTCCAGCTTGCCGCGGCTCAGGCGCGCGGCGATGCGCTCGCGCAGCTGCGGCTCCAATGAACGCAGGTCCTCGGGCAGGCGCACGCCCACTTCGAGGAAACGATGGTTGACCGAGCGCAGTTCGCAACCCAGGGTCCCCCAGGGCGTGACGCGTTCGCCGCCGGCATAGGCGGTCATGCTTCGAATCATTGGAATTCCGGTGCGTTGCAAAGGGTGAATGGTAACCTAGGCGCCCCTGGACGCCGGCCCTGCGGCCGCCCGGGCGCCCCACCCGTTGCTCTGTTGCTCCCCCGTTTATTGGACCCCCCATGACCTTTTCCCGTCCCAGCGGCCGCCAGGCCGACCAGTTGCGCACCGTCACCATCGAGCGCTCGTTTACCCGCCACGCCGAAGGTTCGGTGCTGGTGAGCTTTGGTGACACCCGCGTGCTGTGCACCGCCAGCGTCGAGAACCGCGTGCCGGGCTTTCTGCGCGGCAAGGGCGAAGGCTGGGTGACCGCTGAATACGGCATGCTGCCGCGCTCCACCCATACCCGCTCCGACCGTGAAGCCGCGCGCGGCAAGCAGGGTGGCCGCACTCTGGAAATCCAGCGCCTGATCGGCCGCACCCTGCGCGCCTGCATCGACCGCAACGCGCTGGGCGAGCGCACCATCACCCTGGACTGCGACGTGCTGCAGGCCGACGGCGGCACCCGCACCGCCGCCATCACCGGTGCCTATGTGGCCCTGGTGGATGCAGTGAACCTGCTGATGAAGCGTGGCGAGATCAAGCGCAACCCATTGTTCGGCGCGGTGGCCGCAGTGTCGGTAGGCGTCTACAAGGGTGAGCCGGTGCTGGACCTGGATTACGCCGAGGACAGCGACTGCGACACCGACATGAATGTCGTGATGAATGATGGCGGCGGCTTCATCGAGCTGCAGGGCACCGCCGAAGGCCATGCCTTCCGCCGTGACGAACTGGACGCGCTGCTGGTGCTGGCCGAAAAGGGCATCCGCGAGCTGTTCGACGCACAGCAGGCAGCGCTGGCGCAGGCATGAACCGGCGCATCGCCCTGGTCACCGTGGTGGTCGCCGATTACGACGAGGCGATCGCCTGGTACACCGGCAAGCTGGGCTTCCAGCTGCTGCAGGACCAGGACCAGGGCCACAAGCGCTGGGTCGTGGTCGGCCCCACCGACGACCGTGCCGCCGCCCTGCTGCTGGCACGCGCCAGTGATGAGGCGCAGCGCAGCCGCATCGGCAACCAGACCGGCGGCCGCGTTGGCTTTTTCCTCAACACCGATGACTTCTGGCGCGATCACGCGGCCATGAGCGCGCGCGGCGTGGAGTTCATCGAAACCCCGCGCGAAGAACCCTATGCCACGGTCGCGGTGTTCCGCGACCTGTACGGCAACACCTGGGACCTGCTGGAGCCCAAGCAATGAAACTGGTACTGGCCAGCGGCAACGCCGGCAAACTGAAGGAACTGCAGGCCATGCTGGCGCAGCTGCCGCTGCACATCGTGGCGCAGCGCGAGCTGGGCGTGGACGACGTGCCCGAGACCGGCCTGACCTTCGTCGAGAACGCGCTGATCAAGGCCCGCCACGCCTGCCAGGTCACCGGTCTGCCGGCGCTGGCCGACGACTCCGGGCTGATCGTCGATGCCCTCGATGGCGCGCCCGGCCTGTACAGCGCGCGCTACGCTGGCAGCCCCACCGACGATGCCGCCAACAACGCCAAGCTGCTCGCTGCGCTGCGCGATGTACCGGCCGAACGCCGCAGCGCGCGCTTCTACGCGGTGATCGTGCTGCTGCGCCATGCCAACGATCCGCAGCCGCTGATCTGCGAAGGCAGCTGGGAAGGCCGCATCATCGACGAACTGCGTGGCAGCAACGGCTTCGGCTACAACCCGGTGTTCCTGGATGAAGAACTGGGCCTGACCGCCGCGCAGATGGAACCGGCGCAGAAGAACGGCCGCAGCCACCGCGCCAAGGCGCTGCAGCTGTTGTTGCAGCGCATGTCGCAATTTGCGTTCGATTGACCACGGTGATCAGGGAATGACGCCACGCCGCTATCGGACCCGGATGGGGCTTGTGCAGCTTGTCGCCATTCTGGGCGCTGTAAGCGGCGCGATAGTGGGCGCCATGCTGGCGCATGACGGGGAGCAATCCTGGCTCGCACTTCCGCTTTGGGCGCTTGGCTGTGCACTGGTCATTTCACTGATCGCTGCTCCCATCCTGTGGCAACGCGTGGTGTTGGATGAGCGGACTGGTCAGCTCCGCTACCACAACATCGCCACCGCGCACCGCTGGCGCAAGGTGGACCTGGTGGACGTGCTTGAGGTCCGCTACGACAACTTCGCCGACAAGCGCAAAGCCATGGTTTCCGGCCTGTATCTGCACATGCGCAATGGCAGCCGACCGGCGCGCCACCGTCTCATGGACAACGAGGTCGGCAGTTACCAAGGGCCGTCACCGATGTTCCGCGATGTCAGCGCAGCCGTCCTCCGTGCACAACCACGTTCGCTGGTCGATCCAATCCTGCTGGCCGGGCAATAGCGCCCGTAACCCTGTACTCCCACTCTTTCCAACAGCCGTCCATGCCGCACTCCCACGACCACTGCAACCACCTTCCCGGCGAATCCTGCGCGATCGATCACGGTCACGCTGCCGGCGTGCAGTTGGTACCGCCACCGCTGGCGCTGTACGTGCACCTGCCCTGGTGCGTGCGCAAGTGCCCGTACTGCGATTTCAACTCGCATGCGGGCAAGGGCGCGCTGCCGTTCGATGCCTATATCGATGCACTGATCCGCGACCTGGACCAGGACCTGCCGCTGGTCTGGGGCCGGGTGGTGAGCAGCGTGTTCTTTGGCGGTGGCACGCCCAGCCTGTTCCCGCCCGAGGCGATCGATCGCTTCCTGCAGCAGGCCAGCGCGCGCCTGCGCTTCGCCCCGAACCTGGAAGTGACGCTGGAGACCAACCCCGGCACCGCCGAGCACGGCCGCTTTGACCGCTACCGCGCGGCCGGGGTCAACCGCATCAGCTTCGGCATCCAGACCTTCAACGACGAAGCGCTGCAGCGCCTGGGCCGCATCCACGACAGCCACGAGGCCGAACGCGCGGTCAAGCTGGCCCAGGATGCCGGTTACAACAACTTCAACATCGACCTGATGTATGCGCTGCCGCAGCAGACCCTGGCCCAGGCCGAGCACGACCTGCAGCGCGCGTTTGCGCTGGACCCCACGCATATCTCGCACTACCAGCTGACGCTGGAACCGAACACGGTGTTCTTCGCCAAGCCGCCGCAGGGCATCCCCGACGAAGACAGCGCCTGGGACATCCAGGAGCATTGCCAGGCCCTGCTCGCCGAGCGCGGCTACGGCCAGTACGAGGTCAGCGCCTATGCGCGCGACGGCTGGCAGTGCCAGCACAACCTGAACTACTGGCGCTTTGGCGACTACCTCGGCATCGGAGCCGGTGCCCATGGCAAGATCAGCTCCGGCGCCGAGCAGCACGTGCTGCGCCGCTGGAAGCACAAGCACCCGCAGACCTTCATGGACACCGCCGGCACCGCGGCCAGCATCGGCGGCGACGATGTGATCAGCGCCGACCGCCTGCCGTTCGAGTACATGCTCAACCTGCTGCGCCTGCACGAAGGCTTCAGCCTGCGCGACTTTGAATCGCGCACGGGGTTGTCGCGCACGGTACTGCTGCCGGCCTTGCAGGAAGCCAGTGAACGCGGCTGGCTGCTCGCCGACAGCAGCGGCCAGCATTGGGTTCCGACCGAACTCGGCCGTCGCTTCACGAACGACGCTGTAGGGCTTTTCCTGACATAACAACCAACAAAAGTGGCGAACACGTCACCAAAGTGATAGAAATCACGCCCCAAGTGGCAGGGATCACTCAGATGTCAGGGACCGCATCACGCACTTCCAAGCAGGCGCTGGAGCGTATTGCCGGCGCGCCAGCGCCCGCGCGCGTGCGCGAGCTGCTTGAAAGCGTCTATCTGACCGCGGTGGAAGTGCTGTACACGCCGCTGCAGCTGACCATGGTCGAGCTGGAAAGAGCTTTGTTCCAGAGCGCTGAAAAAGCACGCAACAGCCAGGTGCAGGCCGATGTCTATGCCCAGATGCGGCTGCTGCGCGACACCGCCGAGCGTTTTCCCAAGAGCTACCTGGACGCCCTGGCAGCACAGCTGGCCGACCTCAAGAGCCTGCCCACACCGGTCGCCGAGGAGCGCGCCAAACCCAGCTTCAAGACCATGACCTTGGTCGAAGACACCGACATCGACCGCGACATCGTGCTGCACGACATGGCCCGCCGCGAGAGCAGCCGCGGCGTCAGCGCCATGCAACTGCTGGGGCAACGGTTTGCGGTACTGGCGGCACAGCCGGCATTCGACAGCGAACGGCTGCCCACCGGCCCGTACTCGCTGTGCCGCGCCCTGCGCGACAGCGGCGAACAGCTGCAGGTGAATCTGGAAACCCAGCTGCTGCTGTACCAGGTGTTCGACCGGCAGGCGATGGAGCGGCATACCGAACTGTGCGACCGCCTCAACATCCTGCTGGCCCGCGAAGGCATCCTGCCCGGGCTGGTCTACCGGCCTTACCTGGCCCGCCCCTCGGCACCACGCGGGCATGGCCCGGGCACCGCCGCCGGCAATCCCGCTGACGCGCCCCGCAACGCCGGGCAGGCGCCGCTGACCAGTTGGCAGGGACAAGGTCCGGCGGCGTCCTGGACACAACTGCCCAACGCCGCACCGGCAGCGGCACCCGCCGCAGCGTCAGCGAACCCGCAGGCCGATGCGGCCGGCGCTGCCAGCCTGCATGCCTTGCTGGATGCCGCGCGGCAAACACTCTCCCGACAGGCACCTGCCACTGGCGGCAGCATTGCCTCACTGGCCGCCAACACGGTCGATGCCAGCGGACAAAGCATCTTCGCCGGTGCGGGCGTCGCTGCTGGCGCAGCCATGCAACCCCAGCCTGGCGTAGGCCCGCAGGCGGGCACCTCACCTGCCCTGCCGCCGATGACCTCGCCCCAGGCTGCCCCCAAGGCGGTGCCCAGCGATGCGGTGATGGGGGTGCTGGGCAAGCTGCAGGCGCAGGCCGCCGCACCCGGCGCGCGGCGTGGCTTCAAGGACATCCATGACGCACTACTGGCCCAGCTGCGTGCCGAACACGGCAGCAACGCCGCGCTGTCCAGCCAGGACGCCGACACCCTGGACCTGCTGGGCATGCTCTATACCCAGATCCAGCGTGAAGTCCGTACCGAGGGCCCGGCCGCCGACCTGCTCAACCAATTGCAGGTGCCGTTGGCCAGGGCCGCGATCCACGACCAGAACTTTTTCCAGCGCGACCAGCACCCGGCCCGCGAACTGCTCAACGCGGTGGCCGAATCCGGTGCGGTCTGGCTCAGTGACGACGACAGTGACCCCATGCTGCTGTACAAGCTGGGCGAAGCGGTGGAGAAGGTCGTCACCGACTACGAAGGCGATGAGTCGGTCTTCGTCGAGGCCAACGAACGCATCCAGACGCATCTGCGCGGTGCCGCCCGCCGCGCCGAAGTGGCCGAACGCCGCCAGGTGGAAGCCGCGCGCGGCAAGGAAAAACTGGAAGCGGCCAAGCAACTGGCGAACCGCAGCATCGATGAACTGTGTGCCAGCGAGGCACCGCCCAAGTTCGTGCAGACGCTGCTGCGCAAGGCATGGGCCGACGTCCTGACCCTGACCCTGCTGCGCCAGGGCGAGCTGTCCGACGAGTGGCAGCAGCGCCTGCAGGCCACCCGTCGCATCAGCCAGATCACCCGCCTGCCGCCCGGCGGCGCCCCCGACATCGCCTTCGGCGAGCAGATCGAGGACTCGCTGCTGCAGGTGGGCTACCACCGCGACGAAGCCGGTGCCATCGCCCGCCGCCTGTCCTCGCCCGGCGGCGACGACGACGTCACCTCCAAGACCGAACTCAGCGCCAAGCTGAAGGCGCGTTCGCGGCTGGGCGAAGCCGGTGACCGCGACGAGGAGGAAGAGCGCAGGAAGAATGCCCAGCCCGAGCGCAATGCCACCGAAGAAGGCTTCTACCGCCAGCTGCGCACCCTGCCCTTTGGCACCTGGTTCGAGTTCACCATCAACCAGCAGGGCGACAGCCGTCGCCAGCGCCTGTCCTGGTACAGCCTGATCACCGACAACGCGTTGTTCGTCAACCAACGCGGACAGAAGGTGGCCGAGCACTCACTCGATGCACTTGCGCGCTTGATGGCCGGTGGCCAGCTGCGCATCGTCACCGAGGACCGCGGCCGCCTGATCGACCGTGCCTGGCAGGCCACCCTGCGCACCTTGCGCGCCATTGCCGGCACCGGCACCAACGCCGCGGAGGGCGCATGACCACCGAAACCCGTCGCGCCCCGCGCCTGCCGGTACCGTCGCTGATCCCGGTGCGTGACCAGATGACTGGCGCGGTGATCGGCCGGCTCAGCAATATTTCCGAAACCGGCATGCTGCTGATCGCCTCCAGCGGGCTGCACGAGGACGCGCTGTACCAGTTGCAGTTCGCCATCCCGGATGGTCGCGGCGGCCAGACCACGATCGATGCGGGTGTCCACCTGTTGTGGCGTGAACCGGCGCAGGCGCCGGAGCAATCGTGGGTGGGTTTTCGCTTCCTGACCCTGCCCAAGGAGCAGCGCGAACACCTGGTGCGCTGGATAGAAGAGAGCCTGCCGGCACCCTGAGTGCCGGAAACGGCACAGCAGCGGCAAGCCGTTTGCGGCAGAATCATGGCCTGTATTCCGTACCGACCAGCGAGCCACCGCAATGAACCAGCAAGATCCCGGCGCCCTGTATTCCCAGCATCTGGGCCAAATGATCCGCCGTGCCGATGCGGCATTGGAGCGTGGTGGTTTCGACCATCTGGTGGTTCCCAGCGGCACCCAGCATTACCAGGTGTTCGACGACCGCGACTATCCGTACGCGGTCAACCCGCAGTTCAAGACCTGGCTGCCGCTGACCAAGCTGCCCTACAGCTGGCTGATCCATACCCCGGGCAAGCGCCCGACGCTGGTGTTCTACCAGCCCTTCGATTACTGGCACGTGGTGCCGGATGCCCCCAGCGGCTGGTGGGTGGAGCATTTCGACATCCACATCATCCGCAAGCCGGAAGAGGCGCTGGCACTGCTGCCGGCCGACCCCAGCCGCTGCGCCATCCTCGGCGAGCCGCAGAGCGCGCTGGGCGGTTTTGCCCCGAACAACCCGCCGGCGGTGATCAACTACCTGGAATGGCACCGCGGCTACAAGACCGCCTACGAGATCGCGCTGATGCGCCAGGCCCAGGTCCTGGGCGTACGCGGCCACCGCGCCGCCGAGGCGGCGTTCCGCGCCGGTGCCAGCGAGTTCGAGATCCACATGGCGTATTGCAGCGCCGTCGGCCAGGACGCCAATGAGCTGCCGTACGGCAACATCATCGGCCTCAACGAACACGCCGCCGTGCTGCATTACACCGACCTGGGCAAGCAGGCCCCGCAGCCGCTGCGCAGCTTCCTGATCGATGCCGGCGCCTCGGCCTATGGCTATGCCAGCGACATCACCCGCACCTATGCCGCTGCCGGCCACGATGAGTTCCATGCCTTCATCGATGCGGTCGACGCCGCCCAGCTGAAGATGTGCGCGGCGGTGCGTGCCGGTTTCGACTACAAGCAGCTGCATATTGATGCGCACCTGTCGTTGATGGGCATCCTCAAGGATTTCGGCGTGATCAATGTCTCGCCGGAGACCGCGCTGGCCACCGGTGTAAGCGCGGCCTTCTTCCCGCACGGCATTGGCCACCTGATCGGTGCGCAGGTGCACGACGTGGCCGGCTTTGCCGCCAGCGAGGACGGCGGCCGCATCGAGCGCCCGGCCGGCCATCCCTACCTGCGCATGACCCGCGTACTGGAGCCGGGCATGGTGGTGACCATCGAGCCGGGCCTGTATTTCATCGACATGCTGCTGGACGAAGTGAAGAAGGCCGGCAATGGCGCCAGCGTCAACTGGGACCGTGTGGATTTCTTCCGTCCTTATGGCGGCGTACGCATCGAAGACGAGGTGCTGTGCACCGAAGGCGAAGCGGACAACCTGACCCGTCCGGAGTTTGCCGCGCAGGCGTAATGGCTTGCCGGGGCGGCGTGTAGCTGCTGCCCTGGTTATTGGAATACACCGTTGATGTAGTTGAGTGCGGCCTGGCGAAAGCTGGGCCGTATTCGTTTGCGCCTTATTCGGTGGCGATCGAGGTCGGCCTCCCGGGTGCGCTGACGCTTACCCGGGCTACCTGACTTACCCGGGCTACGTGCATTGGCACTTGCCCTCCCTTACGCAAAGCGTAGGGGAGGGTATGGGAGGGGTGCCTTTGCGGTTGCTTTGGCAGTTGCTTTGGCAGTTGCTTTGGCCGTTGCTTTGGCTTTGGCTTTGGCCGTTGCCGTTGCTCTATCGCTCTTGATCCACCGGGCCCCTTCCGCAGCGACGGAGCTGGCAGACAAGACCCCGCACGGGGCGACGTGCATGGATGCACGTCGTTTTTCGACGATACAGGGATGTATCGTCGAAAAATCCTGCCAGCGGAGTGGACCTGTAGCGCGCAGCGCGGAAGGCGCGTAGGCAGGGTGTGCTTTCTTTTGGTTATCTTTTCTTTGCACAAGCAAAGAAAAGTAACTCGCTCCCCGAAGGGGAGTGAAAGCTCTTGCTTTTTGCTTCTACTCCAACGGCAATAGCAACAGCATTCAAGATCAAGAGCTTTCGCCCGCCTGCGGCGCGCGAGCGCACCTTGACCAGCCATTCGGCTGTTGAAGAGCCCTTCTTTGCTTGTGCAAAGAAACGTGGCCCAAAGAGGTGCTTTTCAACAGCCGAATGGCTGGTCAAGCACACCTTGCCTCCGCGCCCACGCCGCTGCGCGACGCGGGCCCACTCCGCCGCCGGGATTTTTCGACGATACATCCCTGTATCGTCGAAAAACGACGTGCATCCATGCACGTCGCCCCATCCGGGGTCTTATCCGTCGGCTGCGTCGCTGCGGAAGGGGCCCGTAAATCAAAAGCTTTAGAGCAACGGCAACGGCCAAAGCCAAAGCCAAAGCCAAAGCAACTGCATCCCTCCCATACCCTCCCCTACGCTTTGCGTAAGGGAGGGCAAGTGCAGAAGCAAATGCAGCGCTACAGCCTTGCGGCTCAGCGCTGGGCCATGAAGGCCTCGATTTCGTCGGCACTACGCTCCAGCGCAGCCGTCAGCACCCGGTGCCCGTCCTCGGTGATCAACACATCGTCCTCGATGCGGATACCAATCCCGCGCCAACGCGCCTCCACACTGCGATCGTCCGGCGAGATGTACAGCCCCGGCTCGATCGTGAACACCATGCCCGGCTCCAACAGGCGCGACTCCCCCGCCACCCGGTAGTCACCAACATCGTGCACGTCCAGACCCAACCAATGGCCGGTCTTGTGCCGATAGAAGCGCTGGTAGCGCCCCTCGATGATGTTCTCTTCCAGATCGCCCTGCAGCAGCCCCAAGTGCAACAGACCCTCGGTCAGGACCTCCACCGCAGCCAGATGCCCCTCCTCATACGCGATGCCAGGCTGCGCCTGCTCCAACGCCGCCGCCTGCGCCGCCAGCACCAGATCGTGCAGCGCACGCTGCTCGGCACTGAACTTGCCGCTGACCGGGAAAGTGCGGGTGATGTCGCTGGCGTAGCCACGGTACTCGGCACCTGCATCGATCAACACCAGATCACCGTCACGGCTGCCGCTGCTGTTGTCGCGGTAGTGCAGCACACAAGCGTTGGCGCCTGCACCGACAATGCTGTTGTAAGCCGGCCAACCATCGGCGGCACGGAACTCGCGCTCGACCTCGGCCTGCAGCTCATATTCGTGGATCCCGGGCCGCGCCGCGCGCATCGCCGCACGGTGCGCCCGCACGCTGATATCGGCTGCCGTCTGCATCAACGCGATCTCGTCGGCCGACTTGAACAGACGCTGCTCATGCAGCAGATGGCCCAGCTCCAGGAATTCATGCGGTGGCTGCGCGCCATGCCGCACCTGCGAGCGTACCCGGTTGACCCAGCCGATCAGCTTGAGATCAAAGTCCGCATCGCGCCCGAAGTGGTAGTACACCCGCGAACGGCCTTCCAGCAGACCCGGCAGGATTTCATCCAGGTCGTCAATCGGATAGGCGTCGTCCATGCCGTAGCGCGACACCGCCCCGTCCTGGCCCTCGCGCGGGCCGTCCCAGGCCTCCCGGTCCGGGTCGCGCTCGCGGCAGAACAGGATCACCTCCCCGTGCTTGCGGCCCGGGATCAATACCAGCACCGCCTCCGGCTCCTGGAAACCGCACAGGTACCAGAAATCCGAGTCCTGGCGGTAGGGATAAAAGGTGTCGTGGCTGCGCACCCGTTCGGGTGCGGCCGGCAACACCAGGATGGCATCGTCACCGGCCGCCTCCATCAGTTGGCGGCGGCGCAACCCATATTCGGCAGGGGTGATCCCGGACAGACGCTTCATCGCCGCCCTCAGTTCAGGCTCTGCCGGTGGCGCGAGCCCATCACGCAATCGCCATGCAGCAACAGCGCGGCCACCCGCACGAACTCCTCGATCTCGGCCAGTGCGTCCTCGTCCTCGTCAGCGCTGTCGAACTCATCGCTGGAGGCCTGTGCCAGGCGCGCCAGGTCCTGCAGCGCCTCCTCGCCTTCCTCGCTGAGCACCGGCCGCTTGCCCGACGCCAGGCCGAAGCCGCCCAGGAATGCACGGCACCACTCGAACAGCGCATCGGTACGCACCTGCAAGGGCGCTGCGGCATCGGCCAGTACCAGCTCAAAAGCAAAATCGCGGTCCTCCAGCTGCGCGACCGTGGCCTGGCGCAGCTGGTCCAGCACGCTGCCGGGCTCCGGCGCCGGCAGGCCATCATCAGCCAGCACCTTGGCCGGCCAGGCCGGCACGTCGGCGCCGCCGGCAGCCAGCCAGCCACACAGGCCACCGTGCAGTTCGGCCGGGGAAGCACCCAGGCCCAGCGACTGGCTGGCCTGGAGGATGTCGTTGACGACAGGAAGATCGGTCATGTCACAGGTCTGTCAAAGCGGAGAGGAACGCTGCCGCGGGGAACCGTGCAGCGGCCCTACAGTGTATCAACCACGCTGTACTCTCCATCTTGACCGCCCCTCACCTGCATGCCTATCGTGCCGCCCATGGACGCCTTCGACCCCGCTGGCCAGCTGCTGGCCCTTGTCTCCCGCATCGAGCTGCTGCTCGAGCGCAACCAGCGGCTGAGCGATGAAAACCGCAGCCTGCGCCAACAGCAGGAGCAATTGATCAGCGAACGCTCGCAGCTGCTGACCAAGAACGAACAGGCCCGCTCGCGGGTGGAAGCCATGATCAACCGCCTCAAGTCGCTGGAACAGCACACATGAGCCAGAACGAACCGGTCAGCGTCCACATTCTTGATCGCGAATACACCGTGGGCGTGGAGCCCGGCGAGCGCCAGAGCCTCACCGCTGCCGCGCGCATGCTCGATGGCAAGATGCGCGAGATCCGCGGCAGCAACCGCATGGCCGCCGTGGACCGGGTGGCGGTACTGGCCGCGCTCAACCTGGCCCATGAGCTGCAGCAGGTGCGCGACGAGCAGGCGGCGCAGCAACAGCGCTTCCAGACGGCGTTGAATGATCTGAACCGGCGCCTGGATATCGCGGTCGACAACGCACGTTGACCAGCCTGAGTTGCTCAGGCTGATGAATTGGTAAATGACCGACGAACGGGCTGCACCTGCGCGCGCAACCTCGCTATACTGGCCTCGCGTTCTCTGCTGTGAACGACGGCGTGTGCAAACATTCGCCTTGTCCCTTAATTACGACCACGGGGGCGCGACGGAGCCGGGTGTGCAAGTCCGCCTTGTAGCGGGAAGCCCGATGGCCCCCCAGCGTTCCCACTTGAACCCCGGGTTCAAGGTCGTTTCGCACGCATCGTCACCGCGGAGAATGCAATATTCCAGAACGGCGCCCAACGGGCGCCGTTCTTTTTTTGTCTTTTTTTCCTTCTCCCTCCGGGAGAAGGTGCCCCGAAGGGGCGGATGAGGGTGAGCGCGAAGCCTCATGCATGTTGATCTCACATCGCTTCACCCGCACCCTCTCCCCAACCCCTCTCCCGACGGGAGAGGGGCTTCAACTCTCTGCCCGCAGATTTTCCCCGATGACTGCCGACCCCCGCCAACACCTCCGCCAACAACTGCGCCAGCGCCGCCGCGATATTCCTGCTGCCGAGCGCATCGCCGCGGCCGAAACCCTGGCCACGCAGCTGCTGTCCCTGCCCTGTGCCGGGGTCAGCGGCCCGGTAGCCGGTTACTGGGCAATGGACGGCGAGATCGCCCTGCACCGCTGGCAGATGCAGCTGCCGCCACAGCAGACCTATTGCCTGCCGGTACTGCACGGCAAGCTGCTGCGCTTCGCGCCGTGGCGTCCGGGCCAGGCCCTGGTCAGCAACCGCTACGGCATTCCCGAGCCCGACGTGGACCCGGCGCAGGCACTGCGGCCGGAAGACATGGCCCTGGTGGTTGCGCCGCTTGTGGGCTTTGATGCTGGCGGCCGGCGGCTGGGCATGGGGGGCGGCTGGTATGATCGCAGCTTCGCATTTCGGCAGCGCCAGGCCGCGCCGCCGTGGCTGGTGGGGGTAGGTTTCTCCGCCCAGCAGGTGCCGTCATTACCGGTCGAGGACTGGGACGTGGCGGTGGATGCCATCTGTACCGAGCAGGCCACTCTCTACCCGGAACCGTTGAACGCATGACCGCCCGCAAGCGCTACTGGCTGATGAAGTCCGAACCGGACGCCTTTTCCATCGACGACCTGCGGCGCGTGGGCACCGAACCGTGGAATGGCGTGCGCAACTACCAGGCGCGCAATTTCATGCGCGATGGCATGAAGGTCGGCGACGGTATCCTGTTCTACCACTCCAACACCAAGGTGCCGGGCATTGTCGGCGTCGCCACGGTGGCCAGCGAGGCCTACCCGGACGACACCCAGTTCGACCCCAAATCCGATTATTACGACCCCAAGAGCACGCGCGAACAGCCGCGCTGGATGCTGGTGGACGTGGGTTTTGAGCGCAAGCTGGCGCAGGTGATCGCGCTGGACGAAATCAAGCTGCATGCCGAGGAACTGGGCGAGGGTTTCCCGCTGACCGCCAAGGGCAACCGCCTGTCGGTGTTCCCGGTCACCGCCGCACAGTGGAAGCTGCTGCTGTCGCTGGAAAAGCGGTGATTGGGGAGTCGGGATCGGGGATTCGACAAGAGCGCTGCACTGCAGCCCATGCGAATCTCGAATCTGCCTTTCCCTATCCCGGCAACCCAAAAGCTCGCCACACCCCGCCTTTGCGTATCCCCAATCCCGACTCCCCAATCACCAAGCAAACAACCATGTCCGAAGCCAAGCGCCTGGCCGCCGAAAAAGCCATCGAGTACGTCCAGAAGGGAATGATTGTCGGTGTCGGCACCGGCTCCACCGTTGCCTACTTCATCGAAGCCCTGGCCCGCATCAAGGACCAGATCGAAGGCGCGGTCTCCAGTTCCGACCAGAGCACCGCCCTGCTCAAGGGCCACGGCATCGAGGTGCTGGACCTGAACCACACCGGCGGCCTGTCGCTGTATGTGGATGGCGCCGATGAGTGCGACGGCAACAAGAACCTGATCAAGGGCGGCGGTGCCGCGCTGACCCGCGAAAAGATCATCGCCGAGGCCAGCAAGCAGTTCGTCTGCATCGTCGACCCGAGCAAGCAGGTCAAGGTGCTGGGCAAGTTCCCGCTGCCGGTGGAAGTGATCCCGATGGCACGCAGCCTGGTGGCCCGCGAGATCCTGGCCCTGACCGGCGGCCAGCCGGTATGGCGCGACGGCGTGGTCACCGACAACGGCAACCTGATTCTGGACGTGCACAACCTGTCCATCACCGACCCGGTGAAGCTGGAACAGCAGCTCAACCAGATCCCGGGCGTGGTCACCGTTGGCCTGTTCGCGCGCCGCCCGGCCGACGTGGTCATCGTCGGCGGCGAACCGCCGCAGGTGCTGTAAGCCGAGCCAGCGCAGCCCAGGCTGCGGCTTTGGCTGTTGCTTCGGCTTCCGTTGTTGCTTGTCCCTTCTCCCGTTCACGGGAGAAAAGCCTGCCCCCGCGAAGGCGGGGCGGATGAGGGCAAGCTTTTGACTTCACCGCACCACCTGAACACTCCCTAGAAACCAGGTCCCCAACCATGTCCAACGCCTTCCTGCGTACCCTCTTCAGCCTGTCCCTGCTCGCCCTGGCCGGCTGCGCCAGCGCCGACGGCAAGCACTGGGTGGAACTGGCCGGTACCCGCTACCAGGTGGAACTGGCGCAGAGCGACGAAAGCCGCGCACGCGGCCTGATGTTCCGCGAACAGATGGAAACCGACCACGGCATGCTGTTCATCCACGAGCGCGAGGAACCGCAGGCGTACTGGATGAAGAACACCAAGATCCCGCTGGACATCCTGTACTTCGACAGCCAGCGCCGCCTGGTCGGCCAGCAGCGCGATGTCCCGCCGTGCTCGGCCGGTGACATGTGCCCGCCCTACCCCAGCTTCAACCCGGCCCTGTACGTGCTGGAACTCAATGCCGGCCAGGCCGCCAAGCTCAAGCTGCAGGACGGCGCCGAGCTGACCTTCGGCCCGGGCATCCCCACCGGCAACTGAGCGGCCAGCCCAAGTTGAACAGCGGCGCCCTTGAACCGGCGCCGCTTTGCCGCCAGTCTTGGGCCATGTCTGAAACGCGTATTACCCTGCCGCAGTGGGATGAACTGGCCGGCCTGCCCGACGAGGCGCTGCCGCTGCTGCCTACCGCCCTGCTGATCGCCCGCGACGAATACCCGCAGCTGGACCCGGCCGAGTACGACCGCGTGCTGCAGGCCCACGCCGACCACCTGCGGGTGGAAGTGGACGCCATCGGCGAATGGCCGCTGAAGGTGGCCGCCATCAACAACCACCTGTTCAACGAGGTCGGTTACAGCGGCGACAACGACGAGTACTACGACCCGCGCAACAGCTACCTCAACGAGGTGTTCGAGCGCCGCCTGGGCAACCCGATCTCGCTGGCCCTGGTGCAGATCGAGGTCTCGCGCCGGCTCGGCCTGCCGCTGGAAGGCATTTCCTTCCCCGGCCATTTCCTGGTGCGGCTGCCGGTGGAAGACGGCGTGCTGATCATGGACCCGTTCAACGGCGGCCGTCCGCTGGGCGTGGACGAACTGCGCGAGCGTGCCCGCAGCAACCTGGGCGGCGAAACGCCCGATGACAACGTGCTGGCGCAGATCCTGGACCCGGCCCCGCACCGCGCCATCCTGATGCGCATGCTGCGCAACCTGCACGGCGTTTACGCCGAGCGTGGCGAGTGGGACCGCGCAGCGCGCAGCGCCGACCGCATCCTCAAGCTGGCGCCCGAACAGGCCGATGCCGTGCGCGACCGCGGCCTGGCCTATCTGCAGCTGCAGCACCTGGCCGGCGCCCGCGCCGACCTTGCGCGCTACCTGAAGATGGAGCCCGATGCCGCAGATGCCATCAGCATCCGTGAGCGTCTGGTGGAACTGGGCGGCGAACGGCCAAGGCTGCATTAGCCTCGCGCTGCAGGCCTTCTGTGGGAGCGGCGTAAGCCGCGAAGCCACTGCCGCATCCGCAGCCAGGGTTCAACGTAGGAGCGGCTTTGCGCCAGTCGCACCAGGACGATGCTTCGGCAGGCGCATGTTCTCAACCTGCTTCGGATGCGACAGCGGCTTCGCGGCTTACGTCGCTCCCACAAAACCAAAGCGCGCTGGCACTTAGTCCAGCTCGACCATCTCGAAGTCATCCTTGGTCACCCCGCAGTCGGGGCAGGTCCAGGTGTCGGGCACGTCTTCCCAGCGCGTGCCCGGGGCGATGCCTTCTTCCGGCAAGCCGTCAGCCTCGCGGTAGATGAAGCCGCAGACCACACACATCCAGTTGCGCAGGGTGGAGGCCGTAGCGTCGGACATCGGGGATAATCACCAGACTAAGAAGCGGCGTTGATTGTCACATTCCCCACGCCGTACCGGTAGCCATCGATGACCCAGCTTGCCGACGCCCGTGGCGTCTACCTGATCACCCCCGACGAAACCGACAGCGCGCGCCTGCTTGAGCGGGTCCGCCCAGTGCTGGCTGGCGCCACCTGGCTGCAATACCGCAACAAGGCGGTCGATGCGCCCACCCGATTGGCCCAGGCCACGGCCCTGCAGGCCTTGTGCGCCGAGGCCGGGGTGCCACTGATCATCAACGACGATGCCGCCCTGGCCAAGCAGGTCGGCGCTGCCGGCGTGCACCTGGGTGAGGACGATGGCGATATCGCCGCGGCCCGCGCCCTGCTCGGCCCGCAGGCCATCATCGGCGCCTCCTGCTATGACGAACTGGCGCTGGCCCAGCGCGCGGTGGCCGCTAGCGCCAGCTATGTGGCTTTCGGGGCGTTCTTCCCCAGCCGCAGCAAGATCACCCCGCGCCGCGCCAGTCCGGGGCTGCTGCGACAAAGCGCCGCACTTGGGGTGCCGCGGGTGGCGATTGGCGGGTTGACCCCGGACAATAGCCGGGCGGTGGTGGACGCTGGTGCGGACCTGATTGCAGTGATCAGTGGCGTGTTCAGCGAGGCCGATCCGGTGGCGGCATTGCAGGCTTATCGAGGCTGTTTCCAGCACAAATGACATCTTCCTTCTCCCTCCGGGAGAAGGTGCCCCGAAGGGGCGGATGAGGGTAAGAGCGAAGCCAGGCGATACGAGGCGCGCCTTACCCTCTCCCCAACCCCTCTCCCCAGGGGAGAGGGGCCTTGAACTACTGCCTTATCCAGGAGTTTCACAATGAACCACGCCCAATCCCACGCCCTGTTCACCCGCGCGCAGACCTTGCTGCCCGGCGGCGTCAACTCACCGGTGCGTGCGTTCAAGTCGGTCGGCGGCGAACCCTTCTTCGTGCAGCGCGCCGATGGTGCCTACCTGCATGACGTGGATGGCAACGCCTATATCGACTACGTCGGCTCCTGGGGCCCGATGATCGTCGGCCACAACCACCCCACCGTGCGCGAGGCCGTGCAGCAGGCCATCGGCAACGGCCTGTCGTTCGGTGCGCCCTGCCCGGCCGAGGTGACCATGGCCGAAACCATCACCCGGCTGGTGCCGTCCTGCGAGATGGTGCGCATGGTCAACTCCGGCACCGAGGCCACACTGTCGGCCATCCGCCTGGCGCGCGGCGCCACCGGCCGCAACAAGATCGTCAAGTTCGAAGGCTGCTACCACGGCCACGGCGACTCCTTCCTGGTCAAGGCTGGCAGCGGCATGCTGACCCTGGGCGTGCCAACCTCGCCCGGCGTGCCGGCCGGGTTGAGCGAACTCACCCTCACCCTGCCCTATAACGACTTCGACGCCGCCACCGCCTTGTTCGAGCAGCAGGGTGCTGATATCGCCGGCCTGATCATTGAACCGGTGGTCGGCAACGCCAACTGCATCCCGCCGCGCGAAGGCTATCTGCAGCACCTGCGCGCCCTGTGCACGCAGCACGGCGCGCTGCTGATCTTCGACGAAGTCATGACCGGCTTCCGCGTCGCCCTGGGCGGAGCGCAGGCCTATTACGGCATCACCCCGGACCTGAGCACCTTCGGCAAGGTCATCGGTGGCGGCATGCCGGTGGGCGCCTATGGCGGCCGCCGCGAGCTGATGTCGCAGATCGCCCCGGCCGGCCCGATCTACCAGGCCGGCACGCTGAGCGGCAACCCGGTGGCGATGGCCGCTGGCCTGGCAATGCTGCAGCTGATCCAGGCACCCGGCTTCCACGAGCGCCTGGGCGCGGCAACCAACACGCTCTGCGATGGCCTGGAAGCGGCCGCGCGCGAGGCCGGCGTAGCCGTCACCACCAACCGCGTCGGCGGCATGTTCGGCCTGTTCTTCACCAGCGAGAAGGTCGAGACCTATGCCCAGGCCACCGCCTGTGACATCAAGGCCTTCAACGTGTTCTTCCACGCCATGCTTGAGCGCGGCGTGTTCCTGGCACCGTCGGCCTACGAGGCCGGCTTCCTGTCCAGCGCGCACGATGATGCGGTGATCGAAGCCACCCTGGTTGCAGCGCGCGAGGCGTTCAAGGTGGTTGCGGCAGGTTGATCAGCCCACAGCGGCAATGATCGAAACAATGCCCCTCTCCCGCCCGCGGGGTGAGAGGGGCAGCTTGCGGACCACAGGTTCGCTGCCCGTCGAACGCCGTTGCGCCGGCGCACGGGCCGGGGGGCGGAGCGGTGGTTGGGGTGAGGGCAGCTGTTGCTCTGAAGCTTCTCGAACCCAAGATTCGAGCAGCGCATCAGCTCAACCAAACACCAGCTTTCCCTTCATCATCCCCCAATGCCCCGGGAACGAGCAGAAGAACGTGTAATCACCGCCGCGCGTCAGCTTGCTGGTGGCAAAACGCACCCGCGTGGTCTGGCCCCCACCGATCACCGGGGTGAAGGCGATCACCCGCGCATCATTCTTCGGCAGGTAGCTGTCGGCCAGCGTCGCACGCATGCCGGCGGTGGCCACTGGCTGGAAATCCGGCGTGCGCGTCAGCACCCAGTTATGCCCCATCGCGCTGGCCGGCATCCTGCCGGTGTGCTTGAGGGTCAGGTCCACCTGGGTGCAATCGGCAGCAACGCGGATCTGCGGCAGCGAGAACTGCATGCGGTCGTTGCTTTCGATGGTGACCGCGCAGGTGCGGGCCAGCGCAGGCGCGGCAGGCAACAGGCCGGCAAGGGCCAATAACAGCAGGCTGGAACGCTTCACGGTGAACTCCAAACAATGACAACTACGGTGTCCTGATTCTAGGCAAAGCCCGCAGATTTCACCTGTGACGCGATGTCGCAGGCTGCACGCAGACGCCGCGCCAGCGATACTGCAGCCCCACCCTTGCCTCGCCATCGATGCAACGACCACACGCACTACTACTGGATTTCGACGGCCTGCTGGCCGACTACGATCACCGTATCCACTTGCGCCAGCTTGCCGATGCTGCCGGCTGCGCGCCCGAGCAGGTGGATGCGGCATTGCGTACGGACGGGCTTGAATTCGCCCATGCCCGCGGCGAGCTGGATGGCGAGCAATTGCTGCAGGCCTTGAACCAACGCCTGGATAGCGAGCTGATCGCGGCGCACTGGCACGCTGCACGACTGGCTGCGACCAGGTTGCGTAGTGATTGCATGGCCGTGCTGGAGCGCGTTCATTCCGATGTGAAGGTTGCGGTGCTGACCAATAACGGCCTGCTGACGCAGCCGGTGATCGAGCAGTTGCTCGGCAGCCGTCGTGTGCTCTGCAGCGCAGCGCTGGGCGTGCGCAAGCCGGACCCAGCAGCGTATCTGGCAGCCTGCGCAGCGCTCGGCTGCGCACCAGAGCGAAGCCTGTTCGTCGACCATCTGTTCCGCAATGTGCAGGGTGCGCGTGAAGCCGGGCTGCATGCCGATACGGCGTTTCATGCGCAGTCGCTGCGGCGCTTGTTGAAGCGGAATCACTGCCTGGGGTGAAAGGCCGCGTGCGTTGCACGCCCTGCCCTCATCCGCCCCCCGCCTTCGCGGGGGCAGGCTCTTCAGGCACCTTCTCCCGCAGGCGGGAGAAGGGAAGGGTCATGGCTTACGGCTAACTGGTGCAGTCCCCGCCCCCGCAACGACGGGCACTCCCTTCTCCCGCGCGCGGGAGAAGGTGCCCGCAGGGCAGATGAGGGGGAGCTCTTTGCCCGGCGCAGAACCCAACTTACTTCCGCGACGCCATATACGCCGCAATCGCCTCGCGCACACGCTTCAGGCCTTCGGCGACTTCTTCGTCGGTGATGTTCAGCGCCGGCACGAAGCGCAGCACACTGGTGCCGGCCTGCAGGATCAGCACCTGCTTCTCGGCCGCCAGATCCAGCAGCACGCCGATGTCGGCAACGTAATCCGGCTTCAACACCGCGCCCAGCATCAAGCCCATGCCGCGCACCTGCTCGAACACGCCGAACTCGGCGCCGATCGCTTCCAGTCCAGCCTTCAGTGCGGCCGACTGGCGCACGACATTGGCCTTGATCTCATCGGACGACAGCTTGCGCAGCGCCACACGTGCCACTGCCGCCGCCAGCGGGTTGCCGCCGAAGGTGCTGCCGTGCGTGCCAACACCCATCACGTCGGCAACCTTGGGGCCGGCCAGCATCGCGCCGATCGGGAAGCCGCCGCCCAGCGCCTTGGCCAGGGTGACGATGTCCGGGGTCACGCCCCAGTTCCAGTGCGCGAACAGCTCGCCGGTACGGCCCATGCCGACCTGGATCTCGTCCAGCACCAGCAGCGCATCGTGCTGGTCGCACAGCTCGCGGGCGCGGCGCATGAACTCGGCACTGGCCGGCATCACTCCGCCCTCGCCCTGCACCGGCTCGAACATCACCGCGGCCACATCGCCACCGGCCATCGCTGCTTCGAGCTGGGCGACATCGTTGAAATCGACATAGCGGAAGCCACCGGGCAGCGGCTCGTAGCCTTCCTGGTACTTCGGCTGGGCGGTAGCGGTGACCGTGGCCAGCGTGCGGCCGTGGAAGCTGCCGCGGAAGGTGACAATGAAGCGCTTCTCCGGCCCACGGCCCTGCGCGCTGGCCCACTTGCGCACCAGCTTGATGGCCACTTCATTGGCCTCGGCGCCGGAGTTGCACAGGAATACGCGCTTGGCGAAGCGCGAGGCCTCCACCAGCTCCTGCGCCAGGTGCAGCGGCGGCTCGCTGTAGAACATGTTGCTGGTGTGCCACAGCTTGTCGGCCTGCTCGAACAACGCCGCCTTCAGGTCCGGGTTGTTGTGGCCCAGGCTGCAGACGGCAATGCCGGCCGCCAGGTCGATGAACTCCCGGCCCCGGGTATCCCAGACGCGCGCGCCCTGGCCGCGCTCCAGCACCAGCTGGCGCGGGCGATACACCGGCAGGTAGTAATTGGACAGGGACAACAGCGGCTCGGCGACAGCAGTCATGGCGTTCAGGGTCATTGGGTGTGAAAGTCCCATTGTCCCCCATTCCGCGGGCCTACGGCACAATGCGCCCATGCGCCTGTTCTCCACCCCCCAATTGAACCCGGCCAGCGACAGCGGTTGGCGCCGCCGCTGGTTCGACATCATCCACCGCACCGATACTCCGCCGTCGCGCCGTTTCGACCTGTTGTTGGTCTGGGCCATCCTCGCCAGCGTGCTGGTGGTGATGGTGGACAGCGTGCAGCACATCCATGTTGCCTGGGCCAACTGGTTCTACGTGGTCGAGTGGGCCTTCACCCTGCTGTTCACCGCCGAGTACGTGCTGCGCCTGCTGGTAGTGCGGCGGCCGCTGCGCTATGCCTTCAGCATCTGGGGCATCATCGACCTGCTGGCCATCCTGCCCTCCTATATTTCCTTCTTCGTGCCCGGTACGCAGAGCCTGCTGGTGGTGCGCGTGCTGCGCCTGCTGCGGGTATTCCGCATCCTCAAGCTGACCCGCTACATCGAGGAAAGCGGCGTGCTGATGGCCGCGCTATGGCGCAGCCGGCGCAAGATTCTGCTGTTCCTGTCGATGGTGGTCACCATCGCCATCATCGCCGGCGCGCTGATGTACGTGGTCGAAGGCCCGCAATACGGCTTCAGCAACATCCCCGCCAGCATGTACTGGGCGGTGGTGACCATGGCCACGGTGGGCTTTGGCGACATTGTCCCGCACACCACGCTGGGCCGTTTCATCACCTCGGCGCTGATCCTGATCGGCTACAGCATCCTGGCGGTACCGACCGGCATCTATACCGCCGAACTGGCCGGCAACATGCTGCGCGAGAACCGCCGCGACAACCGTGGCTGCACGGTCTGCGGGCATGAAGGCCACGAGGTGAAGGCGCGCTACTGCAACCGCTGCGGGCATGAGCTGCCCGAGCATATCGAGCATTGAGCCCGCCCAGGGACGGTAGTGCCGAGCCACGCTCGGCAGCGGGCCTTCCCTGTAGTGCCGAGCCATGCTCGGCAGGGGCTTTCCCAGAAAGGCTTAATGCCGAGCATGCCTCGGCACTTCCTACCATCAAAGGAACAGATCCGGCATCAGCGGCCGGCTCGGGTCCATCGCATAAGCCGACAGATCGGTGACGCCGGCCTCGGCCAGCACCTCGTCATCCAGCAGGAACTGCCCGCTGAAACCGGCCGCCGACCGCGTCAGCACCGCATGGGCGGCATCGGCCATGATTTCCGGCTTGCGGCAACCACCCACGTCCACGCCTGGAATCATGTTGATCGCATCGGTGGCGATCACCGTGCGCGGCCACAAGGCATTGACCGCCACGCCTTGCGGCCCGAACTCGGCAGCCAGGCCCAGGGTCACGAAACTCATGCCCATCTTGGCCAGGGTGTAACCGGTATGCGGCCCCCACCACTTCGGATCCAGGCTGGGCGGCGGTGCCAGGGTAAGAATGTGCGGATTGGGCGCCTGCAGCAGGTGCGGCAGGCAGGCCTGCGCGCACAGGAAGCTGCCGCGCGCGTTGACCTGCTGCATCAGGTCGAAGCGCTTCATCGGCGTGTCCAGCGTACCGCGCAGCCAGATCGCCGAGGCATTGTTGACCAGGATGTCGATGCCACCAAAGGTGTCCACCGTGGCCGCCACCGCCGCCCGTACCTGCTCCTCCTCACGGATGTCGCACTTCAAAGCCAGGCCCTGGCCACCGGCAGCATTGACCGCTTCGGCGGCAGTGTGGATGGTGCCCGGCAGCTTGGGATTGGGCACCGCCGACTTGGCGGCGATGGCGACGTTGGCGCCGTCGCGCGCCGCGCGCAGGGCGATCGCCAGGCCGATGCCTCGGGAGGCGCCAGTAATGAAAAGGGTCTTGCCTTGCAAGCTGCTCATGCGTTCTCCGGAAGCAGGGTGTGGCTGCCGCCATTATGCCGCCCACGGCTGCCACACGCGGGCTGCGTTTTGCCGCGCACGCGACATTTTGTGTTCATGCACGCCACCGATACTGGTGGGGCTCTTACGCAAGGATCCACCGATGAACACCCTGTTCCGCAGTACGCCCCTGCTGCTCGTACTGGCCCTGTCCGCCTGCCAGAAGCCGCAACCCGCAGCCGAGGTCCTGGCCCCGGCCAAGGATGTCACCACCCAGACCACCGGCCTGGGCGAGGAAGCCACCCGCATCGGCCCGGATGCAGTCTGGAACGGCTCGGTGGAAGCCTGCCGCAGCAGCGCTGCCGGTGATGCCTGCCTGCTGCAGGCCCTGCGCGACAGCGGCGCATCGTCCGCCGCCCTGGCCGCAGCCAGCACCCTGTCGGCCCAGGGCAAGCCCGGCTATGTCAGCCACTGGAAGAACGTGGACGGTGTCGGCGTAGCCACCCTGGAGTTCCCGTTCCGCGCCAATACCAACCAGGGCACCTGGCTGGTGGATGCCAACGGCAAGGCCATCGACGTGGACGAGGAAGTGCTCGATGACAGCACCCGCGCGGCCGATAGCTATAGAGCCTTTGCCGCCAAACATCCGGAATCAGGGCCGTTCGCACCTGCGGTCAATGTCGGCAGCGACCCCCTGCCTGACGGTGGCCTGCGCCTGCGCTACAGCACCCCGTTGCGCAGCTGCCATGCCTGTGCCGACGATGGCCAGCTTGTACTTGCCTATGATTTCGACGCGCAGCGACGTTTCGTCGGCAAGCAACTGCTGCAGGTGCACTGATACACCGTCAGCGGCGGTGCGCAGGCGCTGCGCTGACAGCTCAGGGTTTGGGGCCCTGCCCTTCGTTGTCTTCCCAATGCAGGATGCGGCGGGTGACGAAGCGGTAGACCGGCTTGCCAGTGGCAAACCACAACTCGCGGACCCAGGAGTGGCGCTTGAGCACGCGCCGCTCCACCGGGGTGAGCCGTTGCGGGCAGTACATGCGCTTGTGCTTGAGCAGGTGGCGCAGATCCTCACGCGCCAGCAGTCGCATCCAGCGCGAGCGTGGGTTGCCGCACACCGCCAGCTGGAAATCGATCAGGGCCGGTGAGCCGTCCTCGCGGACCAGCCAGTTGGCTTCCTTGGCCAGATCGTTGTGGGCGATGCCATGCCGGTGCACGCGCTGCAGCAGGCGTCGCGCGGCATGGAAGTAAGCCAGGTCGGCACGCGGGGGACGCTGGTACATGGCCGCCCCTTCCATATAGCTGCGGTCCAGCCAGCGGCCATCCCAGCCCAACAGCCGCGGGGTCGCTTCCATGCCATCCAGCTTGGCCAACGCGCGCGCCTCGCGACGGGCCAGCCACCAGGCCGGCAAGCGCAGCCACAGCGGGGTAGCCCCCAGGTCGCGGCGGACAAAACGGCCCTGTGCCCCTTGAACCAGCAGGATGCGACCAAAACTATCGGCTTTGAGGGCAATAACGGAGGAGTTGGAGGATGTTTCTACCATGCATGCATTCTAGCGGGCAGCCCGCCTTCATCCACCGACATGGCACGTGAACAATGCGCGTGCTCTCCATTCGGAACCCTGCCGCCTGACGCCGGTCTGAAAAGCCTTCCCTCTATAATCGGCCGATGAATTCTTCCTGGATCGACGCCACGCTTGCGTGGATCGCCGCCCACCCCGTGTTGGCCGGTGCCGTTATTTTTGCCATCGCCTTCTGCGACGCGGTCATCATCCTTGGCGCCATCGTCCCGGCGCTGCCGCTGATGATCGCGGTGGGCGTACTGATCGGCATGGGTGAGCTGTCCGGCCCCTACGCGGTGGCCTGCGCCACCGTGGGCGCCTTTGCCGGTGATGGCCTGAGCTACTGGGTGGGCCGGCGCTGGGGCAACCGCCTGCGCCTGGTGTGGCCGTTCCGCAGCTACCCGCAACTGCTGGACCGCGGTGAACTGATGTTCCGCCGCAATGCCTTCAAGAGCATCCTCGTCGCCCGCTATGTGGGCGCGATCCGGCCCTTCGTACCGGCCATCGCCGGTATCGCCCACATGCCGTTCCGCAACTATCTCAAGGCCAGCGGCCTGGCCTGTCTGTCGTGGGCGGTGCTGTTCCTGCTGCCCGGCTGGGCACTGGGCCAGGCCTATGACGCCGTGGCGGCAGTGGCAGGGCGCCTGTTCCTGGTGGTGGCGCTGCTGGGCGCGATGCTGGGCCTGGTCTGGGCCATCGTGCTGTACAGCTACCGCTGGTCGGCCGCCCGCATGGATGTATGGCTGGCACGGTTGCTGGCGTGGTCCCAACGACATCCGCAGTTGCTGGGCCGCTCGCTGACCGATCTGTTCGACCCCAAGCGCCGTGAATCGGTACCGCTGGCAATGCTGGCACTGATGCTGCTGGTGCTCGGTTGGGGCTGGTTCGTGCTGTTGATGGTGGTGGTCGGCCACGGCGAGCCACTGGCACTGGACCTGGCCGTGCACCGCTTGATGCTGGCCCTGCGCAACCCGCTGGCGGACTACCCGATGGCCGCGCTGGCCTCGCTGGCGGACTGGCAGGTGCTGCTGCCGGCCATCGCCGCCGGCATGGGCTACCTGGCCTGGCGGCGGCGCTGGATGGCTGTGTTCCACTGGCTGGCGGCACTGGCCTTCGGCCTGGCCCTGACCAAGCTGCTGGGGGCCACCGTGGACGTGGTGCGCCCGCCGTCGGCCAGCAGCGGCTTTGGCTTCCCTTCGGTGGCGGTGACCATGGCCACCATCACCTTCGGCTTCTTCGCGGTGCTGATCGGCCGTGAGCTGCCGGGGCGCACCCGCGTGTGGCCCTACCTGGTCTCCGGCATCGTGGTCACCCTGATCGGCTTTGCCCGCATCTACCTGGGGGCGCACTGGGTCAGCGACGTGATCGGCGGCATGCTGTTCGGTATTTTCTGGCTGCTGTTGCTGGGCGTGGCCTACCGGCGGCGCTTCAACCGCTCGTTCTGGGTCAAGCCGGTGGCCTGGCTGTTCTATGGCGTCTTTGCGCTGGCCGGGTTCTGGTATGCCCCCCGCAACGTACCTGCAAAACTGGCCAAATTCGAACCCGCCGCCGAGGCCCCGCGGCTGATGAGCAGCGCGCACTGGTGGCAGGACGGCTGGCGCGAGCTGCCCGCGCGACGCAACGATTTTGATGATGACCAGCGCTGGCCGCTGGACGTGCAGGTGGCCGGTCCGCTGCCTGATCTGCAGCAACAGCTGCAGGCCAATGGCTGGCGCATGCAGCCGCAGGCCGGTTGGCAGCAGGCCTTGCTGATGCTGGACGTGAAAGCAACGCCCAATGACGTGCCGGTGCTTCCCGCTACGCTGGATACCAATGTCGAGGCGCTGCTGATGCTGCATCCTGGCAAACGCGCCGATGAAGTGTATGCACTGCGCCTATGGCCTTCGCCAGTACGCTTGGAGCCCGGGCAGGCGCCGGTGTGGCTGGGCAGCGCGCAGACCCTGCGCTACCAGCGGCATCTGAAGCTGTTCGGCATGTGGCGGCCACTGCGTGGCGTGGACCCGGCGCTGGATACGCTCAAGCAATCGCTCGATGGCATGGAAACCCAGCAACAGGTACAGCCCGAGACCGGCCTGCCGGTCCTGATGATCCGGCACAAACCGCAGTCGTGATGGACAGCGGAGCCATGCTCAGCCGCTTTCATCCAGGCATTGCAACTGCCGGGTAGGGCTCGGTACGTTCACTACAAAGGGAAAGTACGGCGCCTGCCTATAGCTCCTGCTCGGGCACGTCGAAATCGGGAATCCACTGCAACAGCCGCTCCAGGCGTTGCTGCGGGTCGTTCTCCTGCAGCAGGCACAGCCGTTGCTGTTCGCTCAGCGGCAACAGCTCGGCCAGCCGCCAACCCACCCACGCCGCCTGATCCAGCTGCGCCGGTCCAGCCCCGGCATGTTCGCCACCGGCCTGTTCCAGGATGTGTTCAAGCAGGGTGCCGAGCAGGCCATGCTCGGGCTGCAGCTCATCATCACTGTCCGGTTCGCACCAGCTGACCTCGGCAACCACCAGGCCGTTGTCACGTACGCGCGTGCTGTCAACGTGGAAGCGGCGGGCACCGCGCAGGCGCAGCACCAGCACGCCATCCGGGCCCACATCGAAATCCTCGATCAATGCCTCCACGCCCCAGGCCGCCGGAGTGGCCGGCGCGCCGACCTCCCCACCCGCCAGAATGTGGCAGACGCCAAAGCTGCTGCCGTTGCGCCCGCATTCGCGCACCATATCCAGATAGCGTGCTTCGAACACACGCAGGTTCAGCGCTGCACCCGGCAACAACACGGCGTGCAACGGAAACAACGGCAGGGTTTGCGAGCTGCGCATGGGACGGAAAAAAGACGGACCGGAGTTGATGGTACCCCAGCCCGCCTGTATCAAACCGGGCGGCGCGCGCCGCCCGGCAACACTCAGAAGTTGTACTTCACATGCGCGTGCAGGCGATTCATGTCGCCTTCTTCGCCGTTTTCGATGCGGCGGGTGGCGTGGCTCAGTTCCACACCCAGGTCCAGCTTCGGGAACGGCGAGTAGATCAGGTTGGCACGTACCGACTGCGCCTTCTCGGTGACCTCGTAGCCGGTGAGTGCGGCGTCGTTGTCCAGCACCGCCACCGAATACACCAGGTTGCCACGCAGCTTGGGGGTGAATGCGTGGCGCCACGCGGCAAAGCCACCGTAGCCATCCATCGCATGCAGGCGTCCGTGCTCGTCCAGCACGGTGTCGCTGCCCAGCGCGAAGCCGAGGTAGCGGCCCACGCCACTGCCGCCACTGACCATGTAGCGCAGGTCATCGTTGGCGCCCATGTTGAAGCGGCCGGACACGCTCAGCGCTGCGCCGGTTTCGGTATCACCGTCGTAGCGGAAGCTGCGCAGCAGCGCGGCGGCGGTGAAGTGACCCCAGTCGCCACGCGTGCTCCAGCGCGCGGTCAGATCGGGCATGGTGTCCGCGCCGCTGTTGAAACGTGCGCCCTTGCCGGCAAACGGGGTGATCGTGGTCTGCGGGTTTTCCGCCGAGAACGACCAGGCGCCACGGCTGTAACGCAGCTGCGCCTGGCGCGAGAAGATGGTGCCTTCCGACGGGCCGGTGAAATCCACCGTATCCGGCAATGCCGCCACGTCCTGGAAGTTGGACCAGGTCTGGCCGGCCAGCCAGTTGTTCCAGCTCACATAGGCCTGGCGCAGGGTCAGTGCATAGGTATTGGTGATGACCTCGTTGCCGGCAAACGCATTGCTGCCGCCGCCATACATGTCGGCCTCGATATAGGCCTTGAGCTTGTCGCCATTATCCGTGGTGGTGTCGGCGCCAAACCAGAAACGCGAGAACTGCGCGTGCACGTCGGTATAGCTGGCGCTGCGGCCATTGCCGTCAGCGGCGACCGGGGTCGCGCCGGGGAAGTAGAACAGGCGGCCCGCCGAGCCATCGGCAATCTCGCCGTCGCTGGTGCGGGTATACATCGAGTCCAGCTTGATGAAGCCACCGAAGGAGAACTTCGTGCCCGGCAGGGCGTTGGGCAGGGTTGCCACTGGCGCCGCCGGTGCTGCTGCGGGGACCACGCGGGTTGCATCCAGCGCGCTGGCGCTGGGTGCAGGCGATGCGGCCGCGCTGGCGGATTCGCGTTGCTGGTATTGCTGCAGCTCGGCGCGCATCTGCTGCATTTCCTGCTCCAGTTGCAGCATCCGCGCTTCCATCGCCGTGGCATCCATTGCCTGCGCGAGTGCGCTCAGCGGCATCGCCGCCAGGGCCGTGGTGACGGCAAGCGCCGCCAGTTGTTTATTGCTGATCATTGTTTTCCCCTCCCAGGGCAACAGAACACCGTTCCGGCCCTTGCTGGAAAGGCCGGTCGAAATGACGCCGTTTTCTACTGTGGGAAATCGCTGGCGCTGATTCCCCCATCCGCTTTCAGTTGGTCATTCCCCTTGCGCGGGAATGACCAAGCTGTTGCTCCCGCTAGTGGAAGTCAGACAAAGCGCATCGACGTGCTACCGATGCCATCGGCGCGCACCAGCACGTTGTCTCCCGCAGCCACCGCCACCGCCGCGGTGATCGCACCGGACAGCACCACGCTGCCGGCCGGCAACGCCTGGCCGCGTTCGCCCAGCATGTTGACCAGCATCGCCACCGCTTCGGCAGGATTGCCGAGGACCGCAGCGCCTGCGCCGACTTCCACCACCTGGCCGTTCTTCTCCATCACCACCCCCAGGGTCTCCAGATCGAGCCCCTGCACCGCAGTGGGACGCGAACCGAGGACATAGCGCGATGCGGAGGTGTTGTCGGCAATCACGCTGGGCAGGTCGAAGCGGAAGTTCTCGTAGCGCGAATCGATCAGCTCGATCGCCGGCACCACGTAGTCGGTGGCGGCCAGCACCTTGGCGATGTCGCAGCCGGGACCGGCCAAGGCATCGCGCATCACGAAGGCGATCTCGGCTTCCACCTTGGGATGGATAAGGCGCGCGGTATCGACCACGGCCCCATCGTCCACCGCGTTGTCGTCACCCAGAAAACCGTAGATCGGCGTGTCCACGCCCATCTGCTGCATCTTCGGCTTGGAGGTCAGGCCCATCTTCATGCCGACGATGCGCACGCCAGCGGCCTGCTTCATGCCACGCAGGCACTCCTGGATGTCATAGGCATCGGCTACGCCGATCTGCGGGTGCGCATCGGTGATCTTGACCACCTCGCGGACTTCCTGCTCGGCGGCAAGCAGCTGCAGCGCGCAGGCCTCGATGAGGGAACGGTCCAGGCTCATGCCAGTTTCTCCTGCGGGTGTTCGCCGCGCGCACGCAGCATGTCCAGGGCAACGTCGACGATCATGTCTTCCTGGCCACCGACCATGCGGCGCTTGCCCAGCTCTACCAGAATGTCGACGGTATTGATGCCGAACCGGCGCGATGCCGCCTCGGCGTGGCGCAGGAAGCTGGAGTAGACGCCGGCATAACCCAGTGCCAGGGTCTCGCGGTCCACCCGCACCGGCCGGTCCTGCAGCGGGCGCACGATGTCGTCGGCCGCATCCATCAAGGTGTACAGGTCGCAGCCATGGTTCCAGCCGATGCGCTCGGCGGCGGCAATGAACACTTCCAGCGGCGCGTTGCCGGCACCGGCGCCCATCCCGGCCAGGCTGGCGTCGATGCGGATGGCACCGGCTTCCACCGCGGCAATGGAGTTGGCCACGCCCAGTGACAGGTTGTGGTGCGCGTGGATGCCGATCTGGGTCGCCGGCTGCAGCGCCTCACGCAGCGCACTGACCCGCTCGCGCACATCATTCATGTTCAGCGCGCCACCGGAATCCACCACGTAGACGCAGGAGGCGCCGTAGCTTTCCATCTTCTGCGCTTCCACCGCCAGCGCGGCCGGCGTGGTCATGTGGCTCATCATCAGGAAACCCACCGCATCCATGCCCAGGGCATTGGCGGCCTCCAGGTGCTGGCGCGAGATATCGGCCTCGGTGCAATGGGTGGCCACGCGCACTATGCGGGCACCGGCGGCATGGGCGTTCTTCAGATCGTGCACGGTGCCGATACCCGGCAGCAGCAAGGTGGCGATCTTCGCGTGCGACACCACGCTGGCGGCCGCTTCGATCCACTCCACGTCGCTGTGCGCGCCGAAGCCGTAGTTGAACGAAGACCCCTGCAGGCCATCGCCATGGGCCACTTCGATGGAGTCGACGCGGGCCTTGTCCAGGGCGGCGGCGATGCTGCGCACCTGGTCGACGCTGTAACGATGGCGCACGGCATGCGAGCCATCGCGCAGGGTGACGTCGGAGATATAGAGCTTGTTGTCAGTCATGCTTGTTCCTCACGCGGCGTCACGCTTGGCCAGCACCGCGGCGGCGATGCGCTCGGCGGTGGCCAGCGCGGCCGAGGTCATGATGTCGAGGTTGCCGGCATAGGCCGGCAGGTAGTGCGCGGCACCTTCCACTTCCAGGAAGACCGAGGTCTTCAAACCGGTGGTCGGGCCCACGCCCGGCACGTTGACGGCTTCGTCCAGCACCTCGAACTGCACCTGCTGCTTGAGCCGGTAGCCGGGCACATAGGCGGCCACGCGCGCGACCATGGCATTGACCGCGGCCTCGACGGCGGCGGTGTCAGCCAGTTCGCTGAGCACGTAGACGGTGTCGCGCATCAGCAACGGCGGCTCGGCCGGGTTGAGCACGATGATGGCCTTGCCGACGGCAGCACCGCCCACGGTTTCGATCGCACGCGAGGTGGTCTCGGTGAACTCGTCGATATTGGCGCGGGTGCCCGGGCCGGCACTCTTGCTGGAGATGCTGGCGACGATCTCGGCGTACTTGACCTTGGCCACCGAGGCCACCGCCGCCACCATCGGGATGGTGGCCTGGCCGCCGCAGGTGACCATGTTGACGTTGGCCGCGTCCAGGTTGTCCTCAAGGTTGACGGTGGGCACGCAGTACGGGCCAATCGCCGCCGGGGTCAGGTCGACCACGCGGATGCCGGGCTTGGCCTTGCGCAGCAGGGCATCGTTGGCGATATGAGCCGATGCCGAAGTGGCGTCGAACACGATGTCGATGTCGGCGAACAACTCCGACGCAATCAGCCCCGCCACGCCGGTGGCAACGGTGGGCACGCCCATGCGCGCCGCGCGCGCCAGGCCGTCCGAGGCCGGGTCAATGCCAACCAGCGCCGCCATTTCGACATGCTTGCCGTGGCGCAGGATCTTGATCATCAGGTCGGTGCCGATATTGCCGGGACCGACGATGGCCGCTTTCAGGGTCATGCAGAACTCCTGTCATTCAATGGGGGGGAGGAAGCAGGCGTCATGCAAACTGGATATCGGCACTGCCCAGCGCGCCGACGCGCACGCGCATGTGGTCACCGGCAGCCACCGGGATCAGCGGCACTAGGGCACCGGAGAGGATCACTTCACCGGCCTTGAGCGGCGTACCCAGCCGGCCCAGCGTGTTGGCCAGCCAGGCCACGCAGTTGACCGGCGAGCCGAGCGCGGCGGCACCGGCACCGGTTGCGACCAGCTCGCCGTTCTTCTCGACCACCATGCCCAGCGTGCCCAGGTCCAGGTTCTTCGGCGGCACCCGCAGTTCGCCCAGCACATAGGCCGCTGCCGAGGCGTTGTCGGCCACCGTGTCGGTGATGCCGATGCGCCAGTCACGGATGCGCGAGTCGACGATCTCGAAGCACACCGACAGTGCCTCGGTTGCCGCCAGCACGTCGTGGTGGGTGATGCCCGGGCCGACCAGGTCGCGCTTGAGGTGGAAGGCAATCTCGCCCTCGGCACGCGGCGCGATCATGCCGGCGGTGGCCAGCACGCCGCCGTTGGCGACCTGCATGCGGTCGGTGAGGAAGCCGAAGTCCGGCTGGTCCACCTTCAACATGCGCTGCACCGCCACCGAGGTGGCACCGATCTTCTTGCCGACCACGCGCTCGCCATCGGCCAGGCGCCGTGCCAGCAGGACGTTGGAGATCGCATAGGCATCGGTAAGACCCAGGCCGGGGATGCGTTCGCTCAGCGGCTCGACGGCAACGCCGCTGCGCAGCGCGGCATGCAGTTCGGCGCCATGCCGGGCGATCGCCGCGCTGTCCAGCACCGACGCGCTCATGGCTTGCCTCCGTCCAACGGATCGCTCTTGAGCACATCACCTACCGCGAACCGCTGCGGCGGCACTTCGTTGACCATTACCCGGATCGCGCTCATCGGCGCATCCAGTTCGGCATGCGCCACCCGCGCCAGTTCGCGGATGAAGCGCTGCACCTTGTGCTCGTCGCGGCCCTGCACCAGGGTCACTTGGATGATCGGCATTTCTCTACTCCGTTGTTGCAATCAGGTCAGCTCGGCGCCCTTGGTTTCGGGCAGGAACAGCAGCACGATCACTGCGGCCAGCGCGAAGAAGCCGGCGGTGGCCATCAGTCCGCTGGCCACGCCATAGCGGTTGGCGAGGAAGCCGATCAAGGCCGGCGCGATGGCGGCGATGGCACGGCCGCCGTTGTAGACGAAGCCCTGCGCGGTGGCGCGCACCGTGGTCGGGAACATCTCGGCGAAGGTCGGCGCAAAGCCGCTGTAGAAGCCGGTGCCGAAATAGGCCACGACGATGCCGAAGGCCATCAGCGCCATCGGCGACTTGATCATCACGAACACCGGCACGGTCAGGGCCGAGGCAACGAAGAACAGCATGAAGGCCTTCTTCCGGCCGATCGCATCGGCGATGTAGCCGAAGGTGATGAAGCCCAGCGCCGCACCCACCTGCATGATCACGATCCAGATGGTGGACTTGACCATGTCCAGGCCCGGGCCGCCGTCGGCGACCGGGGTTGCCAGGTAGGTCGGGATCCAGGTGAACAGGCCCCAATAGCCGCACATCGCGGCGGTGACAAAGGCCAGGCCGACCAAGGTGCTGCGTGCATGCGAGCCGAACAGCTTGCCCATGGTCTGGGTGAAGCTCAGGCGTTCGGTCTGGTTGACCCAGATCTCCGGCTCCTTGACGTGGCGGCGCACGTAGAAGGCCAGCAGCGCCGGCAGCAGGCCAACCACGAACACCCAGCGCCACCCCAGGGTCGGCACCACCAGCGCTGCCACGATCGCGGCGGCGGCATACCCGGATGCAAACGCGCTCTGGATCCAGGCCAGGATCTTGCCGCGGTGCTGCGCCGGCCAGCTCTCACTGACCAGGGCCGAGCCGGCCGACCATTCACCACCCACACCCAGGCCGACGATGATGCGGAACAGCATCAGCTGGCCCAGCGAATCGGACAGGCCACACAGGGCGGTACCGATGGAGTAGCAGATGATGCTGAGCATCATCGACTTGGCGCGGCCCATGCGGTCGGCCAGATAACCAAACACCAGACCACCGAAGGCCGTGGCCAGCAGCGTGGCCGACATCACCATGCCCGCCTGCGACTTGTCGAAGCCCAGGTCGGCACTGACGTGCTTGAGCACCATCGCGAACAGCATCAGGTCCATCACGTCCAGCATCCAGCCCAGGTAGGCCGAACGGAACGTGCCCCACTGCTGTTTGCTGGCGCCCTGCCACCAGCGTCCGCCACTGACGGCGGTTACCTCTTGGATCGTTGAATCGCGCTGCGCCATGGTCTTCCCCTCCGGAATCTTGGCTGAAACGAAAGTATCGGTGAACGATACCGATGGCACAAAATATCTGACTTTTTCCAAAAATGGAACATGACAATCGATTTCGTATCGATATACGATACACGCGTCGTATCAACCGCGAGATTCCGATGTCCGAGCTGATCCTCCGCCTCCATGAAGACCACCTGCCCGCCGGCTGTCCGCCGGTCTACCTGCCCAGCGGCCCGCGCGCGCTCTATGTGCGCAGCGGCGGCCTGAGCGTTGAATCGCCGCAGGACAGCCAGGCCCTGGATCCCGCCCAGGCGCGGGTGTCCCAGCAGGCGCTGACCCTGCTCAATGGCGACCAGGACACCGTGCTGTGGCGCTGGGACCTGACCGACAGCGCCCGCCCGGCCGCTGCCCTGCCCTCGGCACCGGCCACCCACAGCGAACTGAAGCTGGAAGCGCCGATCAACCTGGACCGCCGCTTTGAATGGCTGATGCGCTGCGACCGGGTCGACTTTCCCAAGGGCGGCGTTGCCTTGACCCACGTGCATCAGGGCCCGGGCATCCGCATCTGCGATTACGGCCTGATCAGCATCGAAACACTGGGCAACAGCCATCAACATCCGCCTGGCAGCGCCTGGTTCGAGCTCGGCCACGCACCGGTGCTGGCACCCACCACCGAGGCCGAGGAAACCCGCTTCATCCGCTGTTTCCTGCTGCCACGCCAGCTCAAGGGGCACAGCTCGATCCGCTATGTGCACCCGGAGGACGCCGCCGCGCAGAAGACCCAGCGGTACAAGGTTTTCGCAGAGCGATACATCGACCTGCCATAATCGGCAAAAGCGTGACCTGTTCCGGTCGCGCTCCGACCATGGAAACGCCGACAGGTAACCGATGCCCCGCAACGTCGTCAGTGACAACCAGGAAGTGCGCGCCGCCAGCGGCGCGATCGAAGCACAGGAAGAAAGCGCCGAGCAGGGCCTGCCCACCGCCATCGTCTCGTTGAAGGTCATCGAGGCCCTGGCCGCCGCCCCCACCGGGCTGGGCGTCACCCGCCTGGCGCAGCTGCTGGGCATGCCCAAGGCACGCGTGCATCGCCACCTCAGCGTGCTGCGCGAACACGGCTATGTCGACCAGGACCCGGACAACAACCAGTACCGTGTGGGCTGGCAGATGTTCCTGCTGGGCCGCGCCTGCAGCAGCCGTTTCGACGTGATGGGGCTGGCCAAGCCGGTGCTGGAGCAACTGCGCGACGAGGTCGGGCAGACGGTGGTGATCTCCACCTTCTCCGACAACGAAGTCGTGGTACTGGACCTGCTGCGCGGCACCGCACCGGTGGAAATCAGCCTGCGCCCGGGCACCCGTTTCCATCACAACAGCGTGGCGCAGGGCAAGATCGCGCTCGCCTACGGACCTGAAAAGCTGCGCCGCGCCTACCTGTCGCAAACCCTGCCGGCCTGCACCCCGCGCACCATCGTCGACCCGGACCGGCTGGCGGCGGAGATCGAACTGGTACGCAAGCGTGGCTGGGCCGATGCACCGGAAGAGCTGTACATCGGCATCAACGCCCTGGCCGCGCCACTGCTGCAGGGCAATGGCGAGTTGTTCGGCACCCTGGCGATCGTGGGATCGATCCACTACCTGCCCAGCACCCCGGACCCGGCCCACGTACAGGCCCTGCTGAGCGCCGCCGCGCATATATCAGCGTCGATGGGATACAGCGCGGCGAAGACCCGTTAGCCAGAACGCCCCCTCCCTTTGGCCGCAGGCCAAGGGGAGGGCTGGGGAGGGGTGCTTTTGGTTTTGCTGGTAAGGCCCCTTGCCGAGCATGGCTCGGCACTACAACGCCCCCTCCCTTTGGCCGTAGGCCAAGGCGAGGGTTGGGGACGGATGCTTTTGGCTTGGCTGGGAAAGCCCCCTGCCAAGCATGGCTCGGCACTACAACGCCCCCTCCCTTTGGCCGGGGGGTTGGGGAGGGGTGCTTTTGGCTTGCCCGGGAAAGCCCCTGCCGAGCATGGCTCGGCACTACAACGCTCCCCCCCCCATTGGCCGCAGGCCAAGGGGAGAGTTGGGGAGGGGTGCTTTTGGTTTTGCTGGTAAGGCCCCTGCCGAGCATGGCTCGGCACTACCGAACCGAAACGGACCCGCTCAGCTCAACTGCGCAAGAAAGCGCCGCGGTGCGCCATCAAAGCCACCGTTGGACATGAACACCACGTGGTCCCCAGCGCGCGCGACTTCACCCAGCCTGGCCAGCAAGGCATCGGTATCGGCCACGGCCTGCGCATCACCGCGCACGGCATCGATCACCTTGGCAGCATCCCAGGGCAGCTCCGGCCGGGCCAGGAACACCACCGCATCGGCGATATCCAATGAGGGCGCCAGCGCATCGGAATGCGCACCCAGCCGCATCGAATTGCTGCGTGGCTCCATCGCCACCACGATGCGCGCATCACCCACCTTGGCACGCAGACCCTCCAGCGTGGTGTGGATGGCGGTGGGGTGATGGGCAAAGTCATCGTAGATGGTAATGCCCTGCGCCTGACCGATGACTTCCATGCGCCGCTTGACGCTGTGGAAGCCGGCCAGCGCCGGCGCCACCTGCGCCGGGTCCACGCCCACCGCATGCGCGGCGGCCAACGCAGCCAGGCCATTGAGCACGTTGTGCCGGCCCAGCAGCGACCATTCCACCGTGGCCACTTCCCTGCCCCGGTGCAACACCGCGAATGCACTGCCGTCCTGCTGGATCAGACGCGCGCTCCATTCCAGCGACGCATCAAAGCCAAAGCGCTCCACCGGCGTCCAGCAGCCCATCGCCAACACTTCGGCCAGATGCTCGTCCTCGCCGTTGACGATCAGGCGGCCACGGCCGGGAACGGTGCGTACCAGATGGTGGAACTGGCGCTGGATCGCGGCCACGTCCGGGAAGATATCGGCGTGGTCGAATTCCAGGTTGTTGAGGATGGCCACCAGCGGGCGGTAATGGACGAACTTGCTGCGCTTGTCGAAGAACGCCGTGTCGTATTCGTCAGCTTCCACCACAAAAAGTGGTCGATCCGAAAGGATCGACACGTCCTCCCCTTCCCCCGCCGGGGGAAGGTGCCCCGCAGGGGCGGATGGGGGTAAGGCCTTACCCGCAACCACAGCAATCGCTCGCCCCAGCCGGGCCGATACCCCGAAATCCTCGGCCACGCCACCGATCAGGAACCCCGGCTCGCGGCCCGCGGCCTGCAGCAGGTAGGCCAGGATGGTGGTGGTGGTGGTCTTGCCATGGGTGCCAGCCACGGCCAGCGTGTCGCGGCCCGGCAACACCTGCTCGGACAACCATTGCGCCCCGGAGGTATAGCGACGCCCCGCATCCAGCACCGCCTCCACCGCCGGATTGCCGCGCGACAGCGCGTTGCCGACCACCACTTCGTCGCAATCAACACTGATATTGGACGGCAGATACCCCTGCGAGAGGCTGATACCCAAGGTCTCCAACTGCGTGGACATCGGCGGATAGACCGCCTGGTCGCTGCCTTCAACCTGATGACCGAGCTCGCGGGCCAAGGCGGCCACACCGCCCATGAAAGTTCCGGCAATGCCGAGAATGTGGATCTTGCTCATGCGTTGATTGTCGCCGATGCGCGCGGGTAAGGGGTACGCCCGAAATCGTGTAGGTGTACCCCCAATCGATGTAGGGGATTCCCCGATACCGTCACGAACATTTCACAACGAAAATGCGTGACGCCAGCCTCAGTATCCCTCAGGTCCTACTCCCCAAGAGGCCATCCCCAGGGAGCTCATGCTGATGGGGCCGTGAGCACGCCCTTTGCTGGCTTTTACATGCGAAACGCCCGGATCCAGCTCATGGATCCGGGCGTTTCCGTATGCACCACCACCAGCGCGGCGGCGCATCAGGGCTGCGGCGGCAAACCGTCACAGCCCTTGGATCATCAGCGCTTGATCGCGGCCAGGATGCGGGCCAGCACTTCGTCCAGCGCGCCAACACCGTCCACGCGGGCCAGGGTGCCCTTGGCAGCGTAGAAGTCGATCACCGGCGCGGTGGAATCGTTGTAGACCTGCAGGCGCTGGCGCACCGATTCCGGATTGTCATCGGCGCGGCCCTGCTCCTTGGCGCGGCCGGCGATGCGCTCGACCAGCAGTTCGGTCGGCACGTCCAGCTGCACGATAGCATCCAGCGGCTGGTTCAGCTTGGCCAGCAGTTCACCCAGTGCATTGGCCTGGGCCACGTTGCGCGGGTAACCGTCCAGGATGAAGCCCTTGGCGGTATCGGCCTGGGACAGGCGCGACTCCAGCATGCCCAGCAGGATGTCGTCGGACACCAGGTTGCCGGCATCCATCACCGCCTTGGCCTGCTTGCCCAGCTCGGTGCCGGCAGCCACTTCGGCGCGCAGCAGGTCGCCGGTGGAGATGTGCGGAATCCGCAGCTCTTCCTTCAGGCGGGTCGCCTGCGTGCCCTTGCCCGAACCGGGCGGTCCCAACAGAACCAATCGCATTCCTGACTCCCATATGTTTGAGGTAACGGGACGGACAGCGGCGTTAGACTCATGGGCCGATTCACGCTGCACCGCAATATGTGCAGCTTACCGCATCCGGCCAATGTCCCGGAATGTCCCCCGCTCTGGAGAGTATTGCCCATGTCCAAAGGCACCTTGCTGTATGCGCAGTCCGGCGGCGTCACCGCCGTCATCAATGCCACCGCCTCGGCCGTCATCAGCGAAGCAAGATCAAAGAAAATCAAGGTGTTGGCTGCACGCAACGGCATCCTCGGGGCGCTGCGCGAGGAGCTGATCGACACCTCGAAGGAGTCGGCCGCCAACATCGCCGCGCTGGCCCACACGCCCGGCGGCGCGTTCGGCTCCTGCCGCTACAAGCTCAAGTCGGTGGAGGCCGACCGCGCCAAGTACGAGCGCCTGCTGGAGGTTTTCAAGGCGCATGACGTGCGCTGGTTCCTCTACAACGGCGGCAATGACTCGGCCGACACCGCCCTGAAGGTCTCACAGCTGGCCAAGGAGTTCGGCTACCCCCTGACCTGCGTAGGCGTGCCCAAGACCATCGACAACGACCTGGCGGTCACCGATACCTGCCCCGGCTTCGGCTCGGCGGCCAAGTACACCGCGGTCTCGGTGCGCGAGGCGGCACTGGACGTGGCAGCGATGGCCGAAACCTCGACCCGCGTCTTCATCTACGAAGCGATGGGCCGCCACGCCGGTTGGCTCGCCGCCGCTGCAGGACTGGCTGGCGAGAACCCCGACGACGCACCGCAGATCATCCTGCTGCCCGAGCGCGCCTATGACGAAGCCGCCTTCCTGGCCAAGGTGAAGCAGGTGGTGGCGAAGGTGGGCTTCTGCGTGGTGGTCGCCAGCGAAGGCATCCATACCGCCGATGGCCAGTTCGTCGCCGATGCCGGTGGTGCCAAGGATTCCTTCGGCCACACCCAGCTCGGCGGCGTTGCCTCCTACCTGGCCGGCAGGGTCAAGGCCGAACTCGGCTACAAGGTGCATTGGACCCTGCCCGACTACCTGCAGCGCTCGGCCCGCCACATTGCGTCAAAGACCGACTGGGAACAGGCGCAGGCGGTGGGCAAGGCGGCAGTGCAGTTCGCACTGAAGGGACAGAACTCGGTGATGCCGGTGATCGTGCGCAGCTCCGACCTGCCGTACCGCTGGAAGATCGAAGCCGCGCCACTATCCAAGGTGGCCAACCACGAGAAGAAGATGCCGGCCGGCTTCATCCGCAAGGATGGTTTTGGCATTACCGAAAAGGCGCGCCGCTACCTGCAGCCGCTGATCCGTGGCGAAGCGCCGCTGCCCTACGGCCGTGACGGCCTGCCGAAGTACGTCACCCTGAAGAACGTGGCGGTGGCGAAGAAGCTGGCGGCCTGGGAAGGCTGATGCGATCAGGCCTGCGCTATCGTGGCAGGACGGCAGCGGGGGCCTTGCATGCGGCCCCGAAGGCGATGCGCTGCATCGCCTGGCTGCTGTTATTGGCATTGGCACCGTTGGCCAATGCCTACACCCCCGAAGATGGCGACATCGTCTTCCACACCTCCACCTCCAGCCAAAGCGCAGCGGTGCAGGCGGCCACCGGTTCGCGCTACAGCCACATGGGGATGGTGCTCCTGCGCAATGGCCACCCTTATGTCCTGGAAGCCGTGCAACCGGTGCGTTACACGCCCTTGCAGGCCTGGCTGCAACGCGGCTTGGAGGGGCGGTATGTGATCAAGCGCACCACCACCCCACTCGGCCCGGCGGACAAGCAGCGCCTGCATGCAGCCGCAGCGCCGTATATCGGCCGTCCCTACGACCTGACTTTTGAATGGTCGGACCAGCGCATCTATTGTTCGGAACTGGTGTGGAAGCTGTACCGCGACGCCGCCGGCATTGAACTGGCACCGCTGGCGCGATTGGACAGCTTCAACCTGCAGACGCCGGCGGTCCGCAGCAAGTTGCGCGAACGCTATGGCAACCGCATCCCGTTGGCGGAACCGGTGATTTCACCCGCCGCGATCTTCGACTCGCCGCTGCTGATGACGGTCGCTCAGCACTGAAGCAAGGGTAGTGCCGAGCCATGCTCGGCAGGGGCGTTACCCGCAGAAAGCACCCCTCCCAACCCTCCCCTTCGCTACGCGAAAGGGAGGGCGCAACGTAGTGCCGAGCCATGCTCGGCAGGGGTTTTACCCGCAGAAAGCACCCCTCCCAACCCTCCCCTTCGTTGCGCGAAAGGGAGGGCGCAACAACGTAGTGCCGAGCCATGCTCGGCAGGGGTTTTACCCGCAGAAAGCACCCCTCCCAACCCTCCCCTTCGCTGCGCGAAAGGGAGGGCGCAACAACGTAGTGCCGAGCCATGCTCGGCAGGGCTTTACCCGCGGAAAGCACCCCTCCCAACCCTCCCCTTCGCTACGCGAAAGGGAGGGCGCAACAACGTAGTGCCGAGCCATGCTCGGTAAGGGCGTTACCAGCAAAAGCGCCCTCACCCCAACCCCTCTCCCGCATGCGGGAGAGGGGCTTGCTGCGATCCACGCGTAATGCCGAACCCTGCCCGGCAGCGGCTTCAACGGCAGGCTGCGCCCTGCATTGCCAGCTTTACCGAATACGCCGGCAGCGCCGCCAGCCGACCGGCTGCGGCCTGCTGCTTGGCATCTTCCAGGTACACCCGGTTCTGGCCTTGACCATCCAACGCCACCTGCTGGCCTGCCGGCTTGCGCCATACCTCGATCAGCGCCTGCTGCGAACTGCAGGCCGCCGAGGGCACATGCACTACTTCGTTGAGCTTCCAGCCAGCCGCTTCACTGGGATTGGCCTTGCTCGCATCCAGGAACACCGCACGCGGCTGGCACTGCGGATTGGTCCGCACCAGCTGCATGTCATAAGGCTGCGCCGCCGTACCGGTGAAACGGCCTTCGATGCGGGTACAGGCCTCGGGGATCTGGCGCACGGTATGCACCGCACCAATGGCCTGCGCCGCAGCCGCCGGGCGCTCGATCTCGGCCTTGGGCGTTGCGGCCAACGCACCCAATGGCAACAGGGCCAACAGCATCAATGGCGCGGCAGATTTCATCGGGCAACTCCTGGTGACAGACGCAGCACGTTGCCACCGGCGTGCTGAACCCGCAGGCAAACGCGAGGACGGCTGGCGGAGGAGACAGCTGGCAGTCATACTCGGGCCGCTCCAGGAGTGTTTGAACACAGCGACACGTACCACAGCCGCCCAGCGGCCCCGGGTCTGTTCCAGTGCTTCGATCTGCCCGGCGTGTCCCCCGCTTCAGCCATTCGCTGGTTGGCATCCACCAACGTTGGGAGGGGTCATGCTCGAACAGTACGGTCTTGTGCTCGCTTTGGTCTGTGCGGTAGTTGCCATCCTCTACGGCATCATTTCGGCCCAGTGGATCCTGCGGCAACCTGCCGGCAATGCCCGCATGCAGGAAATCGCCGCCGCCATCCAGGAAGGCGCCCGCGCCTATCTCAACCGCCAATACCTGACCATCGCCGTAGTCGGCGTGGTGCTGTTCGTATTGGTGGGTATTTTCCTCAGCTGGTATACGGCAATTGGTTTTGCGATCGGCGCCGTGCTGTCCGGCGCTGCCGGTTACATCGGCATGAACGTCTCGGTACGCGCCAACGTGCGCACCGCCGAGGCCGCCCGCAACGGCATGAGCGCGGCGATGGATGTCGCTTTCCGCGGCGGTGCGATCACCGGCATGCTGGTGGTGGGGCTGGGCCTGCTCGGCGTGGCCGGCTACTACCTGGTGCTGCAACGCATGGGCCTGAGCCAGGCCAACAACCTGCATGCGCTGGTCGGGCTGGCCTTCGGCAGCTCGCTGATCTCGATCTTCGCGCGGCTGGGCGGCGGCATCTTCACCAAGGGCGCGGACGTTGGTGCGGACCTGGTGGGCAAGGTCGAGGCCGGTATTCCCGAGGACGACCCGCGCAATCCGGCGGTGATTGCCGACAACGTCGGTGACAACGTTGGCGACTGCGCCGGCATGGCTGCCGACCTGTTCGAGACCTACGCGGTGACGGTGATCGCCACCATGCTGCTGGGCGGCATGATGATGGACGAGGTTGGCCGCAATGCGGTGCTCTACCCGCTGGTGCTGGGCGGCGTCTCCATCATCGCCTCGATCATCGGTGCGTTCTTCGTCAAGGTGAAAGCCGGCGGCTCGATCATGGGCGCGCTGTACAAAGGCGTGATCGTGTCCGGCGTGCTGGCCGCCATCGCGTTCTGGCCGGTGACCACGCAGCTGATGGCCGACTCGCACCATGGCGCCACCAATCTCTACCTGTGCGCGCTGATCGGCCTGGTGCTGACCGGCCTGATCGTCTGGATCACCGAGTACTACACCGGCACCCAGTACAAGCCGGTACAGCACGTGGCGCAGGCCTCGACGACCGGCCATGGCACCAACATCATCGCCGGCCTCGGCGTGTCGATGAAATCCACCGCGCTGCCGGTCATCGCGGTATGCGTGGCGATCTGGGCGGCGTTCCACTTCGGCGGCCTGTACGGCATTGCGATTGCCGCCACGGCGATGCTGTCGATGGCCGGCATGATCGTCGCCCTCGACGCCTATGGGCCGATCACCGATAACGCCGGCGGCATTGCCGAGATGGCAGAACTTCCGTCGGACATCCGCGACATCACCGATCCGCTGGATGCGGTAGGCAACACCACCAAAGCCGTGACCAAGGGCTATGCGATCGGTTCGGCGGCATTGGCGGCGCTGGTGTTGTTCGCCGATTACACCCACAACCTGCAGATCGCGCATCCAGGTGAAACCTTCGCCTTCGACCTGTCCGACCACACGGTGATCATCGGCCTGCTGATCGGCGGACTGATCCCCTATCTGTTCGGTGCGATGGCGATGGAAGCCGTCGGTCGCGCGGCGGGCGCGGTGGTGGAAGAAGTGCGGCGCCAGTTCCGCGACATCCCCGGCATCATGCAGGGCACTGCCAAGCCGCAGTACCACAATGCGGTGGACATGCTGACCCGCTCGGCAATCAAGGAAATGATCCTGCCTTCCCTGCTGCCGGTGGTGGTGCCGGTGGTGGTGGGCCTGTTGCTCGGCCCCAAGGCGCTGGGCGGGCTGTTGATCGGCACCATCGTCACCGGCCTGTTCGTGGCGATCTCGATGACCACCGGCGGCGGCGCCTGGGACAACGCCAAGAAGTACATCGAGGACGGTCACTTCGGCGGCAAGGGCAGCGAGGCGCACAAGGCGGCGGTAACCGGCGATACGGTCGGCGATCCCTACAAGGACACCGCCGGGCCCGCGATCAACCCGCTGATCAAGATCATCAATATCGTGGCCTTGCTGCTGGTGCCGTTGCTGTAATTCAAACTGGCTGCGCCTCCCCCTCTCCCCAACCCCTCTCCCGCAAGGGGAGAGGGGCTTTGACGCTGCAATTGCGGGGGGCGCCGCCATTTGTCAGAACCTGAACCCCTCTCCCGCAAGGGGAGAGGGGCTTTGACGCTGCAATTGCGGGGGGCGCC
>DAMCTY010000007.1:0-1735 GCA_032112995.1 Stenotrophomonas sp. | reverse complement strand
GCCATTTGTCAGAACCTGAGCCCCTCTCCCCTTGCGGGAGAGGGGTTGGGGAGAGGGGGGAGTCGCAACACTCCGAAAACACCTAAGCACCTGTTTTTATTGCAAATCAAAAAAGAGATCCCGCAACCCGTCATAGCCGTTCATCAGGCTTGATGCGGCGCAATAAGCTGACGCGTAGAATGAGCGTTTTCCCCAAACACTACGATTCGGAGTCAGCGCAATGGGCCTGAAACTGGTCTCGCCGGGCAAGAACCCGCCGGAAGAAATCAACGTCATCGTCGAGATCCCGAAGGATTCGGAGCCGGTGAAGTACGAAATGGACAAGGAAAGCGGCGCGATCTTCGTCGACCGCATCCTCTCCACCCCGATGCGCTACCCCTGCAACTACGGCTTCGTGCCGCAGACCCTGTGCGGCGACGGCGACCCGGCCGACGTGCTGGTGGTGCTGCCGCTGCCGCTGGTCCCCGGCTCGGTGGTGCGCTGCCGTCCGGTCGGCGTGCTGAAGATGAGCGACGAGGCTGGCAGCGATGAGAAGATCCTGGCCGTGCCGGTCGCCAAGATCTTCAATGGCTATGCCCACGTCGAAGACATCAACCAGGTGTCCAGCCACTGGCTGGAACGCATTGGCCACTTCTTCGAGCACTACAAGGACCTGGAAAAGGGCAAGTGGGTCAAGATCGAAGGCTGGGGCAACGCTGCCGAAGCCAAGCAGATCCTGACCGAGGCGCACAAGACCTTCCTGGCCAAGCAGGAACAGGAAGTCTGATCCAGACCTCCGGTCAACGTAATAGACGTCAGTGCGCAGCGACAGGCATCACGTTTCGCCGGTGCCGCGCATGACCGTTTTACAGCGATTGGATACATTGACAGGCCGGTAACCCGGCCTGTTTTTGTGTGCGCTCGTGGGTTTTTTCTAGGGGAAGTGTCTTGCGAATCCTGTTAGTCGGTGGCGAAGCCGAACTGTCTGCCGAACTGCTCGAATACATCGGCGATCTGGGCGATGAATGGGAGGTGCAGTCGGTACCCGACGGCAGCGCCGCGATCGTCGCCGTTGCCTCGGCAACCATCGACGCCATCATTGTTGCGCCGCTGCTGCCCGACCTGGCCCCGGCCACCCTGCTCGGCCAGATCCGCACCCTGCGCCCGGAAACCATCCGTATTGCCCTGATCGATGGCGACAACCCGCAGCGCGCGCCCTCGGCACGCATCATCGGCGTCGCCCATCGCTTCCTGCCGCTGCCACTGTCCCCGGAAGTCCTGCTGGAAGCACTCACCAGCCTGGAAGAACTGCGCGAGCTGCTGGACAGCGCGCACCTGCGCCAGGCCATTGGTCGCATCGAGAAGCTGCCCTCGCCGCCGCACCTCTACCTGAGCCTGATGCACGCCCTGGAAGAAGACGAGGAGAGCAACGCAGCCGAAATCGCCAAGCTGGTCGCTGCCGACCCGGCGATCGCGGCCAAGGTGCTGCAGCTGTCCAATTCGGCGTTCTTCAACAACGGCCGTGCGATCTCCGACCTGCGCGGCGCGGTCACCCGCCTGGGGCTGTCCACGCTGCGCGACCTGGTGCTGGCCAGCGAAGTCTTTGCCCTGCCCGGCGTGTCCGGCCCGGAGCGCAGCGCGCTGCAGACGAGGGCCCTGATGGCCTCGCGGCTGGCAGCCAAGCTGCTGCCGGCCTCCAGCGCCGAGCTGGGGGCCACGGCGGCCCTGCTGGCCGATATCGGCCTGCTGTTGCCCG
>DAMCTY010000006.1:100910-137891 GCA_032112995.1 Stenotrophomonas sp. | reverse complement strand
GCCTCTGCCCCGGCCGAGGCCGCCAAACCGGCAGCCGCCGACGCGGACCTGCCGCCGTGGGCGGTCGAGGCCGCCGAGGCGACTGCACGTGACGAGGCCATGGCCGCCGAAATGGCGATGCCTGAGCCGTCACCGCCCGTGATCGACACGCCCAAGCCCGCAGCGGCGCCGGTGCAGCCCGCTGCAGCGGCGCGTCCCACCGGCATCGCCATCGAGCCGGCGCCTGCCATGCAGGGCGGCCGTGCCTTGAACGATGCCGAGCAGTGGCTGGATCTGGTTGCCGACAGTGGTCTGAGCGGCCCTTCGCGCGAGCTGGCAGCCAACGCGGCCTTCGTCAGCTTCCAGCACGGCGTGCTGCGGCTGGCGTTGATGCCGGGCTTTGAGTACCTGCAGTCTGAGCGCGCCTTGAATGCGCTGGCGCAAGCCCTGTCGCAGGCCTTGGGCAGCACGCCTAAGATCCTTATTGAAACCGGCAACGTCCAGGCCGAGACCTTGCACGAGCGCGCTGACCGTCAGCGCGGTGAACAACAGCATGCGGCCGAAGCCGTTTTCATGGCCGACCCCCAGGTGCAGCAGCTGCTGCAGCAGGGTGCACGGGTCGTGGCCGATTCCATCCGTCCTTTCAAAGAGTAAGAACCATGCGCGGCAATATCGCCCAGATGATGCAACAGGCCCAGAAGATGCAGGAAAACCTGCAGAAGGCCCAGGAAGAACTTGGCAAGCTGGAAGTCACCGGCAGTGCCGGTGGCGGCATGGTCAGCGTGACGCTGACCGGTACCAAGGAGTGCCGCAAGGTGCGCATCGATCCGTCGGTGCTGTCCGATCCGGAAATGGCCGAAGACCTGATCGCAGCCGCGTTCAACGATGCGTCCAACAAGATCGACGCCGAATCGCAGAGCCGCATGGGCGCTGCCACCGCCGGCATGAAGCTGCCGCCGGGCATGAAGCTGCCGTTCTGATGCAGTCGCGCCGGCACGCCGGCGCATGCATGTCCCCGCGTCGCGAAGCCTCCGGGCTTCGCGCGTTTGTTTTGAACAAGAGCCTGATGCGATGAGCCTGCCGCTGCTGGAACAACTGATCGAGGCCTTCCGGGTGTTGCCGGGCGTCGGCCAGAAGACCGCTCAGCGCATGGCCTACCACGTGCTGGAGCGTGCCCGTGACGGCGGCCAGCGTTTGTCGGAAGTGCTGGCCGAAGCCATCGCGAAGATCGGCCATTGTGCGCAATGCCGTGATTTCAGCGAAACCGAGCTGTGCCCGGTGTGCGCCAGCAGCAGCCGCGAGCGGCAGATGCTGTGCGTTATCGAATCGCCGGCGGATCGTCTGGCGATCGAGCACGCCACCAGCTATCGCGGCGTGTACTACGTGCTGCAGGGGCGCTTGTCGCCGCTGGATGGCATCGGCCCGCGCGAGCTGGGCCTGGACCAGTTGGAAACGCGACTGGCGCAAGGCGAGGTCACCGAATTGATCATCGCCACCAACTCCACCGTTGAAGGCGAGGCCACCGCGCACTATCTGGCGCAGCTGGCACGCCGCAACAAAGTGCGTCCCAGCCGCCTGGCGCAGGGCCTGCCTTTGGGTGGGGAGCTGGAATATGTGGATCGCGGCACCTTGTCGCACGCCTTTGGCAGCCGCAGCGAAGTCGGCGAATAAGCCGTGCCGGGGTTGTAAGCTGTAGGTCGTTTACTGCAGCGAGCCTCTCCATGACCGACACCATTTTCGGCAAGATCATCCGCCGCGAGATTCCCGCCAACATCGTCTACGAAGACGAGGAAGTGCTGGGCTTCAAGGACATTGCCCCGCAGGCGCCGGTGCATGTGCTGTTCATCCCGAAGAATGAAGTCATCCCCACCCTGGATGACCTGCAGCCGTCGCAGGCGCACCTGATCGGCAAGCTGGCCCTGGCAGCGGCCGCGTATGCCCGCCAGGAAGGCTTTGCCGAGAACGGCTACCGGATCGTGATGAACTGCCGCGAAGATGCTGGCCAGACCGTGTTCCACATCCACCTGCATCTGTTGGCAGGTGCGCCGCTGGGCCACTTCGGCGCGTGATTTGATGCCGCTGTGTTGCTTGTAGGAGCGGCGAGCTGTGCTCCCTCCCTTTGCCGCAGGCAAGGGGAGGGTTGGGGAGGGGTAAGCTCGGCCGTGTCTGATGGATCTGTGACTTGGCGATTTACGCCGTTGCTACGAAAGAACCAAAAAACAGAAAAGCCAAACAAAAACGCCGCCCCTTGGGGCGGCGTTTTCAGTTTGTTACCACCAACCGCGGTAACCCCAGCCCCAGCGCGGGCCCCAGGTCGGGCCCCAGGGGCCGTAGGGATAGGCGGGCACTACTTCCACTTCGCGCTGCACCGGCCACAGGTACACCACGTCGGCGGCAACCTTTGGCAGCGGGTAGTCGTATTCGCCGATCTTGGTGGTCTGGTAACCATCGATGCGGCCGATGAAGGTCACGTCGCGGCCCGGCTCGAACACTGCCGGGTCATAGAAGCCGGCACGGCAGGCCAGGAAGCGGCCGTCGCTGGCATCGGCCGAAGTGGTGCTCGGGCGGCCGCTGCCATTGAGCGGGCGGGCAATCATCTGGAAGCAGGTTTCGCCCTGGCCGGGGATGGTCTCGATGATGCGGCCGCCCCAGCGTACCGGCGCGCCGGTCTGCTTCTGGGCGACCGCGTCACGCGGCGAAACCGGATTGAACTGGCCTTGCAGCGGCTTGGGGGCCGTGGCACAGGCGCCCAGCGCGAGGCTGGCAACAGCAATGAGGAGGATGCGGGTGTTCATGGTCGTGCTCCGGGTTTCGGACGGTGCCTGCGCAGGTCCATCAATAATGAATCGTCATCCGTCAGGCCGCCAGCGTATCGCGCATCGCTGAAACGTTGGCTGAGTGCGGGTAGACCGCAGCCAGGCAGTGTAAGTTCCACCCGGCGCGCCCAGTCACCGGCGGTTTCGGCAGGTTCGCGGGCCAGTCCCCGTCGTGCGTAGCGCCGGCCCAGTTGGTGCCAGGCCCGCAGCAGCGGGTCGCGCTGGCGCTCTCCCCTTGCCAGCAGCCAAGCCATCAGCGCCAGCGCCGCAGCGGCGACGCTGGCGAACAGTGCCACCAGTTGGCCGGGGCTCAAGCGGGCAACGCCAAGCCGGCTCAGCAGCCGTGACTGGCGCTCGGCATCGAAGGACAGCACGGCGTTGTTCCAACCGCGGCGCAGGTAGTCGCTGTATTGCAACAGCCCCGTCCAGCGCTGGCCCAGGTCCAGGCCGGCGCCGGAGGTGTTCTGTCCAAGACGGTCCTCCAGCGTGTCGTAGATGCGTTCCGGCGCCACCGCAGCGGTGGGGTCAACCCGCACCCAGCCACGCTCGGGTAGCCAGGCCTCGGCCCAGGCGTGCGCATCCATGCGGCGCACCAGCCAATAGTTGCCATACGGATTGCGCACGCCACCGGCATAGCCGGTGACCACCCGGGCCGGGATGCCGGCGGCACGCATCAACACCACGAAGGCAGCGCTGAAATGTTCGCAGTAGCCGGCCTTCTGGTCGAACAGGAACTCATCCACGCTGTGACGGCCGGGAATGGGCGTGTTCAAGGTGTAGGCGAACTCGCGGTGGATCCAGTCCAGGCTGCGTTGGACGATGGCGGCGTCGTTGCCGCCGGCCTCGGCGCGCCATTGCCTGGCCAGGGCCAGTGTCCGCGGGTTGAAGCCCTTGGGTAGCAGCAATGCCTGCCGGCGCAGGCCATCGGGCAGGCGCGTCTGGAACTGGCGCGGGGCCGCGGACTGCAGTCGCCAGCGGCTGAGCGCGGTGAGCGGGCGGGCGCTGGTCAGGCTGTAGTCGGCGCCCAGGCGGGCGTCGGCCGGAGCAGCCAAGGGCAGGTCCAGGGCAACCAGGTCACGCCGATCGGTGGCCTCGTATTCGATCTGGTAGTCCCAGCGCTGGGGGCTGGCGGTGAACGGGGGCGGCTCTCCCGCTGCGTGTTGCTCCAGCCGGGTCCAGCTGCGGCCGTCAAAGCGGGTCAGCACCGGACCGCGCCAATAGCGCTGCTCGGGTGCCGGTACTGGGCCGAAGAACTGTACGCGCAGGGCCGGGCTGTCATCGGCCATCAGCTCGCCCCAGGCGCCCGGCGCCATGCTGTCGGACAGGCCGGGGGTGCTGACGCTGCGCTCAGGTGTTCCCCACAACGGCGTGGGCAGCCGTGGCAGCAGCCAGAACCCGGCCATTGCCAGTGGCAGCGCCAGCAGCATCAGGCGGCCAACCCCGCGCAACTGCAGGCGCAGGGCTGGCGACGCAACGCCGGCCTCGTCGTCGGCAATGCGCTGCAGTGCCAGCAAGGAGGCGACCAGGGCGGTGGCCGACAGCAGCAGGGTGGCAGGTCCCTGGTCGAGCAGGAATGCCGAGAAAGGCGCAAACAAGGCAAATCCGACCAGGCTGCGCGCGTCGCGGAAGCTGCGCAGTTCGGCGGGTTTGATCGCCAGCATCGCCGCGAGCAAGGCGCAGCCGGTATCGCGGCCGATCCCGGCGCCCATCTGCCAGTAGATGGCGGCAAACATCACCCCCATCAGCAGTAGCTTGATGGCGGCAGGTAGCCGGTGTCGGCGCGTCCATGCACTGGTCAGCACTGCCACTGCGGCCACGCTCAATGACAGTGCGGGCGGCAGTTGCAACAGCAGCGGCAGCAGGGCCAACGCGGCGGCCAGTAGTGACCATGCACGGGTATCGGCGCGCGGCAGGGGTGCGGGCGGCTTGGTCATCGGCTTGGCAGCAGGGCCAGGGCGCGCAGGCACTGATGGCGATGCAGGTCACCATTGGCCGGCCCCAACGGCGGTTGGCCGGGCAGGCGCAACTGGTAGCGCCGGCCCTCGCGCTCGGCATCGTCCACCCAGCGCGCAAGCCGGGCGATGCGCTGTTCGTAGGGAAGGCTGGGTAACTGCATCCAGTCCAGCAGTAGTTCGGCGCCTTGCGGGCGCTCGTACTCGCGCACCAGCAGTTCGTCGCGTCGCGCAGAGTGTTTCCAGGCAATGCTGCGGCGTGCATCACCTTGCCGGTAGGGGCGCAGTTGCTGCAGTTCTTCGCCCTGTGGGTGCACGCGGGTACGGCTGCTGGTGCTGCCGGCATCAGGCAAGGGCGGGGCGTTGCTTTCCGGGGTGGGGTAGACCAGCAAGGGCGTTTCTGGCCAGAACCATGCCCAGGCGCGCACCAGGCCCAGTGGCTGGGTGGTGTCGATACGGATGCGTGGCAGATCCAGCCAGCCGCGGCGTTCAGTCGGCAGCAGCAGGTCAACCTCGGCCTGCACATCGTGTTCGAGCGTGGCGCGCGTCTGGCTGTCAGCGCACCGTAGCTGCAGACCGCGCCGCGCGCGGTTGTCGGCGCGCAGCAGGGCCAGCCGCAGCCGCAACGTATTGCCCGCCGCCACCGGTTCGGCCGACAGTGCCTGCAACTGCAGGCCGGACAGCTGCAGGTGGGCGTGCACGGTACTGGCCAGGGCGGTGGCTGCCAGCAACAAGGCCAGCAACAGGGCAGGGTTGTTGTTGTAGTTCAGGCCGCCCAGCAGCATCACCGCCAGCAACGCCGCCAGGAACAGGCCGAAGCCAGTGGGCAGGACATAGATGCGGCGTCGGTCCAGGCGCACCGGCAGTGCTTCGGGCTGCCGTGGTCGGGCCAACAACTGCAGCGACCGCCAACGTTGGCGCAACCCCATGGGCTCAGTCCACCGGCACGGTGTGCAGGATCGCGCGGGCCAGTTCCGGGCCGGACGAGGATTCTGCCTCGGCGACCAGGCGGTGGCCGGCCACGGCGACGAACAGTGCCTGTACGTCCTCGGGCACCACATGTTGCCGCTCCAGCAGCAGGGCGTGGGCCTTGGCGGCACGCAGCAGGGCGATGCCGGCGCGCGGCGACAGCCCCACGCGTACCCCAGGATGCTGGCGGCTGCGGGTAAGCAGGGCCTGCACGTAGTCGATCAGCGCTTCGCTGGTGTGGACGCGGGTGACCGCCTCGCGCAGGGCGACCAGCTCGCTGTCGGACAGGCACGCTGTGGTTTGCGCGATCAAGCTGCGGCGGTCGCTGCCACTGAGCAATGCACGTTCGGCCTCGGCGTTGGGGTAGCCCAGGGTCAGCCGCAGGAGGAAGCGGTCCAACTGCGAATCGGGCAAGGGGAACGTCCCTGACAGGTCCACCGGGTTCTGCGTGGCGATGACGAAGAACGGGTCGGGCAAGGCGTGGGTAACACCATCCAGTGTCACCTGCTGCTCGGCCATGGCCTCCAGCAGCGCACTTTGCGTGCGCGGTGGCGCGCGGTTGATCTCGTCGGCCAGCAGCAGGTTGCAGAACACCGGGCCGGGGTGGAACTGGAAGCTGCGCCCGGCAGCCTCGTACACCGAGACACCCAGGACATCGGCGGGCAGCAGGTCCGAGGTGAACTGGATGCGCTGGAACTGCAGGCCCAGGCTGGATGCCATCGCGTGCGCCAAGGTGGTCTTGCCCAGCCCGGGCAGGTCCTCGATCAGCAGATGCCCCCCGGACAACAGCGCGACAAAGGCCAGGCGTACCTCATGGGCTTTGCCCAGCACCAAGGAATTCACCTGTGTCTGCGCCCGTGATAGGGACTGCAACGTCACTTCGGGTAGCATTCCGGCTGGCGTTACCGTCATCGTCGTCTCGTAATCAGGATTGAAGGGAGTGTAAGTGGCAATCAGGGGCGAGCAGCGCGCGTACATCACGTTCTTGGTGCTCTGGACGCTGGTAACAGTGGTCAAGGTGCTGATCGCGGCGCAATTGCCGCTGTTTGTCGATGAAGCATTCTATTGGCAGGAAGGCCAGCATTTGGCCCCCGCTTACTCCGACCTGCCGGGGCTGACGGCCTGGCTGACACGGCTGGGCGTGGAGATCGTCGGTAATCACCGTCTGGGCGTGCGCCTGCCGTTCCTGGTGCTGGGCGCGTTGCTGCCGTGGATGGTCGCCCATATCGCTACCCGCTGGTTTGGTACGCGGGCGGGTTGGCAGGCCGGTGCGCTTGCAGTGCTGATGCCGTTGTCGGCGACCCTTGGCGTTTTGGCGGTGCCGGACGTGCCCATGGCCATCGCTGCCCTGCTGTGCCTGGATGCCGGCGCGCGCCTGCTGCGTAATGTGGATGCGGGCGGTGCCTTGATGCTGGCGCTGGGGTTGCTGGTAGGCGCCTTGAGTCACTACCGCTTCATCGGCGTGATCGTGGTGGGGTTCATTGCGCTGCTGCTGTTGCCGGAAGGCCGGCGCATGCTGCGTGACCCCCGCGTGTGGATGGGGCTCAGCGTCGGCATCGTGGCGTGGGTACCGCTGCTTGCATGGAATCTGGACAACCAGGACGCAGGCCTGAAGTTCCAGGTGATCGAGCGGCACCCCTGGGAGTTCCAGACCGAGGGGCTGCTGTTCCTGGTCATCCAGCCGATGCTGGTGACGCCCTTGCTGTTTGCGGCAATGGCAGGGGTTGCCTATGCCGGCCTGCGGCAACGACTGCGCGGCTTCCATCATGTGCAGCTGCGCTATTTCGCGTTGGTGGGTGGCACATCCACCGTGTTGATCTTCCTGTTCGGCTTCTTCACCGATGTGGAGCGCATCAGCTTCCATTGGCCCTTGCCGGGCTACCTGGCCCTGCTGGTGTCCGTGCCGCTGGCCTTGAATCATTGGACCCGCTTCTGGCGCCGCGCGGTGTGGGTGGTGGCATCGGTGGGGCTGGTATTGGCCTTCGCCTATTACGTGATGGCGGCCACCCCGTCGCTGCGCGAGCAGACTGCGGGCAGCAAGTACTACCCGCGCAACTTCGCCGGTTGGCAGCCCTTGGCCGATGCGGTCAAGGACGAGCTGGCGCAGATGCCGGCGGACACCGAGGTGCTGGCCGGTAGTTTCAAGGTGGGCTCCGAGTTGGGCTTCCGGCTGGAGGATCCTTCCATACGGGTGTTGCCGCATGAGCTCAATGATCGCCATGGACGCACCGCGCAGCTGGCCTTGTGGCATCTGATCAGCGATGGCAGCCGCAGCACGCCGCAGCTGCTGGTGCTGGCGCCGGGCGACCAGCGCTATCGCGACCTGCTGGAGCGTTACCACAAGGTCTGTGAGCTGGTTGGGCCGCTGCCGCCGCCGCGGGTGGTGTCACTGGATCATGGGTTCCAGCGTTTCCTGTTGTTCCGCCTGCCTGCGCAGAAGCAGCTTGGCCCTTGCGTCGCGCCGGCGATGGCGTGGATCAATACGCCGGAGCCGGCTGCCGTGGTGAACGGTGCCATCGAGGTGCAGGGCTGGGCGTTCAAGGATGGCGTGGGGCTGGCCGGGGTGGATGTGCTGGTGGACGGCAAAAAGGTTGCTGTGGCCGACTATGGTGCGGACTACGACGTCACGGGCTTCTGGAAAATTTCCACCGACCCGTACCACCCGAAGGTCGGATTCAACGCCCGTCTTGATGGTCTTGTGCTGGCGCCGGGAAGGCATTGGCTGGGGCTGCGCCTGCATGGGCGCGATGGAAGCGTGGAAGACTGGCAGGAGCAGCCATTCGAGGTTCCTGCGCATTGATGCCAGGGACACGCTCGGCCAGGGTTCAAAAACAGGCGTAGATGCCTTCAGGGGATGACATGGAAGTATTGAGTGATGAGCGGGGAGCGAGCCGCCAGGCGCGCCTTTGGGGCGGGCTTGCGGCACTGCTGCTGGTGGCGGCCACGATGGCGCTGCACATCGGGTTGCCGTTGTGGGATCACATCGATCTGGTGCCGATCTATCGCGCATGGCAGGAAGGCGACGTATCGTCCTCCGCGTTCTGGCGGGTGCATGACGGCAGCCATCTGCACACCTCGGCCTATGCGGTACTCCTGCTGACCACCTGGTTATCGCAGGGCAGGCCCTGGCTGGACTGCCTGGTAAGCGCATTGCTGATGGCCGGCGTGGCAGTGCTGTTGCTGCGGTTGGCGAACCGGATTCTGCCCCGCGGGCTGGGGCGCGGTTGGTGGTTCGTATTGGGGTTGCTGGCGTTTTATCCGGGGCACCTGATCAACCTGCAATGGGGGTGGCAGGTCGCCGTCTTCATCAGCCTTGTCGGCATGGTGGTGCCGGTGGTCCTGCTGACGGCGGCGCCCAGCCTGCGCTGGAGCGGGTGGGCAGCGAGCCTGTTGGCCGCCGTGCTCGGTGTCATGTCCTTTGGTACCACGCTGGCGGTGTTCCCGGTGGCGGTGGCATTGCTGCTGCTGCGTTCGGACTGGAGCTGGTTGCGCCGTGGGATTGGCGTGTCGTTCTGGTTGATGGCCTTGGCGGGGTTGGTGGCCTGGATGCGCTGGGATCGTGCCGGCGAGGCCATCACGCGGCCGCAGCTTGGCGATGTCCTGCTGTACGCGGGCAATTACCTGGGCAGTGGCTTGCTGCACTTCGCGCAGTCATTGGCATTGCCGTGGCTGGTGGTGGCATTGGTGGTGGCTGCCGTGGTGGCGCGGCGTGCGCCCCGGCAGCGTTTGGTGCCCTGCCTGGCGTTGATGGCCTGTGCCACGGGGGCGGCATTGCTGACGGCCTGGGGGCGTGCGGCCCCGTTTGGGGTGGAGCACGGCTTCATGACCCGCTACGTGAGTTATTCGATCCTGTTCTGGTTCGGCTGGTTGATGCTGGTACTGCCGGCAATGACCGAACAGCCGGCATGGCGCAGGTGGCTGCGGCCAGTGCTGCTGTTGGTGGCGGTGATGGCCACGTTCAATGCCTTGCACATGACCAAGAAGGCGATCGGCGTGGCGCGCAATGCCAATGCCTATGCCCAGCAGATTGTGAGTCAGTATCCGAACTACGATCCCCAGCTGTTGGAGCGTGCCTACGGACCGGGCAGGGACCAGACAGCTCCGGAATTGCTGGGTATCTGGCGGCAATACGGCTTCGGGCCTTTCGAGCGGCGCCGGAGTGAATAGGCTGCAATCCGTCGCTCAGGGCAGCTGATAGCCTGCCTGCCGCAGCAGCTGGCACAGGCGTATCAAGGGCAGGCCGACCAGGGCGGTGGGGTCGCTGTTGTCGATGGCCTCGAACAAGCTGATGCCCAGGCCTTCGCATTTGAAGCTGCCGGCGCAGTCCAGCGGTTGCTCGGCGTCCACGTAGCGAACGATCTCCTCGGCCAGCAGTGGGCGGAAGCGAACCGTGGTGAGGTCGGTGGTCTGCAGCTGACGGATACCGTCGCTCAGGCAGATGGCGGTATGGAACTGCACCCGCCGGCCTGACATGGCCGCCAGCTGGGCGCAGGCGGCTTCGCGGGTACCGGGTTTGCCCAGCGGCAGGCCGTCCAGTTCGGCAACCTGGTCCGAGCCGATCACCCAGTTGCCAGGCGCCTGGGCGCAGACCGCCTGCGCCTTGGCTGCCGCCAGCCGCTGTGCGAGTGCCGCCGGGGGCTCGCCGGGCAGGGGACTCTCGTCCACCAGTGGGGCTGCGGAGCTGAACGGAAGCCCGAGCCGGGATAGCAATTGCGCCCGATAGCGGGAGGTGGAGGCGAGAATCAGTGCTGTCATGTGTAAAAATAGCCGTCCCGGGCCGGGCAGTCTGCTGCCGTGATGGCTGTCTGGCAACGTTTTGCCGCTGGCGGATTTGACAGCGGGTGGGGTTCTACTTAACATTCTGCAGCTTATGTCCGCGAACGTGCCCGAATTGCTGGATGCTTGGCGGATGGTCGTAGCGCGTAGGCGCTTTGACGGCCAGGCGCCTTTGTCCGAGATGACCCGCCTGCAGGGTCTGCTTGCCGATACCGAAGGTCAGTGCACCTATGCGCTGGAATTCGATCGCGACAGCGTGTTGCAGGTGGCCTATGTCGATCTGACCATCGATACCGAGCTGCCCTTGATCTGCCAGCGCACCATGCAGCGTTTCCTGCTGCCGGTGTCGATCAAGCAGCGCTTGGGTTTGATCAGGAACGAAGACGAAGAATCCGCGCTTCCAGAGGAATACGAAGCGCTGCTGGTGCCCGAGGACGGTAACCTGCGGCCGCTGGACCTGGTGGAAGACGAGTTGGTGTTGGCGGTGCCGGTGGTTGCACTGGCGCCGGGAAGCGAAGCAGTCGAGCGTGACTTCTCCGCGACCGAAGAAGAATTGAGCAAGGCCAGTCCGTTCGCGGCATTGGCGGCGCTGAAGAAACAATAGCGGCCGGTAATCGTCGGCGGCTGCGGCGAAAGCGAGTAGTGCTGGACGCTAACGTCCTGTGCAATTAAACGACGAAGCAAACGAAACCGAGTTTGGAGCAATCCCATGGCTGTGCAGAAATCCCGTGTTACCCCGTCCCGCCGCGGCCAGCGTCGTGCCCACGACGCCCTGAGCGCCAAGCAGCTGTCCACCGATCCGACCACCGGTGAAGTGCATCTGCGTCACCACATCACCGCTGACGGCTTCTACCGTGGCAAGAAGGTGATCACGACCAAGTCGAACTCGGTCGTCGAAGAAGATTGATTCGTGACGGCCGCCACGCCTGCGTGGTGGCCGTTTCACCGATTCTTCAGGGGCCGCCTTCGGGCGGCTTCGCGCAACAGGAAACAGCATGAGCAAGCGGATCTACTCGCGGATCGCGGGCACTGGTAGTTATTTGCCCGAGAAGGTGTTGACCAACGAAGATCTGACCAAGATCGTCGAAACGACCGATGAGTGGATTCAGTCGCGAACGGGTATCCGCGAGCGACATATTGCTGCCGAAGGCGAGACCACCAGTGACCTGGGCTACAACGCTGCCGTGCGCGCGTTGGAAGCGGCTGGCATTGAGGCTTCGCAGCTGGACATGATCGTCGTGGGCACTACCACGCCGGACCTGATTTTCCCGTCCACCGCCTGTCTGATCCAGGCGCGCCTTGGCGCGACCGGTTCGGCGGCGTTCGACGTCAATGCGGCGTGCTCGGGCTTTCTGTTTGCCCTGAGTGTGGCTGACAAATTCATCCGCAGCGGTGACGCCAAGCATGTGCTGGTGATCGGTGCGGAAACCCTGACCCGTATCGTTGACTGGACCGACCGCACCACCTGCGTGTTGTTCGGCGATGGCGCGGGCGCCGTCGTGCTCAAGGCCGACGAAGACACCGGCATCCTCAGCACCCACCTGCATGCCGATGGCAGCAAGAAGGAATTGCTGTGGGATCCGGTTGGCGTGTCGGTAGGCTTCGACAAACCGGGCAAGATCAACATGAAGGGCAACGACGTGTTCAAGTACGCCGTCAAGGCGCTGGACTCGGTGGTTGACGAAACCCTGCAGGCCAATGGCCTGGACAAGTCCGACCTGGACTGGCTGATCCCGCACCAGGCCAACCTGCGCATCATCGAAGCCACGGCCAAGCGCCTGGACATGCCGATGGACCGCGTGGTGGTCACCGTCGACAAGCACGGCAACACCTCGGCGGGTTCGGTGCCGCTGGCGCTGGACGCTGCGATCCGTTCGGGTCGCGTCGAGCGTGGCCAGCTGTTGCTGCTGGAAGCCTTTGGTGGCGGTTTCACCTGGGGCTCGGCACTGCTGCGCTATTAAGCGTCGCCAGCATTCGCGTACCGCACGGGCAGCCAAGGGCTGCCCGTTGTTGTTTTAGGGGTCGGCAATCGGCCCCCTCCCTTTGCCGCAGGCAAGGGGAGGGCCGGGGAGGGGTGCTTTGCGCCATTGATCAACCGGCTTTGCAGCTCACCGGTAGTGCCGAGCCATGCTCGGCAAGGGGCCTTCCCGGTGCCGCCGCATGCCGAGCATGGCTCGGCACTACAGGGATAGGGTGTGCTGGTAAAGCCCTTGCCGAGCATGGCTCGGCACTACCGCTCGCCGGGTGCTGCATACGCGCCAGTACAGACGGGCGGGCGCTTTCGCGCTTATGATTCCCCGCTTCGAATGACGCAGCAGAAGACCGCGTGACTGATTCCCGACTTGCTTTCGTATTCCCCGGCCAAGGCTCGCAATCCATTGGGATGCTGGCAGAACTGGCTGAACTGCATCCGCAGATCCGTGAAACCTTTGCCGAAGCCTCCGAAGGCGCCGGCGTGGATTTGTGGGCGCTGTCGCAGGGTGGGCCGGAAGAACAGCTCAACCGCACCGAATTCACCCAGCCGGCGCTGCTGGCCGCCAGCATCGCCGTATGGCGCCTGTGGAATGCACAGGGTGGCGCCAAGCCGGCCGTGCTGGCCGGGCACAGCCTGGGCGAGTACACCGCGCTGGTTGCCGCTGGCGCGCTGTCGCTGCGCGACGGTGCCCACCTGGTCCGCCTGCGTGGCCAGCTGATGCAGGACGCGGCCCCGGCCGGCGTTGGTGCAATGGCGGCCGTGCTGGGCGCCGAGGATGCCGTGGTCGAGGCCGTCTGTGCCGAAGCCGCTGGCAGCCAGGTGGTGGTGCCGGCCAATTACAACTCGCCCGGCCAGATCGTCATCGGTGGCGATGCCGCTGCGGTGGACCGCGCGCTGGCATTGCTGGCAGACAAGGGCGTGCGCAAGGCGGTGAAGCTGGCCGTCAGCGTGCCCTCGCACACCCCGTTGATGCGCGAAGCCGCCAACCGCCTGGCCGAAGTGATGGCCGGGCTGGACTGGGCCGAGCCGTCGTTGCCGGTGGTGCAGAACGTTGATGGCAAGGTGCACGCAGGTGTCGATGCCATCCGCCAGGCGCTGGTGCAGCAGCTGTACCAGCCGGTGCAGTGGACCGGCTGCGTGCAGGCATTGGCTGCGCAGGGCGTCAGCCGCGTGGCCGAGTGCGGCCCGGGCAAGGTGCTGACCGGCCTGGTCAAGCGCATCGACAAGAGCATTGATGGCCGCGCACTTGCCACCCCGGCGGATTTCGCCGGAGCACTGGAAGCGTGGGCCAACTGATCACCGGACTGTGCGGCGGGCGCTGCCCGTCGCCGGCCCAGACCGGCTGCCGCTGTCGCGGCACCGACCGAACGAGGAATTCAAATGAGCAAGCCATTGCAGGGTGAAATCGCGCTTGTCACCGGCGCCAGCCGCGGCATCGGTGCGGCCATCGCCGACGAGCTGGCCGCGCAGGGCGCGACCGTCATCGGCACCGCCACCACCGAGTCCGGCGCAGCCGCCATCGGTGCGCGTCTGGCCGCACAGGGCGGCCACGGCCGTGCCCTGAATGTGACCGAGCCGGGCGCGGTGGACGCGCTGATCGATGCGGTGAGCAAAGAATTCGGCGCCATCACCATCCTGGTGAACAACGCCGGCATCACCCGCGACAACCTGCTGATGCGCATGAAGGACGAGGACTGGCAGGCCATCCTCGACACCAACCTGACCAGCGTCTACCGCACCTCCAAGGCGGTGATGCGCGGCATGATGAAGGCACGCAAGGGCCGCATCATCAATATCGCCTCGGTCATCGGCGTCACCGGCAATGCCGGCCAGGCCAACTATGCCGCCGCCAAGGCCGGCATCATTGCCTTCTCCAAGTCGCTGGCCAAGGAAATCGGCAGCCGCGGCGTGACCGTCAACGTGGTCGCACCGGGCTTCATCGATACCGACATGACCAAGGATCTGCCCGAGGACGCCAAGGCGGCGATGCTCGGCCAGGTCGCGCTGGGCCGCCTCGGCGAGCCGGCAGATATCGCCAAGGCGGTGGGTTTCCTGGCCGGTCCGTCGGCCAGTTACATCACCGGCGAAACCCTTCACGTGAACGGTGGCCTGTACATGCCGTAAGCGTGGTGTGCATGGACCGCACCCAAGTGGTTGATCTTCGCGGGGTTTTTGTTGAGAAACACTGCCGCGACGGTTTCCACTACACTATCCCACGGCCAGCCTTGGGGGCTGGCATCTTTTGAACCACTACTCCATCTGGAGCGATATCCAATGAGCACCATCGAAGAACGCGTCAAGAAGATTGTTGTTGAGCAGCTTGGCGTCAAGGAAGAAGAAGTCACCACCAGCGCATCGTTCGTCGATGACCTGGGTGCAGACTCGCTGGACACCGTCGAGCTGGTGATGGCGCTGGAAGAAGAGTTCGAGTGCGAAATCCCGGACGAAGAAGCCGAGAAGATCGGTACCGTCCAGGCTGCCATCGACTACGTCAAGGCACACGTCAAGGCCTGATCCAGGTCTGACAAGGCGCGGTCGGCAAGCATGTCAGCCGCGTTGCAAATCCATGGGGCCGCTGATGCGGCCCTGTGCTTTTAAGCTTCAATCCCCCCGTGCGCGGGGCCAGGAGAATCCGCAATGAGTCGTCGCGTCGTCGTTACCGGCATGGGCATGGTGTCGCCGCTGGGCAATGATCTGGCCAGCAGCTGGGAAGGCATCATCAATGGCCGCTCGGGCATTGGCCCGCTGACGAATGTTGCAGATAACTATCTGGAACGTTTCACCACCAAGATTGCAGGTGAGGTCAAGGATTTCGACATCACCGCCGACAACCCCCTGTTCGGCAAGTACCGGGTCAGTGGCAAGGATGCCAAGAAGATGGACCCGTTCATCCATTACGGCCTGGGTGCAGCCTTCATGGCGCTGCACGACTCGGGCCTGGAAATCACCGAGGCCAACGCCGAGCGCATTGGCGCCATTGTTGGCGCCGGCATCGGCGGCCTGCTGGGCATCGAAGAGCAGACCATCGAGTTCCACGAGGGCAAGAAGATCTCGCCCTTCTACGTGCCCAAGACCATCATCAACATGCTGCCGGGCCAGCTGAGCATCATCGCCGGGCTGAAGGGCCCGTCGTTCTCGGCGGTATCGGCCTGCGCCACGTCCAACCATTCCATCGGTACGGCGATGCGCATGATCCAGTACGGCGATGCCGACGTGATGGTTGCCGGTGGCGCCGAGCGTGGCTCCTCGCCGACCGCGCTTGGCGGCTTCTGCGCGATGAAGGCCATGTCCACCCGCAACGACGAGCCGACCAAGGCCTCGCGTCCGTGGGATCAGGGCCGTGACGGCTTCGTGCTGGGCGACGGTGCCGGCATCCTGATCCTGGAAGAGTACGAGCACGCCAAGGCACGTGGCGCAAAGATCTACTGCGAGCTGGCCGGCTTCGGCGCAAGCTCCGACGCGTACCACATGACTGCCCCGAGCGAGAACGGCGAAGGCGCCGCCCGCTGCATGGTGGCGGCAATGAAGGACGCTGGCGTCACCCCGGAACAGGTGGGCTACCTCAATGCACACGGCACCTCCACGCCGCTGGGCGACCTGGGCGAGACCATGGCGATGAAGACCGCCTTCGGCGAACACGCGTACAAGCTGCTGGTCAGCTCCACCAAGTCGATGACTGGCCACCTGTTGGGTGCGGCTGGCGGCGTGGAAGCGATCTTCTCGGTGATGGCGCTGGAAACCGGCATCATCCCGCCGACCATCAACCTGGAAAACCCCAGCGAAGGCTGCGACCTGGACTACGTGCCGAACGTGGCGCGCAAGGCCAACGTCGACGTGGTGATGTCGAACGGCTTCGGTTTCGGCGGCACCAACGGCACGCTGGTGTTCAAGCGGATCTGAAGCAGCGCCGCGGCGTTGCCTGAGGCTGGCGTTTGTCGCTTCGCTTGAAGCTCCTGCTGTTCGCTTTGCTTGAAGCTGTTGGCTGTTGCTTTGCTCAAAGCTTTGCTCAAAGCCCCTCTCCCGCAAGCGGGAGAGGGGTTGGGGTGAGGGCAGCTTTAAAGCTCCAAAAGCTTTAAAAGCTCCCCTCATCCGCCCTTCGGGCACCTTCTCCCGCAGGCGGGAGAAGGGAGCCGTCAGCCTCCCCGAACTCTTTGGCCCACGATGCACATCCTCCCCCTGCACGCCGATACCGACCTGCTGGCGCTGCATCGGCTGGCACCGCATCGCTACCCGGTCCTGCTCGAATCCACCGCTGCCGGCAAGCAAGGCCAGTGGGACATGCTGTTGATCGCCAGTGGCGGCCAGCTCCTGCTTGACCCCGACGGCAGCCTGCGGCGCGAAGACGGCAGCGCGGTCGATGGCGATTTCCTCGCCGCACTCGACCGCGATTGGCAGGCCCTGCGCCAGCTGCGTAACCCGATGGCCGCGGACATCCCGTTCCGCGGCGGCTGGGCACTGCTGCTCGATTACGAGCTGGCCCAACAAGTCGAACCCATCCTGCAGCTGCCACAGCGCAGCGATGGCCTGCCAAGCGCCATCGCCCTGCGTTGCCCGGCGGCGATACTGCGCGAACGCGACAGCGGCCGCTGCATCGCCATCGCCGAGGATGACGCCGCCGACCTGCTCAGCCAGCTCCAGCACGATCAAACGCAAACCGCGCAGCTGCCGCCCTTGCCGCACTGGCATGGCCCCAGCGCCATCGACGAAGACGTCGGCGAACGCTTCACCGACGGCGTGCGCAACGTCATCGACTACCTGCATGCAGGCGACGTGTTCCAGGTGAACCTGTCACGTCGTTGGCAGGCACACTTCGATGCGCCGCTTGCGCCCGAAGCGCTGTACGCACGCCTGCGGCGGGCAAACCCGGCGCCGTTCGCTGGCCTGTTCACGGCCGCTGGCCGCGCTGTGGTCAGTTCTTCGCCCGAGCGCCTGGTTTCGGTCAGTGGCGATCTGGTACAGACCCGTCCGATCGCCGGCACCCGCCCGCGCTTCGAAGGCGATGACGATGCCGCCCGCATCCAGGAGCTGGTGGGCCACCCCAAGGAGCGCGCCGAGCATGTGATGCTGATCGATCTGGAGCGCAACGACCTGGGCCGCATCGCCGCGCCCGGCAGCGTCGAGGTCGATGAACTGATGACCGTGGAAAGCTACGCCCACGTACACCACATCGTCAGCAACGTGCGCGCCCGCCTGCGCCCGGACGTGACCCCGGGGCAGGTGATCGCCGCAACCTTCCCTGGCGGCACCATCACCGGCTGCCCCAAGGTGCGCTGCATGGAGATCATCGCCGAGCTGGAACAGACCGCGCGTGGTGCCTATACCGGCGCCTTCGGCTGGCTGAACCGCGACGGCGACATGGACCTGAACATCCTGATCCGCACCGCCGAAGTGCAGGGCAACACCGCCAGTTTCCGCACCGGCGCCGGCATCGTGGTGGATTCGGACCCGGCCAAGGAGCTGGACGAAACCCGGGCCAAGGCGCGCGGCCTGTTGCGGGCGCTGGACCCGCAATAATGAACGCCGTTTTGGCGGGCGCTGCCGCCAGCGCGGTATCCTGCGCATCGGTTCTTTGAAGACGGGGTGACCATGGCGGGTGCCAAGCGCGGATGTCTGCTGGTGCTGGCGGTGTTGGTACTGCTGGTGGCATTGGCTGGCGCAGGTGCGGCCTGGTTGTGGCAGCGGCAGGGCAGCTTTGCCGACGCGCCGCTGACGCCGTCCGCCGAAAGCATGAGCATCGCCTCCGGTGACTCGTTCAACAGCGTGCTGCGCAAGCTGCGCGCGGCGGGCGTGGACGAGGGGGATGACCTGCAATGGCAGCTTCTGGCGCGCCAGTTGGATGCTGCCGGCAAGCTCAAGGTGGGCGAATACGCGCTGGATCCGGCACTTACCCCGCGCCAGCTGCTGCTGAACATGCGCCAGGGCAAGGTGCTGCAGCACCGCGTCACCATCGTCGAGGGCTGGAACATCCGCCAGCTGCGTGCCGCCTTGGCACGTGCGCAGCCCTTGCAGCATGAAACCACCGATCTTTCCGACACCGAGTTGATGGCCAAGCTGGGCTTCCCCGACCAGCACCCGGAAGGCCGCTTCCTGCCCGAAACCTATGTCTACCAGCGTGGCGACAGCGACGTGGACGTGCTCAAGCGCGCCCATGCCGCGATGGAAAAGGAACTGGCCGCCGCCTGGGCCGAGCGCAGCGACGACCTGCCGCTGACCTCGCCCTACGAGCTGCTGATCCTGGCCTCCATCATCGAGAAGGAAACCGGCCTGGCCAGCGAGCGCCCGCAGATTGCCGGCGTGTTCGCGCGGCGCCTGAAGCTGGGTATGCGCCTGCAGACCGACCCGACCGTGATCTACGGCATCGGCAGTGCCTACGACGGCAATATCCGCAAGGTGCACCTGACCACCGATACGCCGTACAACACCTATACCCGTGCTGGGCTCACGCCCACGCCCATCGCCATGCCGGGCCGTGATGCGCTGCATGCCGCCGCGCGGCCTGCACCCGGCGACGCGCTGTACTTCGTCGCCGTGGGTGACGGTAGCGGCGCCCACGTTTTCTCCGCCAGCTATGGCGAGCACAACAGTGCCGTCGCGCAGTACCTGCAGCGGCTGCGCGACAAGAAGAAAGAGGCAGTAGAACAATGAACCAAGCGTTGTTGCGGCACCCGCATTTCGTCAGCCTGGAAGGCGGCGAGGGTGCAGGCAAGACCACCGCCATCAATGCCATCCGTGACCTGCTGCGCGAGCGCGGGCACGAGGTGGTGCTGACGCGCGAGCCGGGTGGCACGCCGCTGGCCGAACGCATCCGCAATCTGGTGTTGAAGCCGGATGAGGAGATCGCCGGCGAGCCACTGTCGGCCGAGGCCGAGCTGCTGTTGGTGTTCGCCGCACGCGCCCAGCATGTGCGGCAGGTGATCCGCCCGGCACTGCAGCGTGGTGCCTATGTGCTCAGTGACCGCTTCACCGATTCCAGCTTTGCCTACCAGGGTGCCGGCCGTGGCCTGGACCTGCAGTGGATCGCCGATCTGGAAAAGCGCGCAGTAGACCTGCAGCCGGGCCTGACCCTGCTGCTGGATGTGGACGTGGCCATTGGCCGCGCCCGCGCCAATGGCCGCGACCTGTGGCCGGACCGCATCGAGAGCGAGCAGGACGATTTCTTCCAGCGCGTGCGTGCGCAGTTCCGCCAGCGGGCGCAGCAGGACCCGCAGCGCTTCCGCCTGATTGATGCCAGCCAGGACCAGGCCGGCGTGGCCGCGCAGGTGCGCAGCGCCGTCGCCGCTTGGCTGGAACAGGAGTTGCCCGCATGAGTGAGGCTTTCGCCCCTTGGCAGCAACGCGCCTTTGACCAGACCGTGGCCGCGCTGGACGGTGGCCGCCTTGGCCATGGCCTGCTGCTGTGCGGCCCCGCCGGCATGGGCAAGCGGGCGGTGGCGCTGGCCTTGGCCGCACATGTACTGGACAACGGCGCCGATGCCGCCGCTCGGCAGCGCAACGCGCAGCTGATCGCCGCCGGCAGCCACCCGGACCTGCAACTGGTGTCGTTCATCCCCAACAAGACCGGCGACAAGCTGCGCACCGAGATCATCATCGACCAGGTACGCGAGATATCGCAGAAGCTGGCGCTCACCCCGCAGTACGGTGTGGCCCAGGTGGTGATCGTGGACCCGGCCGATGCGATCAACCGCGCGGCCTGCAATGCCCTGCTCAAGACGCTGGAAGAGCCGGCCCCGGGGCGCTACCTGTGGTTGCTCAGCGCCGACCCGGCGCGGTTGCCGCAGACCATCCGCAGCCGCTGCCAGCGCCTGGAGTTCCGCCTGCCGCCGCGCGAGGAAGCGCTGGCCTGGCTGCAGGGCCGTGGCTATACCGAAGGCGTGGCGCGCGAGGCGCTGGACGCCGCGCGTGGCCACCCGGCGCTGGCCGACCGCTGGCTGCAGGGCGAGGGCATGGCCCTGCGCCGGCAGGTGGCCAACGAACTGGGCCAATTGCTGGCCGGCAAGGTCGGCAGCGTGGAGCTGGCGCAGCGCTGGACCGGTGACGAACACGCCGACCTGCGGCTGCGCCATGCCGCCGATCTGGCCCTGCAGAAAGCTGCTGACGGCTTGACCGATCCGGCGCGATTGAACAAGCTGGCCGCCTGGTTCGATGCCGCCAACCGTACCCGTGACCTGCTGCGTACCACCGTGCGTGCCGACCTGGCCGTGGTGGAACTGCTGCTGGCGTGGGGCGCGGCCAACCAGGTGCAATCCAAGGGGACTATTCGATGAGTGCGATGAACGCCCGCCAGGGCATCCTTTCGCTGGCGGTCAAGGACAAGGCGGCGCTGTACAGCGCCTACATGCCGTTCGTGAAGAACGGTGGCGTCTTCGTGCCCACGCCCAAGCGCTACTTCCTCGGTGACGAGGTGTTCCTGCTGCTGACCCTGCCGGACTCCAGCGAGCGTTTGCCGGTGGCCGGCAAGGTGGTCTGGGTCACCCCGCTGGGCGCGCAGGGCAACCGCCAGGCAGGCATCGGCGTGCAGCTGGCGGACGGCAACGATGGCGAGGCGATCCGCAACAAGATCGAGACGTTGCTGGCCGGCACATCCAGCTCGGACAAGCCCACGCAGACGATGTGACGTGATGTGAAGAAAAATGTTGACGTGCTCGCTCAGCCCCCTATAATGAGCGGCTCGCAACACGGGCGGTTAGCTCAGCGGTAGAGCATTGCCTTCACACGGCAAGGGTCACAGGTTCGATCCCTGTACCGCCCACCATCAAAATTCAAGTGTTGCAGAAGAACCGGCGAAAGCCGGTTTTTTCGTTTGTTCGGGATAACCGCGGCGATGAACTCACCGTGCTGCTAGGCGCATGTCGGCCAGTTGCATCGACGTGGCGTTGTCGATCATGAGCATCGGCTTGCCGACTTTGTATAGTTCAATGCCAAGCCAAATTGGAGATCCCCGATAGTGATGGGAGTCGGCGGGCTGATTCCGGAAACAAAGGTCAGAGGCAGGCCTATGTTGGCAAAAGTGCCTGCCCTGCGGTCTGATTGCGGCATAGTTCTTGGAAGGATGTGACTGCATGAAGACTCCCGGCCAACTGATGGCCGCTTCAATAAAAAAGGTCTTGCTGCCAGCGCTGCGTCAACGCGGCTTCGCTGGTAGCGGCGTAGCAAACTTCGTTCGTTCCAGCGACGCGTATCGCGACTTCCTGTCGATTCAATACTGGACGTATGGCGGCAGCTTCATCCTGGAGTTCAGCCGCGTTCCGGCGAGTTGGGTTGACCCTGACTCGGGGGAGGTGCCGAAGAGAGTGTTCGAGACCGATCCGCTGCTTAGGAAGCGCTTGATCGATACCGAGCAGCACAGGGACTTCCGTGGGTTTTCTTTCAAGGCTTTCGGCAGTGAGCAAAGCCGTTACGACCAGTTGGCGGCTTCGGTGGTGGCGTTGTTGCCGCAGGTGGAGGCTTGGTTGGAGAGCGGAGCTCAGGGGCCGAATATTCACTGATTGCCCGTGGTGCCTACCTGTTCTGTGGGCGGGCTGTGAAGCTTGATGGCTCTTGCTTGCTTCGGCCCATTGCGTAGCCCGGGTAAGCGCAGCGCACCCGGGAGGTTGGGGCCTTCTGGTGCTTCAGGTTGCTCGCAGACTGCCCCGGGTGCGCTGCGCTTACCCGGGCTACGTGGCTGTCGCCGGCCCCGGATGGGGCGCGCTTCTTTCCGGGCCAGGCCCGGTTTGCTGTTGTTCGTGGTCGTGCCCTGCCTGCAGGTGAACGGCAGGTCGTTTGGAGCGGTTTTCTTGCGGTTTCACTCCGCTTTCCACGCCCGGCAGGCTATCTTTGCCGCGGGTCGCTGGCGACCCATTCATTTTGGGCGGCTGAGGCCGGTTTGGCGCGTTCCGCGCTGCCGGGGCCGTTGGGTCTTTCAGGAGAGTGAAGTGGCAAATGTTGGGAAGCGACGTCTGGTCAGTGTGCTGCGTGGCGTCGGTCGGGTCCTGTTGGCATTGTTGTGCCTGGGCATGGGCATCTGGGGCGGGTTTGCGCTGTGGTACCAGTTCCCCGGCAACGTGGTGAGCAAAGTTGTCGCCGTGCTGGTGTGGTGCGTGCCCAGCATCTGGGCAGTGCGGGCCGGCTTTGGGCCGGTGCGGCGCTGGCACTCGTTGGCAGTGTTTGGCGGGCTGTTTGCGGTGTTGTTGATCTGGTGGGCGACCATCACGCCGAAGCAGGACCGGGTCTGGGCTGACGATGTGGCGCAGCCGCTGCACGCGCGCATCGAGGGCAACCGCTTGCTGATCGACAACGTGCGCAATTTCCATTGGCGTACCGAAACCGACTACGACGTGCGCTGGGAGCAGCGGGAGTACGACCTGTCGCAGGTGCAGTCGGTGGATATGATCCTGTCCTACTGGATGGGCCCGGCCATCGCCCACACGCTGGTGTCGTTCGGCTTCGCCGATGGCCGCCAGCTGGTGTTCTCACTGGAGATCCGCAAGGAGCGCGGCGAGTCGTTCTCGGCGCTGGGCGGCTTCTTTCGCAAGTTCGAGTCGGTGCTGGTGGCCTCCGATGAGCGCGATATCGTGCTCACGCGCAGCAATGTGCGTGGCGAGGATGTCTATCTGTACCGCCTGCATGGGCTGAGCCCGGACAAGATGCGCGAGCTGCTGCATTTCTACGTGGACCGCGCGCAGCAGTTGGAGCAGGCGCCGCGTTTCTACAACACGCTCACCAGCAACTGCACCACGGTGGTGTTTGAGCTGATGCGCCGCATCCAGCCCAAGCTGCCGCTGGATTACCGCTTGCTGGCCTCCGGCTATCTGGCAGAGTATGCCGAGGATGTCGGCGGGCTCACCCCGGGGGTGCCGTTGGCCCAGTTGCGGCAAGCCGGGCGCATCACCCAGCGTGCCCGTGATGCAGGTGATGTCGCTGATTTCTCTTCCCGGATACGCGCTGGCGTGCCCGGCATCCCCGCCCCAGGAACTGACCCATGACCCACACCCCGCAGACATGGATACGCCGGCTGTTGCCGGTAGTCGCGGTATTGGCGCTGCTGCTGTCCAGCGGTTGCGCGATGGTGAAGATGAAGTCGGTGAGCAATACCGACTATGTAATGCAGAAACGCGGCGACATCCTCAGCACTGGCAAGCTCAGTGCCTTGTCGCAGGAGTCGTTGTCGGTCATCGGCCTGACCGAAAGTGATTGCAGCAAGGACCTGCCCAGCTGCCGGCAGACGGTCACCACCAATGATGGGCTGCAGTCCGAGCAGCGCCTGTCCACGCTGGCCGAGCTGTGGATGCAGCAGGCACTGGCGCTCACCCCCAAGGCCAAGGGCAACGAGCCCATCGAGCTACCGCCGGCGGCCTTGAACGCCTGGCTGGAAACCGCCCGCTATTCCTATCTGTACCTGTTCTTCAGCGGTCGCAGCCCCGCCGAGCGCGCACTGGAAGACCGGCTTACCCAGGTGCGCGACTACTACAACTACGCCACCGAGCAGGCTGCCTCGGTGGTGTTCCAGCGCACCCGCGCGCGGGCGCTGGAAGGGGAGGACATCAATCGGCCGGTGCAGGTGGATGATTGGACCATCCGCGCCGAGTTCGATGGACTCGAGCTGCAGGGTGTGCCCAAGCAGCTGGTGGCCGCATCGTCGGTGAGTTTCGCCGGCCTGCGCAGCTCCTATCGCCGCGATGGCTTTGGCGCCGAGCTGGTGGCCATGATGGAGGCACCGGCGCTGGCGCAGGCAGTGGAAGTGGAGGAGCGCAAGCAAGATCTTCCTCTGTACAGTGAGATGCCGGCCATCAACGTGACCGCTGTGCTGAACTTCAGCGGCAATACGTTGGAAGAAATACTGGCAAGCCGTGATGTGCAGTTGCAGGCGTATTCGCCCGAGCAGTCCAGTATCCAGATCCGTGGCCAGGAAGTGCCGCTGGCGGCCAACTTCACCGCTGCCTATGGGCTGTGGCTGGCGCAATCGGGGTTTGCCACCGAATCGCTGCGCACCTTGTTTGGCCGTGGCGAGGGTATCCGTGAGCCGCATATCTACCTGATGCAGCCCTACGATCCGAACAAGCGCATCATCTTCATGCTGCACGGCCTGGCCAGCAGCCCGGAGGCCTGGGTGAACCTGGCCAACGAGATCATGGGCGATGAGGAAATGCGTGAGCACTACCAGGTGTGGTCGGTCTATTACCCGACCAATGCCCCCATCGCGCTGAATCGCTACACCATCAGCAAGGCCTTCAACGGCACGCTGCGCCACTTTGATCCGAGTGGCACCGCACCGGCATCGCATGACATGGTGTTCATCGGCCACAGCATGGGCGGGGTGATCGCGCGGCTGATGCTCAGTGACTCGGGCGAGGTGCTGTGGAACAACCTGCGCGAGCGCTACAACCTGCAGGGTGAGCGGCTGGCGCGGGTGGAGGCCAAGCTCGGCCCGGTGCTGCACTTCACCCCGCAGCCGAATGTGGAGCGGGCGATCTTCCTGGCCTCACCGCACAAGGGGACGGATGCCGCAGGCAACCGGCTGGGGCGTTTGATCGGCAGGCTGGTGCGCTTGCCGCTGACCATTCTCGGCGCGTTCGGCGATGCCTTCATGGCCTTGCAGGACCCGGACGACAACGACGGCAAGAAGCCCAAGGAACCGGTGGTCACCAACAGCATCGAGAACCTCAAGGCCAGCGATCCCTTCATCAAGGCGTCCTCGGCGCTGCCGATCGTGCCAGGCCTGAAGTACCACTCCATCATCGCCAAGCGCAAATCCGAGGTGCCCACGCCGGAGTCGGACGATGGCCTGGTGCCGTACTGGAGTGCGCACTTGGATGGCGCCTTGTCGGAGAAGGTCATCGTGTCCGGCCACAGCGTGCAGGAGACGCCGGAGGCGGTGCTGGAAGTGCGCCGCATCCTGCGCCAGGACCTGCACGAAGTCGAAGGCGTGGACAGCAAGCATTGAGTTGCCGCCGGGCCGTGCAGGGCGGCCCCGCAGCCACGCACTCAGCTGAGGCGGCGGCCCACCACGGTTGCCAGTGCAGCCAGCAGCAACGTCACCACGAAACACAGCAGGTAGCCGGTGGATTCATTGCCGGCCACCAGCGCGGCAAACAGTGAGCCGGAGATCGCCAGCGTCGAGGCGACGGCAATGCCCTCGCTCAGCTGCAGGGCCGAACTGTTGGCGCCCTGCTCGTGGGGAGCTGACAAGGACAGGGTCAGCACCGACAGGCTGGGATAGATCAGGCCCATGCCCAAGCCGGTGATCGACCAGCCGGCCAGGGCCAAGGCCAAAGGCACGGCGGGGTACAGGGTCAGTGCGGTCACCAATAGGCCGATCAACATCAGCCAGGTGCCGGTCTGCAACATGGCGTGGCGGCTCCAGCCGAAACGCTGGTGGCCCTGCATCCACGAGCCGGAGAACCAACCCAGCGCGCCCAGGCTGAGCGCAGCGCCAGCCCATAGCGGCGACAGCTCGCGCTCGCGTTGCAGCAACAGCGGCAGGAAGGCTTCGCAGCCGAAGAAGGCCGAGGCGGCAATGCCGCGCAGGGCGATCACACTGGGCAGGCCGCGGCGCAGCAGCAAAGTGCCGCTGGGCAGCAGATGACGCGCACAGAAGATCAGTGCAATCACCGCGGCCGTCATCACCGCCAGCGCCTGCGCACCTTGCAGCTGTCCGCCGACATACAGCAACAGCGCGGCCAGCGCCGTGCTTATTGCCCAGCGCACCACCGGCCGCTGCTCGACATCGCGGTGGATGTTGGTTTGTGTGCTGCGCAGCGCCGGCAGCAGCAACCAGGCCGCCGGCAAGGCCAGTAGCGGCACGATCAGGAACACCCAGCGCCAGCTCAGGTGTTGCACGATCAACCCGCTCAGGCCGGGGCCGATCAGCGAAGGCACCACCCAGCCGGCCGAGAACGCGGCGAACACTTTGGGCCGCAGTGCCTCCGGATACGTGCGGGCGACCAGCACATACAGCGACACCGAGATCGCACCAATGCCGATGCCCTGCAACAGGCGGCCGGCAATCAGCACCTCCATGCGCGGTGCCAGCCCGGCCAGAAGCAGGCCGATCAGGAAGCTGCCCAGGCCCAGCCACAAGGGCTTTGCCGGGCCTTGCTGGTCGCAGAGGCGGCCGGCCACGGTCATGCCGATGACGCTGGTGGCCAGTGCGCCGCCAAAGGCCAGTGCGTACAGGCGCAAACCATCCAGTGCCTGCGCCACGCTGGGCATGGCGGCGGCCACGGCCAGCGCTTCAAAGGCAATCAGGGAGATCAGCGCCACCATGCCCACGGTGGTGGCACGGTAGTGGGGAGCGAGGATGGAGTTGGCTGCCGGCGTGGCAGCTGTGTTGTGGGTGGAACGCATCGTGCGGCGCTGCTGCTTGAGTTGCTGCGGGAGGGCGGGCAGCATCACACCTCAACCATGGTTGAGGTCAAGTGATGTCCACGCGCGAACTGAGTGTAGGGGAAGTGGCGCGCCGCAGCGGCATTGCGGTATCGGCCTTGCACTTCTACGAGCGCAAGGGCCTGATCCAAAGCCAACGCACGGCCGGCAACCAGCGACGTTACCAGAGCGATGTGCTGCGCCGACTGGCATTGGTACAGGCCGCGCAGCAGGTGGGCATACCGTTGCAGGTGGTGGCCGAACGATTGGCCGAACTGCCGGCGGGGCGGGCACCGAGCAAGGCCGATTGGGCGCGGATGTCAGCGCGCTGGCGCAAGCAGCTGGATGAGCGTATCGCGACACTGCAGTTCATGCGTGACCAGCTCAGTGATTGCATCGGTTGCGGCTGTCTGTCGCTCAAGCGCTGTGGGCTGTTGAACCCGCAGGACGTGCTGGGCCAGCAGGGCGAGGGGCCGCAGCGGGTGGCTTAGTACAAAGCTGCCGGCCACCTTGGGGGTGCACCGGCAGCAGAAAGATGGGCCAGCTTGCCTGGCTCCCTGCAATCAGATTTCGGCTTCGATACCCGGCATGGCCAGGCGCGACTTGGTCAACGCCATGCCCAAGTTGGCGGTGCGGCGGCAGACGAACACCATCACGTAATCTGGGTAGCGCTTGCCGCGCATGAAGATGTGGATCAGGTTTTCGCTGTTGACGATGATTTCCTGGAAGTAATGCGCGCCTTCCTGTTCCTGCAGGCCGCGGGCGCGGCGGAACATCTGCTCGATGCTGCGGATGTTCGGGCCCTGGTACAGGTCGGCGGTGGCGGCAGCCACCAAGTCCAGCACTTCGCGCGGGTGCGAATCCACGGTGCGCACCGACAGCAGCATGCCGGAGCTGATATCGACGTAGCCGGCGGCCACGCATTCGGGAATGGAGGCAACGGATTGCTGCAGGGTGCTGTCCAGTGACATCAGGGGTGTTCCTAGGGGGAGGGGGAAGGCAAGGCCCAGCAGGCCGCAATGCGGCCTGGCAGGCGAATAGGTGGGGGGTTCAATCGCAGGCGCGGATGAGCAGGTTTTCTTCCAGCGCGTGCAGCAGGTCTTCCTGTTCCTTGGACTGCACGAAACCCGGCTCGATGGTGCGCAGGCGTCGCAGTGCTTCATCGGCGGTGAGGCCTTCGCGTACCAGCCAGGCGGCCAGCACCATGCCGGTGCGGCCCAGCCCGGCCAGGCAATGCACGGCCACCACTTCGCCTTCGCGCAGCATCACCTCGATCTTGGCCAGCAGCAGCTTGGCCCATAGCAGCGGCGGTGCGCCGCGGTCGACGATGCCCAGGTGGTAGCTGCGCAACCCGTGCGGGGCCAGCAGTTCGGCCGGGGTCTCGCGTTCGGTCAGGTTGACCAGCACGGTGACGCCCATGCCGCGCAGCAACGCCAGGTCATGGTCGGGAGCGAACACCACGCCCGGCATCGGGCAGCCGGCCAGCTTGCCCGGCACCAGCCAGTGGAAGCCGTTGGGGCCGCGCCGTGAGGGCGTTGCCGCCAGGCTGACCGGCGATGGGGCAGCGCGCTGGCTGGGCGGCTCGGCGCTGCTGGCCGGTTCGGCAACCGGCGCAGGCACCACTGGCGCAGTGACGCCGTCGGCCAGTTCCTCGGCGCGCGCGTCCGGCGCCGGGACATGGCAGCTGCCGGTACGCAGGAACTGCGCCAGCACCGGGTGTTGCGAGGGGTTGGCAAAGAAGTCGTCGGTGCTTGCGTCCACCTGTACCTGGCCGCCGGCCAGCAGCACGATGCGCGAGGCAATGCGCCGGGCCTGGCCTTGGTGATGCAGGGTGACCAGGCAGCTGTGCTGTTCGGCCAGGCGCTGGATCAGTGCCAGCACCGGCTCGGCATCGGCGGCTTCCAGCTCGCTGGTGGGCTCGTCGATCAGCAGCAGCGGGCTGCCACTGAAGGCAGCGCGGACGATGGCCAGCTGGCGGGCGAGTGCACGCGGCAAATCGATCACGCGCTGTTGCAGCCGCTCAAGCAGGCCGTCGGCGTGCAGTGCCTGCAGCCGTTGTTCCACCTGCTCGCGCAGCGTGGCCTGGCTGTTGCCCGCATGCTGGCGCAGCGCGGCGCTGAGGTTTTCCAGCACGCTGAAGCCCAGGTCGCGCGGTTGCTGCTGTACCAAGGCCGGCGGCAAGCTGGCCGCTTGCAGTGGCTGGCCTTGGTAGAGCAACTGGCCCCAGCGTTCGCCATGTGCGTTGTGCTGGCCGGACAGCGCCTGCAACAGGCTGGATTTGCCGGTGCCGGCCGGGCCCATCAGCACGACGCAGCCGGGACCATCCAACTGCAGGTCGATGCTGGCCAGCACTGTGCGGCGGCCACGGCTCATGCCCCAGCCTTGCAGCTGCAGCAACGGAGGAACTGCGGTAAGAACAGGGGAGGTCATGACGTCTTGGCCGGCGCGGGCCCCAAGGTTGCGGCGCAGGCGGAAACTGAAGAGGCCGCCAGTATGGTTGGCGTGAAGGCCATGTCAATTTGACCTTGTGCTGATACCAGTCCCCTCTGGTGAACAGGCAGGTTGTGTGCCAATGGCTGCAGGCAGCGCACTAGTTGATTGATTCGATGGGGAAAAGCTCGCTCGCGCGACGAGGGTTGCAGGCGCTTTGCCAGTCATGCAGGCGTGAAGCAGTTCGCCTATTCCGGTTAGGGGGTGATTCAGAAATTTCGCTGGAATCGCACGTTGCCCGCGCCGCTGGCGCTGCTTACCTGCAGGTCGATCCGCAGCTGGTCGCGTGCATGGGCATCCAGCTCGCCGATCAGGTCGGTGTAGTCGCCGGTGCGCACCGCACGCAGCGCCACCTGCTGGCGCTTGCCGGACAGATCGGTGGCGCTGGCCAGCACCGTGCCATCGCCCGGCAGTTCATCGCCATCGCGCAGTTGCCGCAGTGCCACCACCAGCAAGGCGCGATCGGCTTGCCGTTGCACGCCGTAACTGCGGGCCACGGCGTCGTTCATGGCCAGGGTGGGCAGCAGGTTGTAGTGCACCCGCAGGCCGCCCAGGTCGGTGTAACCGGCCTGGGCCTGGACGGGCTCGGCCTTGCGCGGGGTTTCCTGGGCCGAGCAGCCGGCCAGTGCGATCAGGGCAATCGACAACAGCGTTGGCAGGCGTGGCATGCAGGGCTCCCGGGTATGGATGACTCAGTCGTTGGCGGCGGACAGTTCGCCACCGCGGCGGGCGGCGGCGGCAATGGCGTGTGCGGTGAGGGCTTCGAAGCCACCGGCCTGGAAGGTCTCGATCGCGGCCTGGGTGGTGCCATTGGGCGAGGTCACGCGGCGGCGCAGTTCGGCCGGCGCTTCACCGGCTTCGGTCAGCATGCGGGCGGCACCCAGTACCGTGTCCAGCACCAGGGTGCGTGCGGCCTCGGCCGGCAGCCCCTGCGCCAGTGCGGCCGCTTCCATCGCCTCGGCCAGCAGGAATACATAGGCCGGGCCGCTGCCGGAGACCGCAGTCACCGCATCCATCTGTGCTTCGTCGTCGATCCACACCGTGCGCCCGGCGCTGCTCAGCACCTGGTCGGCCTGCGCGCGCTGGGCGGGGCTGACACGGGCATTGGCAAACAGGCCGGTGACACCGGCGCCGAGCAGTGCCGGGGTATTGGGCATGGCGCGGACCACCGCCTGGTTGCCACCCAGCCAACGTTCCAGCTGGCCGGCGGTGATGCCGGCGGCAATGGACGCCACCACCGGTTGCTGCACGGCTGCGGCCGTGGCCAGGGTGGCGCAGACCTCGCGCATCACCTGCGGCTTGACCGCCATCAGCCACAGCCCGGCCTTGGCGGCGGCCTGCTCGGCGCGGTCGTAAGTGTTGACCGCGAAGTCCTGCTGCAGGGCCTCACGCAGCGCCGCCACCGGCTCGGCCACGTGCAGGCGTGCGGCCGGCATGCCGCGCCGGACCAGGCCGGCAATCAGGCTGCGGGCCATGTTGCCGCCGCCGATGAAGGCGATGTCGGTGTCGGGCAGATCGGTATGCGGGGTGTCGCTCATCTTCAGGCCTCGGTCGCAATCAGGGGGTGGGGCGCGGCCCGAACAGGGCGCTGCCAACGCGGACCATGGTCGAGCCGGCGGCAATGGCCTCGGCAAAATCCGCGCTCATGCCCATGGAGAGTGTATCGGCCTGGGGGTACCTGGCCGCCAGTGTGTCGAACAAGGCCTTCATCCGCGCCAGCGCGGACAGCCGCCGTGCGGCGTCGGGGAAGGGCGCGGGGATGGCCATCAGCCCGCGCAGGCGCAGCTGCGGTTGCGCGGCGATGGCGGCGGCCAGGGCCGGGATTTCATCGGGCTGGCAGCCATGCTTGCTGTCCTCATCGTCGATGTTGACCTGGATCAGCACGTTGAGCGGGCCGCGCCCGGCCGGCCGGTGCTGGGCCAGGGCGCTGACCAGCTTGGGCCGGTCTACCGTCTGCACCCAGTCGAAGACCTGCGCGGCCAGCTCGGCCTTGTTGGACTGCAGGTGGCCGATCAGGTGCCATTCCAGCCCCAATGCCGCCAGTTCGGTGATCTTGGCCGCGGCTTCCTGCACATAGTTCTCGCCGAAGGCCTGCTGGCCCTGGGCGGCCAGGGCGGCCACGGCGCTGGCCGGCTGCAGCTTGGAGACGGCCAGCAGGCGCACGCTGCGGGCGGGGCCGGCGGCTGCGGCAATCTGCTGCTGGAGTGTGGCCAAAGGCACGGTTTGCAAAGCATCTACCTCCTACACGGGAAGGCTATACTGCCCGTCAGGGGAAACACCTTCCAGATACTCGCAACGCAGGGGACACAGCGACGTATGGATATCGCAGAACTTCTGGCCTTCTCGGTCAAGAACAAGGCCTCCGACCTCCACCTTTCGGCCGGCTTGCCGCCGATGATCCGTGTGGACGGCGACGTGCGCCGCATCAACATCCCGGCGCTGGACCACAAACAGGTGCATGCGCTGGTCTACGACATCATGTCGGACAAGCAACGCCGTGATTACGAAGAGTTCCTCGAGGTCGACTTCTCGTTCGAGATTCCCTCGCTGGCGCGCTTCCGTGTCAACGCCTTCAACCAGAACCGCGGCGCCGGTGCGGTGTTCCGTACCATTCCCTCGGAAGTGCTGACGCTGGAAGACCTGGCCTGCCCGCCGATCTTCCGCCAGCTCATCGAGCAGCCGCAGGGCCTGATCCTGGTCACCGGCCCGACCGGTTCGGGTAAGTCGACCACGCTGGCGGCGATGATCGACCACATCAACAAGAACGAATACGGCCACATCCTCACCGTCGAGGATCCGATCGAATTCGTGCACACCTCGCAGAAGTGCCTGATCAACCAGCGCGAAGTGCACCGCGATACGCACGGCTTCAACGAAGCACTGCGTTCGGCACTGCGTGAAGATCCGGACATCATCCTGGTCGGCGAACTGCGCGACCTGGAAACCATCCGCCTGGCGCTGACCGCCGCGGAAACCGGCCACCTGGTGTTCGGCACCCTGCATACCAGCTCGGCGGCCAAGACCATCGACCGCATCATCGACGTGTTCCCGGCCGGTGAGAAGCCGATGGTGCGCTCGATGCTGTCCGAGTCGCTGCGTGCGGTGATTTCGCAGGCGCTGCTGAAGAAGGTGGGCGGTGGCCGTATCGCCTCGCACGAAATCATGGTGGCCACCCCGGCCATTCGTAACCTGATCCGCGAAGACAAGGTGGCGCAGATGTACTCGTCCATCCAGACCGGCCAGGCGGTGGGCATGCAGACGCTGGACCAGAACCTGCAGGACCTGGTCAAACGCAGCCTGATCACCCGCAACCAGGCCAAGGAATACGCCAAGGACAAGCGTCTGTTCGAGTAATGCCGGCACTGCCGGGTTGGGTTATTCGAGATTGGATATTGGCCAAGGCGGGATGTCGGTCGGCGCGGGGAGCAATTCCCGCTGCCGGGCCGGGGTCCCGGCTCCTATAGGGAAGCTCCCATGAGTACTATCGATTTCACCTCGTTCCTCAAGCTGATGGCGCACCAGAAAGCCTCGGACCTGTTCATCACCGCCGGCATGGCGCCGTCGATGAAGGTCAACGGCAAGATCGCGCCGATCACGCAGACGCCCCTGACTGCGCAGCAGAGCCGCGACATGGTGCTCAACGTGATGACGCCTGCGCAGCGTGAGGAATTTGAAAAAACCCACGAGTGCAATTTCGCCATCGGCGTGTCGGGTGTGGGCCGTTTCCGTGTCAGCTGCTTCTACCAGCGCAACCAGGTGGGCATGGTGCTGCGTCGTATCGAGACGCGCATTCCCACCGTGGAAGAATTGAGCCTGCCGCCGGTGATCAAGACGCTGGCCATGACCAAGCGCGGCATCATCCTGTTCGTCGGTGCCACCGGCACCGGCAAGTCGACCTCGCTGGCGGCGATGATCGGCTACCGCAACCAGAACTCGACCGGCCACATCATCACCATCGAGGACCCGATCGAATTCGTGCACAAGCACGAAGGCTGCATCGTCACCCAGCGTGAAGTGGGCATCGATACCGACAGCTGGGAAGCAGCGCTGAAGAACACCCTGCGCCAGGCGCCGGACGTGATCATGATTGGCGAGATCCGTACCCGCGAGGGCATGGACCACGCGGTTGCCTTTGCTGAAACCGGTCACCTGGTGCTGGCTACGCTGCACGCCAACAATGCCAACCAGGCAATGGACCGCATCATCAACTTCTTCCCGGAAGACCGCCGCAATCAGCTGCTGATGGACCTGTCGTTGAACCTGAAGGGTGTGGTGGCACAGCAGCTGGTGCCGACCCCGGACGGCAAGGGCCGCCGGGTGGCGATGGAAATCCTGCTGGGCACCCCCTTGGTGCAGGACTACATCCGCGACGGCGAGATCCACAAGCTCAAGGAAGTGATGAAGGACTCCGTGCAGCTGGGCATGAAAACCTTCGATCAGAGCCTGTTCGAGCTCTATCAGGCCGGCGAGATCAGCTACGACGACGCCTTGCGTTATGCCGACTCGCAGAACGAAGTGCGCCTGCGCATCAAGCTGTCGCAGGGTGGCGATGCCAAGACCTTGTCGCAGGGTCTGGATGGCGTGGAGATTGCCGAGGTGCGCTGAGTCCTGGCCGCCTTGGTGGTTTGAAAAGCCGCTCCTTCGGGGGCGGTTTTTTTTGTGGGCTGGGTAAGGGCAAGATCAAGGTCAAGGACAAGGTCAAGGTCAAGGTCAGGATCAACTGCACCCCTCCCGAACCCTCCCCTTCGCTGCGCGAAAGGGAGGGGCCAAAAGCCAAAGCCCAAAGCTAAAGCCCAAAGCTAAAGCCAGCGCGAGGCACGCTCTTCCCCCTCCCTTTCGCGCAGCGAAGGGGAGGGCCGGGGAGGGGTGCTTCTGCGCTTGCTCCTGCTTTCCCCCGCAACCAAGCCTAGCGCTGCATCCAGGCCGGCCCAACCGCGGCAATCCGCACCATCACCGGGCAGTCCGCGCGGTGCGCGCCGGGTAGATAGCCCAAGCTCATCAGAAATTCGCCAGTAATCTCGCCGCCGGTGAAACGGAAGGTCTTCTTGAACAGCTTCACCCAATCGGCCTTGGACAAGGGGTGATGCGCATCCAGCCACGAGGCAAACCCGCCATGCGATGCGCGCAACCCCTGGATCACCTGCGCGTTGTGGATGGCGGCCAGCACCTTGAGCCGATTGCGGATGATGCTGGCGTCGGCCATCAGCCGGGCGATATCCGCCTCGCCGTAGGCGGCCACCGCATCCACCTCAAAGCCGCTGTAGGCCGCGCGAAAGCCCTCACGCTTGCGCAGGATGGTTTCCCAGCTCAGGCCGGCCTGGTTGATCTCCAGCAGCAGCCGCTCGAACAGTTCGTGCTCATCCCGCTGTGGGAACCCATATTCATTGGCGTGGTAATCGGCGTGGACCGGATGGCCCGGGGCGAAATCGCAGTAGCTGGACATGGTGGCCGCCAGAGGGGGAATGGCTTGATTATCGCCGGGCAAGCCCTGAACCGCCGCAGCCGTTAGAATGGACACATGTCTGCGCTGTCGCCCCCTCTTGCCAACCACCTGCTGGTGGCCCTGCCATCACTGGTCGACCCGTTGTTCGCCCGTAGCGTGGCGCTGATCTGCCAGCACGACGACAACGGCGCCATGGGCGTGGTGGTCAACCAGGTCTCCGATTTCACCCTGGGCGAGGTATTCGCGCAGATGGAAATCGACACCGATGACAACGATCTGCGCGCGGTGCCGGTGCTCAACGGTGGGCCGGTGCATACCGAGCGCGGCTTCGTCATCCACGACGATGCCCGCAGCTGGGATTCCAGCCTGAAAGTGGCCGATGGCCTGTACCTGACCACCTCGCGCGACATCCTCGAGGCCATGGCCCGTGGCGAGGGACCGCGCAATGCGCTGGTGACCCTGGGCTGCGCTGGCTGGGGCGCCGGGCAGATGGAGCAGGAGCTGGCCGAGAACAGCTGGCTGACCGTGCCAGCCGATGCCGCGGTGCTGTTTGCCACGCCGCTGGATGAGCGCTGGCAGCTGGCCGCCTCGCGGATCGGTGTGGACCTGTTCCGGCTGACCGGGTATAGCGGTCATGCCTGAGTCGGCAATGCTCTCAACCGATAGCACGGTGCTCGGCTTCGACGTCGGCTCGCGGCGTATTGGTGTTGCCATCGGCAGCTCGCTGGGTGTTGGCGCGCGCGCCATCGCCGTGGTCGATGTGCACGGCAACGGCCCGGACTGGAATGCGCTGGACCGCCTGCACAAGGAATGGCGGCCGCAGGGCATGATCGTCGGCGACCCGCTCACCCTGGAAGGCGAAGACCAACCCAACCGCAAGCGCGCGCATGCCTTTGCCCGGCAGTTGCAGCAGCGCTACAAGGTGCCGGTGCTGCTGGTGGACGAACGTTCCAGCTCGGTGGAGGCCGCACAGCGCTTTGCCGTGGAGCGCGCCGAAGGCCGCAAGCGCCGCCGCGATGCCGCCAACCTGGATGCGGTGGCGGCCGCCGTCATCATCGAACGCTGGCTGTCCGCACCGCACGAAGCCACCCCCATTTCCTGACCTCCGAAGACCCCGCCATGACTGCTTCGCAACTTGATGACCAAGGACGCCTGCGCCACCTGCTGACCCTGGATGGTTTGCCCCGTGAGACCTTGCTGCAGTTGCTGGACCGTGCCGGGCAGATCCGCGACGCCGCCGTCGGCCGCATCAGTAACAAGCGCGGCGTGCTGGCCGGCACCGCCGTGTGCACGCTGTTCTTTGAACCCTCCACCCGCACCCGCAGCTCGTTCCAGCTGGCGGCGCAGCGGCTGGGTGCGGATGTATTGAATTTCGATGCGTCCACCTCGTCCACGCGCAAGGGCGAAACCGCCTGCGACACCCTGAAGAACCTGGAAGCCATGGGCGTGCGCGGTTTCGTCATCCGCCACCCGGACGATGGTGCCGTGGCCGAACTGGCCGCTGCCGCAGGCGAGGGCACCGCACTCGTCAATGCCGGCGACGGCCGCAGCGCGCACCCCACCCAGGGCCTGCTGGACATGCTGACCCTGCGCCAGGCCAAGGGCCCGGATTTTTCCAAGCTGAAAGTGGTGATCGTCGGCGACGTGAAGCATTCGCGCGTGGCCCGCACCGACCTGCAGGCGATGCGCACCCTGGGCGTGGGCGAGATCCGCGTCTGCGGCCCGCAGTCGTTGCTGCCCGACGATGAAACCCTCAACGGGTGTGTGGTGGGCCAGGACTTCGACGCCATGCTGGAAGGCTGCGACGCGCTGATGATGCTGCGCCTGCAGCGCGAGCGCATGGAAGAAGGACTGGTGCCGTCGCTGGAGCAATACCATGCGCAATACGGCCTCGACAGCGCGCGCCTGCAGCGTGCGGCCAAGGACGCAGCGGTGCTGCACCCGGGCCCGATCAACCGCGGCGTGGAAGTCACCGACGAGGTGGCCGACGGCCCGCAGTCGTGGGTGCTGCGCCAGGTTGCCAACGGCGTAGCCGTGCGCATGGCGGTACTGGAAACCCTGCTGGGTTGACGTCCTGCCCCCTCCCTTTGCGTAAGCAGGGGGAGGGCCGTGGAGGGGTTGGCTTTTTGGGGCTTGCAGGCAGCCTTGGGTTTTGCGGCTTGGGCGGTTTCCGACTGCTGCTGGATTGCCGGTAATGCCTCTGCCGAGCATGGCTCGGCACTACGCTCCCTCCCTTTGCGCA
>DAMCTY010000006.1:0-100810 GCA_032112995.1 Stenotrophomonas sp. | reverse complement strand
CGCTCCCTCCCTTTGCGCAAGCAAGGGGAGGGCCGGGGAGGGGTTGGCTTTTGGGGGCTTTCAGGCAGCCTTGGGTTTTGCGGCTTGGGCGGTTTCCGGCTGCTGGTGGATTGCCGGTAATGCCTCTGCCGAGCATGGCTCGGCACTACGCCGCGTTCAAGGTGTCGCTTCCTGGCGCTCACGCAACTGCTTGATGTACGTCAGCTCGTTGTTGGCGATCTTGTTGCCGGGTTCCAGTTCCAGTGATTTTTCATAGGCCGCCTGTGCTGCGGCCAGATCACCCAGCTCAATCTGTGCAAAGCCGGTGCCGCGCAGGGCAAGTGCTTCGGCATAGGCTGCTTCCGGGTGGGTGCGGGTCAAGGCGAGGGCGCGTTGGTAGCTGTCCAATGCGGCGGCCCAGTCCTTGCGCTGTATCAGTGCGGCACCGCGCTCGGTCAATGGCTCGGCTTCGTACGGCGCAGTGGCATGGGCCTTGTCCAGCCAGCCTAGTGCCTGCTCTATGTCCTTCTTCTCCACCGCAATGTAGCCCAACTGGGTGTAGGCATTGGCGCAGGCCAGGTCCAGCCAGTCCACGGGCTCACCATTACCGCTCTCACGCAGATGGAGCTCGTATTGACGCTGGGTGCGGAAGCTCAGTACCTGCCGTGCGGGCGCTGAGCGATAGGCGTCGCATTGCAGCGCGACCTCTTGCAGCGTGCCCAGCGCCTTGGCGTGCTCACCGTTGAGGTTGCGCTGTGTCGCCTGCGAGACGGATGCGCGCAGCTCCTTGCCAAGCGCGGGCTCGGCTTGGCGCGACAGTAGTGGGGTGGTGCTCAGGCGTGAGGGACCGGTCTGGCTTTGCGCCATTGCCGGCAAACAGGTGCCCAACAGGCACAGCAGTAGCAGATGACGCATGCCCATCCTTGCGTAGCGGCGTTGGTGTGAGCCTAGCGCGGAACTGTCGCGGCTGCATGCGCGGTTGCAGCAGCTGCTTCAGTGATCGGCAGCCGGGGGGCGCGGGGCCATCGCCAGGATCGCCAGTTGCTGCTGGGCTTCTTCATTGCCGGCTGCGGCGGCCGCCTGCACTTGCGCAAGGTCGGGGTGTTGCACGACCAGGATCGGAAATTCGCATTGCGGGCAGCTGTACTCGGTCTGCTCGTCGTGCAGTTCCATCTCCATCTGCCGTGAGCTGCCCTGCCATTCGCAGGCCGGGCAGTGGTGGGCATGCTCGCGCCAACCGGGTTGGTAGTAATCGTTGACGGTGATGGTCATGGGTAGGCCTGGAACAAGGGCCGGCAAGTGTAGCCCGGGTAAGCGCAAGCGCACCCGGGGCTCTGCGCCAACAACTCCCGGGTGCGCTTGCGCTTACCCGGGCTACGTTTTCGCAATCAGTGCAACAGCACCAGCGTGGCCAGGCCAAGGAAGGTGAAGAAACCCATGGTGTCGGTCACGGCGGTCAGGAAAATGCCGCTGGCCAGCGCCGGGTCGAAGCCCAGCCGTTTCAGTGTCAGCGGCACCAGCACGCCGGCGGTGGCGGCAAACAGCAGATTGAAGGTCAGCGCCGCGGCGATCACCAGCGACAGCCCGGGCATGTGGAACCAGGCCAGCACGATCAGGCCCAGGATCGTGCCCAGCATCAGGCCGTTGAGCAGGGCCACGCGCAGCTCTTTCCACAGCAGCGTGCGGGCGTTGGAAGCACCCACCTGGCCGAGTGCCAGGCCGCGGATCATCAGCGCCAGCACCTGGGTGCCGGCGTTGCCACCGAGGCCGGCGACAATGGGCATCAGCACTGCCAGTGCCACCAGCTTGTCGATGGTGCCTTCAAAGTGGCCCACCACGCTGGAAGCGAGGAAGGCGGTACACAGATTGATCGACAGCCACATCAGGCGGCGTCGCATCGCACGCCAGACCGGGCTGAACAGATCCTCGTCCTCGTCCAGACCCGCCGCGCCCAGCACCTGGTGCTCGGCCTGGCCGCGGATGATGTCCACCACGTCATCGATGGTGATGCGGCCGATCAGGATGTTGTTGTCATCCACCACCGGTGCCGACACCCAGTCATGGTCGGAGAATTGGCGGGCAACTTCGTCGGCGCTTTCGCCCACATCGATGGCCGGCTGTTCGTCGTCGATCAGGCGATTGATCGGGGTGGTGTCTTCATGCGTGACCAGCGCGGCCAGCGACAGCCGGCCCAGGTACTGGTGGCGCCGGCTGACCACGAACAGGTAGTCGGTGTGGTCGGGCAGTTCACCGCGCAGGCGCAGGTAGCGCAGCACCACGTCGACGTTGACGTCGGCGCGCACGGTCACCACGTCCGGGTTCATCAGGCGCCCGGCGCTGTCCTCGGGGTAGGACAGCACCTGCTCCAGGCGCTCGCGGTTCTCGCGGTCCATCGACTTGAGGACTTCGTCGATGACGGTGTCGGGCAGGTCTTCGACCAGGTCCGCAAGGTCATCGATGTCCAGGTCTTCGACCGCGGCGATGATTTCGTCCGGGTCCATGTCCGCCAGCAGGCTTTCGCGCACGTCGTCGCCAACGTGCACCAGCACCTCGCCGTCGTCCTCGGCATCGACCAGGCCCCACACCACCTCGCGCTTGCCCGGTGGCAGCGATTCGAGCAGGTTGCCGATCTCGGCCGGCGACAAGGTGTTGACCAGGCGGCGTACCGGCCCCAGCCGGCCACTATCAAGCGCATCGGAAAGCAGTCGTAGCTGGCGTGCGGTCTTGTCGTGGCGTACGGCTTCGGCCATGCGCAGCTCCCGGAAGTGAAATGGCCGCTATATCCGGGGCAAGCATGCGCCACCGGAGGTGTTCAGCCCGTCATTATCGCGTGCAAGTGGCGGCCTTTGCACACGCTTTTTGCGCATCAGCCCTGCGCCGTGGCGTTTATCCAGCGCTCGATGCCGCGGCGGTCGCGCGCGGCCAGCAGTTGCGGGGCCTGCGCGCGCAGGGCGGTGAGGTCCAGCCCGCGGATGGCCCGGCGTACTTCCAGCAGCGTACCCGGGTGCAGGCTGAACTCGGTCAAGCCCAAGGCCAGCAACAAGGCGGTCATGCGCGCGTCACCGGCAATCTCGCCGCAGACCGCCACGGGCGTGTCATTGCGTTGTGCGGTGTCGATGACATGTGCCAGCAGTCGCAACACCGCCGGATGCAGGGGCGAGTACAGCTCGGACACGGCCTCGTTGTTGCGGTCCGCAGCCAGCAGGTACTGCACAAGGTCATTGGTGCCGATCGACAGGAAGTCGACCTGGTCGATGAAGGTGTCCAGCGCGAACGCCGCCGCCGGCACCTCGATCATCGCCCCGACCTGGATGGTGTCGGAAATCTCATGGCCTTCATTGCGCAGCAGGGCGGCCAGGCGCGACAGGCGCCGGCGCACGGCCATGATCTCCTCGCGGGTGGTCAGCATCGGAATCAGGATGCGGATCGGCCCGTAGCCGGAGGCGCGCAGGATGGCCCGCAGTTGGGTGTCGGACACCTTGGGCTTGGCCAGCGACAGGCGTACCCCGCGCAGGCCCAGGGCCGGGTTTTCCTCGCTGCCCATCACCAGCCCGGTGCGGTCGGCCTTGTCCGCGCCCAGGTCCAGGGTGCGGATGGTCACCGGCCGGCCACTCATGCCCAGCACGGTGTCGCGGTAGATACGGAACTGCTCGTCTTCGTTCGGCAGCTGGTTGCGCTGCAGGAACAGGAACTCGGTGCGGTACAAGCCCAGGCCGCGTGCGCCCAGCGCATGGGCCTGGGTGACGTCTTCTGCCGACTCGGCATTGGCCAGCAGGGTGATCTCCACCCCGTCGATGGTACGGGTGGGCTTGCCACGCAGGCGCCCAAGCTCGCGCTGTTCGCGTGCCAGTTCGCGCTGGCGGGCGCGGTACTGGCGCAGGTCGGCCGGGCCGGGGTCAAGCACGATCTCGCCACTGGCGCCGTCAACGATCAGCACGTCGCCATCGTTGACCTTCTGCAGCACCGCGCTGGCACCAACCACCAAGGGCATGTGCAGGCTGCGGGCAAGGATGGCGCTGTGCGAGAGCACACTGCCCGCACTGCTGATGATGCCGACCACGCCTTGCGACTGCAGCTGTGCCAGCTCGGATGGGGCGACGTTCTCACAGACCAGGATCTCCCCGGCCAGGCCTTTCACCGTGGTGGTGCGTTTGTGCAGGAAGGAATGGATGCGGCCGATGACATGGTCCAGGTCATCCAGCCGGCTTTTCAGGTAGGCGTCCTCCATGCCCTCGAACACCTGGGCAAGGCGGTCGCGCTGCACGCGCAGGGCATGGCCGGCGCTGTACCGCTTGCTGCGCACCAGTTCGTCCAGCGCGCTGAGCAGTTCCGGGTCGTCCAGCAGCATGGCGTGCAGGTCGAGGAATTCACCGACCTCGGCGGGCAATGCGCCCTGCAGGCGGGTACGCAGTTCGCGCATCTCGGCGCGGGCAGCGTCGGTGGCGCGGTGCAGGCGTTCCAGCTCCTGTTCCACTGCCGCCGCGGCAATGCGTTTTTCGCCAACATCCTGCACATGCGGCAGGCGCACGCGGGCGCGGCCCAATGCCGTGCCACGTGAAGCCGCCAGCCCCTGCAGCCGGGTCACGGCTGTTGCTCCCGTGGGGAGTGCGCAGGTGGCAGGGCGGCTTCGGGCATCAGTTGTCCTCGTCGAAGCGACGCTCGAACAGGGCGGTGACGGCCTCCAGTGCGGCAGCCTCGTCCTCGCCATCAACGCGGACGGTGACCGGCGTGCCTTGTGCGGCAGCCAGCAACATCACGCCCATGATGCTTTTGGCGTTGACCTCGCGGCCCTTGGCCACCAGCGTGGCATTGGCGCGGAAGCCGGACAGCACCTGCACCAGCTTGGCGGTGGCGCGGGCGTGCAGGCCCAGCCGGTTGGAAACCATGAGTTCTTTTTCAAGCATCGTCTGTGATGACTCCATTGCGGGCGCCCGCCGCCGCAGTGGCGGGCAGTTGGTCCAGTCCCTGTTCCGGATAGTTCATTACCCGCAGCAACATCGGCAGGCTGAGCGCGGACACGCGCCTCACCGGCGTGCCCAACCGTGCCAGCCGGCCGGCCAGGTTGCTGGGGCTGGCACCGTACAGGTCGGTCAGCACCAGCACGCCTTCGTCGCCTTCCACCCGTCGCATCGCCGCCGATGCCGCTGGCAGCAGGGCGTCCAGGTCGGCGTCGAAGGGGACTTCGAATGCTTCGGTTTTGAGCGGCAGTTGCCGCAACAACGTCGTCGCTACTTCCAGCAGGGAAGTACCAACACCAGGGTGGGTCACAAGGAGAATGCCGCAGGTCATGCCCGAACGTTAACAGGTCAGGGCAAGTCCGCGATAGCGCTTAAATCTGTCTTCTGTGTGCCATTCAGCAGTTGCTCCCCACGGTGCGTGGCGGCGCCTGCTCAGTCCTGTTCACGGTGGAAGGTGGCAACGTCCTGCCAGCCGGTTTCGCGGGCATGCCGGGCAAGGCGCTCGGCCAGGTAGACCGAGCGGTGTTTGCCGCCGGTGCAGCCGAAGGCGATGGTGACGTAGCTGCGGGTATCGCTGCCCAGTTTGGGCAGCCAGGTGTCCAGCAGGTCCTGCAGCTGGGTCACGTAGCGCACCACTTCCGGCTGCGCGTCCAGGTACTCGCGCACCTCGCGGTCGCGCCCGGTCAGCGAGCGCAGCTCCGGGTCCCAGTGCGGGTTGGGCAGCACCCGCGCATCAAATACGAAATCGGCCTCGGCCGGCACGCCGCGCTTGTAGGCAAAGGACTCGAACAGCAGCGACAGCTTGCCCTGCTGCGCCAGCGCGAACTCGGTGATGACGCGGCGCCGCAGCTGGTGCACGTTGAGCCGGGTGGTATCGATGACGGCATCGGCTTCGTTGCGCAACGGTGCGGTCAGCTTGCGCTCGTGGGCGATGGCCTCGGGCAGCGACAGGCCCAGTTGGCTCAGCGGGTGGCGGCGGCGGGTGTCGGCGTAGCGGGCGAGCAGGGTGTCGTCATCGGCCTCGAAGAACAGCAGGTGGGCGTCGATGCCGTAGTCGGTGGCGATCTTGCGCCACTGGCCGAGCTGGCTGAGGTCGTTGCGGCCACGTACGTCGATGCCGACGGCAATCCGGCGTGGACCGTTCGCATCGCGCTGGCCCAGCACGCTGCGCACGAATTCCGGCAGCAGGTTTACCGGGATGTTGTCCGAGCAGTAGTAGTCCAGATCCTCGAAGGTCTTCAATGCGACCGACTTGCCTGAGCCGGAAAGGCCACTGACGATGACCAGTACCGGTGACAGCGGGACGTTCATGGGCTGCGTTGCTCCAACAGGTTGCTGTGGCGGGCGATGAACATCGCCGCCGGGTCGATGCCCTTGGTGCGCAGGATGTGCAGTCGGGTGGCGGCTTCGGTGAGTACGGCCAGGTTGCGGCCGGGCATCACCGGCAGGGTGATCAGTGGCACGTCCAGATCCAGCACGTGGCGTTTGCCCGAGTCGCCGGTCAGGCGTTCATAGCCATAGCTGCTGGGCTCGGTCATGGGCTTGGTCAGGTGGACGATCAGACGAAGATACTTGTTCTTCTTTACAGAAGTGTCACCAAACATCTGTCGGACATTCAGTACGCCAAGCCCTCGGACTTCCAGTAGATCCTGCAGCAGTTCCGGACAGGTACCATCCAGTACGTCTGGGGCGATCTGGGTGAATTCAGGGGCGTCGTCGGCAACCAGGCGGTGCCCGCGTGACAGCAGCTCCAGCGCAAGCTCGCTTTTGCCCGAGCCCGCCTCGCCGGTGATCAGCACGCCAATGGAATAGATCTCCATGAAAACGCCGTGCAGGATCACCCGTGGTGCCAGGGTGCGGGCCAGGTGGTAGCTGATGTGATTGAGCAGTTCGTGGCCGCGCCGCGGCGACACCCACAGCGGGGTCTGCGATTCGTCGGCGGCCGAGCGCAGGTCTTCCGGGCAGCCGTGGCTCTTGGTGATCACCAGCGCCAGTGGCCGCGCCTGGATGATGCGTTCGATCACTTCCCAGCGCTGGCGGGCATCGAGCGAATCCAGCCAGGTCAGCTCCTCGGTACCGAGGATCTGCACTTTGTTGGGATAGATGGTGTTGAGGTAGCCAGCCAGCGAGGGGCGACGGGAGACGGTATTGCCCGCCTCCAGCTCGCGTTGGCCGCCGGCCTGGCCGGCAACCCAGCGCAGGTCCAGTTTTTCGCGCTGCTGGTCGAAGAGTTCCTGCGCCGTGATGCTGGTATTCATCCGCTGCGTGCCTGTTGCGGGTTGGAAACGATGTGCTGCAGAGCGTCGGCGTCGGCTGCCTGGCGCAAGGCCTGGCGGATGCCGGGGTCGGAGAACATCTCGGCCAGTTCCGACAGCAGCATCAGGTGTTGGTGGGTGTAGTGCTCGGGTACGGCCATGGCAAACACCAGGTCCACCGGCTCGCCGGTGCCGAAATCCACCGGCTGCTGCAGCCGCAGCAGGGCGCCTCGGGGCTGTTGCAGGGTAGGGGAGCGCCCATGCGGGATGGCAATGCCATGGCCGATGGCGGTGCTGCCAACGCGTTCGCGTTCGCGCAGGCTTTCAAAGAGGCTCTCGGCCCCGGCTTCGCGGCAGGCGAGCAGGCGGGATGCGGCGAGCAGGGTACTGTCACGATCGGCGGCCGAAAGTACCTGGGTACTGACGGCCGCCATGAGGTCGGTCAACGGCATGTGGGGTGCGGATGATGGCGGCTAGGCGCCATTGTCGCGCAGAGCATGCGAAGCATGGGGAAGATTCTTCTCCTTGTGCTTGATGACCAGTCGGTCAAGCTTGTCCGCCAGTACGTCGATGGCCGCATACATCGTGGGCTCGGCGGCGTCGGCGTGGAGGGTGCGGCCGGGGAGGTTCACCGTGGCCACGACGAGATAGTCGGGTTTGCGTGTGGACAACTGCACCCGCACTTCGCAGTGCTGGTCAAAGTGGCGGCCCAATCTCTCCAGCTTCGTTTCCACGTACTCCTTCAAGGCGGGCGTGACTTCAACTTGCTGGCCATACGTCTCGATACGCATCGGATTCCTCCTGTGGTTCGGGTTGCCGTCATGAACCCTGCGCCCCACCAACAAATGCGTCAGGCAATACGTACGCGTTCGTGGGAGGCGGAGATGTTCATGGCTTCACGATACTTCGCCACGGTGCGTCGCGCCACTGGTATGCCACTTGTTTTCAGCATCTCGGCCAGCTTGGCGTCAGAAAGCGGTTTGCGCGGGTTTTCCGCATCTATCAGGTTGCGGATCATGGATTGGATGGCGGTGCTGGAAGCCTCGCCGCCGCCTTCGGTGTCGATGCCCGAGGCAAAGAACGCGCGCAACGGCAGGGTGCCGCGTGGTGTGCGCACGTATTTGCGGGCAATGGCACGGGAAATCGTCGATTCGTGCAGTTCCAGCTCGGCGGCGATTTCACGCAGGGTTAGCGGGCGCAGCGCCTGCTCGCCGAACTCCAGAAAGCCGGCCTGGTGCTGCAGCAGGCTGTTGACCACCCGCAGCAGGGTTTCGCCACGGGCCTCCAGGCTCTTGAGCAGCCAGCGGGCCTCCTGCAGCTGGGCGCGCAGGTAGCTGGCGTCGGCATCGCCACAGCGACGGATAAGCTGCTCATAGCCGCGGTTGATCACCACTCTGGGGCCGGCGTGGCCGGCCAGCGCGCAGCGCCACACGCCGCGCTGCCGCCACACCACGCAGTCGGGTACCACATAGTTGTCCGAGGACAGCTCGCCCAGCTGCTTGCCGGGGCGCGGATCGAGCGAGCGCAGCAACTGCACGGCTTCTTCCACTGCCGGCAGGGGCTGCTTGAGCTCCTGGGCGATGCCGGCGATGCCGGCGCGCGGCAGGCGTTCCAACGGACCGGCGGCAATGCGCCGGGCCAGGGCCATGCCGGGGGTTGTGCTGGGCAGGGTGTCCAACTGCAGGGTCAGGCATTCGCCCAACGAACGTGCGCCAACACCTGCCGGGTCAAAACACTGCACTTGCCGCAGCACGGCAGCGATCTCGTCTTCGTCGGCATGGATTTCCGGGCGCAGGGTCTGGGCGATGGTCGACAGGGGTTCGCGCAGGTAGCCATCTTCGTCCAGGGCGTCGATCAATGCCACGCCGATGGCACGGTCGCGGGGGCTCAGGTGGGTGAGGTGCAACTGCCAGAGCAGGTGGTCGGCGAGGCTGTCGGCCTCGGCGGCCTGCTCGCGTCCGCTGCCGTCATCGTCGTCGAACGATCCGCTGCGGGTGCTGGCCCAGTCTTCGTCGACGCCTTCCTGCGCGCCGTCCCAGTCTTCGTTGTCGCTGTTGATGTCACCCTGGGCCGGATCGGCCGGGCCATCATCGCTGCTGGTGTTGGCGGGGCTGTCGTCGTCGCCGCCTTCGTTCTCGGCCCATTCCAGCAATGGGTTGGTCTCCACGGCCTCGACCAGTTCCAGTTCCAGCTCGGTGGTGGACATCTGCAGGAGCCGAATGGCCTGACGCAACTGCGGCGTCATGACCAGATTCTGCCCCATCGATGTCTGCAGCCGTGCTTTCATGCCTGTTCCGTCCGGGAAAGGGGGGCCAGTGCCGCCCCGTCGTCGGACTCAGAGGGTGAAAGCGTCCCCCAGGTAGACGCGACGGACGTCGGTATTGGCCAGCAGCTGTTCCGGCGCCCCCTGCGCAAGAACCATGCCTTCAGCGAGGATATACGCCCGGTCGCAGATTCCCAAGGTCTCACGCACGTTGTGGTCGGTGATCAGCACGCCGATGCCGCGTTGCTTGAGGTGGGTCACGATGCGCTGGATTTCGCCGACCGAAATCGGATCGACGCCGGCAAAGGGTTCATCGAGCAGGATCAGCCGCGGCTTGGCGGCAAGTGCCCGTGCGATTTCGCAGCGGCGGCGCTCACCACCGGACAGGCTGGCACCGGGCTGGTCGGCGACATGGCTGATCTGCAGTTCTTCCAGCAGCGAGTTCAGTTCGCGCTCGCGGCCTTCCGCATTCAGGTCCTCGCGCAGCTCCAGCACCAGGCGGATGTTGTCGGCCACGCTCAGCTTGCGGAACACCGACGGCTCCTGCGGCAGGTAACCCACGCCGAGCTTGGCGCGGGTATACATCGCATCGGCGGTGATGTCCTGGCCGTCGAGCACGATGCTGCCGGCATCGGCGGCGACCAGGCCGACGATCATGTAGAAGCAGGTGGTCTTGCCGGCGCCATTGGGGCCGAGCAGGCCGACCACTTCGCCGGCTTCCAGGGTCAGGCCGAAGTCCTTGACGACTTCGCGGTTCTTGTAGCGCTTGCGCAGGCCTTGGGCGACGAGCATTACTTCTTGTCTCCCGACGCTGCCGGCGCCTTGTTCTTGGGCTGGATCACGGTCCGCACGCGGGTGCCGTCGCCACCGCTCTGCATGGCACCGGTGCGGGTGTTGTAGACCATGCGCTGGCCGGCATTGGTGCCGCGCTCGGACTCGACGTTGTAGTTGCCGGTGAGGATGATCACCTCGCTGTTGACGTTGTAGTCCATGTTGTCGGCGCGGGCGTTCATCCAGGTGTTGTCGTCCATCTGCTGCTTCAGGCGTGCCTGCTTGCCGCTGAGGATGACCCGCTCGGTCTCGCCATTGCGCTGGATCACGTCCGCGGTATCGGCATGGATTTCCAGCGAGCCCTGGGTGATGACCACGTCGCCGCGGAACTGGCACTTGCCGTTGTCGGTGAACACGCAATCGTTGAAGCTCGCCTCGATGTTCATCGGCTGGTTACGGTCCGAGGCCTTGGCCCATACCGCGCCAGGGGCGAGCAGGGCGGCGAGCAGGGTGATCGACGCGAGCTTAGCGGGCAGCATTGGGTTCATAGCGGGTCTTGACCTGGGAATGGAGAGAGTACTGCTTGTTCTTGAGATTGGTCTGGAAGCCGACCCCGGACTGCACCAGGCCGGGGCGGGTCATGGTGACCAGCCCGTCGGTGCGGGCCAGGTCCTGCTTGGGCAGCACGTCCAGCTCGGCGGTGCGGAAGGTGGTGGGCGGGGTCTTGCCGTCGGTGGGGCTGTCGCCACTGACGTTGCCGCGCAGGCGTACTTCCTCGCCCTTGGCGCTGACCCAGCCGGTATCGGCACGCAGCTGCCAATGGTTGCCGGCGGCATCGGGCAGCAGGAACAGCGGCTGGGTGATGGTGGAGGTTTCATCCACCCGGCTGCGTTCCATCGAGGGCGCACGCAGGGTCATCGACTCCTTGCCGTCCTTGCCCAGGCTGATGATCTCGAAGTCGCCCAGCACATAGTCCGAGCGGCCTTGTTCGGCGGCGGTGGGGACCACGTTGGCGCGGTTGCGCCAGGCCGACCAGCCGCTGGCCAGGGCGGCAATCAGCAGTGCCGCACCTATCACGCTACGCCAGCTCATGCGCTGTACCTCGCCAGCACCGCGTCCAGCTTGCCCTGGGCTGCCAGCAGCACGTCGCACAGCTCGCGTGCGGCGCCACGGCCACCCTTGCTGCGGGTTTGCCAGTGCACGCGTTCGGCGATCCAGGGGTGGGCATCGGCCGGTGCCACCGCAAGACCGACGGCACATAGCGGGGCCAGGTCGGGCAGGTCATCGCCGAGGAAGGCGACCTGTTCCAGGCCGATGCCATGTTGTTCGCACAGGGCGCGCACGCTGGCCAGCTTGTCGCCGACGGCGATCTGGGTGTCGATGCCCAGGTCGGCGCCGCGCTTCTGTGCCGACAGGCTGTTGCGGGCGGTGATCAGCACCGGGTGGATGCCGTGTTGCTGCAGCAGCTTCAGGCCCAGCCCATCCTGCACGTAATACGCCTTGCTCTCGTTGCCGGCGTGGTCGTAATACAGGCGGCCATCGGTCAGCGTGCCATCCACGTCGAAACAGGCCATGCGGATGCCCGCGGCCTTGGCGTGCAACGTGGGAGGGAACTTGTCGAGCGGGTTGTAGGGCATCTGCAGGCGGTCCGTTGCGGCTGGCCGGGGAATCCCCCGGAACGGGTCATTGTGCGGGGTTTAAACCACTTTTGCCCGCAACAGGTCATGAATGTTCAGGGCGCCGACCGGCCGGTTGGCCTCATCGACCACGATCAAGCCATTGATTTTGTGTTTCTCCAGCAGGCGTGCGGCTTCCACCGCCAACTGGTCGGCGCCGATCGTGCGCGGGTTGTGGGTCATCACCTGGGCGATGCCGGCGGCGCGTACGTCGATGTCGGTGTCCAGGGCGCGGCGCAGGTCGCCGTCGGTGAACAGCCCGGTCAGCCTGCCGTGGGCATCGACCACGGCGGTCATGCCCAGGCGCTTGCGGCTCATTTCCATCAGTGCCTGGCTGAGGCTGGCGTCCTCGCCCACGCTGGGCAGCTCATCGCCGCTGTGCATCACGTCGGTGATGTGCAGCAGCAGGCGCCGGCCAAGGCTGCCGGCCGGGTGCGAGCGGGCGAAATCGTCGGCGGTGAAGCCGCGCGCGTCGAGCAGGGCCACCGCCAGCGCATCGCCCATCGCCAGCGAGGCGGTGGTGCTGGAGGTTGGCGCCAGCGCCAGCGGGCAGGCTTCGTGGTCCACATTGACGTCCAGATGCACGTCGGCGGCCCGGGCCAGGCTGGATTCGGGCTTGCCGGTCATTGAGATCAAGGCGTTGCCCTGGCGCTTGAGGACCGGCAGCAACATCAGCACTTCGTCCGATTCACCCGAGTAGGACAGCGCCAGCACCACGTCATCCTCGGTGATCATGCCCAGGTCGCCGTGGCCGGCTTCGCCGGGGTGCACGTAGAACGAGGGGGTGCCGGTGGAGGCCATGGTCGCGGCGATCTTGCGCGCGATATGCCCGGATTTGCCCATGCCGGTAGTGACCACGCGGCCACGCGAACCCAGGATCAAGCGGCAGGCACGGGCGAAATCGGTGCCGATGCGGCCGCCCACGCGGTCCAGTTCATCACGCTCGATCTCGAACACCCTGCGGCCACTGGCCACCAGGGCGGTGTCCTGCAGCGTGTCCAGGGAAAGCGGGGAAGCAGCCATGCGGACGCCACCGGGGAGAGTAGAATGGACCCCCATTTTATTAGGAAAGCGCCTTGGACGCCGACACCATCCGTAACCTCATCGAAACCGGCTTGCCGGGAGCCCGTGCCGACGTGCAGGGTGAAGACGGCGTGCATTTCGAGGCCACGGTGGTCAGCGAGGCATTTGCCGGCAAGTTGCCGCTGGCCCGCCACCGCCTGGTCTATGCGACGCTGGGCGACCTGATGGGCGGCGCCATCCATGCGCTCGCGCTCAAAACCCTTACTCCAGGCGAGGCCGGCTGAGCCGGACCGCCCCACCCAAACCACTGGCCTCCATACATGGCAAAAATCGTAGTCACCGGCGGTAACACGCTCAACGGTGAGGTTCATATCTCCGGCGCCAAGAACGCCGTCCTGCCCATCCTGTGCGCGACCCTGTTGGCGGATGCGCCGGTTGAGATCACCAACGTGCCGCACCTGCACGACGTGATCACCACGGTGAAGCTGCTCGGCGAACTGGGCGCCAAGGTCACCATCGACCAGGGCACGCTGTCCCGTGGCAGTGCCGTGGTGGTGGACCCGCGTACCGTCGATCAGCACGTGGCGCCGTATGAGCTGGTCAAGACCATGCGAGCTTCGGTGCTGGTGCTGGGGCCGTTGCTGGCCAAGTTCGGCAAGGCCGAGGTTTCACTGCCCGGCGGCTGCGCCATCGGTTCGCGTCCGGTGGACCAGCACATCAAGGGCCTGCAGGCCCTGGGCGCGCACATCACGGTCGAGAACGGCTTCATCAAGGCACACGTCGATGGGCGCCTGAAGGGCGGTCGCTATACGTTCGACATGGTCAGCGTCACCGGTACCGAAAACGTGCTGATGGCGGCGGCGCTGGCCGAAGGGACCACCGTGCTGGAGAACGCAGCGATGGAGCCGGAAGTGGCCGATCTGGCCCACTGCCTGATCGCGCTCGGTGCGAAGATCGAAGGCATCGGTACCTCGCGCCTGGTGGTCGAGGGCGTGGAGCGCCTGCATGGTGGCCGCCACGCGGTGCTGCCCGACCGCATTGAAACCGGCACCTTCCTGGTTGCCGCGGCGATGACCGGTGGCCGTATCGTTGCCCGCAACGCGCGCCCGGACACGATGGATGCGGTATTGCAGAAGCTGGTCGAAGCCGGTGCACAGATCAGCACCACCGAAGACAGCATCACCCTGGACATGCAGGGCAAGCGGCCGAAGGCGGTGAACATCACCACGGCGCCGCACCCGGCGTTCCCCACCGACATGCAGGCCCAGTTCATGGCCTTGAACTGCGTGGCCGAAGGCGTGGGCGTGATCAAGGAAACCATCTTCGAAAACCGTTTCATGCACGTCAATGAACTGCTGCGGCTGGGCGCTGACATCCAGATCGAGGGCAATACCGCGATCGTGCGCGGTGCCGACAAGCTCAGCGGCGCCCCGGTGATGGCGACCGACCTGCGTGCCTCGGCCTGCCTGATCCTGGCTGGGCTTGTGGCTGATGGCGATACCAGCATTGACCGCATTTACCACCTGGACCGCGGCTACGAGAACATCGAGGAAAAACTCGGTGCGCTGGGTGCCGGCATCCGGCGGGTCGCATGATCCTGCGCGGCCGCTTCACGCCGCGCCGCAAGGCCTTGCTGGCCTTGGTGCTGCTGGCCCTGGCCTGGCTGGGCTGGGGCTGGTACAGCGGGGTGGCCATCACCCAGGGCGTGGAAAAGGAGCAGATGGACTGGAATGGCGATGGCCAGGTCAGCCGCGACGAGTTCCTGCAGGCGTTCTACGCGGTGAAGGTGCAGGACAGCGAGGAAGGCAGCCGCCACTGCCGTAGTTTCATCTGGCGCAGCAGCGGCGAGGAGTTCCGTCGCGATTGCCGCACGGTGTTCAAGAAGGACGCTGCCGAGTAGGTCTTGGCATCCTCAGAGTCGGCGGTCAGTCGCCGCCGGCCTGATGCGTGGCAGAGCGGCCGCGAACGGCCGTCTGCGCTGGTAGTGCACTGGCCTGCCCGCTGCCATGCACTGGCCAGCAAGGGTCAATGCGACCAGGAATTCATCTGCAGGCTGATCGTGGTGGCGCCGTTCTCGCGCTGCACGATGCGCACGGGGGCCGGTATGCCGGCGACGATCCAGGCGATGGTCTGCTTCTCGGTGCCGCCCTGGGCGACCTTGGTGGCATCGTAATTGCGGCCGCCGATGGTGACCCGCTCACGGCCGATCACCCGGTAGTTCATCGGGCGGGCGCGTCCATTCTCGACCATGCGGTAGGACAGCGGCCTGCCAGCCGGCACGTCGCGCGCCAAGGCGAGGTTGATCAGCAGGGCGTCCATGTCGCCGTTCTGCAGGCGTACCGGGCCGGCGCGGTTGGGCTTCACATCACCGCTCCAGCGCGCCTGGCCGGCAGCCCAGTTGTAGCTGGTGGTGACACCGCGCTTGACCGAGGCATAGCTGCTGCGATCACTGCCGCCGAGCGGGCGATACTGGTTGCCGACTTCCTGGAACACCGTGGCCTGGCTCATGTTGGCGAGCATGTGATCAACGGTGGTGAGGTACATCCAGGCCCCGTTGCGGGCCGGGGTGATGGTCATCCGTGCGTTGGCGGTCAGGCCTTTGTAGCTGGCGGTGTAGCGGCCATCAAAGCGCTGCACGGCAGCCTGTGCATCGACGGCTGTCACCGCGAGCAGCAGGACGCTGCCCAGAGAAACCAGTGCAAGGGAACGAGTAGGGGCCATGCGGGTCATCCATGAAAACGCCCGGTCGCGGCGGACCGGGCGCAGTGTGTGTGGGCGATCAGTTGATCGACTTGATGGTCAGGTCCAGTGCGTCCTGGCCCTTTTCACGCTGCAGCAGGCGGGCCGGGACCGGCATGCCTGGCACGATCCAGGCAATCTGTTCCTTGTCGCCATCAACGCGCGACACCTTGGTGGCTTCACGGCTCTGGCCGCCAACGGTGACGTTCTCTTTGCCGATCACCCGGTAGGTCATCGACTTGATGCGACCATCGTCAACCATGCGGTAGGTCAGCGGGTGGCCGGCGGCCAGGTCACGGGCGATTGCCAGGTTGATCAACAGAGCGTCCATGTCGCCGTTCTGCAGGCGGATCGGGCCGCGCCGGTCTTCCTTCACGTCGCCGGTCCAGGTGGCCTGGTTGTTGTTCCAGTCGTAACGCGCGTCCACCTGCTTGCGTTTGATCAGCAGCACCGAGCGGTCATGGCTGCTGAGCGGGCGCAGCTTGCCGGCATGCTCATCGAATACGGTGCTCTGGCTCAGGTCGGCCATCGGGTTCTTGATCTGCAGGCTGTAGCGCCAGCGGCTGTCACCTTCAGCGGCCACACTCATCACACCATTGGCCTGCATGCCCATGTAGCTGGCTTGGTAATTGGCGGTGAACGGAGCCATGGCCAGGGCCGGCAGGCTGGCAAGGGCCAGGGTGGCGGCGGCGAGGATGCGCATCGGGCGGGGGAAGTGCTTCATGCTCAGGCTCCTTGGTATTCGACCAGGCGCAGGTCTATATCGTCCTGGCCATCTTTGCGTTGCAGTATGCGGACCGGGGTGGGCACCCCATTGGCGATCCACAGGATCGTTTCGTCGTTGCCGCCGTTGGTGCGGTACACACGCAAAGCGTCGTAGCTCAGATCGCCCACCTGCACCGTCTCGGTGGCATCGGCAACGCGGTACTCATGCTGCCGCACGCGGCCCACGTCGACGTATCGGTAGCTCAGTGCCTTGCCGGGGCGCGCATCGCGCATCAGCGACAGATTCAGCAACAAGGCGCTCTGGTCGCCTCGCTGCAGCGGGATGGGCTGTTGGCGTTCCTTCTTCAGGTCGCCCTGCCACTGCGCGCTGCCTGCTTGCCAGTTATAGACGCCGGTGACCTTCTTGCCCATGAACAGGGCCTTCTTCACCGTGCTCTGGCTCAGTGGCGTGTAGATGCTGGTTTCATTGTTGAACACCGTGCTCTGCTCGATGTTCAGGCCCAGCACCCCGGCAAAGCCACGCTTGCCCCGCACGGCCATGTCCACCCGCCACTGTTCGCCGTTGCTGTGGACCACGCGCATGGTGGCGTCGCCGGCTTCCTTGCCCTTGTAGAAGGCCTGGTAGGTGGCAACGAAGGGCTCCAGTGCGGGCGGGTTCCATTCCATGGCGGGCAGGGCGACGGTCTGCTGCGCCGGGGCAGGTGCCGGTTCGGCCTGTTGCTGCGCCTGGGCCAGCGGCGCCACAAGTGCGGCAGTGATCAGCAATGGCTTGAGGATGGAGAGGTTCATGCACGCCACGCGTAAAGGGAAAAGGGATATTGCCAGAGCGCACATCAGCGGAATGTCGCGATCAGGCAAGGGTTCCGGCGGAATCTAGGCGCAATGGGCTAAACAGGGAATGACCGTCGAGTTGGATCACTCCCCCCTGTTCAGTTAAGCGGGATGACAGCAGCAACTGGACGCTGGCTAGCAGCAGCGGGTGTTCCACCTGCAGCACCCGCGCCGCCAGCGATTCGGGGCAGTCACCGGTCAGCACCGGCACCCGGGCCTGGGCAATGACGGCACCCGCATCCAGTTCAGGTACGACGAAGTGGACGCTGGCGCCATGTTCGGCATCGCCAGCGGCCAGGGCGCGTGCATGGGTATGCAGGCCTTTGTGCAAGGGCAGCAGGGACGGATGGATGTTCACCAGGCGCCCGCTGAAGCGCTGTACGAGGTCGGTGCCGAGGATGCGCATGTAGCCGGCGCAGATGATCCAGTCCGGTGCACAGGCGTCCAGGGCATCTCCCAGCGCGAGGTCAAAGGCTTCGCGGCTCTCGAAGTCCTTTGGCAGGCGCGCCCAGCGCCGCTCGCTGGGAACCTTCTGCAGCGCTGGTGCTACCGGCTTGTCGGAGAACACCCCGACGATCTCCGCCTGCAGTTGGCCGGCGGCGATGCCATCCAGCAGGCATTGCAGGTTGCTGCCACGGCCGGAGGCGAGCACGGCGATGCGGGCTGGGCGGGCAGTGTGGTTCATCGTGCGATCTTCCTGGCCAGCGGCCACAGCAGCAGGGCGCCGATGGTTGCCAGCAGCATGTCGGCATGGGCGTCCCAGATGTCGCCTTGCTGCCCGTTGTAGGCCTCGGCGGCTTCCGGTGACAGGGCCAGGGCGATGCCCCATTCCAGCCACTCATAGGCCAGGCTGGTGCACATCACCACCATCACCGCCAGGGTGAAGGCCTGGCCGATGCGCAGCGCTGGCCAGGCATGGCGGCTGAGCTGCAGCAGGGCAGGGGTGAAGCAAACCCCATAGAGGAAGTGGATCAGGCGGTCGAAATGGTTGCGCTGCCAGCCAAAGGCGGCGTTTGGTGACCAGTTGAACAAGGTCTGCGCCCACTGGTCGTAGGGAATGTTGGAGTACAGCCAGCGTGCGCCGATGCAGTGCAGGGCGATGAAGCCGCAGATGGCCGCGAATGCACCGTTGCCCAGCCGCCAGCGGCGGTCCACCCACCACAGCGCAACCAGGCCGATCACGGTCAGTGAGCTGTGCAGTGCCTGTTCCAGAGGCCACAGGGGCTTGATCCAGGTGGCGAGGAAGATTGCCAGCACGCCGAGGAAAGCGGCCTTCTTGGGGGCAGTCATGCAGGGCGGTCCAGCGGTCGGGGGAACGGAGTTGCCGCCTTGCTCAAGCAAAGGCGGCCTTGACGGAGGGGCGCATCAACACCACCAGGGTGAAGACCCCCAGCACGGTGCCGAACGGCATCAACATGCAGGCGATGGCGGCCACCACTTGGCACAGCAGGTAGCGCCGGCGTCGCATCAGGCAACGCCCGGCATAGGCGATGAAGCCGGCCAGGGTCAGTCCGCAGGCAATGGCCAGGCCGGCGAAGATCACGAAGAACCAGCCAAACAGCGCCGGGTCGGGCCCGGTTGCGCCCGGAGGATTCGACTCCATCGGCAACTTGCCGGTGACGATGGCCAGGCCCATCACCAGGTGCAGCACCGGCAACAGTGAGAACAGCCCGGTCAGCCCCGCCACCACGTAGTGGAAGATCGCCAGCAGGCGCAGCTGGTTGGCGTCGTCTTCGGTGGGGGCGGGGGAAGTGGCAGGCAGGTCGACTGCGTCCATGGGTGGCAACCTTGCTGGCCGGGCTCAGCCGATGTGCACGCGTTCGCTGCCTTCGACCGCTTCGACCACCTTGCCGATCTGCCAGTGGGGCAGCTGCAGGGTGTCCAGCGAGGCGTTGACGGCGGCGACCTGGTCGGCCGGCACCAGCAGCACGAAACCGATGCCACAATTGAAGGTGCGCCACATCTCGGCGTCGGCAACATTGCCTTCGCGCTGCAGCCACTGGAAGACCAGCGGCAGGGTCCAGCTGGCGGCGTCGATGTCCAGGCCCAGGCCCTCGGGCACCACACGGATGATGTTCTCGGTCAGGCCACCGCCGGTGATATGGGCCATGCCGTGGACGGCGCTGCCATGGGTCTTGAGCAGCGACAGCAGCGGCTTGACGTACAGGCGGGTCGGCGCCATCAGCGCGTCCACCAGCTTGCTGCCGTCTTCCAGCACCAGGTCGGCCGGGCTGCCGGCACGCTCATAGATGCGGCGCACCAGCGAGTAGCCGTTGGAGTGCGGGCCGGAGGAGGCGATGCCTATCAGTACGTCGCCCAGCTGAACGGCCGAGCCGTCCTTCAGCTCGCTCTTTTCCACCGCGGCCACGGTGAAGCCGGCCAGGTCGTATTCGCCCGGGGCGTACATGTCAGGCATTTCGGCGGTTTCGCCGCCGATCAGGGCGCAGCCGGCCTCGGTGCAGCCATTGGCGATGCCACCAACCACGGCTGCGGCGGTGTCGATGTCCAGTTTGCCGGTGGCAAAATAGTCCAGGAAGAACAGCGGCTCGGCGCCCTGCACCAGTACGTCGTTGACGCACATGGCGACCAGATCGATGCCGATGGTGTCATGGCGGCCCAGCTGCTGGGCCAGCTTCAGCTTGGTGCCGACGCCGTCGGTGCCCGAGACCAGCACCGGCTCACGGTACTTGTTGGACAGGTCGAACAGGGCGCCGAAGCCGCCCAGCCCACCCATTACTTCCGGGCGGAAACTGCGCTTTACCAAGGGTTTGATGCGTTCCACCAGTTCATTGCCTGCGTCGATGTCGACACCGGCGTCACGGTAGGTCAGGGGAGAGTTGGCGGAAGTCGGGGTGCTGGTCACGGTCGGCTGCGCTGGCGGGGTTAACGCCGCATTTTAACAGGCCACGTTGGCGCGAAGGCCCCATTCGGGCAACAATTCACCCCGGAACCATCGAACAATGGAAACTTCAATGCGCCGCAGCCTGGCCCCACTCCTGTTTTTGCTGCTTTGCCTGCCGATTGCGGCGGTGCAGGCACAGTCCGGCATGCGTACCGAAGGCGACGTTGCCAGCGCGCAAGGTGCCTACGAGGCCGAAGTTCCGGTCAACAGCCAGAGCGAGTCCGACCGCAATGGCGCCATGGCCCGCGCGCTGGGCGCCGTACTGGGCAAGTTGTCGGGCGATCGCAGCACGATGACCCGCCCTGGCGTGGCCCAGGCGCTGCGCAACGCCAAGGACATGGTGCAGAGCTACGACTACCGCCAGGACCAGAGCGTGGCGGCCAGCGGTGCGCCAAGCTACCGGACCATGCTGGTGGCGCGCTTCCGCCAGGACGACGTTGATGGCCTGGTCGCAGCACTGGGCCTGCCGGTATGGCCGCAGCCGCGGCCCAAGCCGGTGGTCTGGCTGGCCATCGATGATGGTAGTGGCCCGCGTCTGGTCGGCGTACAGCAGGCCAATGCCGCGCGCCCGCTGCTGGACCGGGCAATCGACCGTGGCTACCGGCTGGGGCTGCCCAATGGCGGTGCGGCCGAGCAGGCACTGGTGGGGGCCATCATGCGCCAGGATACTGCGGCCATCGCCCGGGCTTCGGCCCGCTATGCCCCGCCCATGCAGCTGGTAGGCAAGCTGTACCGCGCCAAGAGCGGCGGCTGGCAGGCCGACTGGGTCTTCGTCGACAACGGCCGTGAGCTTTCCAAGTGGACCACCCGCGATGGCGATGCGCGCCGGGCCATGGCCGGCGGTGCCGACGGTGCTGCCGATGCGCTGGTGCGCCGTTATGCCAAGGCTCCGCCGGCGGGTGCGGCGGGCACCTACCGCATTGCGGTCAGTGGCATCCGCAGCGCGGATGATTACCTGCGCATGTCGGCGGCGCTGCAGGGCGTTGCCGTGGTCAAATCGATTGTCCCGGTACAGGCCGTGGGCGACCGTCTGGAGATGGATGTGGAACTGATGACCGGCCTGCCGGGTTTGAACCGCATGCTCGGGCAGAATGCAGCGCTGCAGCCGGTAGGCGGGGCTGTCGACAATGACGTGACCGATGCAGAGGATGCGCCGGTCACCAAGCAGGGTGAGTACCGCATTCGATGAGCGCCGATAGCCCGGAAGCTGAAATCGCGCTGTTCCTGCGCCGCCTGAAAATGGTGGTGCTCACTGGCTTCGGGCTGTGGGTGACGTGGTTGCTGGCGCCCATCCTGACCCCGTTCGTGGTCGCGCTGATGCTGGCGTGGCTGGGTGATCCGCTGGTTGACCGGCTGGAAGCACGCGGCCGCTCGCGCAACACTGCGGTGGTGCTGGTATTCGTGTTGATGATCCTGTTGCTGACGCTGGCGATGTTGATCCTGGTGCCGTTGATCCAGAGCCAGATCGAGACGCTGGTGACCGCGCTGCCGCAGGGGCAGGAATGGCTGCTGGGCACGGCGATCCCGTGGATCGAGCAGAAAACGGGGTTGGAGATCATGGCGTGGCTGGATCCCAGCCGCCTGTTCGAGTGGGTGCGCAGCCACTGGCAACAGGCGGGCGGGGTGGCGACCACCTTCTTTGGTTACCTGTCGCGTTCGGGTTTTGCGATGGTGGCCTGGGTGGTGAACCTGGCCCTGCTGCCGATCCTGACCTATTACTTCCTGCGCGACTGGGACAAGCTGGTTGAGCGGGTGGCCTCGCTGGTGCCGCGCAACCATGTCGAGCTGGTGTCCCGGCTGGCCCGTGAGTCCAACGACGTGCTGGGCGCCTTCATCCGTGGCCAGATCGCGGTGATGATCGCGCTGGGCGTGGTGTATGCGGCAGGCCTGAGCCTGGTCGGCCTCAACCTTGGCCTGTTGATCGGGCTGGTGGCAGGGCTGATCAGCTTCATCCCGTATCTGGGCGCCACCACCGGTGTGGTGATGGCGGTGCTGGCCGCGCTGGTGCAGTCGCAGGGCTTCGACCTGAAGCTGTTGACCCTGGTGGGCGTGGTGTTCACCGTTGGTCAGCTGCTGGAAAGTTATGTGCTTACCCCGCGTATCGTGGGTGACAAGATTGGCCTGCACCCGGTGGCCGTGATTTTCGCGGTGATGGCCGGTGGCCAGTTGTTTGGTTTTCTTGGCATGCTGCTGGCCTTGCCGGCAGCAGCGGTGATCAACGTGCTGCTGCGCTATGCGCACGAACGTTATCGCCAAAGTGAGTTGTACGCCGGCCATGGGCCGACGATCGTGCTGGACCCGCGCAACATCGAAGTTCCCGCGGAGCTGGCCATCGTGTCGAAGGATGTAGACCCGAAGTGAGTGTTCCGCAGTTGCCGTTGGCCTTGCGCTATCCGCCGGACCAGCGATTTGAAACCTTTATCGGCGCGCCTGATGGTGCGTTGGCCCAGTTGCGTGCGGTCGCCAGCGGCGACAGCCAGGATTGGATCTATCTGGTCGGTGCCGGTGGCACCGGCAAGACGCATCTGGCATTGGCCACCTGTGCGGCAGCGTTGCAGGCTGGCCGCCGTCCGGCCTATCTGCCATTGCAGGCCGCCGGTACACGCCTGGCCGAAGCCCTGGAAGCGTTGGAGGGGCATGACATCGTTGCCCTGGATGGGCTGGAATACGTGGCCGGCAGGCGCGAGCAGGAAGTCACCCTGTTCGAGTTCCACAACCGTGCCCGCGCCGCTGATGTGACCGTGATCTACACCGCGCGTCTGCCACCTGATGGGTTGGGCCTGGTGCTGCCGGACCTGCGTTCGCGCCTGTCGCAGTGCAGCCGCATCACCCTGGAGCCGCTGGACGACGAAGGCCGTGGCGCGGTGCTGCGCGAGCGCTCGGTACGGCGTGGCCTGGTGATGGACGAGGCCACGCTGGATTGGCTGCTGACGCGCACGGGCCGTGACCTGAGCGGATTGGTGACCTTGCTGGAGCGGCTGGACCGCGAATCGCTGGCGGCCAAGCGGCGCATCACCGTGCCGTTCCTGAAGCGGGTGCTGGAGAACGGGCAGGGCTGATTGCGGGGAGCGGTTTGTTGCAGCAGCGGTGCCAGCCGCGAAACCGGTGCTGCCTGCGCAAACAAAAAGCCTGCTGTCGCAGGCTTTTTGCATCCGGGTCTCACATTGCTCCGCGGCTGCTAGCGCTACTGCATCAGTTGGGCTTCCAACTGGTGCAGGCGCTGCGGCGTGCCGACGTCGGTCCAACGGCCGCGATGGTGCTGGCCGCTGACCGCCTGGGCATCCATTGCCGCGCGCAGCAGTGGCACGAGCTTGAAGCGCGGGGGGCTTTCCGCGCTGCCGTCGGCACCGCCGATCACTTCCTGCCATCCCTGCAACAACTGCGGGCGGTAAACGCCAATGCCGGCGAAGGTCAGGCGCGCCTGGTCACCCACATCCCGCAGCTGGCCATTGCCCTCGAGGATGAAGTCGCCGCGAGGGTGGTGTTCGGGATTGTCGACCATCACCAGATGCGCCTTGCCCTCCGGTTCCTGCGGCAAACGGGAGAAATCGAAATCGCTCCAGATATCACCATTGACCGCCAGGAACGGCGCATCGCCCAGCAGCGGCAGCGCGTTGTGCATGCCGCCGCCGGTTTCCAGCGGCACCGGGCCTTCGTACAGATAATGCAGGCGCAGGTTCCAGCGGCTGCCATCGCCCAACTGCTCGGGGAACTGCGTGGCCAGCCAACTGGTGTTGACCACCACATCGCGCACGCCCAGCGCGGACAGACGCTGCAGGTGCCATTCGATCAATGGCGTACCGGCCACGGGCAGCAGCGGCTTGGGCGTGTGGTCGGTGAGCGGACGCATGCGCTCGCCCAGCCCGGCGGCGAAGATCAGCGCCTTCATGCCGCGGCCTTGGCAGCCATGGCTGGCTTGAAGCGGCGCTCGAACAGGTCCTGCAGGGGCGCCAGTTCCGGGTAGCGCGGCAGCACTTCATCCAGGTAGCGGATGAAGCGGGGGGCATCCGCGAAGTAGTGGCCCTTGCCATCGCGGTCGCGCAGGCGCACGAACAGGCCCAGGATCTTCAGGTGGCGCTGCACGCCCATCCAGTCGGCGTCGCGCAGGAATTGCGGCCACGGCCGCACCGGCAGGCCTGCGGCCAGGGCGCGGGCGTGGTAACGGGCCAGCCAGCCATCGACCTTTTCCAGCGGCCAGCTCAGGAACGCATCCTTGAACAGGCTGGCCGGGTCATAGGCGATCGGGCCGCTGACCAGGTCCTGGAAATCCAGTACCGCTGGGCCCGCATCGACCGGCATCAGGTTGCGCGGCATGAAATCGCGGTGGGTCAGCACCTGCGGCTGGTTGAGCGCGTTGTCCATCAACCGCCGTTGCACCAGCTGCAGTTGTTCGCTTTCTCCGCAATCCAGGCTGAGGCCGAGGTGGCGCTGCACGAACCATTCCTCGAACAAGCCGGCGTCGCGCTGCAGCAGTGGCTCGCCGAACGCGCCCATGCCCTCGGGCACCGGGATCGACTGCAGCCGGATCAGCTGGGTGAAGCTGGCATCAAACCACGCATCGGCATTGTCGTCGTTGATGAAGCGCGCCAGCGTCGGCCCGCCCAGGTCTTCCAGCAGCAGGAAGCCGTGCTCGACATCGCGCGCTAGTACCTGCGGCACGCGCACGTTGTTGGGCTCGAGCAGATCGTGCATGCGCAGCCATGGCCGCACGTCTTCCAGCCCCGGCGGCGAGTCCATCACGATGTGGCTGCCGCGCGCGCTGGTGCTGCGCCAATAGCTGCGGAAGCCGGCATCGACCGATGCGCGTTCAAGGGTGGTGGCAGGGTCGCCGAGTGCGGCAGCGGCCCACTGCCGGCGGTGTTCGGTACGCAGTGGATCGGAAGCGGGATCGTTCATGGACACTACAGTGAAGCGGCGCCCGCAGGCGCCGTTGGGAGGGGAATCAGCGCTTGCCGCCGCTGACCAGGCGCAACAGCGCCAGCAGGGCGATGGCGCCGATGATGGCGCCGACAAAACCGGCCGGCTGACCGGCGGCATACCAGCCCATCTCGCGGCCGAACCAGCCGGCGAAGACTGCGCCGGCAACGCCGAGCACGATGGTCAGCAGGCAACCCATGCGGTTGTTGCCGGGCATGAAGAAGCGCCCCAGCAGGCCGACGAAGAAACCGATCAGGATGATGTACAGCCAGCTGTCGCTGCCAAACAGTCCGCTCATATGCCTGTCCTGCCAAAGAAAAACGCAGCCTAGCAAGGCCAGGCTGCGTTCGTCATCAAACCATCAAGCGCTGGGCAATCAGCAGCAGCCGTGGCCGCCGTGGCGGGTGCCGCTGTCGGCATGCACCTTGGAGCCGCTGGTCTCGCCGCGCAGGCTGGCCGCGTGGTGGTCGAACAGCACCTTGGATACGCAGGCGGTGACCCGCTTGCCCATCGGGATGTGCAGGAACTCGTTCGGGCCATGCGCGTTGGAGTGCGGGCCGAGCACGCCGGTGATCATGAACTGCGCACCGGGGAACTTCTCGCCCAGCATGCCCATGAACGGGATCGAGCCGCCTTCGCCCATGTACATGGCCGGCTTGCCGAAGAAGGCCTGGCTGGCCGCGTCGATCGACTGTTCCAGCCACGGCGCCATGGCCGGCGCGTTCCAGCCGGTGGAGGCCTTTTCCAGCTCCAGGGTGACGTGCGCGCCGTTCGGCGGGTCGCGCAGCAGCGCTTCCTTCAGCAGCTCGCCGCAGGCCTTGCCGTTGGCGGTCGGTGGCAGGCGCAGCGACAGCTTCACCGAGGTCTCCGGGCGCAGCACGTTGCCGGCCGATTCCAGCGGCGGCATGCCGCCGATGCCGGTCACCGACAGCGCCGGGCGCCAGGTACGGTTGAGCACCAGCTCGGTCAGGTCCTCGCTCATCGGCTTGAGGCCGTCGACCAGCGGGAACTTGTCGAAGATGGCGGTATCGACCACGTCGGCGGCGCGCTTGGCCTGTTCCAGGCGCTCGGCCGGCACTTCAACGTGCAGGCCGTCGAGCAGGATGCGGCCGGTCTTCTCGTCCTCGATGCGCGACAGCAACTGGCGCAGCAGGCGGAAGCTGGATGGCACCACGCCGGAGGCGTCACCGGAGTGCACGCCTTCGTTGAGCACCTTGACGGTGAAGTTGCCGCCGGTCAGGCCGCGCAGCGAGGTGGTGCACCACAGCTGGTCGTAGTTGGCGCAGCCCGAATCCAGGCACACCACCAGCGACGGCTGGCCGATGCGGTCGGCCAGATGGTCGACATAGGCCGGCAGGTCGTAGGAGCCGGATTCCTCGCAGGCTTCGATCAGGATCACGCAGCGGGCGTGCGGCAGGCCCTGTTCCTGCAGCGCCAGCACCGCGGCCAGCGAGCCGAAGATGGCGTAGCCGTCATCGGCGCCGCCGCGGCCGTACAGCTTGTCGCCGCGCAGCACCGGCTTCCACGGGCCCAGGTCGTCGTCCCAGCCGGTCATTTCCGGCTGCTTGTCCAGGTGGCCGTAGAGCAGCACGGTGTCGTCGCCGGTTTCCGGGCCGGTGGCCGGGATTTCCAGGAAGATCAACGGGGTACGGCCTTCCAGACGAACCACCTCGACCTGCAGGCCGGGGATGTTCTGCGCCTTGGCCCAGCTCTCCATCAGGTTGACGGCCTGATCCATGTAGCCGTTGGCGACCCAGTTGGCGTCGAACATCGGCGACTTGTTGGGGATGCGGATGTAATCGACCAGTTGCGGGACGATGTCGTTGTCCCACTTGTCGCTGAGAAATTGGCCGATCTTGGCGCTGTCCATCTGGATCTCCGGTAGAAATGTCAGGTGTAACCATTCTACGCCGCTGGCCCTCACGACGGGTCGACAAGGGGCTTGTAGGACTTTTCCTACAAGAGTTCGGGGTGTTGGCTGGCTGCGTTAGTGCGGCGTGACGGATAGGCTGTGTTCATGTGGCGCGGGACACTGGATTCGTCGGCGGGAAAGCCGACATCCACCCACGACACAAGGAGTGTAGCGATGGAGCTTTTCTCCGTGACGCTGAAGTCACTGGCTCTTGCGTTGTTGTTGACCCTATCGGCGTATGCCACGGACAAGGTCGACATCAACACCGCCTCTGCGGCGGAGCTGAGTCAGGGGTTGGTGAACGTCGGGCCTTCCAAGGCGCAGGCGATCGTCGATCACAGGCAGGCAAACGGGCTTTTCAAGAGCGTCGAGGAGTTGGCGCTGGTGAAGGGAATCGGATTGAAGACGGTCGAACGGAATCGCGACCTGATCGAGGCGAAGGCCGGAGTGGCCCCCGCCAAGAAAGCGGAAGGGACCCCAGCTGTTCAACCGGTGGAGAGGCGTTGAGGCATTGGATGCCTGGTCTGCAGCAATGGATGCCGCGCCATAAGGATTGTGGGTCGCCAGGAGGGCGGCACACGAGGAACCCATAGGGGCAGGACGCTGGGGGAAGGCAGGACGCCAACAAGGACGTGAGATCGTCCGGTGTTGCACAGTGACGTGCAGCCGGGCGATTTTTCTTGTTCCGCTTGTCGGACACAAACAAGGCCCGGGTCTTCCCGGGCCTTGTTCTGTTTTGGGGATTGCTTGCCCAGGCATGGGGATGGGCAAGAGCCGGGATGCGGGCTTGGCCCGGCCGGGCGGCGCAATCCATGGAGGCATGCACCCCGGGTAAGCGCAGCGCACCCGGGGCTTCCCGCGAGGAGATCTTCCAGCCAGTCGGTAGCCCGGGTAAGCCCAACGCACCCGGGGCTTTTCGCGAGGCGTTCTTCCGGCCAGTCGGTAGCCCGGGTAAGCGCAGCGCACCCGGGGCTTCTCGCGAGGAGCTCTTCCAGCCAGCCGGTAGCCCGGGTAAGCGCAGCGCACCCGGGGCATTTCGCGAGGAGTTCTTCCGGCCAAGTCGGCAGCCCGTGTAAGCGCAGCGCACCCGGGGCTTCTCGCGAGACGCTCCTTCCAGCGAACCATAGCCTGGATAGGAACAACGCCAACCGGGAGCTCTCCGCAAAGAGCCCCGGGTGCGCTGCGCTTACCCGGGCTACGGCGTCTACAGGGCCTGCCAACCCGGTGCCGATGTTGAATGCCGGTTATTGGCGTTGCTTGCTTGTGGCAAGGCCCGTGCAGAAGGGCGCTTAGACCAGCCCGGTGGCGTAATACACGCCGATGATCGCGAACACCGCCAGGGTCTTGATCACGGTGATGGCGAAGATGTCCTTGTAGGACTGGCGGTGGGTCAGGCCGGTGACCGCCAATACGGTGATCACCGCGCCGTTATGCGGCAGCGTGTCCATGCCGCCGGACGCCATCGCGGCGACGCGATGCAGCACTTCCATCGGAATGCCCGCAGCCTGCGCGTTGGCGATGAAGCTGTCGGCCATGGCCGCCAGCGCGATGCTCATGCCGCCTGATGCCGAGCCGGTGATGCCGGCCATGGCGGTGACCGAGACCGCTTCGTTGACCAGCGGATTGGGGATGGAGCCCAGCGCATTGGCTACCACAAGGAAGCCGGGCAGGGCAGCGATGACCGCACCAAAGCCATACTCGGAGGCGGTGTTCATCGAGGCCAGCATGGCGCCGCCGATGGCCGACTTGGTGCCCTCGGCGAACGAGGCCACCACCGGCTTCCAGGCAAAGGCGATGACGCTGAGGATGCCCAGCAGCAAGGCGGCCTGCACGGCCCAGATCGCGCCCAGCTTGGAGACCTCCTGCACCACCGGGGCCGGGTTGCCGATCACCGCCGGGATGAAGGACTGGGTTTCGCCGTAGAAGCCGGGGATCCAGCGGGTGAACAGGAAGTTGGCCACGCCGACCAGGATCAACGGGGTGATCGCGACCAGCGGGTGGGCCAGGTTCTGGCCGTGGAAGGGCTCGGGCTCGTTGCGCAGTTCGTCATTGGCGCCGGCATAGCCTTCGCCATTGCGGATGGCCACGCGGCGGCGCCATTCCAGGTAGCTCATGCCCAGGATCAGGATCACCACGGTGCCGATCACGCCCAGCCAGGGCGCGGCCCAGCTGTTGGTGCCGAAGAAGGCCGAGGGGATGATGTTCTGGATCTGCGGCGTGCCCGGCAGCGCGTCCATGGTGAAGGTGAAGGCACCCAATGCGATGGTGCCCGGGATCAGGCGCTTGGGGATGTTGCTCTGGCGGAACAGCTCGGCGGCGAACGGGTAGACCGCAAACACCACCACGAACAGCGACACGCCACCGTAGGTGAGCAGGGCGCAGACCAGCACGATGGACAGCATCGCGCGCTTGGCCCCGACCAGCCTGATGGTGGCGCTGACGATGGACTTGGAAAAACCCGAGACCTCGATCAGCTTGCCGAACACCGCACCCAGCACGAATACCGGGAAGTACAACTTCAGGAAGCCCACCATCTTGTCCATGAACAAGCCGGTGAACATCGGCTGCACCAGGGTGGGGTCGGTCAGCAGCACCGCCCCCAGCGCGGCCACTGGCGCGAACAGGATCACGCTGTAGCCGCGGTAGGCGACAAACATCAGGAAGCACAGGGCCGCCAAAACGATCAGAAACGACATTCACAGCTCCCCGGCCAATACAGTGCCGGCGAGTATCAGGATGGCGGGCGACCCGGCCCACTGTACGAAGGGACTATACGCGGCCGGCTAACGCTCCATTAACGTGCGCTCCATGGCGGCATCCATGTGCCGCAACGTCACACCCGGGAGGAGGGAGACCAATGAAGCGCAAGTATCTGAGCATGGCCATCGGCGGCATTCTGTTGGCACCGGCTGCATTCGTGCAGGCGCAGGAGCAGCAGGCTGCCGCAGGCACCCAGGCCACACAGCTGGACGAAGTGACCGTTACCGCACGCCGCCGCAGCGAGTCCATCCAGGACGTGCCGGTGGCGGTGAGCGCCTTCGGTGAGGAGCAGATCAAGGATCTGCAGGCCTCGACCGTGGAAGGCCTGCAGGGCGCCGTGCCCAATATGAACATCGCCCAGGGGCGTGGCTCGGCCAACAGCGTCAACGTCTTCATCCGCGGTATCGGCCAGCCCGACGCGCTGCAGACCTTCGATCCGGGCGTGGGCATGTATGTGGACGACGTCTACTACTCGCGCATCAATGGTGCACTGTTCTCGCTGTTCGACATCCAGCAGCTGGAAGTGCTGCGTGGCCCGCAGGGCACGCTGTACGGCAAGAACTCCACCGGCGGCGCGATCAAGCTGACCACCAAGAACCCCTTCGACAACGAAGGTGGCGCAGTGGAAGTCACCGCCGGTGACTACGGCCGTCTGGAAGGCCGCTTCTACGTCTCCGGTAAGCTCAGCGACACCCTGGCCGGCAGCATTGCCGGTGCCAAGATCACCAATGACGGTTACGTCAAGGATGCGGTCAGCGGCAAGCGCTACAACGACGACGACACCGAGGCATTCCGCGCCAAGCTGGCCTACCAGCCGACCGATAACTTCAACGCGGTGCTGTCGCTGGACACCACCAAGCAGGATGCGGGATTGACCTTGGGCCGGCCGATGGCGGACCTGCAGCAGCGCGAATTGAATACCAACGCTATCGTGCGTGTGCTCAAGCCGGGTGAAACGGGCGAGTGGAACCATCGCGCGCGCACCTCGTTCAATGACGGTCAGGGCCAATATCTGAAGCATTCGGGCGCGTCGTTGGCGATGAACTGGGACATCAACGAGCAGTTCACGTTGAAGAGCATTACCTCCTACCGCAAGCTCAAGACCGAGTCTTACATCGATATTGATGCTTCCGAGTATCAGTTGGGCGATGTGCTGGTTGCTTTGGACCAGAATCAGAAGAGTCAGGAATTCCAGCTGCATTACGACAATGGCAGCAACCTGCACCTGACGTTCGGCGCGTACTACATGAAGGAGCACGTGCCGTCCTATCAGGAGGCCTATGGCGACGACATCTATCTCATCGGCGGCAAGCCGGCCGGCTTCCTGCGCACCATCGACGATGATCTCAGCACCACCAGCAAGGCTGCGTTTGCGCACGCCAACTGGGAGTTTGCACCGAGCTGGACCTTGGCAGCTGGCGTGCGTTGGACCAAGGACACGAAGGACTACGAGCGCACCACCAGCACCTTCTGGGAGTCCGATGGCCTGTTCCTGGGCTTCCTGCCGGCCACGGCTCTCAATGGCACCGTGCCATTGGCACCGGTTTCAGCCTCCTGGACTGCGGTGACCCCCTCGGTAAGTCTGCAGAAAGCCTTCAGTGAAAATTTGATGGGCTACGTTTCGGCGAACCGTGGCTTCAAATCCGGCGGTTTCAATGGTCGCGCGAACACGGCCTATGACGTGATCCATGCCAAGTTTGATCCAGAGTATGTCTGGACCTACGAATTGGGCATGAAGGGTACTTCCTCTGATCGTCGCTTCCGCGGCAGCGCGGCAGCCTTCTACAGCAATTACAGCGACTTCCAGGCGCGCGTATCCCAGGATGCCAATACCTTCCCGGTACTCAATGCTGCCGAGTTGAACATCAAGGGCATCGAGCTGGAAGGCAGCGCCCTGCTGGGCGAGTCGACCACCTTGAGCGCGCAGTTGGGTTGGATGGATGCCAAGTACAAGAAGTTCGAGGACTTCCGTCTTGATCCTTCCTACGCCGGTTACGACAAAAACGTGAATCACGATCACGTGCCGTTCTCTCCGGATTGGACTGCGCGGGTCGCGCTGCAGCACGTATTCTCGCTGGGGGACAGTGGTAACTTGACCTTGGGTGGCGATGTTTCCTACCGTGGTGACACGTGGCTGTCGGTGGACAACCGTAAGGTGTTGAGTCAGGACGCGTATGCATTGGTTGGCGCTTACGGCGTTTGGGACTCCCCGCAGATGGCATGGCAGGTGCGTGCCGGCGTGCGTAATTTGACCGACAAGGATTACAAGACCGAAGGTCAGGAGTTCGCCAGCGTTGCCAACATCCAGACCGCGTACTACGGTCTGCCGCGCAACTGGTATGTGTCGGTGCGTTACAACTTCTGACGGTTGAGCCGGTGACGGCCAGCTGATTGGAATGCAAAGCAGCCCTTTCCCGCGCGGCGGGAGAGGGCTTTTGTGTTTGTGGTGATTGCGGGGGCGGTTGCTTTCGCTGTTGTTGCCGTTGCCGTTGCCGTTGCTGTTGCCGTTGCCGTTGCTTGAAGCCCCTCTCCCGGAGGGAGAGGGGCTTCAAGCAACGGCTCCAAGCAAGGGCTTTGAGCACCACGCCTTCATCCTTCTTGGCTAACTCCGTATCCTGCCAGGCAGCTTCCGGGAAACGCATTCCATGTTGAGTCTGGCAACCGTGGCGCTGGCAGGTCTGGCCTGGCTGGCGCTGATGTTCGGCGCGGCCTTGTATGGCGAACGCCGCCCCACCGTATTCGCGCGCCACTGGCGGCATGTCTATGCCTTGTCGCTGGCGGTGCACTGCACCTCGTGGACCTTCTACGGCACCGTCACCCAGGCCGCGCGGCATGGCTGGCCGCTGCCGCCCACCTTTGTCGGCGCCATCCTGTTCTATGCGCTGGCAATGGGCATGATGATGCGGCTGGTGCGGCTGGCGCGCGAGACCAATGCGACCTCGCTGGCCGACCTGATCGCGGCACGCCTGGGGCGCGATGCCTGGCTGGCCGCCACCGTGACGCTGGTGGCCGCGCTTGGCCTGATTCCCTACATCGCCCTGCAGCTGAAGGCGGTGGCGATGAGCTTCAGCATGATTACCTCGCGCTCGGTGCTGGCCGGGCAGGAAGGCTCGGTGTGGCAGGACAGTGCGCTGTACGTTGCGCTGGCAATGGCGCTGTTTGCGATGCTGTTTGGCGCGCGCCGCGCCGATGTATCCGAGCACAACCGTGGCCTGGTGCTGGCGATGGCCGTGGAGTCCATCTTCAAGTTGGGCGCGATGCTGGCGCTGGGGGCATTTGTCTGGTTCGGCCTGAAGAACCTGCCGACGGCACCTCCGGTGCCGGTCAGCGCCGCCGAGGGCGGTTTCATCCCGCTGGTGCTGCTCGGTGGCCTGGCCATGTTCCTGCTGCCGCACCAGTTCCACGTCAGCGTGGTGGAGTGCCGTGACCCGGCCGATGTGCGCACCGCGCGCTGGCTGTTTCCGCTGTACCTGCTGCTGATCGCGCTGCCGATCCTGCCGCTTGCCCGCGCCGGCACCGCGCTGCTGGGCAATAGCGTGCCGTCCGACATGTATACGCTGGCGCTGCCGTTTTCGGCCGGCCATGGCGGTGTGGCCCTGTTCGCCTTCCTGGGTGGCCTGAGCGCGGCGACCGGCATGGTGGTGGTCAGCACGCTGACCTTGAGCCTGATGATTGGCAACCACTGGTTCGCACCGGGGCTGGTGCGCAGTGCCTGGGCACGCGCGGGTGGAGGTGACCACCGCCGCGAGTTGGTGTGGCTGCGGCGCGTCGGCATCTGCGTGATCATGCTGCTGGCCTGGGCCTATAGCCGGTTGATCGGCGGCAGCAACGTACTGGCCGATATCGGTGCGGTGTCGTTCTCGGCGATGGCTACCCTGGTGCCGGTGCTGGCCTTCGCCATCTGGCGCCCGCAGACACCGCCACGCGCGGCGATAGCCGGCGTGCTTGCCGGCTTTGCGACCTGGGCCTGGGTGCTGCTGTTGCCGTCGTTGTTGCAGAGCGAAGGGCGTGCACCGGAGTGGTTGCTGCAGGGGCCGTTTGGCTGGAAGTGGCTGGCACCGCAGGCCTTGTTTGGACTCACTGGCTGGACGCCGCTGGGCCGCGCGGTGGGCGCCAGCCTGTTCGTCGGCACCGCCGTGACCCTGCTGGCCATGGCCTGGCGTCGCGATACGCCCAACCGTACCAGCCGCAACCTGGATGCACTGGCGCTGCGTGATGCCGGCCGCCGCTTCCTGCCGTATGAGCAGGTTGAGCGACTGCTGGCCGATGCGCCGCGTAACGGGCCGGTGCCTGCGCAGGTGGAGGCCCGGCTGGAGCGCGAGCTGTCCTCGGTGCTGGGCGCGGCATCGGCGCGCTTGCTGCTGGATGCGGCGCGGCGCGAAAGCGGTGAGCTGGCCACGGTTGCGGCCATCGTCAGCGAAGCCTCGCAGGATCTGCGTTTCAGCCAGCAGGTGCTGCAGGCTGCATTGCAGAACATGAGCCAGGGCATCAGCGTGATTGATCGCGAGCAGCGCCTGGTGGCCTGGAACCGGCCCTATGCACGCATGTTTGGCTTTCCTGACGAACTGCTGCAGGTAGGTCGGCCGATCATGGACCTGACCCGCTGGGCGCTGCAGGCCATGCCCGCGCGTGGCGGTGACGAGCGTGCGGTGGACCGCCGCCTGGCCTTCATGCGTGCCGGTACGCCGCACCTCACCGAGCGTGTATTCCCGGACGGCAGCATCGTCGAGATCCGTGGCAATCCCATGCCCGGTGGCGGCTTCGTGGCGACCTTCACCGATGTGACCGCATTCCGCCGCAGCGAGCGCGAGCTCAAGCGCAGCAATGAAACGCTGGAGCAGCGGGTGGGCGAACGCACTGCGCTGCTGGAATCGGCCAAGCGCGAGGCCGAACGCGCCAATGACGCCAAGAGCCGCTTCCTTGCCGCCGTGGGTCATGACCTGCTGCAGCCGCTGCATGCCGCGCACCTGTTCACCGACACGCTGGCGCAGCAGGTTGAATCCAGCCAACAGCAGCAGGCGGTGGTGCAGATCCGCGGCGCCCTCGACTCCACCACTGACCTGTTGACCGGGCTGTTCGACATGTCACGGCTGGAGGCCGGTGGTTTGGTGCCGCAGCCGCGTGATCTGCCGCTGGCCGAGGTGCTTGACCCGCTGGCGTCGGAGTTCCGCGCCCTGGCGGCCGCGCGCGGGCTGGCCTTCCACTACCTGCCCACCCGCGCCTGGGTGAACAGTGATCCGCAGCTGCTGCGGCGTGTGCTGCAGAACTTCCTCGCCAATGCGGTGCGTTACACCGCGCGCGGCGGGGTGTTGCTGGGCGTGCGGCGCGAAGGCGACCGGCTGCGCGTCGAGGTACATGACACCGGGCCGGGCATTGCCCGCGAGGAGCAGCAGCGCATCTTCGAAGAATTCCGTCGCGGGGAGGACAGCAGCGGCCAGGGGCTGGGCCTGGGCCTGGCCATTGCCGACCGCATTGCCGGCCTGCTGCATGCGCCGTTGCGGCTGCGCAGTGAGAAAGGGCAGGGCACGGTGTTCTCGGTATCGCTGCCGTGGGTGGCCTGCCCGCAGGCTGCGGTGCTGCCGCGTCCGCGCACTGCCGCCACTTCCGGCGGCGTGCCGGTGCTGGTGGTCGACAACGATCCAGCGGCCTTGCAGGGCCTGGCAGGTCTGTTGCGCGGCTGGGGCTACCAGGTGGCCGAGGCCTCCGGCGAAGCACAGGCGGTGGCGGCGCTGCAGGCGACTGCGGCCAGCCTGTGGCTGTTCGACTACAACCTGGATGATGGCGATACCGGCACCGCCTTGCAGCTGCGCCTGGGCGAGCGTTTCGGTGCCCGCCCAACCCTGATCCTCAGTGCGGATGACAGTCTGGCTACACGCCGCGAAGTGCTGGAGCAGGGCCTGACCTTGCTGCACAAGCCGGTGCGCCCGTTGGCCTTGAAGTCGATCCTGGATCGGTTGCTGGCGGCGGATGCGTTGCGGCCGGGAATGGCAAACAGGGAATAACACCGGTAGCCCGGGTAAGCGCAGCGCACCCGCGGCTCTTTGCGGAAAGCCCCGGGTGCGCTGCGCTTACCCGGGCTATAGATCTCGACGGCTCGCGCGCTTTCCAAACATCAATCCCGACTCCCCGCACCACCGCAATACGCCGCATGCAAGGCCTGCATCACTCCCAACGCCGGGCTGTCGGCCAGGGTGTAGTAGATGGTCTGGGCTTCACGGCGGGTATTGACCAGTCCGCCTTCGCGCATCACCGCCAGGTGTTGTGACAGTGCCGACATCGACAGCCCGACCTGGGCCTGCAGTTCGCCCACCGATGCTTCGCCTTCCACCAGTCGGCACAGCACCCGCAGGCGCGCCGGGTGGGCGAGGGATTTGAGCAGCTGCGCTGCCTGTTCGGCATGCGTCTGCATCTGTTCGATATCCATGTCCTGCATGTGCATCGCGGCTTCAGGTCCGGGCTTGTACTTTGGATGGCGCTAGTTTAATTTAGAAAAAGCTAAATTAAAAGCCGAGGACTTCCTCATGACCATTTCGCACACCGCCGCACCGCAGGTGCAGGCCTTCCATGACAAGGACACCGGTACGCTGAGCTACGTCGTCTACGACCACGACGGCGGCATGGCGGCCATCATCGATCCGGTGCTGGATTACGACGCTGCCGCCGCACGCACCAGCACCGCCTCGGCCGATGCGCTGCTGCACTTCGTGCAGGGCAAGCTGCTGACCGTGGCCTGGATCCTGGAGACCCACGCCCACGCCGATCATCTCAGTGCGGCGGGCTATCTGGCCGACACCTTGAAGGTGCCGGTGGCCATCGGCCAGGGCATCGTCGCGGTGCAGCAGCGCTTCAAGGCCTTGTTCGGCCTGGGTGACGAGTTCATCGCCGATGGCAGCCAGTTCGACCGCCTGTTTGCCGATGGCGATACCTTCAACATCGGTGGACTGGAAGGACGCGTGATCGCCACCCCGGGCCACACCGATGACAGCCTGACCTATGTGATCGGCGATGCCGCCTTCATTGGTGACACCGTGTTTGCCACCGATACCGGCACCGCGCGCTGCGACTTCCCGGGTGGCGATGCGCACCGCCTGTTCGGCTCCATCCAGAAGATCCTGGCGTTGCCGCAATCCACCCGCATCTACCTGTGCCACGACTATCCCGGCGACCGCCGCGCCGCGCAGGCGCAGACCAGCATCGACGAACAGAAGCAGCACAACGTGCATTTGAAGGACGGCACCGGCGAGGCCGCGTTCGTGCAGATGCGGCAGCAGCGTGATGCCAGCCTGCCGGTGCCCAAGCTGATCCTGCCGGCACTGCAGGTCAACATCCGTGGTGGCCGTCTGCCTGAGCCCGATGCCAATGGTGTGCGCTACCTGCGCCTGCCGCTGGATCAGATGGGGGGCACGCAATGAGTACCTGGATCAGTGCGCTGGCCGGTGGTGTATTGATCGGGCTGGCGGCGACGCTGCTGTTGTGGCTGACCGGGCGCATCGCCGGCATCAGCGGCATCGTCGGTGGTGTGCTGCAGCCGCGGCAGGGCGAAGTCGCCTGGCGTGCGGCATTTCTGGTCGGCCTGATTGCGGCCGGTGCCGCCTGGTTGTGGCTGGTGCCGGGTGCCTATACGCCGCGGCAAGGCTTTCCGCCGGTGTTGCTGGTTGTTGCCGGGCTGCTGGTCGGCTTCGGCACGCGGCTGGGCAATGGCTGCACCAGCGGCCATGGCGTGTGCGGGCTGGGGCGGCTGTCGCTGCGCTCGTTGGCAGCGGTGATGACCTTCATGGTCACCGCCATTGCCACCACCTATATCGTGAGGCATGTGGCATGAGCCGTTGGCGTATTCCCTTTGCAGCGTTGCTTGCCGGTGCCTTGTTCGGGCTGGGGCTGGCGGTATCGGGCATGACCGATCCGCAGCGCATCCTCGGCTTCCTGGATGTGTTTGGCGATTTCAATCCGGCGCTGCTGTTTGTACTTGGCGGCGCGGTGATGACGACGATGCTGTTGTTCCGGTTTGTATTGCGGCGACCGGCACCGGTATTCGCGCAGCGCTTCCACTTGTCGGACGTGCGCAGCATCGATGCGCGCCTGCTGACGGGTGCGGCCCTGTTCGGGATTGGCTGGGGCTTGGCCGGTTACTGCCCGGGCCCGGCGCTGGTTGGGCTGGGTGTGCTGTCGCCGGAGGCGTTGTGGTTTGTACCGGCGATGCTGGTGGGCATGTTGCTGCACAAGGTGGTGAGTCGCAGCAGCGGCGCGTAGGTGCGGCGTCCGCCGCGCAGCAGGCGGACCTGCCATATCCCACAGAAGCCAACCCACGCATTCCTGATCGCCGTGATTCCGCTGTCGGAAGCGATGTCAGCTTCGTGGCTGAGGCCGCTCCTACAGCGCCTGGCGGGCGGGGTCGCTCAGTTCCAGCTCGCGCAGTACCACGCTGGCCTGGGTGCGGTTGCGCACGCCCAGGCGTTCGAAGATCGCCGACAGATGGGCTTTGACCGTGCGTTCCTGCACGTCCAGGCGGTCGGCGATCTGCTTGTTGAGCAGGCCTTCGGCAACCAGTGCCAGTACCCGGAACTGCTGTGGCGACAGGCTGGCCAGGCGTGCGGCCAGCTCGCTGTCGTGGCTGGAGGATTGCGCGCGTGAGACCGAGGCACGCAGCGAGGCCGGCAACCACTGCTCGCAGGCCATGACGCTGCGGATGGCCTCGCGCAGCTCGTTCAAACCCGAACTCTTGGGCAGGTAACCGGCGGCGCCGTGGTCCAGGGCGCGGCGCACCACACGCGGGTCATCGTTGGCCGAGACCACGATCACCGCCACGCCCGGGTGCTGGGCACGGATCGCAGCCAACCCGGCCAGGCCGTGATTGCCCGGCATATGCAGGTCGAGCAGGATCAGGTCGGTATCCGGTGCCGCATCCAGTGCCGCCAGCACGCCATCCAGGGATTCGGCTTCGCGTACCTGCAGATCACTCATGGCCTCACTGGCCGCCTGCCGCAGGGCGGCGCGGAACAGGGGATGGTCGTCGGCGATCAACAGGCTGGGCATGGCGGTACTGACAGGCGGAAAGGAAGCTGCCGCCGGTGTCTGTGCCACCGGCGGCTTGGCCAGTATGCCGTGGTTTTCAGCCATTGCCTGCTTCCCTTGGCAATCCGCCGCTTACTGCGCGGTCCAACCGCCGTCCATCGGCATCGCTGCACCGGTGAGGTTGTGCGACTCGCGGCGGCACAGCCAAACCACCATCGCGCCGATGTCCTCGGGCAGCGACATGCGCAGGCTGGGCTGCTTTTCCTCCAGCAGGGCGCGCACGCCGTCGTCGCGGCTGCCGCCATTGCGATGGGCCTGGATCTGCGGCTCGATCAACGGCGTTTCCACCCAGCCCGGGCAGACGCAGTTGACGGTGACGCCGCCGCTGTCGCGGCTGCCGGCGGCGGCATATTCCAGCGCTGCCACCTTGCTCAGGCCGACGATGCCGAACTTGCTGGCCACATACGGCGCCTTGTTCTTGGACGCCACCAGGCCGTGCACCGAGGCGATGTTGACCACCCGCCCGTAGCCACGCTCGGCCATGCCGGGCAGGGCGTGCTGCATGGTGTGGAAGGCAGCGCTGAGATTGATGGCGATGATGTCATCCCACTTCTGTGGCGGCTGCTCGGCCAGGGGCGCGGCGTGCTGGATGCCGGCGCAGTTCACCAGGATGTCGATAGTGCCCCAGGCCTGCACGGCCTCGAGCATGTGCGCGATCTGGTCGGGCTTGCGCAGGTCGGCGTCGAAGTGGCGGGTGTCGACGCCGGCGTCGGCCACACTCTTGAGCGCGGCCTCGATCTGCTCGGGCGTGCCCAGGCCGTTGATTGCCACGCGTGCGCCGGCGCTGGCCAGTGCCTGGGCGATGGCCAGGCCGATGCCCGATGTACTGCCGGTCACCAGGGCGGTGCGGCCTTGCAGGAAGCGGTCCATGGGGGACTCCGGATGTGATGGGGGGAGGCTGGCAAACGTAGCAGCCGCAACGCTAAAAACGTGTGGTACTTAAGTACGATGAGAGCGGTGCCGGTGCTCTGCTAGGGTGCGTGCATGAGCCAATCCCTACTGCGCGCCGCCTGCGGCCTTTTCGTCGGACTGAGCCTGGCCTCCTGTGCCAGCGGCCCAGCTTCCAAGTCCGTGGAGCCTTCCATGTTCAGCAACGAACTCCGCAGCGAGCATCGCGGCAGCGATGACCTGCTCACTGCCGGGCTGGGCCTGGCCGGCCTGCGCAGCATGGCGCCACCGGCATTTGCCGACGCCACTGCACCGACCGTGGACGAACTGCGCCGCCGCGCGATGTGGGGCAGCTGGCGCGGCATTGCCGATCTGGCACCGGGTGGCGGTTATGGCGAGCTGTTCGGCAGCCTGCAGAGCGTGCCCGGCCGCGAGTACTCGGCGTTCGCGCGCCTGCCTGGTGCCAAGCAACCGCACCGGGTGCTGGCGCAGGTGCCGGACAACTTCGATACCGCCAAGCGCTGCGTGCTGGTGGCGCCGGCATCGGGCTCGCGCGGCATCTATGGCGCGGTCTCGGTCGCCGCGGCCTGGGGCCTGCCCAAGGGCTGTGCGGTGGTCTATACCGACAAGGGCGCGGGCAGCGATTACTACGATCTGGACGCGCAGATGGGCGTGCGCGCCAATGGCACCGTCGGTGCCCTGGGCGACGTCGATGATCTGGCCTTTGTGCCGGATGCGCCGGTCAATGCCTCGGGTGTTGCGTTCAAGCACGCGCATTCCAAGGACAACCCGGAGGCCGATTGGGGCCGGCACGTGAAGCAGGCCGCCGAGTTCGCGCTGTTGGCGCTGGAGCAGGCCTATCCGCAGGCGGCACCGTTCACTTTCGACAATACCCGCATCATTGCCGTTGGCATTTCCAATGGTGGCGGCGCGGTGCTGCGTGCGGCCGAGCTGGAAGGCGATTGGCTGGACGCGGTGGTGGCCGGTGAACCCAGCGTCTACTCCAGCGGCCCCGGCGCACGTGCGTTGTACGACTACACCACCGAGGCGGCGCTGTTGATGCCGTGTGCGCAGCTGCACATGAGCAACCTGCCGCAGCCGCCGATGACGGCGGCGCTGCAGGCCGGTGCGGCCGTGCGCTGCGCCAGCTTGGCCGCCGAAGGCGTGATCAGCGGCGCGACCCCGGCTGCGCAGGCCAAATCGGCTTACGACCTGATGCTGAGCAAGGGCTGGACCGATGCATCACTGCGTGCGGGTGCCTTGTCCACCGGCTTCGATCTGTGGCGTGCGATTGCTGCGACCTATGCGTCGGCCTACGGCCGTTATGGCGTGGGCGAGCATCCTTGCGGTTTCAACTTTGCCGCACAGAATCCGGATTTTTCGCCGCGTGCGGTGACGGCGGCCGAGCGTGCCGCATGGATTGCCGATGGCAGCGGCATTCCGCCGGGTGCCGGCGTTGGCCTGCTCGACAGCAAGGTCGCCTTGCCGGACCTGACCTATGCCGGCCTGAAGTGCCTGCGGGGTCTGTGGGACGGGCAGGGGGAAGATGCCAAACGTGTGCAGGCGGGCATCCAGGCCACCCATGCCGGATTGCCGCGCAAGGGCCTGCCGGTGATGGTGGTGCACGGCGCCGATGACGGTCTGATTCCGCCGGCTTTCAGCAGCGCACCGTATGCAGCGGCGGCCAAGGCTGCCGGGCGCGAGCTGAGCTATTGGAAGGTGCAGAACGTGCAGCACTTCGATGGTTTCCTCGGCCTGCCGGATTATGGTTCGCGCTACCTGCCGCTGCTGCCGTATGTGTACGAAGCGCTGGACAGGGTGCAGGCACGCCTGGACAAGGGCACGGCCTTGCCGGCTGATGCGGTGATCGCCACCACGCCGCGTGCGGGCAAGCCGCTGTCGGCGGAGAACCTGGCGATGCCGAAGTAAAAGCTTCTACCCCCCTCCCTTTTGCGTGGCAAAGGGGAGGGATAGGGAGGGGTTACTCCAAGCCCCCTCCCTTTTGCGTGGCAAAGGGGAGGGATAGGGAGGGGTTGCTCCAAGCCCCCTCCCTTTTGCGTAGCAAAGGGGAGGGTTGGGGAGGGGTTGGCTTTTAGCTCTTTGCTGTTGGATCTGTGGCTTCGCGGCTTACGCCGCTCCCACAAAAGAAGCAGCCGCTCGCGCACTGATGGCATCATTGCCCGATGCACACCTTGAACTCTCCTTCCCGCGTCATTCCCTCGCCCCTCTATCAGCGCGAGCGTTGGCGCAACGGTCTGGGCTGGACCCGTGAGATCCTGCGCCTGCCCGAACAGGGTGACTGGCAGCTGCGCCTGTCCATCGCCGAGATCGAACAGGATGCGGCCTTCTCTGCCTTCCCCGGGGTCGAGCGTGAGCTGGTGCTGTTGCAGGGTGAGGGGTTGCGCCTGCGATTTGCCGATGGCCGCTGCGAAACCCTGTTGCCGCCGTACCAGCGCCTGCGTTTTGCCGGCGAGGATGAGATCAGTGGCGAACTGGTTGATGGCCTGACCCAGGATTTCAACCTGATGTGGCGGCGCGATGCCTTGCAGGCGGAACTGCTGCATCGGCCACTGGTTGGCAACATGCTGTTTTTCACCGAACCGCAGGCGGCCTGGGCCATCCATCTATTGGCGGGGCAGGCCGAATTTGAAGGCGGGGTGCTGCCGGCGCTGTCGGCCGGGGATACCGCGTGGCTGGGCGCAGGGGAGCGGCAGCGTTATGCGCTCAGCGGCGGCGGCGAGTTGCTGGCGATACGGCTGACGCCAGCGGCGTAAATGTAGTGCCGAGCCATGCTCGGCAAGGGCATTACCGGGAAAGCTTCTGCCGAGCATGGCTCGGCACTACGTTGGGGATTGCTTGTACGGCCCCTGCCGAGCATGGCTCGGCACTACGTTGGGGTTGCTTGTAAGGCTTCTGCCGAGCATGGCTCGGCACTACAACAGATGAAGCGCTGTTGCGGTCAGTAGACGTCGCGGCGGTAGCGGCCGGCGATGCGCAGGGCTTGGTGCGCTTCTGCACCAATCGTGTCGAGGATGACCTTGTCCACCGCCGGGGCCATGCCTTGCAGGCTGCCGCAGACGAGGAGGGTCGCACCGTCGTCCAGCCACTGCCGCAACACATCGCTGTGTGCGGCCAGTGCGTCCTGCACATAGTGGAACTGGCCGTGATCGCGGCTGAAAACGGTGTCCAGGCGCGCGATGCTGCCCTCGCGCTGCCACTGCTGCAGCTCGGCGCCGAAGTGATAGTCGTGGGCCGCACTGCGTTCGCCAAACAGCAGCCAGTTGCGGTGTGCCCCTGCCTCGATGCGTGCGCGCAGGTGCGCGCGCAGCCCGGCAATACCGGTGCCGTTGCCGATCAGGATCAGCGGGGCATCACTGCGCGGCGGGTGGAAATTGCTGTTGCTGCGCAGGCGCAGGTCGATGCGGTCGCCGATCTGCGTGTAGTCGCAGAGCCAGCCGCTGGCCAGGCCGGGGGTACCGTCCGGGCGCAATTGGCGGCGCAGCAGCAGCTGCAGGCTGCCTTCGCCCGGCATCGAGGCAATGGAATATTCGCGGTGCGGCAGCGGCTTGAGGCTGGCCGCCAAGGCGTTGGCGTCGCGGCTGTCGCAGCTGTCGGGCAGGTGCGAGCGCGACAGCAGATCGGCCAGCAGGCCGCCGTCGGCGAGTACCGTCGCGCCATCAAAACCATGTTGCTGCAGCCACTGGGTTACCGCGGCGCGGGATTGGCGTGGGCCGATCTCGGCGATATCGCCCGCCTGCCATGCAGGCAATGCGCCGGCCGCCGGCTGCAGCTGCAGATGGAAAACCTTGCCGCCGACGCTGCCGGGATTGAGCACCTCGCGGCTACGGATGCGCCAATCCTGGTAGGCCGGGGCGCTCCAGTCACTGGCATCGCTGGCCTCACCGCCGAGTTGGCCCAGCAGCTGCTGCCAATGGCGCAGCGCGTCGGCGTCGGCGTTGTCGACTTCCACCGTATCGAACAAAGCCTGTGCGCCATGTGCGCGCAACCAGTCATCCAGTTGTCGACCAAAGGCACAGTAGTGCTCATAGGTTTTGTCGCCCAGTGCCAGTACCGCGTAGTGCAGCTGCGGCAGGCTGAGCGCCTGCGGCATCACCTGGCTCAGAAAGGCGAGGGCATGGTCGGGCGGATCGCCTTCGCCGGTGGTGCTGACGATGAACACCGCCTTCTGGCTGCTGGCCAGCAGGGCCGCATCCACCTGGTCGATGGCACGCAGGCGGGTCCTGTGGCCGGCGCTGCGCAGTTGTGCGGCGGTACGCTGTGCCAGCTGTTGGGCAAACCCGGTCTGGCTGGCCCACACCACCAGCACCGGCGGTTCATTGCTGTCGCCACTGTCGTCATCGCGTTGGCGGGTGTACCACCACAGTGCGAAACAGGCCAGGGCATAGACCGCCAACGCGGCCAGCGCGGCCCACCACTGCGCTGCCTGTGGCGGTGCCTGCCACCAGCTTTCGCCCAGATGCGGGCGCAGCAGCAGGAATGCGATCAGCAGCAGCGCCAGGCCAACGGCAAGGTTGCCGATCAAGGCGCGTGGGGAACGGTTGGAGCTCATTGCGTGCTGGCATCCAGGTGATGCTGGAAGGCGGGAGTCATGGTTTCCAGTAGACCATTGCCGGTACGGGTGATGAAGCGTGCCGCCAGATCCTGCGCCTTGGCAAAGGCCAGGCCCTGCTCGGCGCCCATCACCGTCAAGGCGGTGGCCCAGGCATCGGCGTGCATGGCGTCGCGGGCGATCACCGTGACCGCCGCGGCAGCGCGGCTGACCGGGGCGTGGCTGCGTGGGTCCAGGGTATGGCTGTAGGACACGCCATCACGTTCGAAGTGATGCCAGCGGTCGCCGGAGGTGGCCACTGCCAGATCGTCCAGGGCGAGTACGCGGGGCGGGTAGTCGGCGCCGGCGTCTTCTTCCGGTGCGGACTCGACCAGCACCCGCCAGGGTTGGCCGTCAGGTTTCAAACCATAACCGTGCAGTTCGCCGCCGACTTCGACCAAGGCAGCATCGATGCCGTTGCGGCGCAGCCAGCGGCTGACCACATCCACGCCATAGCCCTTGGCGATTGCTGACAGGTCCAGTTGCAGGCCGCCGGGTTGCAGCGCGCTATGCGTCTGCGGCTGCAGTTGCAGCTTGTGCCAGCCGCAGCGTGCGGCGACTTCGGCCAGGCGCGCGGGATCGGGCACGGCCTGCACGCCGGCATCGGCACCGAACCCCCAGAGCGCGACCAGCGGGCCGATGCTGGGATCGAACGCACCGGCACTGCGTTCGGCGATGTCGCGCGCGGTGCTGAGCACGTTCCAGAAATCATCGGGTAGAGCCTGCCAGCTGTTGGCCGCGGCGCGGTTGTAGTGGCTGATATCCGAGTCGGCTTCCCAGGTACTCATCTGCGCGACCACGCGATCCAGTTCGGCCTGGATGCCGGCATGCAGCGGGTGCAGGTCACGGCTGCGCGCAGCGACCAGCTTGACGCTCCATTGCGTGCCCATGGTGTGGCCGCCAAGGGCGGCGATGTCGGAGTTGGTGGACATCGGTATCAAAAAGCCAGCTGGGGCAGGTGTTGCTTCTCCCGTTTACGGGAGAAGGTGCCCCGAAGGGGCGGATGAGGGGGAGCTTTTGCTCTTCTGGCCGCTAGCCAATTTCATTGATGCTGCTTCGGCTTTGCCCTCAACCCAACCCCTCTCCCGCAGGCGGGAGAGGGGCTTTGAGCATTACTGCGGCAGCACTTCCAGGGTGGCGACGTAGCTCAGGCGGCGGACGTTGGCCTGCGGGATCGAGGTCTTGTTGTCCTCGGTGCCGGTCTCCATCCAGTACATGCCGGCCTGCGGCCAGGTCACCGAGAACTCGCCGTTGGCGTCGGTGGTGACCTTGATCTCTTCCTGGGCGTTGCGGTAACGGGTGGCACCGCGGGTGATTTCCACTTCCAGGCCCGCCTGCGGCTTGCCGTCGACCAGCAGCTGGAACTTGCTGCTTTCACCGGCGAACAGGTCATTCGGGTGGCCGCTGGCTACCAGCTCGATGCCCTTGCCGGTGGGCTTGAGCGCCGTGGCATTCGGGCTGCCGTTGGTGACAAAGGTTTCCACGCGGCCGGCGGTCTCGGAGACCTTCAGGTCCTTGGCGTCCTTCGGCACTTCGGTAGCAAAGCCGGCCGCATTGCCGCGCCAGCGCTTGGGCTTGCCGTCTTCCTGCCAGTTGGCCATCAGGCCGGCATTGACGTTGGCCAGGCGGTAGGTGCCCTGCTGGGTCAGCTCGACGTCGAACACGCTGCGCAGCTTGCCGGTGGCCACGTTCTGCGGCTGCACGACGCTGCCATCCGGGGCGGTGATCACCAGGTTGTCGATGCGCAGCGGCACATGATTGAAATAGAACAGGTCGTTGGACACGGCCGCGTCCACGGTGATCCACGGGTTGGCACCGGCGATGACGGTCTGCGACGGCTGCAGCCAGGCCTTGTGGGCGGCGGCGGAGAAGGGCAGTACCGCGGCAATGGCGGCGGCAAGCAGGAGGGAACGCTTCATCGGTTGGCTCCGTTGGTAAGAGGGATCAGGGCTTGACGGCGAGGGTGATGGCGCCGAGTTCGGAGGTGCCTTGGGCACTGCCGTTCTGCGCACCACGTGCCGGCCAGCTGAAGGGGATCTTGACCAGCTCGCGGCCACCGACTTCGCGCACGGCTTCCACCACCAGGGTGTACTGGCCGGCGGGCAGGGCGCGCAACTGCGGCTGGCGGTCGGTGAAGCTGAGCTGGTGCTTGCCGACCGGGCGGGTCGGGCCGGTGACGCCATCCACCGGCACCTGCAGGTTGCGGCCGCTCTTGCGCCACCACTGGCGCAGGTCCGGCAGCCACTTGGTGCCATGGCCTTCGGCGGTGTCACGCAGCTGGTACCAGACCGACAGGTTGGCGGCCACCTGCTGGTCGGCACCTTCGATCCACACCGCGACATAGGGGCGGTGGTATTCGGCCACGTTGAGCTTGGGCACTTCGACGTTGACGTCGAGGCTGGCGGCATAGGCGGCGGGGGCGGTGGCGATCAGGCCACTGAGGGCGATGGTCAGGGTGACGCGCATGATGCGACTCCGGAGAGAAAGACGGTCAATGGATGAGGAGCAGGGCGATCAGCAGCGGGATCAGCAAACCCAGGCCGACCAGCGGCCAGGTCATGCGCCGCTGCCGCGCATGCAGATGCAACAGGAACAGGCCGGTGATGCAGAACACCAGGCAGGCCACTGCAAAGACGTCGAGGAACCAGCCCCAGCCCGGGCCCGCATTGCGGCCCTTGTGCAGGTCATTGAAATAAGAGACCCAGCCGCGCCGGGTTTTCTCGAACTCCACCGCGCCGGTTTCGCGGTCGATGCTCAACCAGGCATCGCTGCCGGGGCCGGGCATGGACAAATAGATTTCTTCCGGCGACCACTCGGCCTCGCGGCTGCCAATGGACACTTCCAGGCGATTGGATAGCCAATCCGCTACACGCGCGGGCAGTGGTGCGTTGCCGTCTTCGCGATCACCCAGGGCCTTGAGCACCGGCGCTGGCAGTTCCAGTTGCTGGTTCTGCACCTGCGGCTTGGCTTCGATCCTGGATGCGTGATTCAGGGTGATGCCGGTGATGGAGAACAACAGCATGCCGATCAGGCATACCGCCGAGCTGATCCAGTGCCACTGGTGCAGGGTGCGCAGCCAGAAACCACGGCTGGCCTGTTGTTGCACGGTGGTGGCGGTGCTGCGGTCTGCGGACACGGGAATAGGCGGTGTTGAAGGCGGACAATTAGAGCATTAATGAGAATTATTCGCAATTTGCGATGCGTATTTCCCCCTAACTTTGCCGAAGGCAAGGGGAGGGTTGGGGAGGGGTAGCTGTTGATCTGGCTGTTGCCCTGGTTCTGGCGGCAAGCCAAGAGCAGGGTCAAAAGCTACCCCTCCCCAAACCCTCCCCTTCACTACGTGAAAGGGAGGGGGCTGTTCTGCTTGTTGGAAACGTTTGCGGGCTTGCGGCGTTGACAGGGGAAGGACAATAGAAATCTGAAGCTGCCCCTTCCCAGCCCTCCCTGTGCAGCGCACAGGGGAGGGGAAGATCTCCGCCCCGCTTCGGCGCTCTGCGCCTGGCCTGGATCAGAACTTCGCGTTCAACGACAGCCAGTAGCTGCGGCGCTGTTCCTTCACTGCGTAGTCGTCAACGCAGCTGTACTCGCTGGGCGAAGTGAGGATGCAGGACTGGGAGACAAAGTCCTTGTCGAACAGGTTGTTGACGCGTGCGTTGACGGTGAGCCAGTCGTTGAGCTTCCAGCTGCCACCCAGGTGAAAGGTGGTGTAGTCCTCGTAGTAACGCACGGTCGAGCTGCTGACGCCGCCGATGATGGAGACCAGCGTGTCGCGGTAACGGTCGTAGCGGCCTTCGCCGATCAAGCTCAGGCTGATGGCCTCGTTGAGCTGCCAGTTCAGGCTGGCATTGGCCATGTGCTTGGCCGGATTGCCGGCGATCGGCTGGCCCTTGCTGGCACCGCTGGTCTGCTCGCTCTTGGTATAGGTGTAGTTGCCGCGCAGCTGCAGGTTGTCCAGCAGGTCGACGTGGCTAGCCAGTTCGACGCCGCGGGTTTCGGCCTTGTCCAGGTTCACGCTCTGGCTGAAGACGCTGTAACCCAGCGCTGCCCAGCCCGGGCCCACGTCCACGCAGTAACCACTGTTGGCCGGCGCCACCTCGCAGTTGGCGAAGCTGCCGCCGCTGGCGATCTTGTCGTCGAAGCGGTTGAGGAAGGCGGTGGCGTTGAAGCCCCAGCGGCCGCCGTCGTAATAGGTGGCGATCTCGTAATTGGTGCTGGTTTCCGGCTTCAGGTTGGGCGAACCCACCATCGGGATCACGCCCTGGCCGCCAAAGCCGGTAACGCCGGGGAACAACTGGTCCGGACGCGGCGTCTTGTAGCCGGTGCTGATGCCACCCTTCACCGTCCAGGCGTCATTGGCATTCCACACCAGGTAGGCGCGCGGGCTGGCATGGCTGCCGAAGATGTTGTGGTGGTCATAGCGCAGGCCGAGGGTGGCGGTGAGGGCGTCGGTCAGCGACCAGTTGTCCTCGGCGAACAGCGACCAGGTGCGGTGCTTCTGCTTGACGTTGTCGCGGTAGCCGGCGCCGTCCATGCCGAATACGCCGTCGGTCATGTCGGTGTTGTTGTACTGGCCGCCCACGGTGACCTTGTGTGCGCCAAAATTCAGGTCGAGCATGGTGTCGAGCACCAGCGCATCCAGTTCCATGGTGCGCAGCGGACGCGGCAGGAAGGCCTGCAGGCGCGCGCGCTCGGCATCATTGAGCACCGACAGGTTGCCGCTGGCCATAGTGCAGTGGGCGGCCTGGCCGCGGCGCTCGCAGACATCGTTCCACAGGGTCTGCAGGTCGGCGCGTTCGGCCAGGGTCAGCGGCAGCGAGCGGCCCAGGTTGTTGCTCTGGGTGCGTGAAAGGCTGGTCTGCCAGGTGCCGAAGTCGTAGCGGCCCTGGTGGGTCAGCGAGAGCTGGTCCAGTTCATAGCGCTGGTAGGCGGTGTAGCCCACGCGCGGCTGCACCACGCGGCGGCTGGTGGTGCCGCCGTTGCCATCGGGGATGGTCGCCACGCCACTGCGCCACAGGCTTTCCAGACCATCGAGCGTGCCGGTCTGGCCCTGGCTGTTGTCGTACTTCTGGCGCGAGACGTCGTAGTCCAGCCACAGGTCGTGGCTGTCGTTGGCCTTGAAGTTCAGGCGGATGCCGCTGTTCCAGTTGGTATTGGCCACGGCCTTGCCGCCGCCGCCAAAGCCGAGCGCGCGCTCCCACTGGCTGCCATCGGGCAAGGGCAGCGAATCCCATTCCGGTCGCGATTCGTCGATGTCATACCAGCTGCCACGCACGGTCATGCCGAGGCGATCCTGGATCAGCGGGCCGCTCAGGTACAGGTCGGTGGTGCGCGCATCGCCGAAGGCGTCTTCCTGCTGCACGGTGAAGCCCTGCGTCAGCGAACCGTGCCATTCGTTCTGGTTGCGGCGGGTGATGATGTTGATCACCCCGCCCATGGCGTCGGCACCGTACAGCGTCGACATCGGGCCGCGCACTACTTCGATGCGTTCCACTGCATCCAACGGCGGCATGTAGGCGAACTGGCCACCGCCGAAGTTGTTCGGGTACAGGTTGCCGACATTGGTCTGGCGGCGGCCATCGATCAGCACCAGGGTGTATTCGGACGGCATGCCACGCATGGAAATGGTGGCGCGGCCGTTCTTGTCAGTGGTCTCCATGCCGACGTCGATGCCTTCGACGTCACGCAGGGCATCAACCAGGCTGGTGTAGGGACGCAGTGCCAGTTCCTCGCGGCTGACCACGCTGATGCTGGCCGGCGCATCGGTGATCTTCTGCTCGAAGCCGCTGGCGGTGACCACCACCTTGTCCAGCGTGGTGGGCGCGCCGCTGCCGTTGGCATGGGCGCTGGCACTGATGGCGCCGAGGACAGCGAGGCTGAGCAGATGGCGGGAAACGGACACACGGTGACGCTGGCGCAGGGCCATGGGAATACCTCGAAGAAAGGCTGGAAAGCGAACGACGGATGCAGGCGTGCCGCCGCAGGCGCAGGGCATGCGGGAGCTGGCAGCAGGGAAGGGAATGCAGCGGTGCGGGGATGCGCGGGGACGGGCGTGCTGCCCGTCACTCAGGCCTGCGGTGGCGCCTGGCCACGCTGCTGGCGCAGGCTGGGCAGCGGATGGCCCAGGCTGTGTGCATCATCAAACAGGGCCGGCGCGGCCGTTGCCGGCACCGATGCTGCGATGACCGGCAATACCGCAGGCGCGCGCTGTGCGGCCGCGGACTGTTGCAGCTTGCTCACCCGGCGCAGTTTGGCCGGGCTTTCTTCTTCCAGATGGCGTTCGCCGTCTTGGCGTTCTTCAGCGGGTGCCGACGCATGGCCGGTTTCCGCTGCACCGTACCGGGATAGCTGGATGCCGCTTTCGCAGAGCCCAGCCAGCAGCGACAGCAGCAACAACAGGCACAAGGCCAGCGGGCGCAGGCTGACGACGCCGGAAGCGGCGTGGCGCGGTGCGTGCTGGTGCTGTGGATGTTGCATGCGTATCCCCGGAGTGCGGACGCGGCGACAGGGGCCGGCGTGCGCGGTGCGGCATTGTAGATACGATTCGTTAGCTTTTGCAAATGAGAATTGATATCAGTTTGACGAATATCAAACGTTGATCGATATCGCCCGTGAGCAGCCGAGGTAGCCCGGGCAAGCACAGCGCACCCGGGAGGCGGGAGCTGGCGATTTTTTGCAGCGGGCCACCGCCCCGGGTGCGCTGTGCTTACCCGGGCTACGGTTCTGTTGGGCCCTCTGCTGGGGTCCCGGGTGCGCTTCGCTTACCCGGGCTACGGTTCTGTTGGGCTTCCTGCTGGGCCCCCGGGTGCGCTGTGCTTACCCGGGATACGGTTCTGTTGGGCTTCCTGCTGGGCCCCCGGGTGCGCTGCGCTTACCCGGGCTACGGGTCTGTTGGGCTTCCTGCCGGGGTCCCGGGTGCGCTTCGCTTACCCGGGTTACGGTTCTGTTGGGCTTCCTGCTGGGCCCCCGGGTGCGCTGCGCTTACCCGGGCTACGGTTCTGTTGGGCTTCCTGCTGGGCCCCCGGGGGCGCTGCGCTTACCCGGGCTACGGTTCTATTGGGCTTCCTGCTGGGGTCCCGGGTGCGTTGCGCTTACCGGGGCCACGGTTCTGTTGGGCTTCCTGCCACGGTTCCGGGTGCGCTTTGCTTACCCGGGCTACGCACTCTCTGCCGGTGGCGCTATGGCTTGCTCAGGTCTCGGCCCATTGCCGCAGCAGGTTGTGATAGATGCCGGTCAGGCTGACCAGCGAGGGGTGTTGCGGGCAATCCTGGGTGAGCTGCTGGATGGAGGTGTCCATCTCCCACAGCAGGCGGCGGTGGGCATCGTCGCGCACCATGCTCTGCACCCAGAAGAACGAGGCCAGGCGCGCGCCGCGCGTCACCGGCTGCACCTTGTGCAGGCTGCTGGACGGGTAAACCACCAGGTCACCGGCCGGCAGCTTCACTTCGTGCTCGCCGTAGGTGTCGCTGATGATCAGCTCGCCGCCGTCGTAATCCTCCGGCTCGCACAGGAACAGCGTGCAGGAGATGTCGGAGCGGATATGCGTGCGTTGTGCGCCGTGGCCGACGCTCATTACCGAGCCATCGACGTGGAAGCCGTACTCGCCACCGCCGGTGTATCGATTGAAGCGTGGCGGCAGGATGCGCAGCGGCAGTGCCGCGGCGAAGAACAGGGGATTGCGTTCCAGCGCGCCCAGAACATGCTGGCCCAGCTCGGCCTTCAGCGGTGAGGCATCGGGCAGCTGCAGGTTGCGCTTTACCTGCGCACCTTGATGGCCAACGGTCTCGCGGCCATCAGCCCAGTCGGCCGCTTCCAGTGCACGGCGGAAGCCGGCGACTTCCTCGGCGCTGAGTACATTGGGTATGTGCAGCAACATGGCGGTCTTTCCGAAAAGGGCGCAGGGGAGTGTAAGCCCCTGCGCCCATCTGATCAGAAGCGGAAGTCCGCGCTGAACAGGAAGGTACGCGGGGTACCCGGGGTGTAGCGGTAACCGCTCTTGTTGATCGCGGCGACGTACTGCTTGTCGAACAGGTTGTAGGCGTTCAAACGCAACACCAGGTTGTCGTTGACTGCGTAGGAGGCCACAGCGTCATAGACGGTGTAGGACTTGACGAAGGCCGGGGTACCCACGGCACCGTCGGTACCGCGATGCATCTCGCCGGAGTAACGCACGCCGCCGCCGATGGTCAGGCCGAACGGGAACACGTAGCTGGTCCAGCTGGTGAAGGCATCTTCCGGGGTGTAGGTCAGGTTGTTGCTGCCATCCGCAGTAAGCAGGCTGCCGGTGTCCACCCGGGTGTTCATGTGGGTGTAGCCAGCAGAAACCGACCAGTTGTCGGTGATCTTGCCGACGGTGGAGATCTCCACGCCCTGGACGGTCTTCTGCCCGTTCTGGAAGTAGCCATCGGCGGCGCTGCCGGTGATCTCGTTGGTGACTTCGGTACGGAACAGGGCAACGTTCAGCGCCAAGGCGTCATCCATGAACGCCCACTTGGTGCCCACTTCGATGGTGCGGGCTTCCTGCGGGTCCATGTTGATGTTGTTGACGTTGCCAGCGGTTTCGTTGAGCTGGAAGTTGCTGCCGCCCGGGGGCTGCTGCGAGATCGCGTAGTTGGCGTAAAGGCTGACAGCGTCATTGGCCCTGTAAAGCGCGCCGATCTTCCAGTTGATCAAGGTGTCGGAATCTTCCTGCGAAGGCAGGGCGATGACGGTGCCGGCAGGGTTGGTGCCGCAAGCCGGGCCGCCGCGGCCGCCGCAGACAGCAGCGCTGGCGTATTCGGTCTTGTAGTGATCGGCACGAATGCCGGCGGTCAGCATGAAGCTTTCGCTGAACTTCAAGGTGTCGAATACATACAGCGAGGAAGTAGTGGTCTGACCACGCGTGTCGGCACCAGTACGGCTCGAAGTCAGGCCGGAGGCATTCCAGTCCGGGTTGTAGAGGTTGGCCGGGCCCCAAGCTGCACCAGCGGTACCGGCATGGCCCCAGGACTTCTGCTCTTCCTTGGCGAACTCCAGGCCGGTAGTCAGGTTGTGCTGGATGCTGCCGGTGCTGAAGTCGGCACGCAGGTTCAACTGGTCGGTCAGGATGGTGTTTTCCTGATCCTTGTAGGTCAGGGTGCTGCGATTCATCGTGTAGGTAGACAGGTCATTGATATCTGTCCACTTGATGTTGCCACTGATCGGGTTGGTTGCAGTGCCGCCGGTGGACATGAATGCCGTCAGCAGATAGTCCTGCTCGGTCTTGCCCCAACGCGCGGTGTTGGTCAGCTTCAGCGTGTCGGAGAAATCATGTTCGAAGCGGAAGGTCGCCTGCTGCGAGGTCACGTCATCGTGGTCGTAGCGGGTACCGTAGAAGTTCTCGGGGTTCACCGGATGACCGGCCAACTGCTCCAGGCCCGGCTGCGGAGTCCAGCCCGGCAGGCCGATGGTCGGCACGAAGCCGTCGGGGATGTTGTCCTGCTTCAGGTACTGCAGGTTGAGGAAGTAGCGGGTGTCCGTGCCCAGGCCGAAGCCGAACGACGGCGCAAAGCCCCAGCGCTTGTTGTTGACGTGGTCACGGCCGGCCACATCGCTGTCCTGCCACATGGCGTTCAGACGCAGCGCGGCAGTGGCGCCCAGGGTCTGGTTCCAGTCGGCGGTAGCGCGCTGCTGACCATCGGTGCCGGCGGTGAGGCTGCCTGCGATCGCATCGCGCAGGTTGGCCTGCTTGCTGATCATATTGATCGCGCCGGTGGGCGCGGTGCGGCCGATGTCGGTACCGGCCGGGCCTTTCAGCACTTCGACCTGTTCGGTGTTGAAGACGTCACGGGAGATCGAGCCGAGGTCGCGGATGCCGTCGACCAGGATGCTGCTGGAACTGTCGAAGCCGCGCATGTAGACGGTGTCACCGGTGCTGGTGTTGCCGTTCTCACCTGCATAGAAGGTGCCCACGCCGGCGCTGTTGCGCAGTGCTTCGGTCAGGGTGGTGGCACCCTGCTGGTTGAACCGGTCGCTGGTGATCACCTGGATGGTCTGCGGGGTGTTCTGCAGGGTCTGGGTGTACTTGTTGGAGGCGGACTTCTCGGCCCGGAAGCCGTTCATCGCATGCACCTCGACCTGGTCCAGGGTCTTGGCTTCCTGGGCGCCGGCCAAGCCAGGCAGGGTTGCCAGGCTGAGGCCGGTGATCAGGCTGGCCGTGGTCGAGGCCAAGGCCAAGGCGCTGATGCGCGGCGCGGTGCTGCTGTGCTTGCGGCTTTTGATATGGGTCATGGTGATGATCGGTAGTGAGAAGGGGAAGCAGAACGACCGCCGCGGCCTGCTGGCGCGGGGGTAGGAAACGGTTCGTTGAAGCTGGCCATGCGACATGGCGCAGACGTTGAGCGATGAGAAAACGGCGGGCCGCAGAGCGCGCCCGCTACAGCTGATCAGGCGTGCGGCGGGGCGTGGCCGGGATTGAGCCGCAGGTAGGGTGCCAACGGATAGCGTTGGGCGCGTTCAACAGCGTGTAGCAGCCGTGTGTCGCTGGAGGCAGTCATGAATACGCGGCTGGCGGCAAACGGAACCAGCACAACCGGGTTGGACAGCATGGCTGCCGGACGCGGCCGGACCAGGCGGGAGGACTCGCCGCCGGATTCACTGATGGCGACCATTTCCAGCGGGTGCTGAGGATGACCGGGTTCAGGCGAAACCAGTACCTGGTCGAAGCCTTCGATCGTGAGCGGGGCGGTGACCGCGGCCTTGGCCTGGAATGCAATGGCCCAGACCAGCAGCATGCCGAACACCAGTATCAGCCAAGGCAGGCGCTGCCGCACGTTGGCGACAGTCGATAGTTGAACCTTGGTTGACGGGAAGGACATAAAGAAAAGCGCAGAGAGTTAATTTCGCGTTATCGCGACAGATGCGCATATTATTGAGAATTGTTTGCGTTTGCAATTCCATGCGCGATATGGGTCGCTCTTGCCGGGGGAGGTTTAAACCGTCCGTCTCCCAATGCGCTGGCGCAAAAAATACGGCCGGGTATGGAGGCGTAGCGGAACGCGGCAAAGCGGGGGGCGTAATGCTGCCCCTCCTTGCTTCGGGCGGACGGCCGCCCGGCTCAGTCGCGATCGTCGCGCGACCAGATGCCGCCGTGTTCGCGCTTGACCGGGAATTTGGGCACGGCGGTATAGGCCGGGGCGCACAGGGCGCGGCCGTCACGGATGTCGAAGCGGGCGCCGTGCAGGATGCATTCGATGCTGCCTTCGTCCGCGTCCAGCGTGCCGGAGGAGAGTTCAAACTCCTCGTGCGTGCACTGGTCTTCCAGCGCATACAACTCACCGTCGAGATTGAAGACCACGATGGGGGCGCCGGTGACCTCGTCGAAACCGGTCTTCAGCTCGCCCGGCAGCAGTTCTTCACTGGCGCAGATGAAGGTCCAGGTCTCGCTCATGCGGTGGCTCCCAGCGGCTTTTCCAGCACCTCGAACTGCAGGTCGTCGCGCTTGGGAATGCCGAAGCGCTCGTCGCCATAGGGGAAGGGCTTCTTGATACCGGTGCGGACGTAACCACGGCGCTCGTAGAAGGCGATGAGTTCATCGCGGCAGTCGATCACCGTCATCTGCATGGTGGGCAGCTGCCACTGCTCGGCCGCGTACTGTTCGGCGCGCTGCATCAACTGCTTGCCGATGCCGCCGCCCTGGGCGGTTGGGCTGACCGAAAACATGCCGAAGTAACCGTGGCCGTTCTCGTCGGCGACGTGGCAGCAGGCCTGCAGTTGGCCGTCCTGTTCGGCGAGCAGGATCACGCTGCGCGGGCGGTCGAGGTCAGCCTGGATGCCGGCGGCATCGACGCGCTGGCCATCGAGGATATCGGCCTCGGTGGTCCAGCCCACGCGCGAGGCGTCGCCACGGTAGGCGGAGGTGACCAGGTCAATCAGGGCCGGAATGTCGGCGGCGGTGGCGTTGCGGAAGGTCAGCGTGTTCATCCCTGCATTCTAGCGCCGGCACGCCGGGCAGGGTCGATGAGAAGTGTCCGGGCGCACGCACGCCCCCTCCCTTTGCTGTAGGCAAGGGGAGGGCTGGGGAGGGGTTGGCTTTTAGGCCTTTGCCGCGATGCGGGCGGATTGTTGGGCAGGCCCCTGCCGAGCATGGCTCGGCACTACGCCCCCTCCCTTTGCCGCAGGCAAGGGGAGGGCTGGGGAGGGGTTGGCTTTGCGCTGCCTGCTCAGCCCAGCAGGCTGCGGACCTTCTTCAATGCGGCCATGAAGGCTTCAATCTCTTCATGCGTGTTGTAGAACGCCAGCGAGGCGCGGCAGGTGGCGGCGACGCCGTAGTACTGCAGCAGCGGGTGCGCGCAATGCTGGCCCGAGCGCACTGCCACGCCTTGCAGGTCGAGCAGGGTCGCCAGGTCGTGCGCATGTGCGCCTTCAATCTGGAACGACACCACCGCGGCCTTGTTCGGCGCAGTACCGAAGATGCGCAGGCCTTCAACGCGCTGCAGTTCTTCGGTGAAGTGCGCCAGCAGTTCCTGTTCGCGGGCTTCGATATGCTCGCGGCCCAGCGATTCCAGGTAATCCACCGCCACGCCGAGGCCGATGAAACCGGCGATGTTCGGCGTGCCAGCCTCGAACTTGTGCGGGGCATCGTTGAACACGGTGCCGTCGAAGCTGACTTCCCGGATCATCTCGCCACCGCCCAGGAACGGCGGCATGGCCTGCAGGTGCTCGCGGCGTGCCCATAGCGCGCCGGTGCCGGTGGGGCCGCACATCTTGTGGCCGGTCACCGCGTAGAAGTCGCAGCCGATCGCGGCCACGTCCACCGTCAGGTGCGGTGCGGCCTGCGAACCGTCAATCACGGTGATGATGCCGCGCTTGCGCGCTTCCCGGCAGATCTCACGCACCGGGTTGATGGTGCCCAGCACGTTGGATACGTGGGTCAGCGCCAGCAGCTTCACTTCCGGGGTCATCGCTGCGTGCAGCGCATCCAGGTCCAGGCTGCCATCGGGGCTGATCTCGGCCACGCGGATGCTGGCGCCGGTACGCTCGGCCACCAGCTGCCACGGCACGATGTTGGCGTGGTGCTCCATGCGCGAGACCAGGATCACATCACCGGCCTGCAAGCGCGGCAAGGCCCACGAATAGGCCACCAGGTTGATCGCGAAGGTGGTGCCGCTGCACAGCACCAGCTCATCGGCGCGCACGTTGAGGAAGCGCGCCAGCTTGCTGCGCGCGCCTTCGTAGGCGTCGGTGGCCTCGGTGCCGAGTGCATGCACCGCGCGGCTGACATTGGCGTTGTAGCGGCGGTAGAACTCGTCCACCGCGCCGATCACCGACAGCGGCTTCTGCGCGGTGTTGGCATTGTCGAAATACACCAGCGGCTTGCCGTTGACTTCGCGCATCAGCAGCGGGAAATCGGCGCGCACGCGCTCCCAATCGGGGGCGCTGGCCGGGTGCTGGATCGGACGCGGGGAACTGAGGTTCATGCCATGCCTGCCTGTTGCAGTGCCTGGTCCAGGTGACGGGCCAGCTTGTCGGTAAGAGTGCCTGCCACAGCGGCCAGCGGTTCATGGCAGAACGCGGCGCTGAGCATGGCGCGGGCCTGTTCGGCCGGCACGCCGCGCGAGCGCAGGTAGAACAGCGCATTGGCGTCGAGCTGACCAACCGTGGCACCGTGCGCGGCCTTGACCTCGTCGGCATCGATCACCAGCGTCGGCTGGGTATCGATCTCGGCATCGGCCGACAACAGCAGGTTCTTGTTCGACAGGTTGGCATCGGTGCCATCGGCACCTTCGCGGATGTTGATGCCACCATGGAACACCACGCGGCTGCGGTTGGCCGCAACGCCCCGCCAGAGCAGCTCGGCGCTGGTGTCCTTGGCGATGTGCTCGATGCCCAGGCGGGTGTCGATATGGCGGCGGCCGGTGCCCAGCAGCACGCCATTGGCGGTCAGTTTGGCGTTGTCGCCTTCCAGGCGCACGTTGAGTTCATGGCGGCTCAGTGCGGCACCCAGCTCCAGGTCGATGCGGCGGTACTCGGCATCGCGGGCCAGCACCGCGTCGGTGCGCAGCAGCGAGGTGGCACGCGCGCTGTCGGCCTGTACGCGGGCATGCGACAGCACCGCGTCCTGGGCGAGGTGGACGTGCACCAGGGTGTTGTCCAGGTGCGCGCTGTCGCCAGCCTGCAGGTGGTGCTCGACCAGGCCGAACACGGCACCACGGCGCAGCTCGATCAGGTGGCGGTGGTGCCAGGCCAGGTCAGCGGAATCGGCGGCACTGACAAAGACCAGGTGCAGCGGGGTCTGGCTGGTGGTGCCTTCGGCTACCTGCACCAGCACGCCTTCGTCGGCGAGGGCGGCATTGAGCTGGGCGAAGACTTCATCGGCGCGCTCGAAACGACGGCCGAGGAAGCGCAGCGCGTCAGGCTCTTCGGTCTGCACGGCAGACACGGTGCGCACCTGCACGCCGGCATCCAGCGCCGACAGATCGCTCAGCGCAGCGCTGTGGCGGCCATTGACGAAGACCAGCCGCGGCGCCGGGATGTGGGCCAGCAGGGCGGCGTCGATGTCTGCGGCCTGCAGCGGCGCGGCAGCGAAGCTGCGGCGCTCGAGTTGGCGCAGCGAGGTGTACTTCCAGGCCTCGTTGCGCGCGGCTGGCAGGCCGGTCTGCAGTGCGGCATCAAGCAGCGTGCGGCGGGCATCGCTGCCGCTGAAGCCGGCAGCCAGTGAATCCAGGAGCGCGCTCATTACTTGGCCGCCTCGCGGACCACGCGGTCCTTCAGGAAGTCATAGCCGTGGGCTTCCAGTTCCAGCGCCAGTTCCGGGCCGCCAGTCTTGACGATGCGGCCCTCGGCCAGCACATGCACCACGTCCGGCTTGATGTAGTCGAGCAGGCGCTGGTAGTGGGTGATGACCAGGAAGGAGCGGTCCGGCGAACGCAGCGCGTTGACGCCATCGGCCACGCTCTTGAGCGCATCGATGTCCAGGCCGGAGTCGGTTTCGTCCAGGATCGCCAGCTTCGGCTCGAGCACGGCCAGCTGGAAGATCTCGTTGCGCTTCTTCTCGCCACCGGAGAAGCCTTCGTTGACGCCACGGTGCAGCAGCTCGTCCTTCAGGTGCAGCACGGCAAGCTTCTGCCGGACCAGCTTGAGGAACTGCATCGAGTCCAGCTCTTCCTCGCCACGGGCCTTGCGCTGTGCATTGAGCGCGGCGCGCAGGAAGTAGGTGTTGTTGACGCCGGGGATTTCCACCGGGTACTGGAAGGCCAGGAACAGGCCGGCGGCGGCGCGTGCTTCCGGTTCCAGTTCCAGCAGGTCGCCGCCTTCGAACTGCACGCTGCCGGCGGTGACGTCGTAGCCGTCGCGGCCGGACAGCACATTGCCGAGGGTGGACTTGCCTGCGCCGTTCGGGCCCATGATGGCGTGCACTTCGCCCGGCTTCACTTCCAGCGACAGGCCCTTGAGGATTTCCTTGTCGCCGATGCTTGCGTGGAGGTTTTCGATCTTCAGCATGAGGGTGCGGTCTTCAAATTTGAATGTGGGGCGGGGCGATCAGAGCTCGCCTTCGGCGCGATCAAGGAAGGTGGCGCGCAGCCAGTGGGTGCGCTGCCGGGTGAGCTCGGCCTTGTTGGCCGAATACAGCATCGGGTACATCGAGCCGTACAGGACACGCGGGTTCTCGTCCTTGCCCACCGGGTAGCGTGCCTGGATGTCGGCGTCGCGCAGCTGGATCCACAGGCGCTGGGCGTTGCGCAGCTTGTCGATGGCCACCGGCTGGCCCTGCAGCTTCTGCATCACCTGCCGGTACACGGCGTTGAGCTCGGCATCGCTGGCGTCGGCTTCACGCGCGGCGCATTCGTTGATGTCCAGCTGGGTGCGGGCATCGTCGCAGGCCTTGCCCGGCGAGGCGGCCGAGGCAGCCACCGGCAGCAATGCCAGCAGGAGCAAGGGCAGGAGCAGGGGCAGGCGGATCATCCGACCGAGCCTTCCAGCGACACTTCCAGCAGCTTCTTGGCTTCCACCGCGAACTCCATCGGCAGCTCCTTGAACACCTGCTTGCAGAAGCCGTCGACGATCATCGACACCGCGTTCTCCTGGTCGATGCCGCGCGCGCGGCAGTAGAACAGCTGGTCGTCGGAGATCTTGGAGGTGGTGGCCTCGTGCTCGACGGTCGCGGCGGGGTTCTTCACCTCGATGTAGGGGAAGGTGTGGGCGCCGCACTTCTTGCCGATCAGCAGCGAATCGCACTGGGTGTAGTTGCGCGCGCCCTCGGCCCCGGCGGCGACCTTGACCAGGCCGCGGTAGGTGTTCTGGCCGTGGCCGGCGCTGATGCCCTTGGAGACGATCTTGCTCTTGGTGCGCTTGCCGACGTGGATCATCTTGGTGCCGGTGTCGGCCTGCTGGCGGTGGTGGGTCAGCGCCACCGAGTGGAACTCGCCCACCGAGTCGTCGCCCAGCAGCACGCACGACGGGTACTTCCAGGTGATCGCCGAGCCGGTCTCCACCTGGGTCCAGGTGACCTTGGAGCGGGCGCCGCGGCATTCGGCGCGCTTGGTGACGAAGTTGTAGATGCCGCCCACGCCGTTCTCGTCGCCCGGGTACCAGTTCTGCACGGTGGAGTACTTGATCTCGGCGTCTTCCAGCGCCACCAGCTCCACCACCGCGGCGTGCAGCTGGTTCTCGTCGCGCATCGGCGCGGTGCAGCCTTCCAGGTAGGAGACGTGGCCCTTGTCCTCGCAGATGATCAGCGTGCGCTCGAACTGGCCGGTGTTGTTGGCATTGATGCGGAAATAGGTGCTCAGCTCCATCGGGCAGCGCACGCCCTTGGGCACGAACACGAAGCTGCCGTCTGAGAACACCGCCGAGTTGAGCGCGGCGAAATAGTTGTCGCCCACCGGCACCACCGAGCCCAGGTACTTCTGCACCAGCTCCGGGTAGTCGCGGATGGCCTCGGAGATGGAGCAGAAGATCACCCCCTTCTCGGCCAGTTCCTTGCGGAAGGTAGTGCCGACCGAGACCGAGTCGAACACCGCGTCCACGGCCACACCGGCCAGCTTCGCCCGCTCATGCAGCGGCACGCCGAGCTTGTCGTAGGTGTCCAGCAGTTCCTTGGGCACTTCATCCAGCGACTTGTACTTGGGGCCCTTGGGTGCGGAGTAATAGCTCAGCGCCTGCAGATCGATCGGGCCGATCTGCAGCTTGGCCCAGTCCGGCTGGTGCATGGTCAGGAAATGGCGGTAGGCGTCCAGGCGCCACTGCGTCATCCATTCCGGCTCATCCTTCTTGGCCGACAGGGCGCGGATGATGTCCTCGTTCAGGCCGGGCGGGAACGAATCGGCTTCGATATCGGTGACGAAGCCGGCGTCGTACTTGCGCCCCAGCTGTTCGTGGATTTCACGGTTCGGGGTGTCGGCGATGCCGACGTTTTCGATGGTCTCGGTGGCCATGAGGGCTGCCTACGGTTGTTCAGGAGACGACGTCGGCGCTGATGCGGCGACGGTCGGCAAGCGGTAAGGGGTGCAGCATCTGCGCCAGGGTGACGCCGCGCAGCGCATCGGAAACCACGTCATTGATCAGCCGCCAGTTGGAGCGCACGCCGCACTGGCCGGCGAGGCCGCACTGGCTTTGCTCCTGGCTGCACTCGGTGATGGCCAGCGGGCCTTCCATCGCCTCGAGGATCTCGATCAAGGTGATTTCCGAGGCCGGGCGGGTCAGCCGGTAGCCGCCATGCACGCCGCGCAGGCCTTCCACCAGACCGGCCTGGGCCAGCGGCTTGAGCAGCTTGCTGACGGTGGGGGGCTCCAATCCGGCGGCTTCAGCCAGATCGGTTGCGCTCAGCACTTCGCCCGGCCGCGCGGCGAGCACGGTCAGGACAACGGTGGCGTAATCGGTGAGCTTGGTGACGCGGAGCATTGCGGTGGCTGGGGATCAATGTGGACCAAAATTGTACGCTTTATGGCCCGGCGGTCCAAGTTCTGCTGTTCAGCTGGCAGAAGCCCCAGCCAATGATGGGACTGCGGCTGTCTCATCTCCCCTCGTGGGAGAGTGATGCCGAAGGCAGGAGAAGGGGGGCGGCGCAGCCGCTGCAGTTCTCCTCTCCCCTTGCGGGAGAGGATGCCGAAGGCAGGAGAGGGGAGCGGCGCAGCCGCTGCTTTTTGGCTTCTACTTCCCCAAAAAAGTCAGGCGGGCATAGTGCTGGGCTTCAATCTGGCGCCAAAAGCTACCCCTCTCCCCAACCCTCTCCCGCAAGGGGAGAGGGGGCAACAGCAGGTACACGCGGAACCATTGGTCTTTTTCCCTCCCCTTGCGGGAGCGGATACCGAAGGCAGGACAGGGGGGCGGCGCAGCCGCTGCTTGCTACCTTTAGTGCAGTGGAGAGCAAGAACAGCCAACGGCCAGCGCAGCGCTCCTGCCAATCCCGATCCAGAACCCCCGCCCCTTGGGTTGTCCCGCCCGATGGGCGAGAATCACCGCCTCACTCACGTTCCGGCCATGTACATGCCCAAGAAGATCCAGGCACGCAAATCCTCCATCCACGGCAACGGTGTGTTCGCTGTTGCCGACATCAAGAAGGGCGAGCGCGTCATCGAGTACAAGGGCAAGCGCCGCACCCACGACGAGGTCGACGCCGACGACACCGGTGATGTGGAAAGTGGCCACACCTTCCTGTTCACCCTGAACGATGACTACGTCATCGACGCCAACCACAAGGGCAACGACGCACGCTGGATCAACCACAGCTGCGACCCGAACTGCGAGGCGATGATTGAGGAAGCCGAGGGCGATGACCGCACCGCCGACAAGGTATTCATCGAAGCCATCCGCGACATCAAGCCGGGTGAAGAGTTGACCTACAACTACGGCATCACCCTGGCCGAGCGCCATACCGCGCGCCTGAAGAAGATCTGGGAATGCCGCTGCGGTTCGCCAAAGTGCACCGGCACGATGCTGCAGCCCAAGCGCTGATTGCCCGACGCAACTGCGCGGTGCTCGGCGTTTTTGCGGGAGCGGCGCAAGCCGCAAAGCCACTGCCAGCTCTGCTGCTCCCCCAGGCGGAGCAACATGAAAGAGGCCGCTATTGCGGCCTCTTTCATGTCCAATCGCCGTCTGGATCAGTTGCCCAGTAGGCCCTGCGGCACGAAGCTGCCCAGGTTCTGGTTGAAGTCAACGGCAATGCGGCCATTCTGGATGCCGACGGATTTGACCTGCAGTACCCCCATCACCTTGGCAATGGCCGGATCGATCTTGTAGATCGGCTCGCGTCGCGCGTAATCGGCCAACCAGCTGTTGAGCAGGCTGCGGGTGCTGGCGTCCAGCTCACCGCTGCCCGCGGCAGGGCGGAACCCATCCACGGTGGGCTGGTCCAGGTGGAAGCCCTGAGTCTGTACGTCATAGCGCAGGCCGCTGCTGATCTGCACCTTGCCCACCGGCATCGCCGAGCCACCGGCGGCCATTGCCAGGTCGAAACCCAGGTCCAGGCGGCTGCCCTGCGGCAGGGTGAGCTGGGGTTCGCTGACCGTCAGTGCCAGCAGACCGCCCAGTGCCTTCTGGGTACGCGGGAAGCTGCTGTCCAGGTACTGCTGGACATCGGATTGGCCAACCGTCAGCTGCTTGCCGCTGACTTGCGGAGCGGCATGGGCGGTGGTGGCCAAGGCCAGGGCCGCGAAGGCGGACAGGAGCAGGGGGCGCAGCTTCATTGGATCGACTCGCAGCGGTTATCGGATAGAAGGCAAAGATAACCGCAACGGGTGAACGGCTTATTAGCCGTGCCGCTCATCTGCTGGTCTGCAGGCGCTGCAGCTTGGCCAGCAGTTGGCCAAGTTCGGGTTGCAGCGTGGCCAGCAGGCTGCCGGGTTTTGCGGCCGATTCGGCCAGCGTTTCCAGCAGGCCGCTGACCACCACCACGCCGGCATCTTCGTTGCAGCTCAACCGACGCTGGCCCTGCGCCGATTCCAGTTGGTGCATCCAGTTGTACTGGCTGCGCTGTTCGAACTCGATCGTGCAGCGTCCACTGCACTGCTGGCCGTCGGTTTCGATCGGCGTAACGGTGATGCGGTAGCGATGCTTGGGGGATGACATGGGGGCAAGACGGCAGATGGATGAGTGGCCACCATAGGCCTGCCCACCGGTGCTTGCGAGGCGTTGAACCATGACGCTGTGTTCCAGCGTGTCGGGTGCGTCGTGGATGGAACGCTGCGGCCCATGGGAACGTTTTCCGCCAGCTGTTGCCGCGGCATCCGGTGTCCTGATGACGTCCGCACGCGGTGCCGGTTGCGCCGGCGCGGCTGCCAGCTCAAGCGGGCACGCTGATGTAGCAGCCCGGGCAAGTGCAGTGCCCTTGGGGGTGTTGGTGTGCAACCGGCCAGATCGTCGGTGACATGGCCGGCCAGGTGCGGTGCACTTGCAGGGCTGCGCGGCTGCCCGCAAGGCAGCCAAGCTGCCGTCCAAAAAAAAACGGGACGGCAGAGCCGTCCCGTTTGGTCGCCAGGGCGTAGCGCTATTACAGCGCAGCGTCCTTCAGCTTCTTCAGCGGACGAACCTTGAGCTTGGTGGTGGCCGGCTTGGCAGCAAACCACTGCTCTTCCTTGGTGAACGGGTTGATGCCCTTGCGCTTCGGCTTGGCCGGAACGCTCACGGTCGAGATCTTCAGCAGGCCCGGCAGGGTGAAGGAGCCAGCGCCCTTCTTGTTGACCGAGGCGGCGACGGCGCCTTCCAGGGCGGCGAACACGGCGCGCACGTCCTTGGCAGCAACGCTGGTGGCTTCGGCGATGTGGGCGACCAGACCCGACTTGGTCAGGGCTTCCTTGATCGGCTTGATTGCGGCCGGCTTGGCTGCTGCCTTGGTTGCTACTTTCTTCACTGCCTTTTTCGGGGCAGCCTTTTTAGCGGTCTTTGCCATGATTTCCTGTTCCGTGAACGGTTGGTTGTTGGTCGTGCCGACCCCGTCGGCAAGCGAAATGTAGGGCATCAATTGCACGCCGCCAATAGGTTTGATGCAAAAAAGCCCATAAAAATTGCTTTTGGCGGTGTGCCCGGCGTGCATATGGGCCAAAACACGTGGAAAAGTACAGTTGCAGGAGCACCTGCCAGGCGTGGGGCGAGGGCGGCCGCAGTGTCGCCGGCAGGGCGCCGCGGCGGCGCACAAGCCGCTAACACCGGATGCATTACGCTCAGCCTGCCATCCACAACGAGGAGTTCCACCATGGGTATATCGCGCCACGCAACCGCACATTGGGAAGGTGACCTCAAGACCGGCCAGGGCCGCCTGAGCACGCCGCAGAGCGGCTTGATGGAGAACACCCGCTATGCCTTCAACAGCCGCTTCGGTGACGAGAAAGGCACCAACCCGGAAGAGCTCATCGCCGCCGCCCATGCCGGTTGCTTCACCATGGCACTGTCGGCAAAGCTCAGCGAAGCCGGCTTTCCCCCCAGCTCGCTGGATACCCGTGCCGACGTGGACCTGTCCATGGATGGCGGCCCACAGCTGTCGCAGATCCGTCTGAAGGTAAAGGCCGTGGTGCCGGGCCTGGATGAAACCCGGTTCCGCGCGATTGCCGACGACGCCAAGCAGAACTGCCCGGTCTCCAAGGCGCTCAGTGCCGTGCCGATCAGTCTGGAAAGCGAGTTTTCTGCCTGATTCCTGCTGGTTCCTGAAAGGGCCGGCGCCGCGTCGAAGCGGGCCGGCCCGGTTCAGGGTGGTTTCACCCGTTACGCTCGAGCATCGCTCATCCCAATCTTGGTGGTTATTGCCATGCTGCGTTCATTGCCTGTTGCTGGTGTGCTGGTGCTGGGCCTGCTGGCGGCGATGCCGGCCTCGGCGCAGTACTACGACGACGGTCAATACCGTCCCAACCCCAATTACGACGACGGTCAGTACCGGCAGGATGGCCGTTATGACGACGGCCAGTACCGCCGCAACATCTATAACGATGGCAGCAACGGCCCGGTCTACGACAACGCGCGGGTGGTGCGTGTGGACCCGATCATCGTCAATGGCGGTGGTCGCAGCGAGCGCTGCTACCAGCGCAATGACGGTGGCTACGTGTACGGCGGTACCACCAACGGCTATCAGAACAACCCGTATCGCAATGACGGTTACGACGGCAATGACGTCTATGGCGGCGGTTACAACGATGGCCAATACCGGCAGGCCAGCGATACCGGCCGCCAGCTGGCGACGGTGATCGGCGGTATCGCCGGTGCCGTGCTGGGCAGCCGCGTGGGTGGCGGTGATGGCCGTTACCTTGGTACGGCGGTGGGCACCATTGCTGGTGGTGCCGCGGGCAGGGCGATCTATGAGGCCAGCAACCGCCGCGATTACCGCCGCAGCGATGTACGCGTCTGCGAGCCCAGCGGCTATGGCAGCGAGAGCGAACGGGTGGACGGCTATAACGTCACCTACGAGTACGCCGGCCGCCAGTACCAGACACGCCGCGATTACCATCCTGGTGACACCATCCGCGTGCGGGTCGACGTCAGCGCTGATTGAGTCAGCGCGTCGTTCTCTGCTGCACCACGGTTTGTCACCCCGGCGCGATGGCGGCATAGTCGCTGTCATCCCGTTCAGGAGAGTGCGTGATGCGTCGTGTTGCCTGTCTTGCCCTGTTGCTCCCGTGCCTGCATGCGCTTCCGGCCCAGGCCGAGGTGAAGCTGTTGCTGGCCGAAACCATCCGCACCGGTGATGCCGCCCAGCCGGTGGCCGGCGCCATGGCCTGGGACAGCGACAGTGGCCGGGTGCTGCAGCTGGGCAGCGCCGAGGCATTGCGCAAGGCCTATCCGCAGGCCGCTGCGCTGGATCTGGGCAAGGTCACCGTGGTGCCCGGTCTGATCGATGCCCATGCGCACATCATGGGCCTGGGCAATACCCTGGCGCAGGCCGACCTGACCGGTGCACGCAACCGCGCCGAGGTGGTGGCGCGCCTGCAGGCATTCGAGAAGACCCTGGCCCCGGGTGAGTGGCTGCTGGGCCGCGGCTGGGACCAGAACCGCTGGGACAATACCGACTTCCCCACCGTCGCCGATCTGGATGCCGCGTTCCCGCAACGGCCGGTCTATCTGGAGCGCGTCGATGGCCATGCCGGCTGGGTCAATAGTGCGGCCTTGCGGGTTGCCGAGAAGGCGGGGAAATCCCTGTCCGGCGATTGGCAGCCGGAGGGCGGGCGCATCCTCCGCGATGCGGCCGGCAAGCCCAGCGGCGTCCTGGTGGATGGCGCGGCCTCGCTGGTTTACGCCCATATCCCCGAATTGGATGATGCCTCGCGCGAAAAGCGCCTGCAGGCGGCGCTGCAGGAAGCGGTCAGCAACGGCCTGACCGGCGTGCATGACATGGGCGTGCCGCGCGAGGACCTTGCGCTGATGAAGCGCCTGGCTGACCAGGGCAAGTTGCCGCTGCGCATCGATGCCTACGCCGATGGCAACAACGCTGCGCTGGACGACCTGTGCAAGACCGGGCTGTACGCCCACCCGGGCGGCCGCCTGCAGATGCGGGGGGTCAAGCTGTACATGGACGGTGCACTGGGCAGCCGTGGCGCTGCCCTGCTTACCGCCTACAGCGACGACCCGCACAACCATGGGCTGCTGATGACCTCGCCGGAGGAATTCGAGGTCGCCGTGCGCAAGGCCGACGGCTGCAAGGTGCAGGTGGCCACCCATGCCATTGGTGACCGCGGCAACCGCATCGTGCTCGATACCTACGAAAAGGTGCTGGGCAGCCACAAGGACACGGATCATCGCTGGCGTATCGAGCACTCGCAGGTGGTCGCGTTGGAGGACATCCCGCGCTTCGCCAAACTGGGCGTGATCGCCTCGATGCAGCCCACCCATGCGACCTCGGACATGGGCTGGGCCGAGCAGCGGGTGGGGCCGGAGCGCATCCTCGGCGCCTATGCCTGGCAGCGCTTCCTGCACAGCGGTGCACGGCTGGCGCTGGGCTCGGATTTCCCGGTGGAACAGGTCGATCCACGCCTGGGCCTGTACGCGGCGGTGACCCGGCAGGACCGCGACGGGCAGCCGCCGGGTGGCTGGCAGCCGGAGCAGCGGCTGAGCGCGGCCGAAGCATTGCGCGGCTTTACCAGCGATGCGGCCTGGGCTGGCCATGACGAAGCCGAGGTCGGCAAGCTGGTGGCTGGGCTGCGCGCGGACTTTGTGGTGCTGGACCGTGACCCGCTGACGATTGCCGCCGACCAGCTTGATGACCTGAAGGTGCTGTCAACCTGGGTAGATGGCGAGCCTGTTTACAAGGCCGGTGAAGCATCGGGTAGCTGAGCCTGCTACCGCCATGGGTGCTGTGCCCATGGCGGTGTCACCAGATTGCCATCTGGGCTGTTGATGATCGGCGCGCTTCCATTACGTGCCATCGGTGCTGTCTGGCCGAACGGACTCATCACCTGCCAATGAAGGGCGACTCCATGCAGTTTCACCCCGCCGTACCTGCTTCCCTCCGTATTACCCACCGCATCCCACGCCGCTCGCTGCTGGCCCAGGCCTGCGCGCTGCTGGTCCTGCCCTTGGCCGCGCAATCGGCGCTGGCGCAGGAGACCGCAGCTGCTGGCACCCGTGCCAGCGCCACCGCGCTGGATGTGGTGACGGTGACCGCCGAGCGCCGCGAACAGAACCTGCAGGACGTACCGGTGTCGGTGGGCGTGGTGCAGGGCGAGGCGCTGCGCAGCTATACCGAGGGTGCCGACGACACCTTGCTGGCACTGTCCGGGCGCGTGCCCAGCTTCTATGCCGAGACCACCACCGGGCGCATCTTCCCGCGCTTCTACATCCGTGGCCTGGGCAATATCGATTTCTACCTGGGCGCTTCGCAGCCGGTGTCCATCATCCAGGACGACGTGGTGCTGGAGCACGTGGTGCTCAAGTCCAACCCGGTCTATGACGTGGACCAGGTGGAAGTGCTGCGCGGCCCGCAGGGCTCGCTGTTCGGCCGCAACACCACCGCCGGCATCGTCAAGTTCGACACCGCCAAGCCCAGCCAGGACCCGAGTGGCCGGGTCAACATCAGCTACGGCAGCTACAACACGGTGGCCATCGACGGTGGCATGGGCGGCGCGATCAACGACGTGCTGTCCTACCGCGTCTCCACCCTGTACCAGCACCGCGACGACTGGGTGGACAACACCTATCGCGGCCCCAGCGCCGACGGCACGGTGACGCCGAAGAACGACACCATGGGCGGCTATGACGACCGCAACCTGCGCCTGCAGCTGCTGTACAAGCCGAACGAGCAGTTCTCGTTGCTGGCCTCGGCGCATACCCGCGACTACGAGGGCACTTCAACCCTGTTCCTGCGCAACGCGCTGGTGAAGGGCAGCAACCGCGTTGACGTGCCGCGCGACAAGGTCGCGTTCGACGAGGCCGACAATAATCCGCAGGCCTACAAGACCCACGGCGGCTCGCTGAAGGCGACCTACGATTTCGGCAACACCACGCTGACCTCGATCAGCGCCTACGAAACCACCTCCGGTTACAGCCGCGGCGACACCGACGGCGGCGCCGCGGTGGACTACCCGGTCAATGGCCTGCCCAATGGCTACGGCCAGTCGATGGGCCAGGTGCAGGACCTGGACCAGTTCACCCAGGAACTGCGGCTGGCCTCCAATGCCACCGACCCGTGGTCGTGGCAGGTGGGCGCGTTCTACTTCGACGGCCGCGACACCACCGATTTCTACCAGCGCGCCTGGTTCCTCACCACCCCGGCGCACAACCCGAACAACTGGGTGCGCCTGCGCAATATCAACACCTCCTGGGCCGGGTTTGGCCAGGTGAGCTGGAAGGCGACCGACGCGCTGACGCTGACCGCCGGCCTGCGCGCGACCAAGGACGAAAAGAGCACGCGTCTGCTGAAGACCGCCGATACCGCTGCCGGGCTGGTGACCTACAAGGGCCGCCACAACGTCGAGATGTCCGATACCCAGCCCAGCTGGGACCTGAGCGCGATGTATGAGGTCAGCCCGGAGCTGAGCCTGTATGCACGCGTGGCACGCGGCTTCCGTGGCCCGACCATCCAGGGCCGTTCGGCGGTGTTCAACGCCGATTTCACCACCGCCGATTCGGAGACCATCCTGTCCTGGGAAGCCGGCATCAAGAGCAGCCTGCTGGACAACCGCCTGCGCCTGAACGTCAGCGGCTTCACCTATACCGTCAACGACATCCAGCTCAACGGCAACGACTCCAACGGCAACGGCGTGCTGTTCAATGCCGACAAGGCCCGTGCCTACGGCCTGGAGGCGGACATGGATTGGCGTCCGATCCCCAACCTGTCGCTGACCGCCGGCCTGAGCCTGCTGCACAGCAAGATCCAGGACAAGCGTGTGTATGCGCAGGTCTGCGCGCTCAACGGCGTGGTGTTGTGCACGGTTAACGATCCGACCATCAAGATCGGCAGCAATGTCTATGCGCAGATCGATGGCAACCCGCTGCCGAACGCGCCGAAGTACAACCTGAACCTGGCCGCGCGTTATGACATTCCGGTCGGCGATGATGGCGCGGTGTTCTTCGCCACCGATTGGAACAAGCAGGGCGAAACCCAGTTCGTGCTGTACGACAGCAAGGAGTTCTACTCCAAGGGCAACTTCGAAGGCGGCCTGCGGGTGGGTTACACCGGTGGCTATGGTGCCTGGGAAGTGGCAGCGTTTGCCCGCAACATCACCAATGAGAAGAACCTCAAGGGTGTGATCGAGAACTACATGGCGGCGGTCTACAACGACCCGCGCATCATCGGCCTGTCGTTCAACTACAACTGGCGTTGATTGCTCAAGCCCCTCTCCCGCCTGCGGGAGAGGGGTTGGGGTGAGGGGACGGCGCGAAGCGCCGTGCAGTTTCGCTTTACCTCGGCACGCAGCAGGCGAAGTAGGAGTTACAAGCCAAAAGCAGCCCTCATCCGCCCCTTCGGAGCACCTTCTCCCGTAAACGGGAGAAGGGAAAAGCCAAAAGCCAAAAGCCAAAGCCCAGAGCCCAAAGCCAAAGCCCAAAGCCCAAAGCCCAAAGCCCAAAGCCCAAAGCCAGAGCCAGAGCCAGAGCCAGAGCCAGAGCCAAAGCGAGCGCGGATTCCAGATGCCCGATCAGACCATTCCCGCACCAACCGTCGCCCGGACCGGAATCCCCTCCGGATCAAACTCTTCCAGGCAGAACACATTCACCCCGTAGTAGTCCGGGGTGACCCGCTTGCGGTGGAACGGATAGATGCCGCAGGTACCGCAGAAATAGTGGTGTGCGGTCATGGTGTGAAACTGATAGTCCACCAATGCGTCCTGTCCGGACAGCAGCTCGAAGGCGGACTCATGCACTTTCACCATCAATGCGTTCCTGCGCCGGCAGATCGAGCAGTCGCAGGTGGTCAGTTCCGGGAAATCGGTTTGAATACGGAAGCTGACCGCACCGCAATGGCAGCTGCCCTGGTAAGTCTGCAGGGGACGGTGGGACACACGGATCTCCACAAAGAAGGCAGGCGATACGACAAGGCTTGGATCATACTCAGCTCATCGTCGGACGGGTGGGAGAGGGGGATGCGCGCATTTCTGAGAGGCTTGCTGGCGGTTGTGCTGGGCTTGATCGCCGGCAGCGCGGTGAACATGGGGCTGATTCTGCTCGGTGGCCAACTGGTGCCACCGCCAGCGGGTGCAGACACCAGTACGACCGAAGGCTTGCAGGCCGCGATGCCCTTGTTCGAAGCCCGTCACTTCCTGTTCCCCTTCCTGGCCCATGCACTGGGCACCTTTGCAGGGGCACTGCTGGCAACCTGGGTAGCAGGGGGAATCAGCAAGATGCCGGCGTTGCTGGTCGGCCTGCTGTTCCTGGTCGGTGGCATCGCAAGTTGCTTCATGCTGCCCGCACCGCGCTGGTTCGAGGTGCTGGACGTGCTGCTGGCCTATTTGCCTTTCGCCTGGTTGGGCTACGTACTGGCAAAGAAGCCCGCGTCATAGCAGAGGCTTAAGCCAGCAACTGCAGGCGATGGCCTGGTGGGCTACCTGCAAGCCTCACGGCGTGTGCGATGCCTGCCCAAAGCAAAGCACGTTGCCAGCGGGATCGATGATGCTGAAATCGCGCATGCCATAAGGCCGGTCGTCGATGGCGACACTGATCGCCACGCCTGCGGCCTGCAGTTGCGCGTGATAGCTGTCCACGCCATCCACTTGCAGGTATAGCCGGCTGATGCCGCCGGGCTTGGCATCGCTGCGCGTGGCCAGGGTGAGTTCCACCGCGTCACGGCACACGGCCGCCAGTTCGGCCGGCTGGCCCCATTCCCAGGCGAGGGAAAAGCCCAGCTTGTCGCGGTAGAAGGCCAGGGCAGCGGGCAAGTCCTCAACGCCCAGGAACGGCGATACGGATTGGAATCGTGGAAGTGTCATGGCAGTCATCCGGTGATATGACGCAGTTGCGGTGCGAGGGGCAGCGTCAGCCTACGCGGTTGCGCAGGCGTTTGGCATAGCTGTCGCGGTCGATGTCCACGACCTCGACGCTGATCTGCAGTTCCAGCTTGTCATCGGTAATCGCAGCTTCCAACGCGGCCAACAAGGCATCGGCAACTTCGCGTTTGATCTGGCTGGAGCGTCCACTGAGTATCGCCAGCCGTGCGGCGACAAAGCCGCGCGCGGCATCCTGGGTGCCAACGGCAAAACAGTCAAAGCCTTGGGCGCGGCTCTTGATGTCCGCCTCCTGGAACTGCCCGGTGGCCAGCAAGGCGGCATTGGCGGTACGCAACAGCGCAGGTGTGATGCTGGCGTCCAGATTGTTGCTGTAGTCGATGGTCAGGTGCGGCATGGGGCGTGGCCTTGGTCAGGGCTGCGTGTTTTGCAGCAGGGCGTTGATCTGCTGGAGCAGCGCATCCGGGTAGTCGATATGGGTGGGAGTATCGGCAAGCGGCGCCGGCGCGTTGGCATCGCGCAGGCCTTCATCCAACCCGCTCTTCGGCAGGTAGATCGGGGCCGCCACCGAAAAACCACGCTCTGGCAGCCGTCCGTGGAGCGTGCGGTATAGCTGGATGGCATCAAGCAGGGTCAGCGCGGAGCCGGGGTGCATGCCGTCTGCGTCGTACCATGCCAGCGCCGGTGCGGCAGTGGCGGCGGCCCGTAATGCTTCGGAAACCGCTATATAGGGAATTCCTGCCTGTTCCGCAGCGGCGGCTTCCTCGGCCATCAGACGCGCGGATGCTTCCGGGTTCGCCTGATAACTGCCAAGCAACAGGACGCGCGCGCCAACCTCGCTACCCGCCTTGGCCAGTGTCTTTATCGCCGCCCGCGATTTTGCGCAGGCCGATTCGTCCGGCCAGCACAACAGGGTGCCGCCTTGCTCCTGCAGGATCAGCAGTTGTGGGCGCTGCTCGGCCAGTGCGCGCTGTACCGAGCCGTCAACGACGCGCTGGTCGAGGGTGGCCCCGCCTTTGACAATCATCTGGCTTTGCAGCGGATGGCCATTGGCCGTGCTGAGGGCGGCGTAGGTGGCCGGCAGATTGCCGACATAGATCAAACTGTTGCCGACGAACAGCGCCCTGGTGGGGGGCGGGACTTTCTCGGCAGCGCAGGCGCCCAGCGCAAACAGCAGAAGCGTTGCCAGCAATATCCCTCTACGCACTGTGTACTCCTTGGGGGCGGTATGGGTCAGCGATCAGACCGCCTCACCAATCGATGGTTCCGCGGATCACCGTCTGCACCTGGCCGCCGGACCAGACGTCGCCGTGGGCGTCGATGTGCAGTTCAAGCAGTGCATCGTGGCCGACTTCGCGGCCCTGGCTGGCGGTATAGCGCTTGTCGGTGCCGGGCAGGGCGTTGCGTTCGTCCAGCCAGGCGGCCAGCACGGCATTGGCCGCGCCGGAGGCGGCGTCTTCGAAACGGCGGCCGTTGCCAACGAAGGCCCGCACCCCCAACTGGTAGCCGTCACCTGTGCTGCGTGCATAGGCGAACACCCCCATCGCGCCAGTGGCCTCGGCGAGTGTGGCAATGGCCTCCCAGTCCGGGCTGAGGGCGCGCAGGGCGGCTTCATTGGCCACTTCCACCACCCACCAGCGGCGACCGCCGTCCATCAGTGCCGGTGGCAGCTCGCCCAAGGGCCAGCCGAGGATTGCCGGCTGCAGGCGCGGGTCATCGGCGCTGACGACCTCGGCCACCGACGCACGCGGGGTGCGGATGGCGATGGTGCGGATGCCATCGCGCTCGCTGATCTGCAAAGGCAGTTGGCCGGCGATGCCGTCCTGTACCAGTTGGCCGTCGATGGCGGTGGCGACGCCGGCTTCCAGCACGGCATGGGCGCTGCCGACGCTGGGGTGGCCGGCGAACGGCACCTCTTTCTGCGGGGCGAACATGCGGATGCCGTAGCTGCTGCCGGGCTGGGTCGGGGCGAAGATGAAGGTGGTTTCAGGCAGGCGCGTCCAGCGGGCGATGGCCTGCATGGCGGCATCGTCCAGGCCATCGGCATCAAGCACCACGGCCAGCGGATTGCCGGTGCCGGGGCGCGGGGCGAAGACATCGAGTTGCAGGAAGCGGCGGGTGGTCATGGGAGCGTCCGGATGCTGTTGCTGTTGCTGTTGCGTTAGCCCCTCTCCCCCTGCGGGAGAGGGGTTGGGGAGAGGGGGAGGCGGACAAGGTCCGCTTGCTTTGTTTCCAAAGCGGAAGAGTCAAAGTGGAAGTCAGAGGCATGCGTGCTTCGCACGCTTCCCCTCATCCGCCCCTTCGGGGCATCCCCGCCTTCGCGGGGACAGGCTCTTCTCCCGTAAACGGGAGAAGGGAGACAGTCAGGCACGGCTTTCGCACTCACCACTCAATCTGCCCCGCAATCACCTGCTGCACCTCACCGCCAATCCAGATGTTGGACTCGGCATCCACTTCCACCCGTACCTCGCCATTGCGGCCGAGTTCGCGGCCCTGGCTGGCCAGGTACTGCTGGAAAGGTTTGATCCGGCCCTGTGCGAGCAACTGCGCGGCCACCAGCGCGTTGGCGCTGCCGGTTACCGGGTCTTCGTTGATACCCACGCCGGGGGCGAAGGCGCGTACGGCGTATTGGTAGCCCACGTCCGGGCGGTCAGCGGGCGCGTACACGGCCAGCTTGCCGCGGCCGGGCAGGGCGCCGATGGCAGTCAGCTCCGGCTTGTAGCGGCGCAGGGCGGCCTCGCTGCCGGCTTCCAGCAACCACCAGTCGGGACCGTTGTTCCATAGCTCCGTGGTATGGCCGGGCTTGGCCAATGCAGCCAGGCCTTCGGGCAGGGCGGGGGCGGCGACGTCGCGGCGTTCAGCCTGCGGGCTGCGCACGTGGATCTGGCGGAACCAGCGCCCGCCCTGTACCCGCACCGGCAGCAGACCAGCGGCGCATTGCTGGATCAGCTGACCGTTGTCGTCGGGCGTGGCCAGGCCCAGTTCCACCGCCGCCCAGGCGGCACCGACGCTGGGGTGGCCGGCGAAGGGCAGCTCGCCCTTCGGGGTGAAGATGCGGATGTGGTAACTGGCGCCTTCGGTGGGCGGCAGGAAGAAGATGGTCTCGGACAGGTTCAGCCAGGCGGCGATGGCCTGCAGGGCGGTGTCGTCCAGGCCTTCGCTGTCAACGATGACGCCCAACGCGTTGCCGGCATCGGCGCGGGCGGCAAACACATCCAACTGCAGATAACGGCGAACAGACATTGCAAATCGCTTCCAGACGACGGCTGGGCAGCTTACCAGTGCACCTGTCCTGCGATAACTGGCTGGACCTGACCGCCGATCCAGACACTGCCTTGCGCGTCGATTGCGATCTGGACGCGACCGTCGCGGCCCACTTCGCGGCCCTGGCTGACGACGTAGTTGCCATCAGCCTTGGGTAGTTGCCCGTGTTGCCGCAGCCACGCCGCGATCAGGGCGTTGGCACTGCCGGTGACAGGGTCCTCGGGTACGTCGGCTGCATCGGCCGGGCAGAACGCACGCGTCACCAGCGCGTGATCCGGGCCGGCTTCGGCAGCAAATACCGCCACACCGGTCGCGCCGGTGGCATTGCTCCAGTCGGCGATTGCGGGCATGTCTGGCATCAGTGCGCGGACGCTGGCGGCATCGCGGGCCGGCAACAGCCACCAGCGGGGGCCGTTGTCCCAGAGTTCGGGGCTGTGGCCGGGCGCGAGCAGGGCCTGCAGTTGTTCAGGTACAGCGTCTGGCGCAGTTGGATGGTGCCGCGCGGGTGGGCTGGCCAACAGGAGGATGGGCGCATCTTCCGGCCCGCTTACCCGCACCGGCAGCAGGCCTGTAGCGCATTGCTGTATCAGCCGGCCGTCTTGTGGCCGCGCCAGACCCCTGGTGACCGCCGCCCAGGCCGCGCCGACGCTGGGATGGCCAGCGAAGGGCAGTTCGCTGCTTGGGGTGAAGATGCGGATGCGGTAGTTGGCGCCGGCGTCCGGCGGCAGGAAGAACACCGTCTCGGAGAGGTTGAGCCAGGCGGCGAGCGCTTGCATCGCGGTGGTATCCAGGCCATCGCTGTCGAGGATGACACCCAAGGGGTTGCCGCTGCCGGCGCGGGCGGCGAAGACGTCCAGTTGCAGGTAACGGCGTGGAGGCATGGGTTTTTGGGGTGGGGCGGGGGGTACAGCTTAGGCATGGGCATGCAGGAAGTCGTCAGGTGTCGGTTTCAGCGCAATCTCCCAACAACTGAACCGTCATTCCCGCGCAGGCGGGAATCGCTCTGGGCTTTGTGCTTTGCCTTTGCCTTTGCCAGAGCCAGCGCAGGAGCCAGCGCAGGAGCAGGAGCAGGAGCAGGAGCGATTCCCGCCTGCGCGGGAATGACGGCTTCTTAAAAGCGGGTGCCAAAGCCAAAGCCAAAGCCATAGCCATAGCCATAGCCATAGCCATAGCCATAGCCCTCAAACCGGCCCCATTCACGCAAAGATGACCCGGATCGTTGCAAGTGCTACTTTCTTCGCCCCGGGAGGGGAGGCCGGGCGGCGATGGTATCGCCGGTAACTCAGCCGTCCTGCCTCAACGGCTTGGCATAGAATCGGGAGTTCCGCCCGCATTGCCGGGTCTTTCTCCCACCTGTGAATCCACAAAGCCAATGTCTGCTTCCCCAATTGCTGATCGCTGGATCGTCCTCAAGTTCGGTGGCACCTCGGTGTCGCGTCGTCATCGCTGGAACACGATCGGTCAGTTGGCGAAAAAACGTGCGGACGAGACCGGTGGCAGGGTGCTGGTGGTGGTGTCGGCCTTGTCCGGCGTCACCAATGAACTGACCGCCATTGCCGACGGCGCTGCCGACAGCCGCGAGCGCGTGGCCGCGCTGGTCAGCCGCCACAACGATTTCCTTGCCGAGCTGGAGCTGGGCCGCGAGGTGCTGGCTGAACGCCTGGCCGCGTTGCAGGCGCTGCTGGACGACCCGCGCGCGGCCAGCCGTCCGCTGGACTGGCAGGCCGAGGTACTGGGCCAGGGCGAACTGCTGTCCTCCAGCGTCGGCGCCGCCTACCTGCGCAGCACCGGCCTGGATTTTGGCTGGATGGACGCCCGTGAATGGCTGCATGCGCAGCCGCCGGCACCCAACCAGACCGCCTGGTCGCAGCGCCTTTCGGTGAACTGCCAGTGGCAGGGCGAGGAGGGCTTCAAGCAGCGTTTCTCGGCCCAGCCCACGCAGTTGCTGATCACCCAGGGCTTCATCGCCCGCCACGGCGACGGTGGCACCGCCATCCTCGGTCGCGGTGGTTCGGATACGTCGGCGGCCTATTTCGGCGCGCTGCTCGGTGCCAGCCGCGTGGAAATCTGGACCGACGTGCCGGGCATGTTCAGTGCCAACCCCAAGGACGTGCCCGACGCACGCCTGCTGACCCGCCTGGATTATTACGAAGCGCAGGAAATCGCCACCACCGGTGCCAAGGTGCTGCACCCGCGCTCGATCAAGCCCTGCCGCGATGCCGGCGTGCCGATGGCCATCCTCGACACCGAGCGCCCGCATATGCCGGGCACCAGCATCGACGGCAATGCCGAGCCGGTGCCGGGGGTCAAGGCGATCAGCCGCCGTAACGGCATCGTGCTGATCTCGATGGAAGGCATCGGCATGTGGCAGCAGGTCGGCTTCCTGTCCGACGTGTTCAACCTGTTCAAGAAGCACGGCCTGTCGGTGGACCTGATCGGTTCGGCCGAGACCAACGTCACCGTATCGCTGGACCCGTCCGAAAACCTGGTCAGCACCGACGTGCTGGCCTCGCTGTCGGCCGACCTGTCGGAAATCTGCAAGGTCAAGGTGATCGTGCCCTGCGCGGCCATCACCCTGGTGGGCCGTGGCATGCGCTCGCTGCTGTACAAGCTCTCGGACGTGTGGGCCACGTTCGGCAAGGAGCGCGTGCACATGATCTCGCAGTCCTCCAATGACCTGAACCTGACCTTCGTCATCGACGAGGCCGATGCCGATGGGCTGTTGCCCATCCTGCACGCCGAGCTGATCGACAGTGGCGCGATGCCGGTTTACGAGGAACACGTATTCGGCCCGCGCTGGCGCGAGATCATCGGCAGTATCCGTCCGCGGCAGACGCCGTGGTGGCATGCGCCGGCCAAGCAGAAGCAGCTGCTGGCGCTGGCCGCCCAAGGCACGCCGGCCTATATCTACGACCTGGACAAGGTGCGCGAGCGTGCCCGCCAGTTGAAGGCCATCGACGCCATCGACCGCCGCTTCTATGCGATCAAGGCCAACTCGCACCCCGAGATCCTGCGCACCCTGGCGGCCGAAGGCTTCGGCCTGGAGTGCGTGTCGCAGGGCGAGGTGGAGCTGGTGTTTGCCTCGGTGCCGGACATCAGCCCGGAGCGCGTGCTGTTCACCCCCAGCTTTGCGCCGATCAGCGAGTACCAGGCGGTGCTGGCGCGTGGCGTCAACGTCACCGTCGACAACGTCGAGCTGCTGCAGCACTGGCCGGATGTTTTCCGTGGCCGCAAGCTGTGGCTGCGCATCGACCTGGGCCACGGCGATGGTCACCACAAGAAGGTGAACACCGGCGGCAAGGAGTCCAAGTTCGGCCTGTCCGCGCAGCGCGTGGATGAGTTCATCGCCGCCGCACGCGCGCTGGATATCCGCATCACCGGCGTGCATGCCCACCTGGGCAGCGGCATCGAGAACAGTGGCCACTGGAAGCAGATGGTCGATGAAATGGCCGGCTTCGCGCGCCGCATCGGCAGCGTTGAAATCCTCGATATCGGCGGCGGCCTGCCGGTGCCGTACAGCGATGACGACGAGCCCTTCGACCTGGACGCCTGGGCGGCTGGCCTGGCCGATATCAAGGCGGTGCACCCGGCCTTCCAGCTGGCGATCGAGCCGGGCCGCTTCATGGTGGCCGAGTGCGGCGTGCTGCTGACCCACGCCTCGCAGGTGGTGGAGAAGGACGGCGTGCGCCGTGTTGGCCTGGATGCCGGCATGAACGCCTTGCTGCGCCCGGCGCTGTACGACGCCTGGCACGACATCGCCAACCTGTCGCGCCTGGATGCCGCCCGCGATGTTGATTTCAGCGTGGTCGGCCCGATCTGCGAATCCAGCGATGTGTTTGCAGAGCGGGTGAAGCTGCCGGCGGCGACCGCCCCGGGCGATGTGATGGTCATCGCCGATGCCGGCGCTTATGGCTTCAGCATGGCCTGTACCTATAACCAACGCGCCTTGCCGCGCGAGGACGTGATTGATGATGCACAGTAACGTCCGCCTGATGCGAAAACCTTTGTCGTCCGTTGCGCGTTGACGCGCAACGGCCAGTTTGATTCCCGGATACGCCATGACAGCTTTTGATAAAGACCAGGTTTCCCGTTTCCGCTTCGTCCGCTGCGATTTTGCCGCGGACACCGGTGTGGCGCGGCTGGTATACGCCTTCGACGACGGCCCGGAGATGACCGAGACCGTCACCGTGCCGGGCGCACCGTTCCAGTTGGACGGTGAGCGCGCGGCCGCGGTGCAACGCGCCTTGCAGTTGCTGCACCTGATCGCAGGTGTGAGCTACTACAAGGCAGCGGTGCCGGCGCAGGTGAGCATCGACAGCTACGCCATCGACGCGGCCACCGCCGTGCTGGTGGAGACGGTGTACTTCAACGGCCTGGGCGAATTCGCCTACCGCAACGGCTTGAACCTGCGTGACCGGTTCAAGCTGCCCGCTTCGCTCCCCTCTCCCGCAAGCGGGAGAGGGGGCGGGGGTGAGGGCGCTTCTGCTCCTGAGCTGGGCCTGGCCCACCACGCCCTGGTCGCCATTGGCGGCGGCAAGGATTCGCTGGTCAGCATCGAAGCCCTGCGTAATGCCGGTGTGGCCGAAACCGTCACCTGGATCGGCGGCTCGCAGCTGATCCGTGCCTGCGCCGAGCGCACCGGCCTGCCAACGCTGAACATCGGCCGCACGCTGGCGCCGGAGCTGTTTGAGCTCAACCGCCAGGGTGCATGGAACGGGCATATCCCGGTCACTGCGGTGAACTCGGCGATCATGGTGCTGGCCGCCGTGGTGCAGGGTGTGGACCAGGTGGTGTTCTCCAATGAACGCTCGGCCAGCTACGGCAGCCAGATTGCCGGTACCGGCGAAGTGAACCACCAGTGGTCCAAGGGCTGGGCCTTCGAGAAGGCGTTTGGTGACTACGTGCAGCAGTACATCGCTGCCGACCTGAACTATTACTCGTTGCTGCGTCCGCTGTCGGAACTGGCGGTTGCCCGCCAATTCGCCAAGACCGATTTCTACGACGCGCATTTCTCCAGCTGCAACCGCAACTTCCACATCCTCGGCGAGCGCCCGGTGAACCGCTGGTGCGGCGTCTGCCCGAAGTGCCATTTCGTGTTCCTGGCGCTGGCTCCGTTCATGCCGAAGATCCGGCTGGTGCGCATCTTTGGTCGCAATCTGCTGGACGACATGGAACAGGCTGGAGGCTACGACGCACTGCTCGAGTTCCAGGACCACAAGCCGTTCGAGTGCGTGGGCGAGGGCAAGGAGTCGCGCGCGGCAATGGCGACCCTGGCATCGCGTCCGGACTGGAAGGAAGACGTGCTGGTCAAACGTTTTGCCAGCCTGATCCAGCCGACCCTGGCCGCCGACGAACTGCAGATCGAACCCTTGCTGGTCATCGATGGTGAACACCGCATCCCGGCAGCACTGTGGGAGCGTCTGCGTGCGAATTTCGCAGCTTGAAGGCAAGCGCGTCGCGTTGTGGGGCTGGGGTCGTGAAGGCCATGCGGCCTATCACGCTTTGCGTGATCGGGATTCGGGATTCGGGATTCGGGATTCGCAGGAGCGGTTTCCTGCCTGTCTGACGGTGCTTTGTTCTGCGGCCGAGGCTGAGGAAATTCTTGCGCTGGGTGATGCACGTCTGCGCGTTGAAACCGAGCTTAGCGGCGAGCTGCTGGCTTCGTTCGACGTGGTGATCAAGTCACCGGGCATCAGTCCGTACAAGCCAGAGGCGCAGCAAGCCTTGGCCCAGGGCACGCAGTTCATCGGCGGTACCTCGCTGTGGTTCAGCGAGCACGCCGATGCCAACGGCGCGCTGCCGAACACGGTCTGCGTGACTGGTACCAAGGGCAAGAGCACCACCACCTCGCTGCTGGCGCATCTGCTGCGCGCGGCCGGGCATCGCACTGGCCTGATCGGCAATATCGGCCTGCCATTGCTGGAGGCCCTGGACCCGCAACCGGCGCCGGACTATTGGGCGGTGGAACTGTCCAGCTACCAGACCGGCGAAGTGGCGCGCAGTGGCGTGCGCCCGGATGTGGCCATCGTGCTGAACATTTTTCCGGAGCACCTGGACTGGCACGGCAGCGAGCAGCGCTATATCGACGACAAACTGTCGCTGGTGACCGGCGGCCACCCGCGTGTGGCCGTGCTCAATGCGGCAGATGAACACCTGCGTGCGCTGCAGTTGCCGCACAGCGAGATCGTCTGGTTCAACCAGCCCGACGGCTGGCACATGGTGGGCGAGGTGGTGTATCGCGGTACGCAGGCAGTATTCGATACCTCGGACACGCCGCTGCCGGGCCGTCACAACCGCGGCAACCTGTGCGCGGTGCTTGCTGCACTGGAAGCCCTCGGCCTGGATGCAGTTGCCCTGGCGCCTGCGGTGCAGAGCTTCCGGCCGCTGCCCAATCGCCTGCAGCTGCTGGGCGAGCGCGATGGCCTGCGCTGGGTGAATGATTCGATCAGCACCACGCCGCATGCCTCGCTGGCAGCGCTGGATTGTTTTGCCGGGCAGCGCATCGCCTTGCTGGTTGGCGGCCATGACCGCGGCCTGGATTGGCAGGATTTTGCCGCGCACATGCGCGATAACGCGCCGGTGGAGATCGTCACCATGGGCGCGAACGGACCGCGCATCCATGCGTTGCTGGCGCCCTTGGCCGAGGCCGGTGGTTTTGGCCTGCATGCTGCGACTGATCTGCCGCATGCGGTGGAACTGGCACGTGCGGCGCTGGGTACGCAGGGTGGGGTGGTGCTGTTGTCGCCGGGCGCCCCCAGCTTTGGTGCCTACAAGGACTATGTGGCGCGTGGCCGCCACTTCGCCGAGCTGGCCGGGTTTGATCCGGACAGCATCAGTGCGATTCCGGGACTCGGGGTCGGCTGAGTAGAGGGGGGCGGCTGGCTCCCTGGCTGGAGCTTGCCCTCACCCCAACCCCTCTCCCGCAGGCGGGAGAGGGGCTCGGCTTCCGTCAGCTGCAAATGCATTGGCCCCTCTCCCGCGTGCGGGAGAGGGGTTGGGGTGAGGGCAGGCTTTTGCTCTCAAAACCCACAGCACCTAGACTCGCCCCAAACCCCGGACCGGAGCACTCCCATGCGCGCAGCACGGAAACTGCAGTTGGCGGTATTGGCCTTGTGTATCACCGCATCCATCCCCGCGTTCGCGAAGATGCAGCAGCGCCCGGTCGAATGGCAGCTGCAGGGAACCACCTACAGCGGCGTGCTGGTCTATGACGATGCGGGCGATGCCCGCCGCCCCGGCGTGGTGATGGTGCCCAATTGGCGCGGGGTGAATGCCTCGGCAGTGGCAAAGGCCGAACAGATTGCCGGCGACGACTACGTGGTGCTGGTGGCCGATGTCTACGGCAAGACGGTGCGCCCACAGGACAACGATGCGGCGGCCGCCGCCTCCAAGCCGCTGCGCGAGGATCGCAACCTGCTGCGTGCGCGTGCGGCAGCGGCACTGGCGGCATTGAAGGCCCAGGCCGGCAAGGCGCCCTTGGATGCCACACATATCGCCGCCGTCGGCTTCTGCTTCGGTGGCACCACCGTGCTGGAAATGGCGCGCGCGGGCATGCCCTTGGCCGGCGTGGTGAGCTTGCATGGCGGCCTGTCGACGCCTGCACCGGCGGCAGCGGGCAGCGGCAAGGTGCCGATGCTGGTGCTCAATGGTGCGGCGGACGCTGGCATTACCGCTGAGGATATCGCCAATTTCGGCACCGAGATGGATGCCGCCAAGGCTGACTGGCAATTCGTCAATTTCAGCGGCGCAGTGCACTGCTTTGCCGAAAGCGATGCCAACAGCCCGCCGGGCTGCCTCTATGACCCGCGCGCCGCCAAGCGCGCCTGGAAGATGATGGACAACTTCCTGGAAGAACGCCTGGGCGACTGACGGCTCTTGGTAGTGCCGAGCCATGCTCGGCAGGGGCCTTGCCACCAAAGCTAAAGGTGTAGTGCCGAGCCATGCTCGGCAGGGGCTTCACCAGCAATGCGTCACGTTGCGGAAGCGGCACAAGGCTCAAAGCCACAGCCAGATCAGAAGCGGTAAAGCTACCCCTCCCCAACCCTCCCCTTCGCTACGCGAAAGGGAGGGAGCGTAGTGGCCGAGCCATGCTCGGCAGGGCATCTTTCCGGCAATGCCAAAAAGCGTAGTGCCGAGCCATGCTCGGCAAAGGCCTTGTCAGCGCCGCTGCTACAACGCCCGGCTTTTTGCCGCCGCTATCGCCCCGCTGATCGCCGCCCGTGCCTGCGGACTGTTGCGCCAGCAGCTGCTGCCCAGCATGGCCGAGGCCTGGCTGACGATATCGCCGGTCTCGGCCTGGGCCAGTTGCTGCAGGGAATGGAATCCCAATTGTTCCAGGCGGGCGACCACGGTGGCCCCCACGCCCTTGACCGCCAACAACACGGCGCGTTCGTCTTCGTTGAATTGCTGCAGGCCGGCCATCGCGGTCAGTGACTGCGCTCGATGGCGTAACGGGCCAGACCGCGCAGCGCGGCCACGGCTTCGGTTTCCGGCAGGCCGTCCAGTGCCTGTTCGGCGGCGTTGGCATATTCCAGGGCGCGCTTGCGGCTGTATTCCAGGCCGCCGGTGGCATGGATGGCAGCCAGGACTTCCGGCATGGCGCTGGCATCACCGTTCTGCACGATCTCGCGCAGGCGATTGCGCACAGCTTCGTCCGAATGCGCCATGGCATGGATCAGCGGCAGGGTGGCCTTGCCTTCGGCCAGGTCGTCACCCAGGTTCTTGCCCAGCTCGTCGGCGTTGGCGGAGTAATCCAGCACGTCGTCGGCAATCTGGAAGGCATAGCCCAGGTGCATGCCGTAGTCGTACAGCTTCTGCTGCACAGCTTCGTCCGCGCCGGTCGCCAGCGCGCCCAGGCGGGTGCCGGCGGCGAACAGCACCGCGGTCTTGCGCTCGATCACCCGCAGGTAGGCGGCTTCGTCGGTGTCCGGGTTATGCACGTGCAGCAGCTGCAGCACTTCGCCCTCGGCGATGCGGTTGGTGGTGTCGGCCAGGATCTGCATCACCGCCATGCGCTCCAGCTCCACCATCAGCTGGAAGCTGCGCGAGTACAGGAAGTCGCCAACCAGCACGCTGGGGGCATTGCCCCACAGTGCATTGGCAGTGCTGCGGCCGCGGCGCAGGTCGGATTCGTCGACCACGTCGTCGTGCAGCAGGGTGGAGGTGTGGATGAACTCGATGATCGCCGCCAGCTGGTGGTGCTCGGGGCCGGCGCCGCCGACCGCGTGGCCGGCCAGCATCACCAGCATCGGCCGCAGGCGCTTGCCGCCCGCCGAGACGATGTGGTCGGCGATCTGGTTGATCAGCACCACGTCCGAGGACAGGCGGCGACGGATCAGGGCATCGACGGCAGCCATGTCCGCTGCGGCAAAGGTCTGGATGGCAGGCAGGCCCAGCGCGGGGCGGATATGTTCAGCGATGCTCATAGGAATACTTCGGGGGGTACCCGGGGATTATAGGCGGTGTCGGCCTGAGGAGCCCGTCACGGCCGAAAACCGAACAGAACCGGGCCCTTGCGCAGTGAATACGTATGCAAGCAACACCGCCGGCAAAGCGCCGACGCTAAGCTGACCGGCATACATTCCGCGGCCCCGATACAGGGGCAATGAAGCCCGTAGGGGGGCGTTCGATGTCCAAGACTCCATGGTGGCGCGGTGCCGTCATCTACCAGATTTACCCACGCAGCTACCTGGATACCAATGGGGATGGCGTTGGCGACCTGCCGGGCATCATCGATCGCCTGGAGTACGTGGCCTCGCTGGGCGTGGATGCGATCTGGGTGTCGCCGTTCTTCAAGTCGCCGATGGCCGATTTCGGCTACGACATCGCCGATTACCGTGACGTGGACCCGCTGTTCGGCAACCTGGCCGACTTCGACCGTTTGCTGGCCAAGGCGCATGCGCTGGGCCTGAAGGTGATGATCGACCAGGTATTCAGCCACACCTCGGTGGACCACGCCTGGTTCAAGGAAAGCCGGCAGAGCCGCGACAATCCCAAGGCCGACTGGTACGTGTGGGCAGATGCACGCGATGACGGCAGCCCGCCCAACAACTGGTTGTCGATCTTCGGCGGCGTCGCCTGGCAATGGGAGCCGCGCCGGCGCCAGTATTACCTGCACAACTTCCTGGCCTCGCAGCCGGACCTGGATTTCCACAACCCGGCGGTGCAGCAGGCCACCCTGGATTACGTGAAGTTCTGGCTCGACCGTGGTGTGGATGGCTTCCGTCTGGATTCGATCAACTTCTGCTTCCATGACGCGCAGCTGCGCGACAACCCGCCCAAACCCGAAAGCGAACGGGTGGGCCGTGGCTTCAGCCCGGACAACCCGTATGCCTTCCAGTACCACTATTACAACAACACCCGCCCGGAAAACATCGGCTTCCTGGAGCGCCTGCGCGGCTTGCTGGATCACTACCCGGGCGCGGTGACGCTGGGCGAGATCTCTTCGGAGGATTCACTGGCAACCACGGCCGAGTACACCGCGCCGGGTCGTTTGCACATGGGTTACAGCTTCGAGCTGTTGGTCGACGACTACAGTGCCGGCTACATCCGCGGCACCGTCGAGCGGCTGGAAGCGGCAATGGGCGAGGCCTGGCCGTGCTGGGCGGTGTCCAACCATGACGTGCAGCGTGCGGTGACCCGTTGGGGCGGGCATCCGGCGCAACCGTCGCTGGCCAAGATGCTGGCGGCGCTGGTGTGTTCGCTGCGCGGTTCGGTGTGCATCTACCAGGGTGAAGAGCTGGGCCTGGGCGAGGCTGACGTACCGTTCGAGGCGCTGCAGGACCCATACGGCATCACCTTCTGGCCGAACTTCAAGGGACGCGACGGTTGCCGCACGCCGATGCCGTGGACGGATGGCGCCGTGGCGGGCTTCAGCAACGGCAAGCCGTGGCTGCCGATTCCGCCCGAGCACCAGGCCTTGTCGGTGCAGGCGCAGGAATTGGACAGTGATTCGACGCTGCATGCGTTCCGCAGCTTCCTGAGCTGGCGCAAGGCGCATCCGGCGTTGGTCTCGGGGGCGATCCGCTTCCTGGATAGCGCTGAGCCGGTGTTGTTGTTCGAGCGTCAGGCCGGGGATGAGACCTTGTTGCTGGCCTTCAATCTGTCTGGTGAAAAAGTGCGACATGCGTTGCCGGCGGGTGAGTGGCAGGCCTTGGCGTTGCCGGGCCCGGTGGCGGCTACGGTTGAGGCTGGTGAACTGGTGCTGCCGGGGCACGCGGTGTATTGCGCGCGTCGCAGCTGAGTTTTTGTTGTCTCTTTCTTGTGGGGGCGGAGATAGCATCTCCGCCTTTTTTTTCTTCTGCTTTTGCTTTTGCTAAAGCCCCTCTCCCGCCTGCGGGAGAGGGGTTGGGGTGAGGGCGCTTTTAAAGGCAAGCCAAAGCCAAAGCCAAAGCCAAAGCCAAAGCCAAAGCTCCCCCATCCGCCCCCCGCCTTCGCGGGGGCAGGCCCTTTGTTCCCCCGCAAGCGGGAGAAGGGAAGCAGCCAAGCCAGGCGTCGTCGTAGTGCCGAGCCATGCTCGGCAGGGGCTCTATCGCCAAATGCAAAAGCTCACCCCATCCGCCCCTTCGGGGCATCTCGCTCCGCACCCCGGCCCTGAGTAGCACACGGGGCGTGCGAACAGTCTCGAGCGTTCGGCTCATGAGTGCCTGCTCTTAACCTCGCGAGCGACAGAGGGGAAGTGCCCAAGAAGCCGAATCAGCACCAAACAGATCGCACGAACTTGTACCAGGCTTCGTTTGAATCCAACCCCTCACGCAAACAAAGAAGGCCCGCTGCAACGCAGCGGGCCTTGTCTGGCTTTCAACCAAAGCGGCTTAGAACCGGTAGTTCAGACCCAGTAGATACGTGCGGCCATACTCGTAATACTGGCGCGGACGGTCGCTGACGTTGTCCGACAATGCGCGGAAGGGCTCATTCTCGAGGTTGTTGACCTGCAGCAGGATGGAAAGGTTCTGCAGCGCGCCGGTCTGGAACGTATAGCCCAATTGCAGGTCGGTGACGCTTTCGCCCTCGAAATAGATCTTGGTGCGATCACCGCCAGCGCCCTGTACTTCCCCCAGGAACGCAGACCGGCTGCGCTGGCTCACGCGCGCGGAGAAGCCATAGCGCTCGTAGTACGCGGTGATGTTGGATACATACTTTGAAAGCCCGGGCAACGGCTCGGTGGTGCCGGGACCATTGGGTTCAATACGGCTGGTCGTGTCCGAGTAGTTGGCGGTGATGCCAAAACCCTCCAGCGGGGCCCAGAGCAGATCCAGTGGAATGGAAGCCGCCAGTTCATAGCCGTAAATCTTGCCGCCTTCACCGTTGGCTGGCTGGCTGTACTGGCCTATCAGCCCATCGGGCAGGTTGCTCGTGTCCAGGCCCGGAGGTAGCGGCAGCTGGCTGAAGTCGTATTCGCGGGTCTGGTTGTAGATGTAGGTGCTCAGGTTCTTGTAGAACCCTGCTGCACTCACATAGGCCTTGTTGCCGAAGTACTTTTCCCAGGATACGTCATAGGCGTCGGCCAGCCACGGCTTCAAGGTGGGGTTGCCACCATCGCCGGAGAGGAGCTGCTTGGTCTGGTCGACGTGGAAGGTGGCGTTGGCGCGCAGGTCATCCATGCGGGGGCGTGCCATCTGGCGCGAGGCACCCACGCGGATGAACTGCTCCCACGGCAACTCGAACGACAGGTTCAGGCTGGGCAGATAATGGGTGAATGTCGCGCCCGCTTCACTGGGCTCCGACAGCGCCACGCCTTCAAACGTGGCCACGCCCACCGAGCTCTGTTTCACATGCACGGCCTGCACGCCGATATTGCCACGCACAGGAACCGGACCAAGGTCGCCATTGATGTTGAGCTGGACGTAGGCGGTACTGCTTTCTTCCTCCATCTGCCAGTTCTTGTTGGAGATGTCCTGATGGGTCTTGCCCTTGAGGTAGAAAACACCGTCATTGAGCATCGCCAGGGAGTTCAGACGCAGGATCGAGGGGATGCCGGCAAAGCCGAACGAGGAGTTGCCGATGTACTGCTGCGGGATGGCCCCGTAGACGTTGTCCACGCAGGCTTCCGTAACACAGAGGGTGTTTTCGCTGGAGGCGCGGCTCTTGTCACGCTCGCTGTGGTTGACGCCGAAAGCAATGCTGCTGATCAGACCGCTATCGAAACTGCGCGAGGCATCGAAACGGATCGAAGACAGAGTGTCCTTGACGTCGAAGTCCTTCAGGTAGCCCGCCTGGGCGCGTTCCCCACCCCAGCCGCCCGGATCTGAGAAACCCAGCAGGGCAGCATTTCCGTAGTCCTTGCCAAGTTGAAGATCGAACCAACCGTCCGGGTTATAGGTGGCGTAGACGCTGTCGGTGCCGCCGTTGAGCAGGTTGGCATAGACTTCCAGCAGCCGCTCCTTGCGTTCGGCGCGGGAGTAGCTGACGTCGGTGCTCAGGGTCCAGTTGTCGGCTACCTTCAGTTCGTTGCGCCAACCCAGGGAGAACAGCTTGTCCTTGGTGCCGTTGTAGTCGTTGCGGACAACGATGGGGCGCACGTTCTGCCAATCCATTTCCACGGCGGTGCCGTTGTCACTGATCTTGCCGCCGGCCAAGGTGCTGCCATTACCCCAGACCAGGCCCATCTCAAGGCCGCGCTTGTACTCATCCTTGTCGAATTTGGAATAGAACAGGTCAAGCGTGGAGGAGAAGCTATCGTTCGGTTTGAACTCCAGTACGCCCATCACGCCATCGCGGACGTTGTCGGTGTCATAGCTGAAGTATTTGGCTCCGCCCAGAACGCCATTGTTGTCGCCGGTGAAACCCCAGGCTTCGTACTGGCGCCCCTGGATCGGGTTGTCCATGTGGGCATAGCCGATGGCCAGGCCGACAGTCCTGTCCGCAAACTGGTCGATGTATGAAACCGAGTAGCGACCACCATACTCCTTGCTGCCGTCCAGATTGTTCATGTCGGCGCGGGCATTGACTGCGATCACGCGGTCGTCATAAGAAAGCGGTCGTACGGTCTTCAGGTTGACGGTGCCTGACAGGCCCTGGCCGATCATGTCAGCGCTGGTGGTCTTGTGTACCACCACCTGGCTCATCAATTCCGAAGGGTACTGGTCAAATTCGACACCACGGTTGTTGCCAAGGCTGACCTGTTCACGGCCATTGAGCAGGGCCGTTGAAAAGTCACCTGCAAATCCGCGGATGTTGATTTCCTGCGGGCGGCCGCCAAAGCGTTGCGCGGTCAAGCCGGGCAGGCGGGCCAGAGAGTCGGCGATGCTTGCATCGGGCAGTTTGCCGATGTCCTCGGCAGAGATCGCCTCTACCACGGTGTTCTCGGTCTGCTTGGTGTCGATCGAGGCTTCGATGGCGCGGCGGATGCCGGTGACGGTGATCGAATCGAGCTCCTGGACCTTGTCGGCGGAGCCGGTGGATTGGGCCGCTGCCATGCCCGGCGCCAGAGCGACGGCCAGCGCCATACTCAGTGCGCTGCGCTTGTAATTCAACATTTTCCTCTCCCAGTCAATGTTGTTACTGCTTTGTTTTTGGGCCCGAACGGTGTCCAGGCAGGATGTACCGCATGACTTCAACGTCCGTCTGCGATTGACTCGTATGGTAGACAGCCGCCGTTGGCTGGGAATCTCCCTGCATACGTATTCAATGGCCAAGGAGGGGGGTAAATGCGTCCGGACGAGCAGAATCGACGTGTCGGCAGGGCTGGCGCGGCCGCGTCCAGCGGCGGCGCTTATCAAAAATGGGGAGGGGAGCATGCTGAAGCACAGGGCGTGTGGACTCGCGATGTGTATTGCGGGGGCCATTCTGGGGACCGGAGCGTCGGTGGGGGCCAAGGAGGCGCCGGACTGGCGTGACCAGATCATTTATTTCGCGATGATCGACCGTTTCGACAACGGCGATCGGAGCAACGACGATCAGGGCGCGGGGGAGTTCGACCCGGCTGACCCCCGGCGTTTCAGCGGTGGTGATCTGGCGGGTGTGGAGCGCCGGCTCGATTACATCCGGGGGCTTGGGGCCACGGCGCTGTGGATCACTCCGCCGGTTGCCAACCAATGGTGGAGCGAGCGAGCCAACTACAGTGGTTACCACGGCTACTGGGCGCGGGATTTCACGCGTGTGGACCCGCATTTCGGTGACATGGAAAGCTATCGGAAGGTCGCCGAAGGGCTGCATTCGAGGGGGATGCTGCTGGTGCAGGACGTGGTGGTAAACCACACCGGGGATTTTTTCTCCTGCGAGCGGGAAGACGATTGCCAGCGCCACGACAACAGCCCGCTGTTTCCTTTGCTACTGCAGGCCAATGATCCGCAGAACCCTGCTGATCGTGCGCGCGGTGTCTATCACTGGACGCCTGACATCAAAGATTTCAGCGATCGTCGACAGGAGCTGACGTATCAGCTGTCAAGTCTTGATGATCTGAATACCGAAAGCCCCGAGGTTCGGCGGGCGCTACGCAAGGTGTATGCGGATTGGATCGACAATGTGGGAGTGGACGCATTCCGCGTGGATACGGCCTTCTATGCGCCTGAAACCTACTTTCGCGATTTCCTCTACAGCGACGATCCGGCTGCGCCAGGCATCAGCCGCTTGCACCCGCTTGTCGGCGGCGTTGGCTTCCATGTGTTTGGTGAGGGCTTTGGCATGGACAGGGCGTTCGAGGAAACGCAGGCGCGCAGGATCGATGCCTACACCCGTGACGAGAGCGGGCCATTGTTGCCTGGCATGATCAATTTTCCGTTGTACGGTAGTTTGTTGGATGTTTTTGCGCGCGGCCGACCGACAGCGGAGTTGGGATGGCGGATCGAGTCGACCATGCGCGTGAACTCCAATCCGTGGTTGATGCCGAATTTTGTCGACAATCACGATGTATCGCGTTTCCTTGCCGGAGGCAGTGAACAGGGATTGCGGCAGGCCTTGCTTGCAATGATGACCTTGCCGGGGATACCTGTGATCTATTACGGGACGGAGCAGGGTTTCAGGGGCCAGCGTGATTCAATGTTCGCCGGCGGCTACGGCTCCGGAGGGCAGGACCATTTCAATCCCGCCCATCCGCTCTACCAGTATCTGAAACGGGCCAGCGCATTGCGCCGCGACAACCGTGTGTTGTCGCGCGGAACTCCCACGGTACTGCGGGCCGAAGGCGGGGCGCCTGGCGCATTGGCGTGGCGGATGGATGATGATGAGGGCCAGCGCGCATTGGTCGTTTTCAACAACGCCTCGCATGCAGTGCTGCTTGATGGCCTTGAAACCGGGCTACCTGCGGGCAGTGTATTGCAGCCCCTGTTTGCCATTGATGGCGATGCGCCGTCAGTGCAGGTAGGGCAGGCTGGCCGCATGGATCTTGTCCTGCCTGCGTACAGTGGCATGGTATGGCGGGTAGGCACGGCGAAGGCGATGGCCGCCGTTGAAGGGACGGTGCCAGTGATGGATATGCTGCCCCGTGGCGCGTTGCATGGCGAGCTTGAAGTCAAAGGCCGCGCGGTGCCGTTGTCTACTGTCGAGGTTGTTGTGGATGGCGACCTTTCCCGCAGCCAGAAGGCGTTGGTGGACAACGATGGGCGCTGGATTGCACGCCTGCGCAGTGATGCCTGGGTGGACCCTGCAACAGCGCACCGCGTGGTGGCGTGGGCAAGGCCCGCAATGGCGATTTCCAATCCGCAGCAGTTCACTGTCCAGCGCGATTGGCGTTCAGCAGGGAGGATTGAGGATCCTGCAGGGGATGACCATGGTCCCAGCGGCAGCTACCGATACCCGAACGACCCCGGCTGGACGCAGGCACGCCCGGCGGATCTACGCAAAGTGGAGGCCTTTGCCAGTGGTGGGTCGCTCAAGCTGCAGGTGGAGCTGGCGTCACTGGGGTCAATGTGGAACGCTCCGAATGGTTTTGACCATGTCGCACTGACCGTCTATATCGGATTGCCTGGCAGGGCGGGATTGCGGCAGATGCCGTTGCAGAACGCACAGCTGCCTGATGGCCTGCACTGGAACTACCGCTTGCGGATTGGAGGTTGGTCCAATGCATTGACCACCACGCTACAGGCCGGCGCCGACAACGAGGGAGAGGCGGCAACGCCCGGCGCACAGCTAGCGGTAGATACCACCAACAAGCGCATCACCATTACCTTGCCCGCCAGCGCGCTCGGTGATCCGGTGGATCTGACAGCTGCAACCGTGGTCGTGACCACCTGGGATTACGATGGTGCCTATCGTGGCCTGGTGCCAGAGGGGGGGGCGATGCAGTTCGGCGGAGGCGATGGCCGAGAAGATCCCTTGTGGCTGGACATGGCAACCCTTCATTTGCACTGAAAAGCGGGCGATGGGATTGCGATGGCAGAAGGTTCCGAGCGTCCTTTCAGCCGTCGCTGACTTTTGGTGCGTCCGCGCAGGAGCGCGGGATAGCAAAAGTTGTTGCTTTTTTTGGGCCGTCATTCCCGTGTGCGCGGGAGTGACGGCGTTGTAACTGGGCCTGAAGCCCCAGCCCAAGTGCTTGGGGTTTCAGACCGGCCGGCGGTCATTGCACCGGCACAAACCGCACTGCAGCGCCGCCACCGGCGCCCAGGTGCAACTTGATGCGGTCGCCACTGCCCACCTCGCGCGTCTCGCGGACGAAGGCAAACGGCGCTGTCTCCCAGTTGGCAGTTTCACCGTCGCGGTAGATCTCCGCGCGGTAGCGCTTGCCCGGGCCCAGGAACGACAAGGGAACGTCCAGCGCCTGCGGCGTTTCGCTGCCCACGCTGCCCAGGAACCATTCCTGGCTGCCGCGCGCCTTGCGGGCGAAGGTCACGTACTGGCCGACTTCGCCGTTGAGCACATGGCTTTCCTCCCAATCGACCGCCACGTCCTTGATGAACTGGAAGGCGTCCGGGTGCTGGGCGTAGTGCTCGGGCAGGTCGGCCACCATCTGCACCGGGCTGTACAGCACCACGTACAGTGCCAACTGCTTGGCCAGCGTGCTGCGCAGGGCCAGGCCGTTGCGGCCCTTCAGGCTGACGATGCCGGGGGTGTAATCCATCGGCCCGGCCAGCATGCGGGTGAACACCAGGGTGGCCTCATGGCCCGGCGGATTGGGCGGGTTGCCCCAGGCATTGAATTCCATGCCGCGCGCGCCTTCGCGCGATACCCAGTTCGGATAGGTGCGGCGCAGGCCGGTGTCCTTGATCGGCTCGTGCGAGTTGATCGCGATGTGCCTGGCGGCGGCCTGCTGCAGCACGCGCAGATGGTGATTGCTCATCCACTGGCCCTCGTGCCATTCGCGGACAATCGGGCCGTCGGCGCGGTCTTGGCGGTGGATGTCGCCGGCGTCACAGACGTAGCCGGTCTTGACTACGTCCACACCGTTGCGCGCATACAGGTCCAGCGCTGCCGGCAGCTGGCGTTCGTAGTGGCTGACCGCGCAGGCGGTCTCGTGGTGGCCGATCAAGTGGACGCCCTTGTCGGCGGCGTAACTGGCAAGGCCCGGCAGGTCGAAATCCGGGGTGGCGCGGGTGAAATCGAAGGCTTCGCCGTTGGCGAACCAGTCGCCATCCCAGCCGGTATTCCAGCCTTCCACCAGCACGCCGCGGAGGCCGTTGGCGGCGGCGAAGTCGATATAGCGGCGGGTATTGGCGGTAGTGGCGCCGTGTTTGGGGCCGGTAGCCCAGGTCTCGGTTTCCAGGTGCAGCGACCACCACACGCCGGCATATTTGGCCGGGGTGAACCAGCTCACATCGCCGATGGCATTGGGCTCGTTGAGATTGAGGATCAGGCTGGATTCGGCCAGATCGCCGGCCTTCTCGCCAATGGTGAGGGTGCGCCACGGGGTATTGAAGGGCAGGGTGCGCTCCACCGGTGCACCGCTGCTGGACGGGGTCAGGGTGGCGCGCAATATGTCGCCATCGCCGCGTGCCAGGTTCATGCCGGCATAGTCGACCAGCGCGGCCTCGTGGATGGAGATGTGCAGGCCGTTGTCGCTGCGCAGGGTCAAGGGGGTCTGCGCGGTGCCGACTTCCGTCAGCGGCGTCTGGTGGTACAGGTATTCCTCGCGGTTCCACTCGAAGGCGGGGATCCACCAGGCGGTGGCCGGGCGTGCCAGCGCGAACTCGGTCAGCTCGGCATGGATCTGCGCCTGCTTCATGCCGGCCTGTTGCGGGAACTCGTAGCGGAAGCCGATGCCATCGTCATAGACGCGGAAAACCACATCGAAATGCCGCTCATAGCTGCGCCCTGCGCCGGGCTTTTCGGTGAAGCTGGCGCGCAGTTCGTTGTAGTGGTTGCGGGTGAGACGGCGCTCGCCCCAGGGCTGCTCCCAGGTTTCATCGACGCTGCGCCGGGATTCGCCGGTGAGCGCGATATTGCGCTCCAGGCGGCCATCGCCAAGCAGCATGCCCAGCCGCGACGGTGCAATCACCGCCTCGCCATTGCGTTCCACCCGGTAGGAGGGGCGGCCTTCGTGCTGGGATTCGACGATCACCGTCAGGTGCTGGTCGGGTGAGCTGACGCGCGCCAGGTCGGCGGCGTGGGCCGGCAGGGCGCTGATCAGCAGCAGTGCAAAGGCGGCTTTCAGCGACAGGCGGGCAGGGGTGGGACGTGTATCGGCCATGCGGGTCTCAACTCCGGGTTCTGGTCGGCGCGCCGGCCCTGCTGGCTGGCGCGTGCCGCCACTATTCCCCGAGCCGGGCCGCGATGGGCGGGTGGCTGCATTGAATACGTATGCAACAGCGGTGCAGATCACAGGTGCGCCCTCTACCATGGCTGCAGCGCATCCGCGCCCAACCATTGCATCCGTGATTCCCGGAGGGGGGAAGCGCTTGATGAACAGCAAACCGCAGCTGTCGTTCTGGCAGATCTGGAATATGTGTTTTGGCTTCCTGGGCATCCAGTTCGGGTTTGCCCTGCAGAACGCCAACGCCAGCCGTATCTTCGAAACCCTGGGCGCGCCGATGGACGCGGTGCCGGGGCTGTGGATCGCTGCACCGTTGACCGGCCTGCTGGTGCAGCCGGTGATCGGCTATCTGTCCGACCGCACCTGGACGCGCTGGGGCCGACGTCGGCCGTATTTCATGATCGGCGCGGTGTTGACCACGCTGGCCCTGCTGGTGATGCCGAACTCGCCCACGCTGTGGATCGCGGCGGGCACGTTGTGGGTGCTGGACGCTTCGATCAACATCTCGATGGAGCCGTTCCGCGCGTTTGTGGGTGACCAGCTGTCGCCCAGGCAGCGCCCCGCCGGCTTCTCGATGCAGAGCTTCTTCATTGGCGTGGGCGCGGTGGTGGCCAGCTTCCTGCCCTTCATCCTGGCCCACTACGGTGTTGCCAATACCGCCGGCCCGGGCGAGGTGCCCGATACCGTGCGCTACGCCTTCTACTTCGGTGCCGTGGTGCTGCTGCTGGCGATGGCCTGGACGGTGTTCAGCACGCGCGAGTATTCGCCGGCCGAACTGGCCGCCTTTGACGATGCCGAGCCGGCGCCGGTGCATGCAAGCCAGCGCGTGGCCGGCTTGCCGCAGTGGGGCCAGATCCTGGTGTGGTTGGGGCTGGGTGTGGTGCTGGCGGCGTTGATCGCCTGGCAGCAGGGCGATCGCATGCTCTATGTGCTGGCCGGGTTGTGCGCCAGCTATGGCCTGCTGTTGGCAGTGGCACGCGTACTGCCCGGCACGCATATGCTGGCCACCATCGTCGACGACCTGCGCAGCATGCCGGGCACCATGCGGCGGCTGGCCTGGGTGCAGTTCTTTTCCTGGTTCGCCCTGTTCGCGATGTGGATCTACACCACGGCCGCAGTGGCGGGCACGCACTTTGGTTCCACCGATACGCAGTCGGCGGCCTATAACGAAGGCGCCAACTGGGTGGGGGTGCTGTTTGGTGCCTACAACGGTTTTGCTGCCGTGGCTGCGCTGATCATCCCGCTGATGGTGCGCGCTATCGGCCTGCGCTGGAGCCACCTGGTCAATCTGTGGCTGGGCGGGCTGGGGCTGGTTTCGCTGATGCTGATCAAGGACCCGCATTGGCTGCTGCTGTCGATGGTCGGCGTGGGGTTTGCCTGGGCTTCGATCCTGTCCCTGCCTTATGCCCTGCTGTCGGACAGCGTGCCGGCGGCCAAGATGGGCGTGTACATGGGCATCTTCAATTTCTTCATCGTGATCCCGCAGCTGGTTGCCGCCAGCGCCCTGGGCTTTGCCCTGCGCAACTGGCTGGGCGGTGAGCCCATCCATGTGCTGGTGCTGGGGGGATGCAGTCTGTTCGTGGCCGGCGTGTGCGTGCTGCGGGTTCCGTCGCAACAGGAGGTGGTGTAATGCGTAATGGTTTGGCAGCAGCGGTAGCGCTGGCGTTGGTGGCCGGCACGGCCTGGGCAGGTGAGCGGCCGGACTACATTGGCACCACCGAGCCCTTCGCCAGTGATGCGGTGTACTTCGTGGTCACCGACCGCTTCGTCAATGGCGATACCAGTAACGACCACCGCGACCAGGGCGGCGAACACCGCACCTTCGATATTCCGGTGCCGTGCCCGGACAAGATCGACGGCAATATCGGCTACCTGGGCGGTGATTTCCGCGGCGTGCTGGACAATGCCGATTACATCCGCAACCTCGGTTTTGGCGCGGTATGGATCACGCCTATCATCGACAACCCCGACCAGGCCTTCACCGGCAGCAAGCCGATCAGCTGCACCAGTACGCTGACCGACCGCGGCAAGACCGGTTACCACGGCTATTGGGGCATCAATTTCTACAAGCTGGACGAGCATCTGCCGAGCGCCGACCTGGATTTCGCAGGGCTGGCCAAGGGCCTGCACGATGCGCGGCTCAAAGTGGTGCTGGACATCGTCGGCAACCATGGCTCGCCGGCCTGGACCATGCCCAAGCGGCAGCCGCAGTTTGGCCAGATATTCGACAAGGACGGCAAGCTGATTGCCGACCACCAGAACCTGCCGCCGGACAAACTCGACCCGCAGCACAACCCGCTGCATGCGTTCTACAACAACATCGGCCCGGTCGATGGCAGCAAGGGTTCCATCTTCGACGGCAACCTGGCCGAGCTGTCGGACTTCAACGAGCATAATCCGGCGGTGATGGATTACCTGGTGGGGGCCTACCTGCAATGGACGGCGCAGGGCGTGGATGCGCTGCGCATCGACACGATCGGTTGGCTGCCGCATCCGTGGTGGCATGAATTCGTAAACCGCATTCGTGCCGAACACCCGGGCATGTTCATGTTCGGCGAAGCCTTCGATTACGACGCGGCCAAGATTGCCGAGCACACCTGGCCGGCGAACGCCAACGTCAGCGTGCTGGATTTTCCTTTGCGCGGCGCCCTGTCCTCGGTATTCGGCAAGGAGCAGAAGGGCTTTGAAACGCTGGCTGAGCCGTTGCACCTCAGCGGTGGCCCGTATGCCAATCCGTATGCGTTGATGAGCTTCTACGACAACCACGACATGGCGCGGCTGGATGCCAGTGATGCGGGCTTCATCGACGCGCACAACTGGTTGTTTACCGCGCGCGGCATTCCCGTGCTGTATTACGGCTCGGAAACCGGCTTCATGCGTGGCCGTGCCGAGCATGCAGGCAATCGCGCTTATTTCGGCCAGCAGCGTGTAGACGAAGCAGCAAACAGCCCGATCTTCGCGCCGTTGCAGCGCATTGCCAAACTGCGTGAGGCGACGCCGGCATTGCAGCGCGGCCTGCAGGTGAATGAACGGCTGCAGGGCGACGAGGCCGTGTTCTACCGCGTGCTGCAGCATGGTGATACCGCGCAGACCGTGCTGGTGCTGCTCAACAAGAGCGATGCAGCGCGGCGCTTCGAAGTGCGTCGCTACCTGCAGGCCGGGCAGTGGCGTGATGTGCTGGATGGCGGTGCGTTGAAGGTGAAGGGCGCACTGAAGGCCGAGGTGCCGGCGCATGGCGTCAAGGTGTTTGTGCTGGAAGGACAGGTGATGCAGCCGGAGCTGCGGGCGCAGTTGGACGCTGCCATGGCGGATCAGCAAGCCAGGGATAAACGACTGGCGCGGTGATCTGCTTTAGCCCCTCTCCCGCATGCGGGAGAGGGGTTGGGGTGAGGGCAGCCTTTGCGGGGTGGCACAATCCCATGCCAAAAGCACCCCTCCCCAACCCTCCCCTTTGCTACGCAAAAGGGAGGGGGCCGTTCGCGTGCAGCTGGAGGCCTAGCTTGTCCCCCTCCCTTTGCCGCAGGCAAGGGGAGGGTCGGGGAGGGGTAGCTTTTGATTCTGCTCTGCTACCAGCCCCTGCGTCTCGCAAAGGCCCACCCGCTACAATCCGCCCCCAGGCATTCCCGGCGGCACCCATGAACCAGCTCCCCCCGCAGACCCCCATCGAAACCCTGTTGCAGACCGCAATGGATGGCAAGCTGCCGATCCGCGCCTTCATGCAGGCCTTCGTCGCTTCCGAGGTGGTGTTGCTCACCGGCAGCCTGGTTACCCCCGATGGCAGCGGCTTCGATCCGCTGCTGTTCGACAAGCAGGGCGTGCTGCATGTGGCGGTGTTCACCGATATGGCCCGGGTTGGCTTTCACCAGCAGCAGGCGCCGCACAACATCCGCATGTTGATGCTGGACGTGCTGCGCCGCGTGCCCGGTGGCTACGGCGTGGTGATCAACCCCGGCACGCCGCTGGGCTTTGAGATTTCCCCGTCCGGCGTGGGCGAGATCCTGAAGGATTTCAGCTAAACCCGAGCGCGCGACAACACCGTAGCCCGGCTAAGCGCAGCGCACCCGGGGCTTCCGCCGGAGGTGGCGCGGAAGCGAGTTCTTGATGGAGCTGGAGCTGGCAACTGTCGGGTTGCTGCGGTTCCCGGGTGCGCTGCGCTTACCCGGGCTACAAGGGCTCTGGCACGATGCGAATCAAGCGCCCAGCGAGGATTCGCGCAGCACCAGTTTCACCGGGATGTTGACGCCTTCCACGGCTTCACCGGCAATCAGGCCCAGCAGCTTGTCGACCAGCAATTGGCCGGCCTGCTTGGTGTCCTGCTGCACGGTGGTCAGCGCCGGCGAGACCGAGGCAGCCAGCGGAATATCATCAAAGCCGGTGACCGCGATGTCCTGCGGCACGCGCAGGCCGCGCTCGCGCAGGGCACGCAGGGCGCCGATGGCGATCAGGTCGCTGGCAGCGCAGATCGCATCAAAGCTTGCGCCGCGTTCCAGCAGCGCCAGGCAGGCGGCGTGGCCGGATTCCTCGGTGGTGATCGCATCGTGCTGCAAGGCGCTGTCGGCGGCCAGGCCGCGTGCGGCCAGGGCCTGCACATGGCCGCGGTAGCGCTCTTCAAATTCGGGGTAGTGGCTGGAGGCATGGCCCAGGAAGGCAATGCGCTGGCAGCCCTGGTCCAGCAGGTGGGCGGTGATGTCAAAACCGCCCTGGAAATTGTCGCTGCCAACCGACACGCCGGGCTGGCCGGGCAGGGCCGCGCCCCAGCGCACGAAGTGGGTGCCTTGCTCCACCAGCCGTTGCAGGCGTTCTACCGATTCATGGTAGTCGCCATAGCCCAGCAGGATGATGCCGTCGGCCTTGTTGCTGTCCTCAAAATCGGCATGCCAGTCGCTGGACAGCTGCTGGAAGGACACCAGCAGGTCGCGCCCATGGCGCGCACAGGCGCGGGTGATCGAGCCCAGCATCGAGTGGAAGAACGGGTTGATCAGCGAATCGTCCGGGGTCGGGTCCTCGAAGAACAGCAATGCCAGGGTGCCGGACTGCTGGCAGCGCAGGCTGGAGGCGTTTTTGTCGACCTTGTAGTTCAGCTGCCGGGCGATCTCCAGGATGCGCTGGCGGGTCTCGGCATTGACCATCGGGCTGCCACGCAGCGCTCGCGACACCGTGGGCTGCGAGACGCCAGCCATGTGCGCGATATCCAGAGAGGTGGCTTTGCCCTTGATGACCATCGTGACCGGAAATATGAACGACGCCGGGCATCATGCCATGCGTCAGCCGGCACCGGGGCGGGCAAGGTCTGGGTCGGCGCGCTTCTGCGCGGCGCCGGCCGCCCTGAGG
>DAMCTY010000005.1:0-138606 GCA_032112995.1 Stenotrophomonas sp. | reverse complement strand
TGCTCGACGACGTGGTCATCGTGCGCGAAGCCGAACTGCGCGAAACCCTGGTGCGACTGGCGCTGGAAGAGCATGTCATCGCCGAAGGCGCCGGCGCATTGGCGCTGGCCGCCGGCCGCCGCGTCTCCGGCAAGCGTAAGTGTGCGGTGGTATCGGGCGGCAACATCGATGCCACGGTATTGTCGACCTTGTTGTCTGAAGTGCGCCCCAGTCCCCCGCGTAAACCTCGACGGCGTAACGCCGAACGACTTAGAAGCCGTGTCGTCGCAGCGACACAGCGCAGCTCCAAATCCGAATCCCCCAAAATTTCCGTTACCGCCGCAGTCGAGGAGACCCTCTGGTGAATACTCCAACCAACAACACCCCGCGAATTACCATCTTCGACACGACCCTGCGCGACGGTGAGCAATCACCCGGCTGCAGCATGACGCCACCACAGAAGCTGGTGATGGCGAGGGCGCTGGCGGAACTCGGCGTGGACGTGATCGAAACCGGCTTCCCCGCAAGTTCGCAGTCCGACCGCGAAGCCATGGCCCTGATCGGCCGCGAGGTACGCCAGCCGGTCCTGGCAGTGCTGTCGCGCTGCCTGGCCGGCGATATCGAAACCTCCATCAAGGCGTTGGAAGCCGCAGCGCGCCCGCGCCTGCACCTGTTCCTGTCCACCAGTCCGTTGCACCGCGAGCACAAGCTGCGCATCAGCAAGGAGCAGGTGCTGGAGTCGGTGCACAAGCATGTGAGCATGGCGCGCGGCTATCTGGACGATGTCGAGTTCTCCGCCGAGGACGCCACCCGCACCGAGCTGGACTTCCTGACCGAAGTCACCCAGGTCGCCATCGCCGCCGGTGCCCGCACCATCAACCTGCCCGACACCGTTGGCTTCACCACGCCGGAAGAGATCCGCGCGATGTTCCAGCACGTCATCGCCAATGCCGCCGGCGCCGACAAGGTCGTGTTCAGCACCCACTGCCACAACGACCTGGGCCTGGCCGTGGCCAACTCGCTGGCCGCCATCGAAGGCGGTGCACGCCAGGTGGAAGGCTCGATCAACGGCATCGGCGAGCGCGCCGGCAACTGTGCGCTGGAAGAAATCGCGATGGTGCTGAAGGTACGCAACGCCTTCTACAACTTCGATACCGGCTTCGACACCCAGCGCATCGTCCCCACCTCGCAGCTGCTGCAGCGCCTGGTCGGCATGCCGGTCCAGCGCAACAAGGCCATCGTCGGCGCCAATGCCTTCGCCCATGAATCCGGCATCCACCAGCACGGGATGCTGCGCAACCGCAACACCTACGAAATCATGCGTCCGGAAGACGTGGGCTGGGAGTCCTCGCAGATGGTGCTGGGCCGCCACAGCGGCCGTGCTGCGGTCGAGGCGCGCCTGCGTGCACTGGGCTACTGGCTGGAAGAAGAAGAACTGAAGCTGGTATTCGATCAGTTCAAGGCGCTGTGCGAACAACAGCGAGTGGTCACAGACGCCGACCTGCAGACCCTGATGCAGGGCACCTCCAGCAGCGACGGTTACCGCCTGGCCTCGATGACCATCAGCGACGTCGGCAGCCGCGCCAACGCGCTGGTTGAACTGTCCGATCCGGAAGGCAACCGCGTAGCCGAAACCGCGCAGGGCGACGGCCCGGTCGATGCATTGTTCTCGGCCTTGTCGGCCGCCACCGGCATCCAGCTGACCCTGGACAGCTACCACGTGCACAGCGTCGGCATCGGCGCCGATGCCCGCGGCGAAGCCAACCTGAGCGTACGCCACGAAGGCGAGATCCTCGAAGGCACCGGCACCAGCCGTGACATCATCGAAGCCAGTGCCCTGGCCTGGCTGGATGTCACCAACCGCCTGCTGCGCCAGCGTGAAGGCAGCAAGACCGAGGAAGCCGTCAGCGCCTGAGCGCGACGGCAGAACATAGGCAACGGAACGTACTGATGAGCTCCGCACCCAAAACCCTGTACGACAAACTGTGGGACGCCCACGTTGTCGTCCCCGAAACCGACAACGCGCCGGCCGTGCTGTATATCGACCTGCACCTGATCCACGAAGTGACCTCGCCGCAGGCCTTCACCGAACTGCGCCAGCGCGGCCTGAAGCCGCGCCGCCCGGACCGCACCAAGGCGACGATGGACCACTCCACGCCGACCCTGCCGGCCGGCCCGGACGGCAAGCTGCCCTACGCCAGCAAGGCTTCCGAGGCGCAGGTTGAAACCCTGGCCAGGAACTGCGCCGAGTACGGCATCGAGCTGTTCGACCTGTCCTCGGCCAACCGCGGCATCGTCCACGTCATCGCCCCGGAGCAGGGTTTCACCCAGCCGGGCATGACCATCGTCTGCGGTGACAGCCACACTTCCACGCATGGTGCGTTCGGCTCGCTGGCCTTCGGCATCGGCACCAGCGAAGTCGGCCACGTGCTGGCCACGCAGTGCCTGCTGCAGCGCAAAGCCAGGACCATGGCCATCACCGTTGATGGCGAACTGGCCCCGGGCGTCGGCGCCAAGGACGTGGTGCTGCACATCATCGGCGTGATCGGCGTCAACGGCGGCACTGGCCATGTGCTGGAATTCCGTGGCTCGGCGATCCGCGCGATGGACATGGAACAGCGCATGACCCTGTGCAACATGTCCATCGAGGCCGGCGCCCGCGCCGGCATGGTGGCACCGGACCAGGTCACCTTCGACTGGGTCGGCAAGACCCCGCGCGGCCCCAAGGGCGCCGATTTCGACACCGCCATGGCGTACTGGAAGACCCTGAACACCGACGACGGCGCGCGCTTCGATGTGGAAGTGCAGATCGATGCCGCCGACATCCGCCCGACCCTGACTTGGGGCACGCACCCGGGCACCGCGATTGCAGTGGATGCGCCGATCCCGGCCGCCAACGATGCCGCCGCGCAGAAGGGCCTGGACTACATGAAATTCGAGGCCGGCCATTCCCTGGTCGGCACGCCGGTGGACGTGGTGTTCGTCGGCTCCTGCACCAATGGCCGCCTGAGTGACATGCGCGAAGTGGCGCAGGTGCTGCGCGGCCGCCGTGTCGCCGATGGCGTGCGCATGCTGGTGGTGCCGGGCTCGGAGATCGTCAAGCGCGATGCCGAGGCCGAAGGCATCCACGAAATCGTGCGCGCTGCCGGCGCCGAATGGCGTGAGCCGGGCTGCTCGATGTGCATCGCCATGAACGGCGACCTGGTTGCACCGGGCCAGCTGGCAGTGAGCACCAGCAACCGCAATTTCGAAGGCCGCCAGGGCCCGGGTTCACGCACCCTGCTGGCCTCGCCGATGAGTGCGGCGTGGGCAGCGGTGAACGGCCGTGTTGCCGACACCCGCGATCTGTTTGCCAAGGAGGTGGCGTGATGAAAATTACACAAGCACACCCTCATCCGGCGCTGCGCGCCGCCTTCTCCCGGTGGGAGAAGGGCTACGCACTGGAGCTGTACTGATGGCCGCACTGACCCGCATCGTTTCGCGCAGCGTGGTACTGCGCCAGACCAATATCGACACCGACCAGATCATCCCGGCGCGTTTCCTGTCCACCACCGAGCGTGCCGGGCTGGGCAAGAACGCCTTCAACGACTGGCGCTGGCAGGCCGATGGCTCGCCGAATGCGGACTTCGCCTTCAACCAGCCGCACAACCAGGGCCGCGCCATCCTGCTGGCCGGGCGCAACTTCGGTTGCGGCTCCTCGCGCGAACATGCGCCGTGGGCATTGACGGATCTGGGCCTGCAGGCGATTGTCAGCAGTGAGATCGCCGACATCTTCCGTGGTAACGCATTGAAGAACGGCCTGCTGCCGATCGTGCTGGATGAAGCCGACGTGCAGGAACTGATGCAGAACCCGGACGATGAGCTGACCGTGGATGTGGCGGCGCGCGAACTGCGCACCTCCAGCGGCAAGACCTATACGTTCCCGTTGGACGGTTTCTCGCAGACCTGCCTGTTGGAAGGTGTTGACCAGCTGGGTTGGCTGCTGGGCCGGGTGGATGAAATCGAGCGGTATGAGGCTGCGAAGGCAGCCTGACGAAACACCCCTCCCCTTGCCGGCGTAGCCGGCAGGGGGAGGTCGGGAGGGGGTTGGCTTTTGGCTTGTAGTGCTCAAACGGCAACGGCAAGAGCTAACCCCTCCCCGGCCCTCCCCTGCGCCTTCGGCGCAAGGGAGGGAGCTCCCAACAACAGCAGCAACCGGAACCCACACATGCAAGCCAATATCGTCGTACTGCCGGGTGACGGCATCGGTCCTGAAATCACCGCCGTCGCCGTCGACGTGCTCAAGGCCGTCGCCACCCGCTTCGGTCACAGCTTCAGCTTCAGCGAACACGACATCGGCGGCATTGCCATCGACAAGCACGGCGAGCCGCTGCCGGCCGCCACGCTGGAAGCCTGCAGCAAGGCCGATGCCGTGCTGCTGGGCGCCGTCGGTGGCCCCAAGTGGTCCGACCCCAATGCCAAGGTGCGCCCGGAACAAGGCCTGCTGGCCATCCGCAAGGCGCTGGGCCTGTTTGCCAACCTGCGCCCGGTACGCACCCATCCGGCCGCGCTCAACGCCTCGCCGATCAAGCCGGAACTGCTCAAGGACGTGGACTTCGTGGTGGTGCGCGAGCTCACCGGTGGCATCTACTTCGGCGACAAGACCCGTGACGCCGACAGCGCCAGCGACCTGTGCCGCTACACCGTGGTGGAAATCGAGCGCGTGCTGCGCAGCGCCTTCCGCCTGGCCCAGCAGCGCCGCGGCAAGCTGACCTCGGTGGACAAGGCCAACGTGCTGGAAACCTCGCGCCTGTGGCGCGATATCGCCGCCCGCATCGGCCGCGAAGAGTTCCCGGACGTGGAGCTGGAACACCAGTTGGTCGACTCCATGGCCATGCACCTGATCGCCAAGCCGCGCGTCTACGACGTGATCGTCACCGAGAACATGTTCGGCGACATCCTCACCGACGAGGCCTCGATGCTGGCCGGCTCGCTGGGCCTGTTGCCGTCGGCATCCCTGGGCGAACAGGGCAAGGTCGGCATCTATGAGCCTATCCATGGCTCGGCCCCGGACATCGCCGGCAAGGGCATTGCCAACCCCTACGCCACCATCCTCAGCGCGGCCATGCTGCTGCGCCATTCGCTGGGCCTGGAGGCCGAAGCCGCCGCCATCGAACAGGCGGTCACCGCAGCACTGGATGACGGCCACTTCACCGCCGACCTGGCCGCGCAAGGCCAGGCACTCAGCACCCAGCAAGCCGGCGCGGCCGTGCTTGCGCAGTTGAAATGAAGTAACTGGACGCGGCCTTTGGCCGCGTCTTTTTTTGCGGGCTGTTCCCGCCTGGTGGATACCACGCTGTTTTTTTCTTGGACCTGTCTCCTATTGGACCCGTTCTTCAGGTCCCGCATTGAAAAGGAATGACCTTGAACTACCGTACCCCCGACGACTTCCTGGCCTATGTGGCCAAGCGCGACCCCAACCAATCCGAGTTCCTGCAGGCCGTCAAAGAGGTGTCCCACAGTCTGTGGCCCTTCCTGCAGCAGAACCCGAAATACACGCAGTACGGGTTGCTGGAACGTCTGGTCGAGCCGGAGCGGGTCATCCAGTTCCGCGTCGCCTGGGCCGATGACAAGGGCCAGACCCACGTCAACCGCGCCTGGCGCGTGCAGCACAGCTCGGCCATCGGCCCGTTCAAGGGCGGCATGCGTTTCCACCCCTCGGTGAACCTGTCCATCCTCAAGTTCCTGGCCTTCGAGCAGACCTTCAAGAACGCACTGACCACCCTGCCGATGGGCGGTGGCAAGGGCGGCTCGGACTTCGACCCCAAGGGCAAGAGCGATGGCGAGGTGATGCGCTTCTGCCAGGCGCTGATGCTGGAGCTGTACCGCCACCTGGGCCCGGATACCGACGTGCCGGCCGGTGACATCGGCGTGGGCGCACGCGAGGTCGGCTTCATGGCCGGCATGATGAAGAAGCTCAGCAATGACGCCGCCTGCGTGTTCACCGGCAAGGGCCTGGCCTACGGCGGCAGCCTGATGCGGCCGGAAGCCACCGGCTTTGGCACGGTTTATTTCGTTGAGCAGATGCTGCACCACGCCAAGCGCCAGACCCACGGTGCCAAAGTGCTGGTCTCCGGCTCCGGCAATGTCGCCCAGTACGCCGCCATCAAGGCCAGCGAACTCGGCGCCAAGGTCCTGACTTTCTCCGACTCCGGCGGCACCCTGTACGCCCGCGATGGCTTCGACGAGCAGGGCCTGCAGGAAGTGATGGCGTTGAAGAACGAGCGCCGCGGCCGCCTGTCCGAACTGGCCGACGATGCCCGCTTCGAATTCCTGGCCGACCGTCGCCCCTGGCATATCCCGGCCGACATCGCCCTGCCCTGCGCCACCCAGAACGAACTGGATGAAACCGACGCCCGCACCCTGGTCCACAACGGCGTGCTGTGCGTGGCCGAAGGCGCCAACATGCCGTCCACGCTGGAAGCGGTGGATGTGTTCCTGCAGGCCGGCACGCTGTATGCACCGGGCAAGGCCAGCAATGCCGGTGGCGTGGCAACGTCCGGCCTGGAAATGAGCCAGAACGCATTGCGTCTGTCCTGGCGCCATGCCGACGTCGACGAGCGCCTGCACGTGATCATGAAGGAGATCCACGCCAACTGCGTGCAGCATGGCGTGCGTGCCGATGGCAGCGTCAACTACGTGGACGGCGCCAACATCGCCGGCTTCGTCAAGGTTGCCGACGCGATGCTGGCGCAGGGCCTTTACTGATCACCCGCCAAGGCCGCGCCGCGTTCGTCCTCAGGACGAAACGCGGTTGCGGCCTTCGCGTTTGGCCCGGTAAAGCTGGCGGTCGGCCGCCGCCAACAAGGTGCGCACCGTGTCCTGGCCAGGCCCCAATGCGGCCAGGCCAATGCTGGCGGTGATGACCAGCGCAGGGTCCACTTCCTCGCAGCGCAGCCGCGCCACGCGCTGCCCCAGCTCGCGCAGCTGCTGGGCTGCCAGCATCGGCTCAACGCCACGCAACACCACCAGGAACTCCTCGCCACCGTGGCGGGAGACAAAATGCCCGCTGCCCAGTTGCAGCAGGCCGGCCACGTCACGCAGCACGCGGTCACCGGCTTCGTGCCCATAGCGGTCGTTGATCTGCTTGAAGTGATCGATATCCAGCAACGCCACGGTCAACGGTGATTGGCCCGCCAAGGCTTCACGCAATGCCTGCTGCAGGTGGTCATCACCCGCACGTCGGTTGGGCAGGTTGGTCAGGGCATCGTGCATGGCCTGGTGCTCCAGACGCTGCAGCAGCACCTCACGCTCGGCACCGGCCTGTTCAAGCGCGCGGTTCTTCTCGCTCAACTCCTGCGTACGCGCGGTGATCTGCGTATTCAACAGCCGCTGCCTGCGTCGATAACTGGCCGTGCGCCAGCTGACCAGCATCAGCACCATACCGGCCAGGGTAAGCACCGCCAGCAGGATCACCCACGGCCGTTGCCAGAGCGGTGCTGCGACATGAAACGATACCGAGGCCTCACCGCCACGACCGGGATTGTCCCAGTCCAGCGGCAGCGACATCGCCTGCACCCGCAAGCGGTAATTGCCGGCCGGCAGGTTGGTGTACACCGCCTCGGTGCGGGTGCCGGCATCCACCCAATCGGTATCGAAACCTTCCAGCCGGTACCGGTAGCGCATCTTGTCTGGTGCACGGAAGCCCAGGCCGGCGAACGCCACGGCGACGCGCTCCACTTCCGACGGCAAGGCATAGCTGCCCTGCAACAGCTGCGGATACCCGTCCACCACTACGTTCTCGATCACCACCGGCAACTTGCGCAGGCGTGCGTTGTTGTCCACCCGCTGCGGGTTCACCACCGCCAGACCCGCGCTGGTGGGCAACAGCAACCTGCCGGCCCGGGTCATCCACCCGGCTGGCGAGGAGGCACCATTGGCCTGGCTGCTGGGCATGCCATCGGTATGGTCAAGCACCTGCACCGACAAGTGCGCGCGCGCACCCGCCGCCACTGCCACAAGGTCACTGCGGTCCAGCCGGAACACACCCAGATTGCTGGGCAGCCACAGATGCCCGGCCTTGTCGTCGATGATCCGGAATACCTTGTCACGCGGCAGACCATTGCGGTGGTCGAACACGGCAAAGTCCAAGCCACGCTTGCGCAGCAGGCCATGGTCACTGGCTATCCACAGATCACCATTGTCGTCACCCAGGAAGTCAAACACGTAGCGTGCGGGGATATCCTTGTCCGCCATCCACGCCTGCAACCGCCCGTCGGGCCCCAGCATGGCCATGCCGCTGTCGGTACCGATCCACAGCATCCCGGCACGATCCCGGTAAAGGGTGTGCACCACCAACCCGGGCAGGCCTTCTTCCTGTCCGTAGTGGCGGAAATCAGCGCTGCCGTCGTAACGGTACAGGCCATCGCTGCTGCCTATCCACAAGCTGCCATCGGCATCGAACAACAGCGCGCGCACCAGCGGCTGTACTGCCCCGGGCAGGCGGATCTGCTGCCTGATCCGCCCGTGAGCATCTATATCGAAGACCCCCTGGTTGTAGGTTCCCGCCCAGACCCCATCCCCGTGCAGGGCCAAGGCCAACACCGATGCATCGCGGCCCTTGCCCGGCAGCAGCCGCACTGGATGGATCTGCTCCCCCACCATCCGGTCCAGCCCCTCCGAATGGCCGACCCAGACGGTGTCATCCGCCCCTTCGATCACCGCACGGACATACTCCGAGCCCAGGCCGTCCGCACGGCCGATGCCACGGGCGGCGCCTTCATCAACGCGGAACAAACCATCAGTGCTGCCTGCCCAGACCAGTCCTTCGCGGTCGATCAACAGCGCGGGACTGACCTGGCCGGGAATGTTGATCGCCTCCACCTGATCGCCATGCAGCCGCTGCAGACGCCCCGCCGACAGGCTCAGCCACAGCCCCCCCTGCGCGTCCCGGCGCACCGCATCGACGCGTTCGCCCACCAGCAGGTGCTGCTGCCGACCATCGGCATGAAAGTGATGGATGCCATCGTCGGCGGCGAGGATCCAGCCCCCGGCGAGGTCGCTGACCATGTCACGCACCACCAGGGCACGGGCTGCCGGCCATTGCTGCAAGCGGCCATCGCGCAACTGGTAAACGCCTTCTTCGGTGCCTACCAGCAGGCTGCCATCGCCCGCCCAGCGCAGCGTGGTCACCGCGACCTGAGGCAATCCCAGCGCCCGCCCCTCGTCCAGCAACTGACCATTGGCCTGCATCCGCAGCAGCCGGTCCTTGGAGCCTATCCACAAACTGCCGGCAGCATCGCGGGCCAGGGCATTGATCGAGAGGTTGCGGGCGTCATTGCCGCCCAGCGCCTGCCATTGGCCGTTGCGATAGCGATAGATGCCATTGCTGACCGTACCGAACAACATCCCGCCGTTGGCCTCCGGCAAGATGCTCAATACCCCTGACAGCTCCGCGCCCGGTGTGTTCTGGCGATCGAATACGGTAAAGCTGCGGCCGTTGAAGCGCACCACGCCTTCCCACGTCCCCAGCCAGATGAAACCGTCGCTGCCCTGTGCCACCGACTGCACCAGGTTGTGCGGCAAGCCCTGCTCCATGCCCCAACCGGCCACGGTATGGCGTGCCGCCAGCGCTGGCAGACTGATCGATAGCAAGCCCAGCAACAGCAGCAGGCACGCGCCCACAACCGGCCCGATGGCGGCCGACCGTCGCGCAGCGCTATACCCCAGGCAAAGATGATGGCGTGTCGGCAAACCCGCCTCCCGCAGGTCGTGTCGGCCCCCGTGCCGACACGACCAATTTACCACTGACCCAGCAAAGCGACCTTCTTCAGGTACGGCGCGGGAGGTGCCTATTCAGCAATTACGGCCCAGCCTCGTCCGCGCGCACCCGGAACCAGGCCGCATACAGGGCCGGCAGGAACACCAGGGTCAGCACCGTGCCGACGATCAGGCCGCCCATGATCGAGATCGCCATCGAGCCATAGAAGGCACTGCGCGACAGCGGGATCATCGCCAGCACCGCCGCCAACGCGGTCAGCACGATGGGCCGGAAGCGGCGCACGGTGGCATCGATGATTGCGTGCCAGCGGTCATGGCCGGCATCGATGTCCTGCTGGATCTGGTCGATCAGGATCACCGAGTTGCGCATGATCATGCCGGCCAGGGCAATCGTGCCCAGCATCGCCACGAAGCCGAACGGGGCCTGGAACAACAGCAGGAACCAGGTCGCGCCGATGATGCCCAGCGGCGCGGTGATGAACACCATTGCCGCCCGCGAGAAGCTGCGCAGCTGCACCATCAGCAAGGTCGCCACCACCGCCAGGAACAGCGGCATGCCGGCCTTGATCGAGTCCTGGCCGCGCGCGGAGTCCTCCACCGTGCCGCCGGTTTCCAACAGATAGCCGCTGGGCAGGGCGTCGCGGATCTCGCTCAAGGTCGGCACGATCTGCTCGACCACGCCCACCGGCAGCATGCTGTCGCCGATATCGGCGCGCACGGTGACGGTTGGCAGGCGGTCGCGGTGCCAGATGATGCCGTCCTCGAACGCATATTCCAGCTTGGCCACCTGCGACAGCGACACCGGCTTGCCGGAGGCCGTGGGGATGGCCAGGCTGCCCAGCATGTCCAGGCGCGCGCGCTCGTCATCCGGGCCACGCAGCAACATGCCGATCTGGCGGTTGCCTTCGCGGTAGGTGCTCACGCTCATGCCCGACAGCGAGCTGGTCAGGAACTGCGCGATCTGTGCGCTGCTCACGCCCAGTACCCGCGCGCGGTCCTGGTCGACGACCAGCCGCACCACCTTGCTCGGCTCGCTCCAGTTGAGGTTGACGTTGGTGGTATGCGGGTTCTGCCGCACCTTCTCGGCGACCTGTGCGGCAATGGCCTGCACGCGTTCGATGTGCTCGCCGGAGATGCGGAACTGCACCGGATAGCCGACCGGCGGGCCGTTCTCCAGCCGGGTCACGCGCAGCTGCACGTCGGCGAACTTCGGCACCACTTCCTTGAGCAGCCAATCACGCACCTGCTCGCGGGACTGGGTGTCCTGTGTCAGCACCACGTACTGGGCGAAGTTGGTGGCCGGCAGCTGCTGGTCCAGCGGCAGGTAGAAGCGCGGCGAACCGTTGCCGACGTAGCCGACGAAATTGGCCACGCCCTTGTGGTCCTTCAGCATCGCCTCGAACTTCTGCGCCTGCGCCTGGGTGGCGGTCAACGAGGCGCCCTCGGCCAGCTCGATGTCCACCATCAGCTCGGGCCGGGTCGAGTCGGGGAAGAACTGCTGCGGCACGAAACGGAAGATCACCAGCGAGAACACGAACAACCCGACCGTGGCCAGGATCACCAACCAGCGACGACGCAGGCAGGCGTCCAGGAAGCGGCGGAAGCGCTGGTAGAACGCGCTCTTGTACGGATCGTGGTCGTGCGCCAGTTCCTTGGGCTTGACCAGGTTGGCCAACGCCGGGTTGCGGTCGGCCCAGCGCAGGCGCAGTGCGCGCCAACGCCCGGCGATGCTGCCCGGCTTGGGGAGCTGCGGGTTGTGCAGGTCCGGCAGCATCTTGTCGCCGAGGTAGGGAATGAACAGCACCGCAGCAATCCACGACACCACCAGCGCAATCGTCACCACCTGGAACAGCGAGCGCGTGTATTCACCGGTACTCGACGCCGCAGTGGCGATCGGCAGGAAGCCGGCGGCGGTGATCAAGGTGCCGGTCAGCATCGGGAAGGCGGTGGAGGTCCAGGCAAAACTGGCCGCGCGCAAGCGGTCATAGCCCTGCTCCATCTTGGTGGCCATCATCTCCACCGCGATGATCGCGTCATCCACCAACAGACCCAGCGCCAGCACCAGGGCACCCAACGAAATCTTGTGCAGGCCGATGTCGAACTGGTGCATGACGAAGAAGGTCATCGCCAGCACCAGCGGGATCGACACCGCCACCACCAGCCCGGTGCGCCAGCCCAGCGAGAAGAAGCTCACCAGCAGCACGATCACCACCGCCTCGGTCAGCACCTTGACGAACTCGCCCACCGATTCCTTCACCGCATGCGGCTGGTCGGAGACCTTGCGCAGCTGCATGCCGGCCGGCAGCGTCTTCTGCAGCTGCTCGAACTCACTGTCCAGCGTCTTGCCCAGCTTGAGGATGTCGCCGCCGTTCTTCATCGCCACGGCAATACCGATGGCGTCCTCGCCCATGAAGCGCATCTTGGCCGAGGCAGGGTCGGCGAAGCCGCGCTTCACCTCGGCGATATCGCCCAGGCGCACAGTGCGCTCACCGGCCTGGATCGGGAAATTGCGGATGTCCTCGACCGAGTTGAACTGGCCGCTCACCCGCAACTGCACGCGATCGGTCGGGGTCTCGAACCAACTGGCCGGGGCAATCGCGTTCTGCTGCGCCAGCGCCTGCTGCACCTGCTGCATCGACACGCCGAGCGTGGCCAGCTTGGTGTTGGACAGCTGGATCCACACCTTTTCATCCTGCAGGCCGATCAGGTCCACCTTGCCCACGTCATCCACGCGCTGCAGCTGCAGCTGGATGCGGTCGGCATAGTCGCGCATCAGCGCGTAGTCGAAGCCCTCGCCGGTCAGCGCATAGATATTGCCGAAGGTGTCGCCGAACTCATCGTTGAAGAACGGCCCGATCACTTCGGCCGGCAACTGCGAATGGATGTCGCCGACCTTCTTGCGGACCTGGTAAAACAGCTCTGGCACGTCCTTGGAGCGCATTGAATCGCGCGCCATGAAGATCACCTGCGACTCACCCGGGCGCGAATAAGCCTGGATGAACTCGAACTGCCCGGTGTTCATCAGCGCCTTTTCAATCGGCTCGGTGACCTGCTTGGACACCTGCTCGGCGGTGGCGCCCGGCCACATGGTCTGCACCACCATCGCCTTGAAGGTGAACGGCGGGTCTTCGGACTGCCCCAGGTGCTTGTACGACCAGGCGCCGATAATCGCCATCGCGATCATCATGAACAGCACCAGCGGGCGGTTACCGAGCGCCCATTCGGAGAGATTGAAGCGTTTCACGCCTCAGCTCCCTTTTCAGCGTGGATCCAGCGCCGCTCGCCATTGCCGCGAGCGTCAGCCCCCATCCCGCTCCCTTCTCCCGCAGGGGGAAGAGCTGAGGTGTCCCACATACAAGATTTCGACAGGCTCATCGCGAGCCCTCCGACGCAGCCTTCTTCGGTGCGCCAAGTTCAATGGGCCTGTTGCTCCTGTCCACCGCAGTCACCGGCTGACCTTCGCGCAGCAGATGACCACCCGCGGCAACCACCCAATCTTCAGCCTTCAAGCCCTGCAGCACCGGCACGCTTTCCGGCCCATAGGCGCCCAACATCACCGCGCGCGCCTGCAACTTGCCATCGGCCGGGTTCACCACCCAGACGCTGGCCTGCTGCGGCTGCTTGCCAACCTGCACCGCCGCCAGCGGCACGCTCATCACCCCGTTCTTGCCGTGGGCGATATAGACCCGGGCGCTCTGGCCCAGCTCCACCGTTTCCAGCGCATCGGCGGCCAGGCTGACCCGCGCGGCATAGGTACGGGCCTGCGGATCGGCGGCTGCGGCGATCTCGCGGATGCTGCCGCCCAGGCGCTTGCCCTGCTGGTTCCACAACTCGACCTCGACCGCCTGGCCAACGCTGAAATCGCGGATCGCGCTTTCCGGCAAGGCAATGGCGACTTCACGTGCGCCGTCGGCGGCCATCGTATAGATGGTCTGGCCGGCGGCCACCACCTGCCCGGCCTCAGCCTCGCGGCTGGCGATCAGGCCGCCTTCCGGAGCATGCAGCTGGGAATAGGCCGCCTGGTTGCGCGCCACGTCCAGATTGGCCCGCGCCGCATCGGCCTGGCCCTGCGCGGCCTTCAGCGCTGCGCTCTGCGCATCCAGCGCCGACTGGCTGACCAACTGCTGGCTGGCCAGCGCCTGGTAACGCTTGTGCTCGTCGCGGGCACGGACCAGATCGGCCTCGGCGGCGGCATATTGCGCCTGTGCCGCGCGCGCCTGCAGGCTGTAATCGGCCACATCGAGCTTGGCCAGCAACTGGCCCTTGTCCACCCGCTGGCCGGCATCCACCTCACGTCGCAGCAGCTTGCCGCCGACCCGGAAGGACAGCGCGGTTTCCTCACGGGCGCGCACTTCGCCCGGATAGGCGCTGACAGTCACACCGTCGTTACCGCCAGGGTGTACAACCAATACCGGCATTGCTGGCACCGGGGCGGGTTCGGTTTTTCCACAGGCAGCAAGCACGGCAAGCAGGACACTGCCGCCAATCCATCGCAGGTTGTTCATGGGTACGGTCGCATTGCAAGGTGAGGGGAATGGCGTATTTCGCCGCCATTACTAAACGCCGCGGTATAGTATAAATATCAAACCATCTGGTCTAGTATTAGCCGATGTCTTCGAAAACACCTTCCCCTGCTGCCGCCAAACCTGCGCCGCGCAATGCCGGCCCCGGTCGTCCCAAGGACCTGGGCAAGCGCGCGGCCATCCTGGACGCGGCCAAGGAGATGTTCATCGAACTGGGGTTCAATGGCGTCAGCATGGACGGCATTGCCGCCCGTGCCGGTGTGTCCAAACTCACCGTATACAGCCATTTTGGTGACAAGGAGACCTTGTTCACCGAGGCGATCCAGGCCAAATGCGTGGAAATGATGCCCGACGAGCTGTTTGTCACCGACAGCGAGGGGCCGCTGCGCAGCCAGTTGCTGGGTATTGGCCATGCGTTCTTCACGCTGATCAGCAGCGACGCCGCCATCGCCACCCAGCGCATGATGATGACCCCGGACACCGACGACCGGATCCGCCAGATGTTCTGGCAGGCCGGCCCGGCGCGTACCGAGACCGCCCTGTCGGACTTCCTCGCGGCCCGCGTGGGCCGGGGCGAGTTGGTCGTGTCCGATACCGACCTGGCCGCCCGTCAGTTCTTCTGCCTGATCAAGGGCGAGCTGCATACGCATATGATGTGTGGCCTGTGCGCTGCACCGGACGCCCTGGACGCCGACGCCCATATCGCCGCCAGCGTGGATTTTTTCGTGCGCGCCTATGAGCCCCGCCGGAAAGCTGAATGAACCGGAGGTGCGAGTGACTTCCGGCACTGCGGCTGTCCTTGGGGCCACGGCGATGCTTGGCCCGTACTTTGCGCGCCCCAACCGGTAAAATGACCGGCCCCCTGCGCCCGAATCGATGAGTTTTCCATGACGATCAATTTTTCCCACGCCCGCGAAATGATGGTTGAACAGCAGATCCGTCCCTGGGACGTGCTGGAAGTTCGCGTGCTGGACGTGCTGGCGCGCCTGCCGCGCGAGGCGTTTGTCGCCGAAGCCAACCGCGCCCTGGCCTATGCCGATATCGAGCTGCCGCTGGGCCATGGCCAGAAGATGATGAAGCCGGTCATCGAAGGCCGTACCCTGCAGGCGCTGGATCTGCAGCCCACCGACGAAGTGCTGGAAATCGGCACCGGCAGCGGCTTCCTGAGCGCCTGCATCGGCGAGCTGGCCCGCGAAGTACTGAGCCTGGAAATCCAGCCGGAGCTGGCCGAGCGCGCCCGCCAGAACCTGGACGGTGCCAAGCTGGGCAGCAATGTCCGCATCGAAGTTGCCGACGCCCTGGACTGGCAGAGCCAGCGCCAGTTCGATGCCATCTGCATCACCGGCGCGGTGGAAACCGTACCGGCCCAGTTCCTCAAGATGCTGCGCCCGGGCGGCCGCCTGTTCGCCATCACCGGCACCTCGCCGGTCATGGAAGCGGTGCTGGTCAAGGCTGACGGCAGCGTCGACTCGCTGTTTGAAACCGACCTCGACTACCTGCAGGGCGCAGCCCCCGCAGCGCAGTTCCAACTCTGAAAACGTCCAAGGAAGCCGCAATGATCCGCCGATCCCTCACCCTTGCGCTGGCAGTCGCACTTGCTCCGCTGACCTCCCATGCCGCCGACCTGCTGCAGGTCTACGAAATGGCCCGCAACGGTGACACCCAGCTGGCCGTGGCCGAGTCACAGCGGCTGTACAACAAGGAAGGCCAGGTGCAGGCGCGCGCGGCACTGCTGCCGCAGATCGGCGGCGAGGCGTCCTTGAACCGTACCCGCACCAAGTACGACGACATCAGCGGCAGCTCCACCTCCAAGACCCGCAGCTACGGCATCAACGGCAGCCAGACCCTGTTCAACTGGAGCCAGTTCGCCAACCTGCGCGCCCAGCGTGATCTCAGCAAGGCAGCCGATTTCAACCTGGATTCGGCCAACGACGAACTGGTGGTGCGCACCGCGACCATCTATTTCAACGTATTGATCGGCATTGAATCGCTGGTCGCCGCGGAAACCAACGAAGCCGCGGCCAAGAAGCAGTTCGACTATGCCGACAAGCGCCTGGAGGTCGGTCTTGCACCGATCACCGACGTGCATGAAGCCCGCGCCCAGTACGACCAGGCCCGTGCCAACACCATCCAGACCCGCAACGTACTGGAAGACGCCTACCAGGCACTGACCGAACTCACCGGCCAGCCGGTGCACGACCTGCGCGGCCTGCCGGTGGACTTCCGCCCGGAAGTGCCCGCCAATCGCGCCAATGTCGACCAGCTTGTGGCCGACGCGGTGTCGCGCAACCCGACGCTGAGGGCGCAGGAAATGCAGGTCAGCGCCGCCGAATCGAACGTCTCGGCAGCACGCGGCGGCCATTACCCGACCCTGTCATTGGGCGGCAGCTGGGGCAAGAGCGCGCGTTGGGGTGACAGCACGGGCAGCGGCACTGCGGTCCCCGATGCCACCACCAACTCGATCGGCCTGACCCTGAACGTGCCGATCTTCGCCGGCGGCGCCACCCAATCCGGTGTACGTCAGGCGCTGGCCAATCGCGATATCGCCCAGGACACCTTCGAGCAGCAGAAGCGCGCCGTTGACCGCAACACCCGCAATGCCTACCAGGCCCTGGTCGCCGGCATCAGCGAAGTGGAAGCCCGCCGCCTGACCGTGGTTTCGGCCCAGAGCGCCTATGACGCCTCGCAGGTCGGCCTGGAAGTCGGCACCCGCACCGTGCTGGACGTGGTACAGAACCAGAAGACCCTGTTCCAAGCACAGCTGGACTATGCACAGTCGCGTTACAAGTTCCTGCAGGCACGCCTGGAGTTGAGTCAGGCCATCGGCGACCTGGAGATCAACGAAGTACAGGACATCAACCGCCTGCTCACCGCTGACGCCGCCGCCAAGCTGCAGTCCAACCCGGTCCAGTAACCAGAAAAGCACGATGGATGAGAGAAAAAAGCGGGCGCAAGCCCGCTTTTTTCATTTACGTCGAGGGCCGTACGTGCGGCCGAGCCCAGCGCTGACCAAAGAAAGCAGCCAGACCGGTCAACTCTGGCAACTCTGCCGCGCCTCAGTGCGCGGCAGGCGGCAAGCGCGGCAGGATCAAGGCCACCGTACGCTCCAGCGCGCCCCGCCCATTGGCGACCAGCGCGCGGCCGATGGCAATCATCTGCTCGCGCAACACATCGTTGTCCAGCAACAGTTCCACTGCCTGCCCGACCTCCGCGGCATCGGCACAGATGCGCAGCGCGCCGGCTTCGTTCATGCGCCGGGAAATCTCTGAAAAGTTATGCAGGTGCGGCCCGGTGACCGCCGCGGTACCCATCGCTGCCGGTTCCAGCAGGTTGTGCCCGCCGATCGGCTGCAGGCTGCCGCCGACAAAGGCCACCTGCGCGCAGGCATAGAAGCCCATCAACTCGCCCAGCGTGTCGATCACGAATACCTGCGTGTCGGCCTGCGGCCATTGCTGCAGTTTGCGGGTCGCCACACGCCAACCCTGCTCACGCACCAGTGCCTCTACCTTGGCAAAGCGCTCCGGGTGCCGCGGCGCCCACAGCAACAGGGCCTGCGGGTGCCGTTGCAGCAACGCAGCCTGCATGTCCACTACGGCCTGTTCTTCGCCCTCGTGCGTGCTGGCGGCAATCCACACCGGCCGGCCGGCGGCCACGTGCTGGGCAAAACCCGCCAGCATCGGTGCCGGATCCGGTGGATGCATGTCGAACTTCAGGTTACCCAGCGCCAGCACCTGATCCGGCCGCGCGCCCAGTTCAACGAAACGCTGCGCATCCTCCTGCGACTGCGCGGCCACGCAGGTCACCGTGCGCAGGGCACGGCCGACCAGTGCACGCAGCAACCGGTAACCCTTGAGCGAACGCGCCGACAACCGCGCGTTGAGGATATACACAGGGATGCCGCGGTCGCGACAACCAAACAACATGTTGGGCCACAACTCGGTTTCCAGGATCAGCGCCAGATTGGGCTTGAAATGGCCCAGGAAACGGTTGACCGCACCGGGTACGTCATAGGGCAGATAGACATGGTCCACCGCGTCGCCCCACAAGGCACGTACCCGTTGCGAGCCGGTGGGTGTGATGGTGGTGATGACCCAGCGCAGGTCCGGCCGTTGCGCACGCAGGCTGTTCACCAGCGCCGCCGCCGCATTGACCTCGCCCACCGATACGGCATGCAGCCACACATAGGTGCGGCCATCGGCGGGTGGGTAGGAGGCGTAGCGTTCGTCCCAGCGCTTGAAGTACTCACGCACGCGAAAACCACGCCACACCAGGTGGTAGACCGTGATCGGCAACAACAGGTAAAGCACGGCCGAGTACAGGCCACGCAGCAGACGTTCGACTGGATCCTTGCGCATCGGCGAAGGATACGGGAGAACGCCAGGAACAGGCGACAACAGCCTCCCACGCCGCGCCCAGCCACGGGCCCGCAGAGCCGGAAGCCGGCAAGCGTCGGCCTGTACCAACAGCTGGCGGTGCCCGCATGTCACGCGGTGAAAGTCGCGCTGGCTTAGAATTGCCGCATGTCCGATTCACCTACCACCGCAACCCGGCCATCACTGTGGCAACCGCGCCATTGGCCCACCTTTGCCTGGCTGGGCGTGGCCATGCTGGCCGCGCGCTTGCCGTGGACATTGCAGCGCGCCCTGGGCCGCGGACTGGGATGGCTGGCTCTGCACCTGGCCCGCAGCCGTCGCCGTGCGGCGGAAGTGAACCTCAGGCTCTGCTTCCCCGAACAGGACGAGGCCTGGCGCCAGCGCCTGCTGCGCGACAGTTTTGATGCGCTGGGAGTGGGTGTGTTCGAGTTTGCCCGTGCCTGGTGGGGCAGCATCGATGTGATCCGACCGCAGGTGCAATGGGAGGGGCTGGAGCACCTCAAGGCCCTGCAGGCCGAAGGCCGCGGGGTGCTGCTGGTGTCAGGCCACTTCATGACACTGGAGATGTGCGGTCGCCTGCTCTGCGATCACGTGCCGTTGGCCGGCATGTACCGCCGGTACCGCAACCCGGTGATGGAATGGGCGGTCAAGAGCGGCCGTCTGAAGTACGCAAGTGCGATGTTCGCCAACGAGGACATCCGTGCCACCGTGCGCCACCTCAAGAAAGGCGGTTTCCTCTGGTATGCACCGGACCAGGACATGCGCGGCAAGGACTCGGTGTTCGTGCCGTTCTTCGGCATGCCTGCCTCGACCATCACCGCGACCCACCAGTTCGCGCGCATGACCGGCTGTGCCGTGGTGCCTTACTTCCACCGCCGCGAAGGCAGCCGCTATGTGCTGAAGATCGCGCCACCGCTGCCGGACTTCCCCACCGACGACGCCGTGGCCGACACCGCCCAGGTCAATGCCGCCATTGAACAGATGGTGCGTGAGGCCCCCAGCCAGTACCTGTGGATCCACCGACGTTTCAAGCGCCAGCCGGAAGGACGCAGCAACTTCTACGCGAAGGATCAGTAGTCACAGCCACGCTGCAGCCCCGCCGCGCGGCTGCAGGCACGCCTATGCCGTGGCGCGTCATGCCCAGCCACGGCCGCCCTTTTAGTTGTCCGGCTCTTCGGCCAGCAGTGCGCCGGCGTACAGGGCCGCCAGCAGGATCGTCAGCCCACCCCAGAAGGCCGAATAGAAGGCCAGGTGGGTGTTGAACGGAAACACCGTCACCAACAGCGCCACCGCAGCTGGCCGCGCCCGGTCGCGTGCCGCCGGCGCGGCAAATGCCCATGCGCGCAGCGCCATGGCCGCGCCTGCCAACCACAACAACAACCCCAGCACGCCGGTTTCAGCCAGGATTTCCAGCACGATCTGATGTGCGTGCAGTGCCGGCCCCTCCCCCCAGGAGGGCGCCTGCTGCGGCGCCGGGTCACAATCCGGGTAGGCCTCACGGAAGCCGCGTGCACCGACGCCATTGACCGGGTGCTCGCGCACCATGCACAGGGCCGCACCCCAGATCTGGCTGCGCCCGGACAATGCTGCATTTACCCCGCTGCTGTCCCCCGACAATGCCAGCGTGGTACGCGCCACCCGCTCGCGCACCTGCGGTGACAGCCCCGCCAGCGCAGCCGTACCCAACACCCCAGCCAGCAGGGTCAGGGCCAGGCCCTTGGCCCCGATCAGCCGCCAACCGGACAGCAGCAACACCAGTGCATAGGTGATCAGCGAAGCACGTGAGCCGGCCAACACCAGCACCACGCCGACGACGGCCGCAGCAAGGAACCAGCCCAGCCGCCCCCAGCGATAACCGACAAAGAACAGCAGGAAAGGCGAGATGCTCGCCAGCACCTGACCCAACTTGAGATTGCAGGGGCCGAAAATGCCGGCCAGACGATCAACCTGCGCCATCTCCTGCGGGCTGCACAGCCCATGCCCGCTGATCAGCCACTTCAGCTGGTCCAACGACCAGAACAACGGGCTGGTGCCGCCCAGTCCTTGTGCCAGGGCATCAAGTGTCCACAACGCAACCACCACCGCCAGGCCGGCAAAGGTGGTGCCACGCCGCTGCGGCGTGGCCACAGCAATCGCCACCAGCCACATGAAAGGCAGGTAGCGCAGGCCGCCGGCCACCTTGCTCCAGGCCCGTCCCGGGTCGGCGGCATCCAGCGCCGAAAGCAGTTGTGGCAGCCAGTAGGCAAAAAACAACACGCTGGTCAGCGCCCAGGCAGGTACGCTCAGCAGCGCACCAATGCCGCCACGCAGGCGCAGCAGCAGCAGGCGCACGACGGTGAACAGGGCGCCCAACACCAGCACGGCCTCGGCTATGCCGGGCAGGGGCCACAGGGCGACGTAGGCGATCACCCAGACCGGCGCCCAACGGCCCGGCAAACCGTCGTTCTTCACAATGGGGCGATCAACCAACGAGTTCTGCATAGACATCCAGGGTGGCGCGCTGCATCGCCTGCAAAGTGAAGGGAATACGGTGCGGCAAAGGGGGGGGATCGTGCAACAGCAGCGCAGCCCGTTGGGCCAGCATGCGGGCCTGGCCCAGCGGTACCGCACCGGAGGGCTGCAACTGTGCCAGCAACTCCCCTACCCCGCCGTGGTCCCAGCCCAGTACCGGGCGACCTACCGACAGTGCCTCCAGCACGGTACGGCCGAAGGCCTCGGGCTTGTCGGACAGCTGCAGTACCAGATCGCTGGCTGCGTAGGCTTCGGCAATACGGCTGGTGGGCTCGGTGATCAGCAACCGCTCCGCCACCCGCAGGCCTTGTGCCAGGGCTTCAAGCTCGCCGACATAGGCCTCCCGCCCCGGCTCGCGCGCACCCGGCAGCCACAGCAGCGCCTGCTGACCAACCTGTTGCAGGTCCGCCAGCAGCTGGATGGCATGCGCATGCCCTTTCAGGCGGGTGCCGCGCCCAGGCAGCAGCAACAGCGGGGCATCGCAAGCCAAGCCGGGGTAGCGTGCCGCCACCGCCAGCCGTGCCCGCCGGTCACCGCGGGCAACCCGGGGAAACTGCTGCACATCCACCCCGCGCGGGATAACCCGCAGCTTGCCCGGATCGGTGGCGGGGTAGTGCCGCAGCAGATAGTCGTGCACCGTCTGCGAAACGCAGATCACCCGCTCACCGCTGGCCATGATGCCGCTGTAACGCCCCGGCGAGTTCAGCCCATGCATGGTGGTGAGCCAATGCGGGCGCGTGCCTGTCGGCATGCCGCGCAGCGCATACCAGCCCAGCCAGGCAGGCAGGCGCGAACGGGCATGCACGATATCGGCGCCGGTGTCGGTGAACAGCTGCCGCAGTGACGCCACATGGCGCAGGGTCAACAGCGACTTGCGACCGATATCCAGGGTCAGGTGCTCGGCCCCGCTGTCCAGCAGGGCTTGCACCAAGCGGCCGCCAGCCGACACCACGATGGCGCGGTGGCCTGCGGCGACCAGCGCACGGGCGATTTCCAGGGTTGAGCGCTCCACACCGCCGGAGTGCAGCGCGGGCAGCAACTGCACCACAGTCAGGCGGCGCATCGTCGTGCTCAGTCGACCAGCACGAACACCGAGCCGCAATACGGGCACGCGGCCTCGCCATTGGGCTCATTCTCGATCGGCAGATAGACGCGCGGGTGTGAGTTCCACAACGCCATTTCCGGCGTCGGGCAGCTCAGCGGCAGGTCGGCGCGATGCACGTTGTAGCGCTTCTCGGCATTGGCGGGCGCGTTGGCGGTATGGCTCATGGCGTCATTCACAATAAAAGCAGGACCTGCCAATTCTAGCAGCGACCGGCGCCGCTGCGGCTGCGCCGCCGCTGCCCCTGCCCACTTCAGCACTCCCCAGCGGAGATGGGCAGTTCCTGCAGGCGGCCGCCGGGCTGCATTGCCAACACCCTGTCGGCGCTGGCCGCGCTCCCAGGCCGCTGCGAAAGAATCAGCCGGGTCATGCGCAACTGCCCGAGCATGGCGACAACCTGCCGCTCACTCCCGGCATCCAGTTGGCAGGTCGCCTCGTCCAGCAGCAACAGGCCCGCCTGCCGGTATAACGCCCGTGCCAACAGCAGCCGCTGACGCTGCCCGGCGGACAGTCCATCGCCCATTTCGTCGACCAGCGCGTGGTAGCCCATGACCCCGGCGACGATGTCCTCATGCAGGCCCGCCAGGCGTGCCGCCGCTTCTATCCTGGGCAGGTCCATGATTGGCTCGAAGAAGCCGATGTTGTCGGCAATGCTGCCTGCGAACAGTGAGTCATCCTGCATGACCACCCCGCTCAGTCTGCGCAGTTCTCGCGGTGTCAGTTCCCGGCCATCGATACGGATGCTGCCGCTGGTAGGCTGCAGCAGACCGAGCAGCAGCTTCAGCAAGGTGGTCTTGCCACATCCGGAAACACCGACAATGGCCAATGATTCACCAGCCTGGATGCTGAAGCTGCAATCCTTCAGCATCCAGGTTGCAGCACTGCCATGGCGGAATGACAGGTTTTCCACCTCCAGTCGCACCGCGCCAGCGGCCCACGGTAGTGGCAGGTTGTTGGCCTCCGGCACCGCCAGCATGAGTTCGGCAACACGCTCGACCTGCAGCCGCGCAAGCCGCAGCTGCAACCCGGTATCGATCAGTGCCGCCATGCGGGTGGTGAACTGATCCTTGTACGCCAGATAGGCAATCAACATGCCCAGCGAGAGTACCTGCCCCATCACCAACGACGCGCCGATCCAGATCGCCACGATGCATTCCAGCCCGCGCAACAACTGGCCCGCGCCACTGCACCCCAGCTCCAACCGTGCCAGCAGCGCCTGTGCGTTGCTGGCCTCGGCAAGCAGGTTGCCGTGCATGCTGCGTCGCTGTGCTTCCTTGCCTGCAAGCTTCAGGCTGCGCATCCCGCGCAACAACTCCAGTTCATGTGCATGCGCACAGGCTTCCGCTGCCAGCTGCCGACGTCGCCCTTCCTGCTGCCGCCGCCCAGTCAATCCGCGCACGAGCCCATACAGCAGCATCGCCACCACGCTCACCAGCCCCAAGGCCCAGTTGTAGAGCAGCATCAACACCAATGCGGTCAGCGCCATCGCCGCGTCGACCAGCACACCGATGCAGCGCCCACCCAGCAGGCGCTGGACATCCCGCGCTGCCACCAGCATCGACTGCAGTTGCGCCAGTCGGCGCCCTTCGAAGAAGCGCATGGGTAGCCCGAGCAGCTGGCCAAGCACGTTGTTCATCCACTGCAACCCAACGCGCGCGCCCAGATACTGGACGATGGCATCACGCAGGATGCCAATGCCGATCTGCAGCAGCAGGACCAGACCAAAACCGAGGCCCAGCAAGGTCAACAACTCCCGATCCGATGACAGCAACACCTTGTCGACCACCCACTGCAACAGCAGCGGCGACAACAGCAGGGTTGCCTGCAGCAGCAAGGACAGCACGCCGATCTGGGCAAGCAACGGCCGCAGCCCTGGCACAGCGCCGATCAATTGCCGCAGGCCCACCCTGGGCAACGCCGGCCGCGGTTGGAAATCGTGGATGGCATGCAGCTCCACGGCGACACCGGAAAAGTGCGCGGCGATCTCGCTCAACCCCACCCGGTGCTCACCCGTTGCCGGATCCAGCACCGTGGCCACGCCGCCTTCCAGCTTTGCCAATACGACGAAGTGCTGCAGTTGCCAATGCAGGACACAGGGCAATGCCAGATGTCCCAGCGCATCGAGTTGCAGGTTCACCACCCGTGCCGCCAGGCCCAGGTGCCCCGCCACGTCCACCAGTTGCCCGGGATCGCCGTTGTTCGCTGCGGGAAAAGCAAGCTGCAGCTCGACCAGCCGCACCCGCACGCCATAGGCCGATGCCACCGTAGCCACGGCAGCCAAACCACTTTCATCGGCGCCCACCGACGCTACCAGCTGCATCGTCAAGGGCATCTCCTCATGCATGCCAAACCCCACTCTCAACAGGCATGCCCCGGAAAGATGCGGGCCTGGTCCACGCTACGCAGCCGCGCACTTCAACTACCACGCAACCTGCTCCAGCCCCGCTGCAGCGGTTCCAACACCCACTGGATCACGCGCCTGCGCTCGCCCAGCAGGTCAGCGTCCAGCCGCATGCCGGGCTTCAATGTCGCCACCGCACCGGAAACCGGCCATGACTGCTGTGCCAGTTCGACCGTCACCCGGTAGAACGGCCCGCCCGCCTTCACCGAACCCGCCAGCTGCAACAGTTCCGCTTCGGCCAACGCGGCCTTGCCGATACTGACCACCACCCCGGCCTGATGCCCATACTGCTGATAGGGGAACGCGGCGTACCGCAGCTGGACCCTGTCGCCAGGCGCCATGACGCCGACCGCGACCCCCGGCACCAGCAACTCCGCCTCCAGTCGGCCATCCCCGGGCAAAACACTCATCAACGCTTGCCCGGATCGGATCGACTGCCCGGGCTTCACCACCTGGCTGCTGAGTACGCCATCCACCGGCGCCTTGATCACCACACTGCCTCGTCCTGCAACCGGGGCTGGCCACATCGTCGCATCGCGTGGGCGCTCCTGCGCTTCGCTGCCACGGTGAAGGGTGGCGGCGCTGCGCCCTGTATTTTCCATCCACACGATCCGCTGTCGTACCTCCGCAGCCTGGCGCTGCAGCGCCTGCACCTGCGCAGCGCGATCCAGCACCTGCGACTGCTGCAGATCAAGCTGCGCCCTGCTCACATGCCCCAGCTGCACAAACTGCCTATACCGTGCATACATGTCCCTGGCCAGACGCAACTGCCGTGTGCGCGTACCCTGCTCTGCCTCGATCTGGGCCAACTCTGTGCGTGCGTGCAGTAGTTGCGTCGCAAGCGCACCCCCAACTGCTGGATCTTGCACAACAGATGGGGACGCTCCGTCAGCACTGCGCGTCGCGCTCTGCGCAACAGCATCATCGGGGCCATCAACCGCCGTCGCTGGCACCAGCAATGGCTCGATCAGCAACAGCGCGTCGCCCGCAGTGACACGATCCCCGTCGCCGGCACCCACCCACTTCACCCGCCCTGCCACTGGCGCGGCCAACGCCGCCGTGCCCTGCACCGGCACCAATCGCCCTTCCACCGAATGACGACGTGTGTAGGAGCAAGCAAACACAAGCGCGAGCAGCGCTGCAGAGAAAGCAACTGTAACTGCGGTTGATACAAACAGAAGACGCGGCGGCGCCACAAGCACATCACCCCGCCACTGCGGGCGCATCTGCGGCACAACATCCTGACGAAACAGCTGCGATGACATTGCTCAGTACCGACGAAGAAAACCAGAACAAGGACTTTGTGCGATCAGCCCGTAGCGTGCAATTCACCCCACACGCAAAGATCACTTGCACCGACTTGTCGACAAATTGAATCACCCAATAATTCACCGTTGCGCAAGCGCCATTGGCAAAATTCGACAATATCGATGACTACCTCATCCTTGGCATTCAATGTCCGTAATGAACATTGACAATAAGTCTTCGCCGACCGCGCGATTGCGTAATCACTTAGGCTTTAGTCGGCTCTCATGGTCCGCGCTCAAGGAGGACTTTTTTTCATGCATGACCATCTAGGGATCCGTATCCGCAAGGCGCGGAGAAAGATGAAAATGACGCAGGCGGAGTTGGCGACCCAACTCAAGGTAAGCCGCAGCGCAGTAGGAAACTGGGAAAGCCCAACGGGCATATCACCCAGCACCACACGACTGATCACCATCGCCCTGGTGACCGATGTTTCGTTTGAGTGGCTGGCAACAGGGCGCGGCGAGCTGGATGCCGTGCCGCGTGAAACCCCCATTGGCGAGGGCATGGAAATGATCGACGACCCGAGTGAACGCCGCCTGCTCAAGGCCTACCGTTCATGCCGTGCAGCCACCCGCAAGCTGGTGCTGCAGATCGTCGAGACGCAGAAGGTGGCGCAGTTCTAGCAACACCCGTCCGGGCGCAATGCCCGCAAACGCGAAAGCCGGCACGAGGCCGGCTTCCGCTTGCTTACCGCCTGGCGCAGGATCAAACGTTGCGTTCGGCTTCCATCTGCTTGCGGATCTGTGCGTCCACGGCGGCGATGGCCGTCATGTTCAACACGCGACGCGAGCTGGCGCTGCTGGTGAGGATGTGCACCGGCTTGGTCATGCCCATCAGGATCGGACCGATCGCCACGCCATTGGTGAACACGCGCACCAGGTTGTAGGCGATGTTGGCCGCTTCCAGATTCGGCAACACGAACAGGTTGGCACGGCCCTTGAGCGTGCTGTTGGGCAGCAGCTTCTCGCGCAATGCCTCATCCCACGCGGTATCACCCTGCATTTCGCCGTCCACGTTCAAGCGCGGGTTACGCTTGAGCAGCGCCTCACGTACCTGACGCATCTTCAGCGCGTCCTTGGAATCGTGGCTGCCGAAGTTGGAATGCGACAGCAGCGCGATCTTCGGCTCGATGCCGAACAGCTTCATGCGGTAGGCCGCCTGCAGCGTCGACTCGACGATCTGCTCGACGGTCGGGTCTTCCTGCACGTGCGTATCAACGAAGAAGAACACGCCCTGGTTGTTGATCACGCCGGTCATCGCCGAGGTCGAGCTGACCTTGGGCTCCAGCGGGATCACGCTGCGCACATAGCCGAGCTTCTTGTGGAAGCGGCCAACCAGGCCCGACAACATGGCATCGGCCTCGCCACGTGCCACCATCACTGCCGCGATCAGGGTCGGGCGCGAGCGCATCAGGTTCTTGGCAGCGGCCACGGTGACGCCCTTGCGGCCGGTCATGTCGTGGTAGTACTGCCAGTAGTCGTTGAAGCGCGGATCGTCGTTGATGTTGGTGATTTCGAAATCGACGCCGGCCCGCATGCGCAGGGCCAGACGTTCGATGCGTGCCTCGATCACCTCCGGGCGGCCGATCAGGATCGGGAAGGCCACGCCTTCGTCGATGACGTTCTGCACCGCCTGCAGCACCACTTCCTCTTCACCCTCGGCGTAGACCACGCGCTGCTTGTCCGAGCGCGCACGGTCATAGACCGGCTTCATGAACAGACTGGTGCGGTAGACGAACTGGGCCAGCTTGTCGCGGTAGGCGGCCATGTCGGCGATCGGCCGGGTGGCTACGCCCGAGTCCATCGCCGCCTGGGCCACGGCCGAGGACAGCTCGACCAGCAGGCGGCGGTCGAACGGACGCGGGATCACATAGTCACGGCCGAAGCTGGGCACCTCACCACCGTAGGCGGCGCCCAGGTCGGACGCTTCCTTGCGGGCCAGCGCGGCAATCGCACGCACGCAGGCGACCTTCATCTCTTCGTTGATGGTGGTCGCGCCGACGTCCAGCGCACCGCGGAACAGATAGGGGAAGCACAGCGCGTTGTTGACCTGGTTGGGATAGTCCGACCGGCCGGTGCCCATGATGATGTCCGAGCGCACCGCGTTGGCGTCTTCCGGCAGGATTTCCGGGTAGGGGTTGGCCAGGGCGAAGATCACCGGATCACGCGCCATGCTGGCAACCATGTCCTTGGTGAGGATGCCACCGGCCGACAGGCCCAGGAAGATGTCCGCACCATCGACGATCTCGGCCAGCGTGCGCTTGTCGGTATCGCGGGCGTAGCGGGCCTTTTCCGGGTCCAGGTCGGTACGGCCGGTGTGGATCACGCCGTCACGGTCATAGGCCAGGATGTTTTCCGGCTTCAGGCCCAGCGAGACCAGCATGTTGACGCAGGAAATGCCTGCCGCGCCCATGCCGGTGGTGGCCAGCTTGACCTCTTCGATCTTCTTGCCGGTGATCACCATGGCATTGAGCACGGCGGCGCCGACGATGATCGCGGTGCCGTGCTGGTCGTCATGGAATACCGGGATGTTCATCCGCTCGCGCAGCTTGCGCTCGACGATGAAGCACTCCGGTGCCTTGATGTCTTCCAGGTTGATGCCACCGAAGGTGGGCTCCAGCGAGGCAATGATCTCGACCAGCTTGTCCGGGTCGTTCTCGTTGACTTCGATGTCGAACACATCGATGCCGGCGAACTTCTGGAACAGCACACCCTTGCCTTCCATCACCGGCTTGCCGGCCAGCGGGCCGATGTTGCCCAGGCCCAGCACAGCGGTGCCGTTGGTGATGACGCCAACCAGATTGCCGCGCGCGGTCATCTCGCTGGCCATGGCCGGGTCTTCCATGATCGCTTCGCAGGCGTGCGCGACACCCGGCGAATACGCCAGCGACAGATCGCGCTGGGTCAACATGGGTTTGGTAGCCACCACCTTGATCTTGCCGGGCGGCGACATGCGGTGGTAGTCGAGGGCGGCCTGTTTGAAATCTTCTTTGGACATCGAGATGGGAACGGTAGCGGGCAAGAAGGACAACGGATGATACCGCCGTTGACGGTGTTGGACCTGTCGCGATGCTGTCGCTGTCATGCTGCAAGTGCACAATCCGCAGCTATTGCGACCAAACCGGCAAAGTCTGTGCGCCTGCGATGACAGCGGCAGGACAAAAAAAGGCGCGGGCCCGCCTGTTCGGTACGGGCCCGCGCAACACACACAGACGAATCAGGCTTCGGCCGGTACCGGCAGCGCTTCGGCGAGCGGCGCGGCCGGCATTGCCACAGGCCGCCCCTCCAGGGCGCTGGCCAGTTGCTGGCGGTCCAACGCGCCTTCCCAGCGCGCCACCACCACCGTGGCAACGGCATTGCCGATGAAATTGGTCAGCGAGCGGCACTCGCTCATGAAGCGGTCCACACCCAGGATCAGGGCCATGCCCGCCACCGGCACCTCCGGCACCACCGCCAGGGTGGCGGCCAGGGTGATGAAGCCTGCCCCGGTCACCCCGGCGGCGCCCTTGGAGCTGAGCATGGCCACCAGCAGCAGGGCGATCTGGTGGCCCAGGGTGAGCTCGGTATTGGTCGCCTGGGCAATGAACAAGGCCGCCAGCGTCATGTAGATGTTGGTGCCGTCCAGGTTGAAGGAATAGCCGGTGGGCACCACCAGCCCGACCACCGACTTGCTGCAGCCGGCCTTTTCCATCTTTTCCATCAGCGACGGCAGCGCCGATTCGGAGGAGGACGTACCCAGCACCAGCAGCAGCTCGGCCTTGAGATAGCGGGCCAGCTTGAGCACCGAGAAGCCACACACGCGGGCCACCACGCCCAGGATCACCACCACGAACAGCGCCGACGTCAGGTAGAACGCACCCACCAGCCAGGCCAGGTTGACCAGCGAGCCCACCCCATACTTGCCGATGGTGAAAGCGATGGCGCCGAACGCTCCAATCGGCGCGGCCTTCATCAGCATGTGCACCAGCTTGAACACCGGCGCGGTCAGCGCCTCCAGCAAGCCCAACACCGGCTTGCCCTTCTCGCCCACCATCGCCAGCGCGATGCCGAACAGCACCGCCACAAACAGCACCTGCAGGATGTTGTCGCCGACGAAGGGACTGAGCAGGGTCTTGGGGATGATGTCCAGGGCAAACCCGACCAGGGTCAGCTCATGCGACTTCTGCACGTAGTTCTGTACCGCGCTCTGGTCCAGGTCGGCCGGATTGATGTTCATGCCGGCTCCCGGCTGCACCACGTGCGCCACCACCATGCCCACCACCAGCGCCAGGGTGGAAAAGAACATGAAGTAGACCATGGCCTTGGCGAACACCCGGCCGACGCTGCGCAGATGGGTCATGCCGGCAATGCCGGTGACGATGGTCAGGAAGATCACCGGCGCAATGATCATCTTCACCAGTTTGATGAAGGCATCACCCAGCGGCTTGAGCTGTTCGGCAAACGCCGGCTCGAAGTGCCCCAGCAAAACGCCCAGGGCGATGGCGACCAGCACCTGCACGTACAGCTGGCGATAGAACGGCAGGCGCACATCAGCCTGGACGGCGGAGGAAGCGGCGGGAAGTTGCATGGTCACCTCGGCAGGATTCGCTACGGCCGCTGTTTTACGCGGCGCACCCGGCGCTGCCGATAACGCATTGGTACTAGCTAGTTCTTTCGTATTAGGCGAGCCGCTCACCTGCAACTGGACAGCCCTCTGTCGGATACAGTGCCGTCTCTTCTGCCCAGATGCAGGTCCCGGCCACACCCGAAAGCCCGGCTGCTGTCGGCCCCTGCTGGCGGCAGTTCGGCATCTGCGTGACCATCCCCCCATGCCCCTGCTCCGCACCCGCCGCCAGCTCCGTCGCCTGCTGCCGCCCGTGGCCACGTTGCTGCTGATCGCCGCACTGACCTGGTTGGCGCTGCAGCAGTTGCAGCAACGCAACCTGCAGCGCGAGACCGAGCAGGCCCGCGCGCAGCTGCGCCTGCACGGCAGCGCACTGCAGGCTGTGGTGGAGCGCTACCGTGTGCTGCCCACAGTGCTGGCGCTGGACCCTGACATCCGTGCGCTGTTGGCGCAGGCAACCCACAGCCCCGCGCAGGCCGAGCAGATCAGCCGCAAGCTCGAGCAGGTCAATGGCGCTGCCGCCACCTCCACCCTCACCCTGCTGGACCGCGAGGGCATGGCCCTGGCTGCCAGCAACTGGCGCATCCCCAAGGCCAGCAATGTTGGCAACAACTATCACTTCCGCCCCTACTTCCAGCAGGCGATGCAAGATGGTCGCGCCACCTTCTACGCAGAGGGCGTCACTACCGCCGTGCCGGGCTATTTCCTGTCCGAAGCGGTACGCGACGCCGCCGGGCGCCCCATCGGCGTAGTCGTGGTGAAGCTGTTGCTGCGGCCGCTGGAACAGACCTGGGCTGGCGGCCAGGACACAGTGTTCGCCACCGACCGCAATGGCGTGGTGTTCCTGTCCAGCCGCCCGCAATGGCGCTACCGCGTACTGGCGCCCCTGTCAGCCGATACCCGCGAACAGCTGGCCCGCACCCGCCAGTACGGGCAGGTACCGCGCCAGCCACTGCCTTACCGCAGCAGCGGGGCACTTGCCAACGGCGTACAGCGTGCACGCATTGCCGACACCGGTGACGTGATCTGGATCTCCCATCCCCTGCCCTTGCAGAACTGGAGCCTGCACCTGTTGCGCCCCACCCATGGCGCCCTCGCCGCGGCGCGCATCGGTGCCGCGGCGGTGGCAGCAACACTGACGGTGCTGGCCTTGCTTGTATATGTGGTGTGGCAACGGCGGCGGCTGGCGCGGCTGCGCGAACGCAGCCGGCAGGAACTGGAGCGCATGGTCAAGCACCATGCACAAGAACTGCGTACCGCCCATGATGGCCTGGTGCAGGCCGCCCACAGCGCCGACTACGGCGAAAGTCCCAGCCTGCAGCATCTGCCACAGGGCGTGTGCGTGGTGGATGCACAGCTCAACCTGGTCGCCTGGAACCGGCGCTACATCGAACTGTTCCGTTTTCCGCCGGGCTTCATCAAGGTCGGCCGCCCCATCGCCGATGTCTTCCGCTACAACGCCAGACGTGGCCTGCTCGGTCCCGGCCCCATCGAGGACGCGATAGAGCGCCGGCTCAATCACCTGCGCTCGGGCAAGCCACACATGCATGAACGCGAGCGTGGCGACGGCAGTGTCATCGAAATCCGTGGCAACCCACTGCCCGATGGTGGCTTCGTCACCAGCTACGCCGACATCACCGCCTACAAGAACGCCGCACGTGACCTGCGCTCGCTGGCCGACACACTGAGCCGCCGCATCGACGAACGCACCCACGACCTGGCGCTGGCCAAGCGCGAAGCCGAGGACGCCAACCAGTCCAAGACCCGGCTGGTCGCCGCCGCCGTGCATGACCTGCTGCAACCGCTCAATGCCGCACGCATGTTCGTGTCCGCGCTGCGCCTGCGCCTGCCCGATGCCGATGCGCGGGCCATCGCCGACAGCGTGGACAACGCGCTGGCCGCGCAGGATGGCATCCTCAACAGCCTGCTGGACATTTCGCGGCTGGAATCAGGCGCCCTGCAAACCCGGATCAGCGACTTTGCAGTAGGCCCGCTGCTGGCGGCCCTGGCCCATGAATTCGGCGTCCTAGCCAACGCCCAAGGCCTGCACCTGCGCCATGTCGGCAGCCACTGCGTGGTCCGTAGCGACCCGGCGCTGCTGCGACGGATCCTGCAGAACTTCCTGTCCAACGCCATCCGCTACACCGGCAGCGGCCGCATCCTGCTGGGCTGCCGCCGCGACGGTGCGCTGTTGCGCATCGAGGTGCACGACACCGGGTCCGGCATCGCCGAAGCGCGCCAGCGCGAAGTATTCGAGGAATTCCATCGGCTGGACAACGCCGGCAACAACGAGCGCGGCGCCGGCCTGGGCCTGGCTATCGTCGAGCGCATCGCGCGCCTGCTCGGCCACCACATCGGGCTGCGCTCCAGGCTCGGGCACGGCAGCTGCTTTTCGGTCAGCGTGCCATTGGGGACCGCACGGTTTCCGCTGGCGGTGCCTGCAGCATTGCCTGCCGGCGAGGACATGAACAGCGATTCGCTGTTGCGTGGCTGCCGGGTCTGGTGCGTGGACGACGATAGCCGGGTCAGCCTGGCGACCCGTCTGCTACTGGAGCGCTGGGGCTGCCAGGTGCTGGTGGCCGGTGGCGTTGACCAGGCGCTGGCCGCCGCCAATCCCGACAGCATCCCCGACGTCCTGCTGCTGGACGTGCGGCTGGGCCCCATCACCGGCCCCGAGCTGTTCCCCCGCCTGGCACATCTGTGGGGTCACGCACCGGCGGTCATCCTGTACACCGCCGAACAAGACCCCGCCCTGCGCGAACTGGCCAACCGCAATGGCTGGGGGTTCCTGTCCAAGCAGGCGCGCAGCTCGGCACTGCGTTCGCTACTGACCCACCTGCGCCAGCGCGCAACATAAGAACGCAGCCGAGGGCACTGCCCGCGCGTCGTGTGCTGGATCACGCCAAATCTTGCTCGACGCCCGCGCCCAGCCCGCAGCCTTCGCGCAACCGGCCTTGCTTGCGTCAACTTCCGGCCGGCGGCCCCGACAACCAGGCCGCATCCGCGTCGGCCTCCGGCTCCAGCGCCTTGACCAGCAAGGCAGCCTGGGTGCGGCTGTTGCAGCCAAGCTTCTTCAGGATCGCAGTGACATGCACCTTCACCGTGTTCTCGGCCAGACCAAACTCATAGGCGATCTGCTTGTTGAGCAGGCCATCGGCCACGCTCAGCAATACCCGGAACTGTTGCGGGGTCAGCTGTGCGAACCGCGCTGCCAGCACCGCATCCTGCTCGGAGCGCGCCACTGCCAGCGGCGGGAAACAGGTGTCGCCATCCATTACCGCGGCAACCGCGCCGCGAATGCTTTCCACCGGTGCCGATTTGGGGATGAACCCGGCCGCACCGAACTGCTGCGCGCGGCGGATCACCCGCGGGTGATCGTTGGAGGAGATGATGATCACCGGAATGTCCGGGCGCTCGCCACGCAGCCACACCAGCGACGAGAAGCCGCGCGCCCCCGGCATGGTCAGGTCCAGCAGTATCAGGTCGACGTCGCGATGCTGCTGCAGGGCGGCAGTCAACGCCGATACGCTGGCCACCTCCAACGCCTGCGCCATCGCGACATCCTCGCGCAGCGCATGCAGCACCGCCGCACGGAACAGCGGGTGATCGTCGGCGACAAGGACCTTGGCCAGGCTCATGTCGGCAGTGTGGCATGCGGCCTGCGACGCCGCCCTAATACCAATGCATTATTTGAACACCCCGCCAGGCTGACTAAGGTCCGGCTCCATCCCCCGCCCGAGACCGCCCGGATGACCTTCCCCCGCCAGCACCTGTCCGGCCTGTCCCTGTTGGCGCTGTTTGCGGTGCTGCCGGCCGCACAGGCGCAGGACAGCGCCAGCATCAAATTCAGCGGCCGCCTGTACTACGACGTGGCGCGGTTCGACAACGACGGCCGCGGCAAGCCAGAGCGCGACAACGATGACCTGCGCGCCGCCTGGCTGGCCGCCTCCGGCAAACTCTACGGCTTGGACTACAAGCTGGAAGCTGACTTTGCCGGCCATCGGCCGGTGGCCCGTGACGTCTACCTGGCACGCAGCTTTGGCAGCACCACGCTGACGCTGGGGCAGTTCAAGCAGTACTTCACCCTCGACGACCGTGCCAGCACCAACCATATCCCGACCATCGAGCGCAGTTGGCTGGCGCAGACCCTGGCCCCCACTTACCGGCTCGGCCTGGGCATCACCGGCTACGATCAGCAGGTGTTCTGGAGCGGCAGCCTATACAGCCTGGAAAGCATCGACGCCTGGAAGGTCAAGGGCCGCGGCTTCGGCGCCCGCGCTGGCTACGCACCATGGAAAACACCGGGCCAGGTGCTGCACTTCGGCGCCGCCGTGGCCCGTGAGTACTACGACAATCCCGGCAGCGACGGCGCAGCGGCGCTGCGCCTGCAGCCCCGCTCGGCCGGCTACTTCGGCGACAACAGCCGCCTGACCCTGCTGGATTTCCACAGCGGACGCGACGTGACCGCGCAGAAGTTCGGGCTGGAGGCGGCCGGCGTGCACCAACAGTGGTCATGGCAGGCCGAGTACGGTGGCGCCCGCTACAACGATGGCCAGCACAAGGCCGAGATACGTTCAGGCTATCTGCAGGGCAGCTGGCTGCTGACCGGCGAACCGCGCGCCTACGATGCCAAGGCAGGCCGCTTTGTCCAACTCAAGCCCGCCCGTGCCGGAGGGGCCTGGGAACTGGTGGCCCGCTACGATCGCATCGACGGCCGCCAGTGGCCGGACACCCGCAGCGATGTCGCCGCCCAGGCCTGGACCGTCGGGGTCAACTGGTATGCCCCCCGCCACTTCCGGCTGATGCTGGACTGGACCGACAGCCGCCGCCGTGATGAACTGCGCGACAGCCTGCTTGACCGTACCGGCACCCTCGCTGCCCGCGCCCAGTTCGACTTCTAGCCCCTGCCCTGTCCGCCTTGCCGACGGGACGACAGCCGCACAAGAAAATAATTTTCATAAAAGCCCGCCTGTGATACACAATAGGCCGCCCGATTCCGGGGCGGATCATGCAGGACGGGGATCAATGCAGGAAAATTACTTTCAGGAAACCACCCTGCTCGCTGGCAAAGGCCTGCCTGCAGGTGGCCCATGGACACCTGCGGCCCTGGCCCAACTGGCGCCCAGCCTGCTTGCAGAGCAGATCAGCCTGCCGGTAGCCGTGCTGTCCCAATCCGCCCTGCAACACAACCTGGACTGGATGCGACGCTTCGCCGAAGCGTACGGCTGCCAATTGGCGCCGCATGGCAAGACCACCATGAGCCCGGCCCTGTTCCGCATGCAGCGCGATGCCGGTGCCTGGGGCATCACCCTGGCCACCGCCGCGCAGACCGTGGCCGCCCATGCCGAGGGCATCCAGCGCGTGCTGCTTGCCAACCAGCTGGTAGGCCGGGGCAACTTTGCCCTGATCGCCGACCTGCAGGCCCTGGACCCCGACTTCTGGTTTGCCTGCGTGGTCGACTCGGCCGCCAACGTGGCGGCACTGGGTGCCTATTTCGCCAGCCGCGGCCAGACCATCAAGGTATTGCTGGAGATCGGCGTGGACGGCGGCCGCACCGGCGTGCGCGATGACGCGCAGACCCAGGCCGTGCTGCAGGAGATCGCCCGCTGGCCGGCTGCGGTGGCACTGGTGGGCGTGGAAGTCTACGAGGGCGTGGCCAGTGACGAGGCTGGCGTGCGCGCCGTGCTGCAGCGGGCACTGGCGCAGTGGCAGGCGATCCGCGACGACGGTGGCTTTGCCCAGTTGCCGGCCATCCTCAGCGGTGCCGGCTCGGCCTGGTTCGATCTGGTTGCCGAGGTGTTCTCGGTGCTGGCCAAGGACGATGCTGCCCAGGTCGTGCTGCGCCCGGGCTGCTACCTGACCCATGACGTGGGCATCTACCAGCAGGCCGCCAAGCGCATCCATGTCAGCAACCCGGTGGCGCGCGAGATCGGCAGCAGCCTGCAGCCCGCGCTGCGCCTGTGGGCCTATGTGCAGTCGCGGCCAGAGCCGGGCAAGGCCATCATCGGCCTGGGCAAACGCGATGCCGCGTTCGATGCCGGCTTCCCGGTCCCGGCCCTGCATCATTGTCCTGGCAACGATGCCCCCACCGATGCACCTGCGCACTGGAAGATCACCGCGATGATGGACCAGCACGCCTTCCTGCAGGTGCACGATACCGACACCCTGCAGGTGGGTGACATGCTGTGCTTCGACATCTCCCATCCCTGCCTGACCTTCGACAAATGGCGCCACCTGTTGGTGGTTGATGACGCACACAGCGTCGTCGGCGCCGTCTCCACGCAGTTCTGACCGCACCGGGCCTACGCATGACCCACGGAAACCTGCTGTTGATCTACGCCACGCTGTCGATCCTTGCACTGATCGTGCTGATCGCCCGCTTCCGCCTCAACCCCTTCATCAGCGTCACCCTGGTCTCGGTCGGGCTGGCCCTGCTGGCCGGCATGCCGGCGCCGGAGATCCTGCCGGCTTATGAGCAAGGGGTCGGCAAGACGCTGGGGCATATCGCGCTGATCGTCGCGCTGGGCACCATGCTCGGCAAGATGATGGCCGAGTCCGGGGGCGCCGAGCGTATCGCGCGCACCCTGATCGCCCGCTTCGGCACCCGCAACGTGCATTGGGCGATGATGCTGATCGCCTTCTGCGTCGGCCTGCCGATCTTCTTCGAGGTCGGCTTCGTGCTGCTGATCCCGATCGTGCTCAACGTGGCCCGCCGCACCGGCGTGCCGTTGCTGCTGGTCGGCCTGCCGATGGTGGCCGGTCTGTCGGTGGTGCATGGTCTGGTACCACCGCACCCGGCGGCCATGCTGGCCGTGAATGCCTACGGCGCCGACGTCGGCCGTACCGTGTTCTATTCGCTGCTGGTGGGCCTGCCCACGGCGGCGCTGGCCGGCCCGGTGTTCGCCAAATTCGTCGCCCCGCGCGTGCAACTGCCCGCGCATAACCCGATGGAAGCGGCGCTGCTGGATGAAGGTCATAGCCGCATCCCCGACGAGCAGTTGCCCAGCTTCGGCATCACCCTGGCCACCCTGCTGCTGCCGGTGGCGCTGATGCTGCTGGGCGGCTGGGCCGACCAGATCGCAACACCGGGCTCGACCCTCAACCACGGCCTGCGTTTCATCGGCCACTCGGTGGTGGCGCTGCTGCTTGCCACCTTGATGAGCTTCGTCACCCTGGGCCTGATGCGCGGCTTCAACCGTGAGCAGATCCTCAAGTTCACCCAGGAATGCCTGGCCCCCACCGCCGCCATCACCTTGCTGGTGGGTGCCGGCGGCGGTCTCAATGGCATCCTTGTCCACACCGGCGTAGCCTCCGAGATCATTGGCCTGTCGCAGCGCTTCCAGCTGTCGCCGCTGCTGATGGGCTGGACCATGGCCGCGCTGATGCGGGTGGCCACCGGCTCGGCGACCGTGGCGATGACCACCGCCTCGGGCATAGTCGCACCGATCGCCGCCGCCATGGGCTATGCCCACCCCGAACTGCTGGTGCTGGCCACCGGCGCCGGCTCGGTGGTGCTGTCACATGTCAATGACGGTGGCTTCTGGCTGGTGAAGGAATACTTCAACATGACCGTGGCCCAGACCTTCAAGACCTGGACCGTGCTTGAAACCCTTATCTCCGTCGTCGCCCTGCTGCTGGTGATGGCCCTTTCCATGGTGCTGTGAGCATGTCCCAGAACACGTTCGATATCGTTTACGAGCTGCGCCAACGCCAGCACGAGTTCAGCCCCGTGGAAGCGCGCATCGCCGCTGCCATCCTTGCCGATGTGGACGCCGCCGCCCAGTACGGCGTCAGCGAACTGGCCGAGCGTGCCGAAGTGAGTGCGGCGGCCATCTCGCGCTTTGCCAAGGCGCTGGGCTGCGACCACGTGCGCGAGCTGCGCGCCCGTCTGGCCTCGGCCAGCGCGGTAGGCAAGCGCTTCCTGGAACAGCAGAACGCCCCGCCGGTGTCTGCGCTGTATGCGCAGATCTGCGACGACATCCAGGAAAGCCTGCGCCACAACATCGCCAACCTGAAGGAACAGGTAGTGCAGGAATTGGCCGAAGCACTGTGCCAGTCGCGGATGATCCATATCTTCGGCCTGGGTGGCTGCTCCACGGTGTTCGCGCAGGAGCTGCAGAGCCGCCTGGTGCGTTTCGGCCGGCCAGTCTCGGCCTGCAGCGACGCGCTGATGATGAAGATCATCGCCGCCACGCTGGGGCCGGAGGACCTGGTGGTGGTGTTGTCGGTCAGCGGTATCACCCCGGAGATCGTGTCGGCGGTGGACATCGCACGCACCTATGGTGCGCGCGTGGGCAGCATCACCCAGGCCGGTACCGCGCTGGCCGAGCGCAGCGACTGGCTGCTGCCGATCCAGATCGAAGAGACCGACTTCGTGTTCAAACCGTCGGCTTCGCGCTACGCGATGATGCTGGCGATCGACGTGCTGTCCACCACCACCGCACTGAACGATGCCAACGCCAACCATGAGCACCTGCGCCGCATCAAGCTGGCGCTGGACCGCCACCGCGGTGGTGACTCGCGCCTGCCGCTGGGTGACTGATCCATGCATGACGTAGTGATCCGCGGCGCGCTGGTGCTTGATGGCAGCGACCAGGCAGGCAAGGTAGCCGATGTGGCGATTACCGGCGGGCGCATCAGTGCCGTCGGCGCGCTGGACGATGTTGCCGCCGGCCAGGTAATCGATGCCGCCGGCCTGGCGCTGGCGCCGGGCTTCATCGACGTGCACACGCACGACGACATCGAGGTCATCCGCAACCCGGCCATGCTCAGCAAGCTGTCGCAGGGCGTCACCACCGTGGTGGTCGGCAACTGCGGCATCAGCGCCAGCCCGGTGCGCATCCACGACGGCGTACCCGACCCCATGAACCTGTTGGGCGATGCCGAGGATTTCCGCTACCCGGACTTCGCCAGCTACCGCAGCGCGGTGGAACAGGCCAGCCCTGCGGTGAACGTGGCCGCCCTGGTCGGCCACACCGCCCTGCGCCAGAACCACATGGACCGCCTGGACCGCGCTGCCAGCGACAGGGAAATCAGCGCCATGCGCAGCCAGCTGCGGCAAAGCCTGCAGCAGGGGGCCTTGGGGCTGAGCAGCGGCCTGGCTTACGCCTCGGCCTACCATGCGCCGGCCAGCGAGGTGGATGCATTGGCGCAGGAGCTGCCCCGCGGTGGCCTCTACGCCACCCACCTGCGCGATGAGTTCGCCGGCGTGCTGGAGGCAATGGAAGAAGCCTTCAACGCAGCGCGCGCGCCACAGGCCGCTGTCCGCGTATCGCACCTGAAGTGTGCCGGCATCGACAACTGGGGCCGCAGCCAGCAGGTGCTGGACTGCCTGCAGCAGGCCTCACGGCAGCAGGATGTTGCCTGCGACTGCTACCCCTATGCCGCCAGCGCGTCCACGCTGGACCTCAAGCAGGTGACCGATGCCTACGACATCCTGATCACCTGGTCAGACCCCGAGCCCGAACAGGGTGGCCGCCTGCTGGCCGACATCGCCGCGCAATGGCAGGTGCCGCTGCTGGACGCCGCCATCCGCCTGCAACCGGCCGGCGCGGTGTACCACGGCATGGACGAGGGTGATGTGCGGCGCATCCTCAGCCACCCGCTGACCATGATCGGCTCCGATGGCCTGCCCCGCGATCCGCGCCCACACCCACGGCTGTGGGGCACCTTCCCACGCGTGCTTGGCCACTACGCCCGCGACGAAAAGCTGTTCCCGCTGCACACCGCCGTGCACAAGATGACCGGCCTGCCCGCCTCGCGCTTCGCGATGGGGGCACGTGGCTTCATCCGCGAAGGCTGGTGCGCCGACCTGGTGCTGTTCGACCCGGCACGGGTACGCGACACCGCCAGTTTCCACGACCCGGTCCAGGCTGCCGAAGGCATTGCCTCGGTCTGGGTCAATGGCCGCCTGGCCTATGACGGCCACAGTGTGGTCGCGCGACCGGGCCAGTTCATCACCCCGCAAGCCAGCCCTGCCGGCTGACTGCATACCGAATCAAGCAAGGAGACACCCATGAGTGACATCAAGCGCTATGGCGCCGAAGGCGGCGTTGGCCAGGGCAAGCAACACATGCCGTTCTCGCGGGCGGTGGAAGCCGATGGCTGGCTGTACGTCTCCGGCCAGGTACCGATGCGTGACGGCGAGCTGGTCACCGGCACGGTCACCGACCAGGCACATGTGGTGATCGGCAATGTGCTGGACATCCTTGCCGAGGCCGGTTACGGGCCCGAGCACGTGGTGCGTTGCGGCGTATGGCTGGACGATGCGCGCGATTTCTACGCTTTCAATGGTGTGTTCAAGCATTACTTCGGTGACAACCCGCCGGCCCGCGCCTGCGTGGAAAGCCGCATGGTGGTGGACTGCAAGGTGGAAGTGGACTGCGTGGCCTACAAGCGCCCAACGCGCGATTGACCCGCGCCGTACTGTAGTGCCGAGCCATGCTCGGCAGTAGCTGTACCAGCAATCCATCTGTAGTGCCGAGCCATGCTCGGCAGAAGCTTTCCCAGCAGTAGTGCCGAGCCATGCTCGGCAGAAGCTTTCCCAGCAGTAGTGCCGAGCCATGCTCGGCAGAAGCTTTACCGATAGTGCCCAGCCGAGCATGGCTCGGCTCTACAGCTAATGCCCCAGCCGAACACTGCCCGGCAGCATCGCTTTCGGCGGCTTTACCGCGATCGGGCAGGCCCCACAGCCGCGACCAGTGCCAATAGGCCCGGTTGCCATGCACTGCGCGGGGCGGCAAAGTCGGGATTGACGCTGAAACAAGGTAATACCCGATGATCCATCTCGACGCCGTACAGACGGTGGCCTTTGCCGGCCTGACCCTGTTCGCCGGCTACGCGCTGTGCCGCGCCATTCCGTTTTTCCGTCGCTACAACCTGCCCGAACCGGTGGTTGGCGGCCTGCTGGTGGCCCTGGCAGTGTGGTGGGCACATGGCCAACAGACCACCCTGTTCGAGTTGGACACCACCTTGAAGACACCGCTGATGGTGGCCTTCTTCACCACCCTGGGCATCAATGCCAGCCTGCGCCTGCTGCGGGTCAGCGGCAAGCAGGTGATGCTGTTCCTGCTGATCGGCAGCCTCTTTGCAGTGCTGCAGAACCTGATCGGCATCAGCGTGGCCAAACTGTTCGGGCTCAATCCGATGTTCGGCGTGCTGGCCGGCTCGGCCACCCTGACCGGTGGCCCGGCTACCGGCCTGGCATTTGCCGGGCATTTCGAGCAGGCCGGCCTGGTCGGCGCGGAGAGCCTGGCGGTGACCGCGGCAATGGCCGGCATCATCTGCGGCGGCCTGGTCGGCGGCCCGGTGATCACCGTGCTGATGCAGCGCTTCAAGGTCCGCCACCCCAGCCAGAAGGCCACCGGCGCGCAGCTGGGCGAGGAAGAGGCCATCGTGGTCCGCTACCCCAGCGAATCCGCGCGCGAATTCGATGCGCTCAAGAGCATCGTCGTACTGCTGATGGCGATGTGGCTGGGCGTGTGGGTAGGCAAGGGCTTTGAAAGCCTGGGCCTGACCCTGCCGACCTACATCGGCGCGATGCTGGTGGGCGCGGTCATCCGCAACATCGATGACTACACCGGCTGGATCAAGCTGTCGGTGCCCACTACCGACCTGATCGGCAATATCTGCCTGGCACTGTTCCTGGCCATCGCCCTGATGGATCTCAAACTGTGGGAACTGGCCGGCATGGGCCTGCCGCTGCTGGTCAACCTGATCATCCAGGTGGCGGTGGTGGCGCTGTTCGCAGTACCGATCTACTGGCTGATGGGGCGCGACTACGACGCGGCGGTGATGGGCGGCGGCTTCATCGGTTTCATGCTTGGCACCACCGCCAACGCCATGGCGGTGATGCGTCGCCTGGCCCAGCGTTACGGGCCGGCACCGCGTGCCTTCCTGGTGGCACCGCTGGTTGGCGCGTTCTTCATCGACTTCATCAACGCGCTGATCATCACCGGCTTCCTCAACTTCTGGCCGCACTGACGGCCGGTTCCGTGCGCCAGACCCGTACCCACGGTGCGGGTTGGCGCGACAATGGCACTCCCCACCCCATGCTGCTGCGCCAATGACGTCCTCTGCCGTGCCCCCTGTTTCCCCTGGCCATGACCTGATCATCATCGGCGCTGGCGTGGTGGGCTTGGCCAGTGCCTATGCCGCCGCCCGCCGTGGTTGCTCGGTGCTGCTGGTGGACCGCAACAGCGGCCCGGCGCTGGGCACCTCCTTTGCCAACGGCGCCCAGCTCAGCTACGCCTATACCGATGCCATGGCCGGCCCCGGCACCTGGAAACAGCTGCCGGAAATGGCGTTTGGCCGCAACGGCCCGTTCCGCACGCGCTGGTCGGCCGACCCGGATTTCCTGCGTTGGGGCCTGGCCTTCCTGCGCCAGGCCAGCAGCGCCGGCCTGCAACGCAATACCGTGGCCACGCTGGAACTGGCGCTGCAATCGCGCAGCGCGATGCAGGCGCTGCTGCAGCAGCATCCGATCGACTTCGACCATGCGGTGTCGGGCAAGCTGCACCTGTACCCGACACAGGAAGGCGTACAGGGCGCGGCGGCGATGATCGCGCTCAAGCAGCCCTACGGGGTAACGCAGCGCCTAGTCGATGCCGCCGAAGCCACCGCCATCGAGCCCGCACTGCGCGGTGCACCGTGGCTGGCTGGCGCGGTGTACTCGCCCGACGAGGAAGCAGGCGATCCCTATCGCTTCAGCCAGGGCCTGCTGCAGGTCCTGCAGCAGCACTACGGCGTGCAGGCGCGGTTCGGCGCCAGCACCCACTCGCTGCGCCATACCGGCGGGCAATGGCAGCTGCAGCTGGACGACGGGCAGCAACTCCATGCCAAACGCGTGCTGGTCTGTGCCGGCATCGACAGCGCCGCCCTGCTCAAACCGCTGCACCTGCGCATGCCGGTGATGGCGATCAAGGGCTATTCGTTCACTGCCGCCTGCGGGGCCAATGCGCCACAGGTCAGCATCACCGACACCAAGCGCAAGCTGGTGTTCTGCCGCCTGGGCGAGCGCATCCGCGTGGCCGGGCTGGCCGACCTCAACGACTGGAACCCCACGCCCGAGCCGGCACGGCTGGCGCAGCTGATCGCACAGGCGCGCGCCTCGCTGCCCGAGGCGGCCGACTACGATCACATCCAAAGCAGCTGGGCGGGCCTGCGCCCGGTCACGCCATGGTCTTCGCCCATCATCCGCAACCTGGGCGATGGCCTGGGCTGCAACATCGGCCACGGCATGCTGGGCTGGACCCTGGCCATGGGCAGCGGTGAGCGCGCCGTGGCGCAGTTGCTGGACGCCCGCTGAGGCTTATTCGCCGCTGATCTGATCCATGCGGATGCGGTTGGCAAACAGCGAGAACGCCAGCGCGCCGGCCAGGCCATTGGCGCGGTTGATCCACTGCGGCAACCAGCGTGGCGGCGCCAGCACGCCGGCCTCGAACAACGGCGTCAGCGCCTGCGCATCCTCCAGCGTCATCTTGCCGGCAAACAGCCAGCGGCAGGTCTGCAGCTTTTCATCGCGCAGCATCTGCCGGAAGAAGGTATGCACCGACACCAGCCCGCGCAGGTACACCGTGTCCTTGGTGAAGGCCGCACCGCCGCTGGGCGGCACGCCGCGGAACACGCGCTGGGCCGAGGAGAAGCTTTCCTCCGCGGTCTGCCCGGCACCGCGGAAGTAATTGAACACCTCGATGAAGTCGGCACCATCGCGCGCCATCGCGATGGCCTCGATGCGCAGGCTGATGCGCTTGAGCCGCTGGATGTCGATGCTGCCGGTGATCTGCTCGGCGAACGTGGCCAGACCTTCCTGGGTGGCGGTGATGCGCGGCGACGACAGCCCCAGGCTGGGCAGCACCGCCTGGTCGCGGCCATTGAGCGCGGTCAGCGAGTGCACCAGCGCTTCATGGTGGTAAAGCTGGGCACGGTCATAGGCGCTGAAGCTGGCGCTGGTGCGCAGGCGGATGCGGGTGGCACCGGCCGCCGCCTTGGCGATCAGCGCCGGGTCCAGTTCCACGGTGATCATGCGGCCGCCGAAGAACTCATCCAGGTCACCCTGCAACTGCAGTTGCAGGGCAATGGCCGAAACCGGCACCTGCTCTTCCGGCGCCAGCAACTCGTGGTCCAGTTCCTGCGCGATCTGGATGAAATGCCGTGCCGCTTCGCGGGTGGTCGGGCCATTGCCCGGCATCGGCTGGTCCGGCACCCCGAACAGATGGCTGGAGAAGTGATCCACCGCCGAGGTACCCAGCACTTCCAGCAGGCCGGCGGCCAGGTCCCAGCTGCGCGCCGAGTCGTGGATGTAGCTGCCCAGCGGGTGGGTGGTATCCACCTGCGCCATCACTGCCGCCAATTCGCGGCGGGCGTCGGTGAAATCCAGCTTGGGGTAGTTCACCTGCGGCAGCTCGGGCTTGCCGCGTGCCACGCTGGCCAGGAATGGCGCCTGCGTGGTGGCCGGCCAACTGGTGAGGCTGAGCAGGCGGATGCCCTTCACCGCCGCCACCATGCGCGCATCCAGCGCGGCGTGGTGGGCGATGTCCGGATCGTTGTGGATCACTGCGTTGTCCATCGACCACCTCACTGGATCGGGCTGAAACCTCAGCGCCGCTTGCCCTTGCCGACCGGGCGCCACTGCGCGCCACGGCCCACCTTCTTGCGTTCGTTGCTCTGCTCGGCCTGGCGCTGCGCCAACTTGGCCGCTGCCAACGCCACCTCCTCGCGCAGCTTGAGGTAGTTCTCCAGCCGGCTTTCCTCGATGTCACCGCGCTCGATCGCCTCCTGCACCGCGCAACCTGGCTCGCTGTGATGCGAACAGTCGCGGAACTTGCACTGCGTGGTCAGCGCTTCGATATCGGCAAAACCGCCTTCGGCCAGGGTTTCCTCGCCGGTGGGCTTGAGCTCGCGCATGCCCGGGGTGTCGATCAGGCAGGCACCATAAGGCAACGGCATCAGCGCGCGGTGGGTGGTGGTATGGCGGCCGCGTGAATCGCTGTCGCGCACCGCGTTGGTCTTCATCCTGTCCTCGCCCAACAGCGTATTGGTCAGGGTCGACTTGCCGGCACCGGAAGAACCCACCAGCACCACGGTGTTGCCCGGGCCCAGCCACGGCAGCAGGGCGGCCACGCTGTTCGGGTCCTTGCCATTGATCGCCAGCAACGGAATCTGCTGTGCGGCCAGTTCTTCCAGCACCGCCAGGGCGTCCTCGCTGTATTCGGTCTGGTCGGCCTTGGTCAGCACCACCACCGGCGCCGCGCCGCCACCGCCTACCAGCAGCAGGTAGCGCTCGATGCGCCGCGGGTTGAAGTCGGCATCCAGGCCACAGACGATGAACACGGTATCGATATTGGCCGCGATCACCTGCTGGTGGTAATGCTCGCCGGCAGCGCCGCGCTTGATCGAGGTATGCCGCGGCAGCAGGGCGACGATGCGCTTGCCTTCCAGCAACACCCAGTCACCCACCGCCGCGCGCTCATGGCTGGGGAAACGCGGCCGCTGCCACTCCGGCGGCGACTCGGTCTTGAGGCTTGCATCGGGCGCATCGGCCACGACATAACCTGAACGATGCTGTTCGATCACCCGCCCCGGGCGCGCCTGCGGGTGCGCGGCAAAGGCCGCCTGCCAGGCTGGATCCTCGGGAGCCCCGGGCCAGGGCCAGCCGATATGGCGGAGCGAATCAAAATCGATGGAATCAGTCATCGGCCAATTCTATAAGAGCTGGGATTCGGGCACCGGGATTGGCAATGCCAGAGCTGGAGCTGGAGCTGGGGCAGCGCCAAAGCCAGAGCCAGAGCAAGAGCCCCCCTCCCCGGCCCTCCCCTTGCCTGCGGCAAAGGGAGGGAGCCAAGCGTCCCCTCCCTTGTACAGGGTGGGTGCCAAGCGCCCCCTCCCTTGCGCGAAGCGCAGGGGAGGGTTGGGGAGGGGTGCTCTGGCTTTCTCCCTCCCTTTGCCGCAGGCAAGGGGAGGGCCGGGGAGGGGTCTGCCTTTGCCTTGCTTTTAGCTGTAACCAATCGCCACTCCCGATTCCCCGATCCCCGCGCCAACACCCCCGCCCCGCAGCGCAACAATTCAGCTACCATGCGGTTTCCATGCCCTTGATGGCCCTGAGAAAATGTCAAGCCCTGTCAAACCGCTAGCCACCCGTGAACGCCTGTCAGAAGTCCGCTACGAAATCCGTGGTGAACTGGCCCGGCGAGCGCGTGAGCTGGAGGCCCAGGGCCGCAAGCTGATCAAGCTCAACATTGGCAACCCCGGCAACTTCGGCTTCCGTGCGCCGGAACACCTGCAGCACGCCATTGCCGATGACATGGGCCGCACGGACCCCTATACCCACCAGCAGGGCCTGCCGGTGGCACGTGAAGCCATCGCCGCGGCCTATGCGCGTCGTGGTGCGCCCGATGCGATTTCCGACCGCGTGTTCCTGGGCAATGGCGTGTCCGAGCTGATCGACCTGTCCTTGCGCGCCCTGCTCAACCCGGGCGATGAAGTGCTGGTGCCCTCGCCGGATTATCCGCTGTGGTCGGCCGCCACCATCCTCAACGATGGCCGCCCGGTGTATTACCGCTGCCGCCCGGAGAATGGCTTCATGCCGGACCCGGTGGAGATGGAAACGCTGGTGTCCTCGCGCACCCGTGCCATCGTGCTGATCAACCCCAACAACCCGGCCGGCGCCAGCTATCCGCGCGAGCTGCTGGAAAAGATTGTCGCCATCGCCCGCAAGCACAATCTGTTGCTGCTGGTGGATGAGATCTACGACCAGATCCTCTACGACGGCGCGCAGTTCCAACCGGTGGCACCGCTGGCCGGCGACCATCCCTGCGTGACCTTCAGCGGCCTGAGCAAGGTGCACCGCGCCTGCGGTTGGCGCGTGGGCTGGATGCTGCTGTCCGGCGCCACCGAACAACTGGGCGAATTCCGTGCCGCGCTGGACCTGCTCAGCGCACTGCGCCTGTGTGCCAATGTGCCGGGCCAGTACGCCATTGAAGCCGCGGTCAATGGCCCGGACACCATCACCGCGCTGTGCAGCCCCGGTGGCCGCCTGTACGAAACCCGCCGCGCGGTGATCGAGGCCTGTGCGGCCAGCGAACACCTCTCGCTGGTGACACCGGCCGGCGCACTGTATGCGTTCCCGGCGGTGGTGGGCCCTGCCGCGCAGGGCTTTGACGACCACGACTTTGCCCTGCAGCTGATGGAAGAAGAAGGCGTGCTGGTGGTACCGGGTTCCAGCTTCAACGTGCCCTACCGCAACCACTTCCGCGTCACCCTGCTACCGGAAGCCAACGTGATGCGCGAGGTATTTGGCCGCATCGACAAGCTGCTGAGCCGCCGTGCCGAAGCCGTCACCAAAGTGGTGCAGCTGAAGCCGCGCAGCGCAGTGGGCTGACCGCTGCCGATGAGCGATAACACTGCAAGCAGCACGCCTTACCTGGCACTGGGTGATTCCTACACGATTGGCGAGGGTGTCCCCAGCGCCGGCACCTGGCCGTTCCAGCTGGCCGCTGCGCTGCGCGCGCAGGGCCTGCAGCTGGACGATCCGCAGGTGATCGCCACCACCGGCTGGACCACCGACGAGCTGGCCGCCGCCATCGACGCGCAGGCCCCTGAAGGTCCTTATGCCCTGGTCAGCCTGCTGATCGGGGTCAACAATCAATACCGCGGCCGGCCGCTGGCCGAATACCGGCAGCAGTTCGAGCAACTGCTGCAGCGCGCGATTGCCCTGGCCGGCGAAGACCCGCGGCGGGTGCTGGTGCTGTCCACGCCGGATTGGGGCATCACCCCGTACGCGCAGCAGCACGGCCGCGATGCCGCCCAGGTGGCGCGCGAGATCGACGACTTCAACGCCGCCGAGCAGGCCTGCTGCGGTGACTATGGCGTGGCCTTCGTCGACATCACCGGCATCAGCCGCGACCGCGGCGACGATGCGGCGATGCTGGTCGAAGACGGCCTGCACCCCTCGGCACAGATGTACCAACGCTGGGCCGACGCTGCGTTGCCGGTGGCTGCCGGCCTGCTCCGGGCAGCCTCCACGACGTGACGGTGGATACCGCTCACCACGCACTGAGCGGCGAGGACGCACGCGCCATCGCCCGCGCCTTCGCACCACGGCGGCCCTGGGGCAACCGCTGGGACTACTACTACACGCTGGGCAAACTGCGCAGCGATCCGCTTTATCCAGGCGTGCTGCAGGCCTTGCGTGGCAGTACTGCGCCACTGCTGGACATGGGCTGCGGCCTGGGTCTGCTCGCGCACGCCCTGCGCCACGACCAACAGACCCTTGCCTATCGCGGCGTGGACAACGACGCAGCCAAGATCCGCCGGGCCACCAAGGTCGCCGAGCGTGCGGGGCTTGTGGGCAGCAGTTTCGAGCTCATGGATCTGGCGACCACCCTGCCCAGCCATCGCGGCAGCGTCGCCATCCTCGATGTCCTGCAGTACCTGCCGGAACCGGCCCAGCAATCCCTGTTGCGGGCCAGCGCGGCAATGCTGGACGGCGACGGCCGGCTGGTGATGCGCATGGCATTGGCCGATGAAACCCGGCGTGGCCGCATCTCGCGCATCGGTGACCGCGCCGCCAACCTGATCGGCTGGATGCAGTTCCGGCCCCGTCACTACCCCAGCGCCGACGCGCTGCGGGCCGTGCTGCAGCAGTGTGGCCTGCGGGTCAACCTCAGTCCGCTGTATGGCAACACCCCGTTCAACAACTGGCTGCTGGTCGCGCACCGCGATTGAGCCCCCATCAAGCCGATTGCGGGGATAATGTCCGCATTCCCTGCCGGCCCCCCCCAGGCTGGCGCAGCAACGAGATTCCCGTGAAGAAGACCTACCACCTCGCCCTCGAAGGCAAGCACCCTGATCGCCTGCTGGAAGCCAGCAAGCACGACATCCGCAAGTACACCAAGCGCGAGCGCGGCAAGGCACTGCCGGCCGGCGCCGATGCCTGGGGCTTCGACAGCAAGCTGGGCGTGGACGAAGCCTCGGCCGGCCCGGTCGGCTATGACGAGCTATTCCGTGCCATCGATGCACTGGTCGCCGCCGGCAACACCCAGTTCTACGTCGAAGTACTGCGCAAGCCGGTCAAGCGCAGCCCGCGCCCGGCCGCCGAGCCGGCCCCGGCCGCAGAAACCGATTTCGAAGACTGATGTAGTGCCGAGCCATGCTCGGCAGCAGCTTTCCCAGGCAATGCATGTAGTGCCGAGCCACGCTCGGCAGAGGCTTTCCCAGCAATGCATGTAGTGCCGAGCCATGCTCGGCAGAGGCTTCCCAAGCAATGCATGTAGTGCCGAGCCATGCTCGGCAGCGGCTTTCCAAGGCAATGCCCCAGCCGAGCATCGCTCGGCTCTGCAGCTGCCGCGGTCCTGTCAGGACCCGGCTTTTTCGGCCGCCGCCGCTGCCGCCCGCGCTTTGTCCTTCTTGCTCGGCCTGCGGCCCTTGATGCCGCCGTTGTCGTCGGCCACCACGCTCGCCACCAGCGCCGCCTGGCGGGGCGCAAAGCCCTCCAGCACCTCGGTCGCATTCGCCAGCCCATGGCGTTTGCAGATCAGGCGCCAATGCGCCATCGCCGCCGAATCCACGAAGCTGATCGCCAGCCCCTTCTCCCCGGCACGGCCGGTCCGGCCGATCCGGTGCAGGTAATCGGCTGGCGCTCGCGGCAGGTCGTAGTTCACCACCACGGGCAGGCGGGTGATGTCGATGCCGCGCGCGGCCAGATCGGTCGCCACCAGCACCCGCACCTGCCCGTCCTTGAAGTCCTGCAGCATGCGGAAACGCCGGCCCTGCGACAGCTCGCCATGCAGCGCCTGGGCATTGATGTCGGCCTTGCGCAGCTGCGCGGCCAAACGGTCGCCATCACGGATGCTGGCCACAAATACCAGTACCTGCTGCCACTGCGGGTCTTCCAGCAGGGACAGCAGCAACTCGGCACGCCGCGCACAATCAACGTGGATTGCACGCTGCTCGATGTCCGGCACCGACTGCTCGGCAATTTCCAGCCGCTGCGGTGCCTGCAGTCCCGCGGCCGCCAAAGCCTCGGTATCGGCGGCGAAGGTGGCCGAGAACAAGGCGGTCTGCCGGCGCTGCGGCAGCTCGGCCAGGATCTGCCGCAGCTCATCGCCAAAACCCAGCTCCAGCAGGCGGTCGGCCTCATCCAGCACCAGCGACTGCACCTGCTTCAGGGACAGGGCGTTGTGCGCCAGCAGGTCCAGCAACCGTCCGGGGGTTGCTACCACCACGTCGGCGCCGCCACGCAGCGCCATCATCTGCGGGTTGATCGACACACCGCCCACCGCACAGACCAGGTGTGGCCGGCGCGCCAGTTCACGCCCCAGAGTGGCAAAGACATCGCTGACCTGCAGCGCCAGCTCACGGGTCGGCACCAGGATCAGCTGCGCCAGCACCCGCGGCTTGCGCGGCGTTGCCATGAAGAAGCGCTGCAGCGCCGGCAGCACGTAGGCGGCGGTCTTACCCGAGCCGGTAGGTGCCAGCGCTACCACGTCCCGGCCTTTCAGCAGCAGCGGAACGGCCTGCTGCTGGATCGGCGTCGGCGCCAGGTAACCGGCCTGCTGCAGGGCCTGCTGCAAGGCGGGCAGCACATAGGGAGACAGGCCGAGTTGGGAAAAAGGCATGGTGGGGGTCCAGGACGCCGCCGGATGGCGGGCAGGCGAGTCTACGCCGTTGCCTGCGGCAGGCGGGCACGCAGGCCACGCGCCTGCAGCTGCTGCAGCACCGCTTCGATGATGGCCAGGTTGTGGCCGTGGGCCGCACCTTCATGCAGCAGCACGATGGCCCCCGGGGCCAGATCCGGCGCAATCCGCGCCAGCACGCTCTCCGGTGTGCAGTTGACGCCGTCGTAACCGCGCGCGCTCCAGCCCACCCGGGTCAGGCCATGGCGCTTGAGCGCCGGGGCCACGAAGGGGTTGGTCATGCCGACCACCGAGCGGTACCAGCGTGGCGCACTGCCAGCCAGCTCGCCCAGCACCTGCTGGCAGTGGCCGATTTCCGCGGCCAGTTGGCCCGGCCCCAGCGCCCAGAAACGCGCCTGCGGGTGCGAATGGCTGTGATTGCCCAGGCTGTGCCCACGCCGCAGCACCTCGCGGACCAGGTCCGGCCGCGCTGCCGCACGTTCCCCCACCATGAAAAAGCTGGCCTGGGCGTCGTAGCGGTCCAGCAGGTCAAGGATGGCCAGGGTGTCGTCGGAGGGGCCGTCATCGATGGTCAGCCACACGGTCTGAGCCGGCAGGCGGCTGAGCACTGGCGCGTAGAACCGGCTATTGGGCAGGAACACCGGCACCACGAACAAGGCGTGGCTGGCCAGCAGCAACGGCAGGCCCCAGGCCCAGCCAAAACGCCACCACAGCAGCGCTACCAACAGCTGCGACAGAATCAGCCAGGGCAGCCAGCGCCAGGGGTGTACGGGAATGCGATGCAGGGTTTCCGGAGCAGTCATTCCCCATGATGCCATGCAGCGTAGAATTGCCCACGTCTACGACCACTTACACGAGCTCACGATGTCCCTGGACCCCGCCCTGCGTTCGCGCATTGAATCCATCCTCGGCGCCAACCGCGTCGTCCTGTTCATGAAGGGCCAGCCGACCATGCCGCAATGCGGCTTTTCGGCCAAGGCTGTTGGCGCGCTGCAGGATCTGGGCGTGGAGTTCGACCACGTCAACGTGCTGGCCGACCAGGAAATCCGCGAAGGCATCAAGCAGTACGGCGATTGGCCGACCATTCCGCAGCTGTACGTGGACGGCGAACTGATCGGTGGCAGCGACATCATCCTGCAGATGGCCAACAGCGGTGAGCTGAGCAGCCTGCTCGGCGTTGCCGCCCCGGACCGCACCCCGCCGTCGATCACCGTCACCCCGGCCGCGGTGGAAATGCTCAAGGGCGCACTGGCCGACGCCCCCGGTGCCGCGCTGCAGCTGAGCATCGACGCCCGCTTCCAGCCGAACTTCCAGCTGGCACCGTTTGATGCCAACGCCATTGCCGCCGAATCCAACGGCCTGCGCGTGCAGTTCGATACCTCCAGCGCCCGCCGCGCCGAAGGCATCACCATCGACTGGGTGGACGACATCCGCGGCCAGGGCCTGGCCATCAACAACCCGAACGCGCCCAAGCCGGTGCAGGACCTGGACGTGCGCAGCGCCGACGACCAGCTGCGCGCCGGCAGCATCACCCTGGTGGACGTGCGCCCGGCTGACGAACGCGCCATCGCCGCGATCAACGGCAAGTTCGAAACCTTCGACGGCGACAACCGCGCCAAGCTCGAAGCCCTGCCCAAGGACACCCCGCTGGCCTTCCTGTGCCACCGTGGCGGCCGCAGCGCACAGGCTGCCGCGCAGTTCCTGGCCCTGGGCTTCAGCAATGTGTTCAACGTCACCGGCGGCATCGACGCTTGGGCCGACGAAGTGGACAGCAGCATCGCCAAGTACTGAGCCCTGCGCCCAGAACCAGAAAAAACGCCGGCATTGCCGGCGTTTTTTCTTTTCTGGCCGAGCAGGCATGCTGTCCGGCCTCCGGACGCCGAAGGCAGCATCCGCGTAGCCCGGGTAAGCGCAGCGCCCCCGGGGAACAGGCAGCCGACGATGTTGCCGACACCATGACCACCCTATCGGATTGCAGTACATACCCGTGCCACGTCATTGGCTGATGACGTGGCAGCCTTCATACAATCAGTCAGCCAACGCTGGTGGATGCCAGACATAGCCGTTGCCACTGCGATCCGCGCACTCGCCCTTTCTGCGGGCTGCAGCGACGATCAACCGGCAAAGCCACCTTCGGCTAGGAAGTGCAATTCTTCCGGCGTCGGGATGCGCCCCAGCACGGCATTGCGGTGCGGAAAGCGGCCAAACCGACGGATGATGTCGCGGTGCAGCTCGGCGAACTTCAGGTACTCCAGGTCCCCCAGCACCTCGAACATGGCCACCGAGCGGTCCTGGTCATGCGGGTCTTCGGAATGCTCGAACGGCAGGTAGATGAAAGCGCGCAGCAAGGGCGCCAACTCACGGTCCAGGCCTTCCTCGATGGTGCGCATGGCGTAGTGCCGGGCCAGCCCATCGGTGGCATAGGAATGGGCCGTGCCTCGGAAACAGTTGCGCGGAAACTGGTCCAGCAGGATCTGCAGCGCCAACGCCCCCTCGGCAGTATGCAGCCAATCCTCGCAGCCACGCCGTGCAGCTTGGTAGTGCAGTGCCTCAAAACGCTGCCGGAACTCGGCGTCGAACGCCTCATTGCGCTCGAACCAGCGCTGCGGACCCGCCGCGCGCCAGAATTCCACCACCGATTTTTCCGTTTCCATTGCCATTCCCCAGGTAACCACCCACTCGCGGGCGGTCACATCCCCTACCCTATGCCTTCACATTATGAGCGTTGCACGCCCCTGCCTGGGAGCTAGCTTAATAGCCGACCGCGCGGCTGGGTATGAGCAAAATGTGAAATAAGTCCGACTGTTCTGCGATGTTCGCCGCACAATGCGGGCACCCGGAACGCAAAATTGCGATAGGGTTCCAAGCTTTGAACAACTGTTGGGCCTTGAGGGGGGCACTTCATGCGTATAGGAATTGTGGTCGATTCGGCCTGTGACCTGCCCGATGGCTATCTGGATGCGCACCAACTGGTGCTGCTACCCATCAGCGTGCGCATCGGCGACACCGTGTTGCCGGACAACCGTGACGAACAGGCCACCCTGGCCTTTCTGCAGGGCCCACTGATTGCCCAGGGGGCGGAGGCGGAAACCATCCCCTACAGCGCCGCGCAGATCCGTGACCTGTTCCTGCAACGGCTGGTCACCGATTACGACCAGGTGTTCTGCATGACCATCACCCGCACCCGCAGCCCGCTGCATGACAATGCGGTGCAGGCCAGCTACGCGATCCTCAACGAGTACAAACCCATCCGCCAGGCGGCCGGCTACAACTCGCCCTTCAGCCTGCGCGTGATCGATACCCAGAACCTGTTCGCCGCGCAGGCGGTGAGCGCGGTGGAAGCGGTGCGCCTGCGCGACAGCGGTGCCAGCGTGCCGCAGATGCGCGAGCGGCTGGAACAGGTGGCTGGCAATGTGCACGGCTACATGGTCACCCGCGACCTGTACTACATGCGCGCCCGCGCCCGCCACAAGGGCGACCGCAGCGTTGGGCTGTTCAGCGCCGCACTGGGCAGTGCACTGGACATCAAGCCGGTATTGCACGGCTACCGTGGCAACACCGAGCCGGTGGCCAAGATCAAGGGCTTCGACAACGCGGTGCAGACCCTGTTCGGCTTCGTCGGCAAGCGCGTCGCTGCGGGTCTGATGACGCCGGTGGTCTGCGTGAGCTATGGCGGCCCGTTGGAGGAGCTGCGTGCCCTGCCCGGCTACCAACAGCTGCGCGATACCTGCCAGCAGCAAGGCGTGCAACTGCTGGAAGCGGTGATGAGCCTGACCGGCATGGTCAATGTCGGCAAGGGTGCGGTCACCATCGGCTTCGCCGACGGCCCGCATACCTTCGGCTGAACGACCCGCGTGCGTGGACAGCGCCGCTACACGCGGCGCGCTAGGCTGGCTTACCCACAAGGAGTTCCAACATGACCGTGCACTACTCGATTTCGCTGCCTGACCCGGCCAAGGCCCGCGGTACCGACCCGCGCCTGTCGTTCACCGCCAGCGGTGCCGATGCCTTTGCCGAGCAGTTGCAGGCCGCCCTGCGCACGCCCGAGCTGTTCGAGCGCTGGAAGGCCACCCAGGACGAACCCGATGACGTGGATCCGGGCCTGGGCGCCACCGATCCGCAGGCCACGGTGACCGGCGAGCAGGCTGATCTGCGCATCAACCTGGTGGCCAGCACCACCTTGTCCGGCGACCTGTTCAAGCAGCGCATGCGCTGGCTGGCCGGTAACAACTGGGAACTGCGCGACGTGCGCTGAGCCGTGAGCACCCCGGTTCTGCTTTCCTGGAGCGGCGGCAAGGACGCCGCCTGGGCGCTGCACGCACTGCAGCAACGTGATGACGTACAGGTGGTCGCACTGCTCACCACACTGACCGAAGGCCATGCGCGCTCGTCCATGCAGGGCGTGCGCCATACCGTGCTGCAGGCCCAGGCCGACGCCGCCGAGCTACCGTTGCTGGAGGCCTGGATCCCCCAGGCCTGCGACAACGCGCTGTACCTGGCGGCGATGCATGAAGCACTGCAACGCGCGCAACAGCGCTGGCCCGGCATCGCCCGCATTGCCTTCGGCGACCTGTTGCTGGCCGACATCCGCCAATGGCGCGAGCAGCAATACGCCGACTTCGGCTGGCAGACCCTGTTTCCCCTGTTCGGCCGCGACACTGCGACACTGGCCCGGCAGATGATCGATGCAGGCCTGAAGGCACAGCTATGTTGCGTGGACAGTGCGCAACTGGATGCCGACTTTGCCGGCCATGCCTTTGACCACGCCCTGCTGGATGCGCTGCCCGCTGATGTAGATCCCTGCGGCGAAAACGGCGAGTTCCACACCTGCGTCAGCGCCGGGCCGATGTTCCGCAGGCCGCTGCAACTGCAGCAAGGCGAGACCGTGCTACGCGACGGCCGCTACGCCTATACCGACTTCATCACCACGGCGGGGCCGGCCTGAGCCGCGAAGCAGCCGGTCCCACAACCGCAGACACATGCTTCGATCCCCGAGCAGATGCCGCCGGAACACCGCGCGAGCTTTGTCGCTCATGCCGCGCCTACCGGGGGAGGTGCATGGACCGGCTGCTGCGGCAGCTGTGCGGTTCCCACACATACGCGATTACGCCCGGCATGCTTGGCCGCATACAACGCGGCATCGGCATCGGCCAGCAGCTGCCGCGCATCACGTGTATTTGACGGTTGCAGGAACCCCACCCCGATGCTGATGCTCACCGGCCCTTCCGGCAACGCCAGTCCAGCCACGGCCAGCCGCAGGGTCTCGGCAAGGGTAGCCATATCGTCGAGCCCAGCCTCGGGCACGATCACCGCGAACTCTTCACCGCCATAGCGCGCCAGGCAATCACCGGCACGCCGCACGTTGGCTTGCAGGCAGGCCGCAACAATCTGCAGGCAGCGGTCGCCCGCCGGATGCCCATGTGCATCGTTGAATGCCTTGAAATGGTCGATATCCACCAGCAACAGGCCCAGTCCACCGCCGCTGCGGCACGCCCGGCTCCACTCGCTCTGCAGCACCGCATCGAACTGCCGGCGGTTGGCCACGCCGGTCAGCCCGTCCTGCCTTGCCAACTGGTCCAAGGCCGCCTGGTGCTCCAGCAGACCGATCTGCAGCAGCATGCTGCGCAGACCAAACCCCAGCGTGGCCACCACGAAGCCGGTCACTGCCAGCGCCCGGGCATGGTCGACCACCAGGGTGCCAATCACCAGCAGCAACAAGGGCAGGATCATCGGCCCACCCGCCTGCACAAGGCGTGACAAGCGAGGGCTGGGCGCAAAGCTCGAAGCGCGCACGGACCTCACCGCCAACCAGGCCAGTATCAGAAAGGGCAGATCGATCAACAGATCGTTGTAGGCGCCGAACGAATCTTCCGAAGAAAAATGATTGATGTAGCCAGCTGCCAACAGATAGCCCACTGCATACAGCGCCAATGCCCGGAACAGGCTGCGCCACTCTGCAGTATCCGCAGCCAGCCAGCGCACGATTGAAAAAACGGCTATGCACAGGTTCTGGATATCGAACATGTAGCGCATGTTGTCCAGCGCGGCATCATCGACGTCGACACGGTCGGCAAAGAACCCGGTATGCACGAAGAACAGTACGCCCAGCAAGGCCGCCAGGGTCGCGTCTATCAGGCTGATGCTGGTGCGCTCGGAGCGCGCGCGGGCAAGGATGAACACCAATGGCACGGCATAAAGCACGTACAACAGCATGCTGGCGCGCGGCGTGAGATCGGTGCGGCCCGCTGCCAGCGCATCGATCAGGTTCAAGGCCATGCCACCCGACCACAGCAGCATCGCCACTGCGATCGCACACCACCCCAAGGCGGCGGCGTCACGCCGGGCACGCCACAGGCAGCAGCCGGCGGCAAGCAACGGTGCCGCGATCAAAAAGCCGAAAGAGCCGGTGCCAGCGGTACCTGCCCCTGCAGCGAGTACCAGCCCATGACAGACCAGGAACAGCAGGACCAGCAGCAGCGGCATGCATCCCCCATCGAACAGGTCATTGCCTGCACGATAACCCGACCACGACGCCCGCAACGTGACCCAGGCCCCGCCACGGCATCCCCACCCCACGCCTACGCAACCTGCCCGTAGTGCCGAGCCATGCTCGGCAGGGGCCTTACCAGCCCCTTCGCTGCGCGAAAGGAAGGGAGCACGCCGTAGTGCCGAGCCATGCTCGGCAGCGGAGTTACCAGTAGAACCTCAGCCGAGCATGGCTCGGCTCTACCAGCAACGGCTCAGCGCGTCGCCTTGGCATGGTGCGCAATGTGCTCACCGATGAAGCTGCTGATGAAGTAATAGCTATGGTCGTAACCCGGCTGCATGCGCAGCTCCAGCGGATGCCCCGCCGCGTCGCACGCTGCCTGCAGCAACTGCGGCCGCAGCTGGTTCTCCAGGAACTCATCCGCACCGCCCTGGTCCACCAGCAAGCGCAGCTTTTCCTGCGCTTGCGCCACCAGTTCGGTCGCATCATGGGCCTTCCAAGCCTCGCGATCGTCGCCCAGATAGGCGGCGAAGGCCTTCTGCCCCCACGGCACCTGCGACGGCGCCACGATCGGCGAGAACGCCGACACACTGCGATAGCGGCCCGGATTCTTCAACGCGATGGTCAGCGCACCATGCCCGCCCATCGAATGCCCACTGATGGCACGCACGTCGCTGGCCGGCATGTTGGCCTCCACCCACGCCGGCAGCTCATCCACGATGTAGTCATACATGCGGTAATGCGCAGCCCAGGGTGCACGCGTTGCATTGAGATAGAAACCCGCACCCTTGCCCAGATCGTAGCCCTCGGCATCGGCGACGTTGTCGCCACGCGGGCTGGTGTCCGGTGCCACCAGGATGATGCCGTGCTCGGCCGCATAGCGCTGCGCGCCAGCCTTGGTGATGAAGTTCTGCTCGGTGCAGGTGAGCCCGCTCAGCCAGTACAGCACCGGGCAACGGCCGTGCGCGGCCTGCGGCGGCAGGTACACACCCACCGTCATCTCACACCCCAACACCTTGGATTCGTGCCGGTACACGTCCTGCCAGCCGCCGAAGCAGGCGCGGTGTTCTAGTCGTTGCATGGTTTGAATCCTTGGGGTTGGGTTGCGATTGACGAACTACGGGCTTGGCGGCTTACGCCGCTCCCACAGCAAACAGTGCGATCAGTAATGGATGACCGAGCGGATCGACTTGCCTTCATGCATCAGGTCGAAGGCTTCGTTGATCTTGTCCAGTTCCATCGTATGGGTAACGAACGGCGCCAGCTCGATGTCGCCCTTCATCGCGTCTTCGACCATGCCCGGCAACTGGCTGCGGCCCTTCACGCCGCCGAATGCGGTGCCCATCCACTTGCGGCCGGTCACCAGCTGGAACGGACGGGTGGAGATTTCCTGGCCGGCACCGGCCACGCCGATGATCACGCTCTGGCCCCAACCGCGGTGCGCGCATTCCAGCGCCGCACGCATCACGTTGGTGTTGCCGATGCACTCGAAGCTGTGGTCCACGCCCCAACCCGTCATCTCGACCACCACCTGCTGGATCGGCTTGTCATGATCCTTCGGATTGACGCAGTCGGTGGCACCAAACTGCTTGGCCAGCTCGAACTTGGACGGGTTGGTGTCGATGGCGATGATGCGGCCGGCCTTGGCCTGGCGCGCGCCCTGGATCACCGCCAGGCCGATACCGCCCAGCCCGAACACGGCCACGCTGTCGCCCTCGGCCACCTTGGCGGTGTTGTGCACAGCACCGATACCGGTGGTGACGCCACAGCCCAGCAGGCAGACATGCTCCGGGTTGGCTTCCGGGTTGACCTTGGCCAGCGACACTTCGGCCACCACGGTGTACTCGGAGAACGTGGAGCAACCCATGTAGTGGTAGATCGGCTCGCCGTTATAGGAGAAACGGCTGGTGCCGTCCGGCATCACGCCCTTGCCCTGGGTAGCGCGCACCGAGGTGCACAGATTGGTCTTGCCGCTCTTGCAGAACAGGCACTCGCCGCACTCGGCGGTGTACAGCGGAATCACATGGTCACCCGGCTTCACCGAGGTAACGCCCTCGCCCACCTCGACCACGATGCCGGCGCCTTCATGGCCAAGCACGCAGGGGAACAGGCCTTCCGGATCATCACCGGACAGGGTGAAGGCATCGGTATGGCAGACACCGGTATGGGTGATCTTGACCAGCACCTCGCCGGCCTTCGGCGGTGCGACGTCGATCTCGACGATCTGCAAGGGCTGGCCCGGACCAAAGGCAACGGCGGCACGTGATTTCATGGTTGTTCTCCTGCGGGAATGACGGAAGACAGCGCAGCGCGCCGCCCGGGATTATTTGAGATAGGAACGGATCAGGCTGGACATCTCGGCAACACGCGCGCCCCGCTGCGCATCCGAGCGCGCCGGCTGGCCAAACTCCTCACGCAGGTGCGCCTCCATCACCTCGGACATCAGCCCGTTGACCGCACCCCGGATGGCCGCGATCTGCTGCAGCACCGGGTTGCAGTCCGCGCCGGCCTCCAATGCGCGCTCCAGCGCATCGCACTGGCCACGGATGCGCTTGACCCGGGCCAGGACCTTCTTTTTCTCTTCCGGCGAGTGCGGCATGGCGGCCCCGATATCCTGTACTGGGGGATAGTATATTTCGGAGCCGACGCAAATGCCATCAAGAGTGCCAAATGCGCCCCCAACCATGCTCCAGCGCAACTTGATGGACGGCCGCGACCAAGACCGAGGTTGCCGGCTTGCGCGGCCAAACCAAGGCCTGCATGCTCACGCCAACATGCTCCCTCTGCCATGGACCACCCGATGAAAGCTGCCCTGATCGCACTTTCCCTGCTCAGCCCCACCGTCCTGGCTTGCGAATCCTCGCAATTGGGTCTTTCCGGTTCGGTCATGGTGCCTACCTGCTTCCCCAGCCAGATGCCTGACCAATGCCGCAACGCGGGGGAACTGCTCGGCCACTATATGGAAGCGATACCAGACAGCGATGATGTCCTCACCATCGGCATTCACAGCAGCCCATGGCATCTCTATGACACAGAGATGCGCATCCTCTCCATCGACGAATTTGCCAGCTCCGTTCGCTCCGGGCTTGACGGCAAAGTCACCCGCATCGAACTGATCGCTTCCTGGACAGCTGTCTCACCCAGCCCCGGCATGCCCTCATTGGCCGCACAACTTTCCGATGCCCTGGGTGGTTTTCCCGTAAGCGGTGAATCCGGCTTTCTGTGGCTCAACAAGGATGGCACGCGTCACACCACCCGCCAGGCGTTCACCGTACGCGAAGGAGCCGGTTCCTATTCCGCTTCAGAGGGTGAACCCTTGCTGGTCTCCCTGGTCGCAGGCTGGCCTGCGCAATTGCCGGAGAACGCCGCACCGGGCGACGCCTACGTGCAGATGCGCGCTGCCGCCGGCAAGGATATTTTCCTGCTGTGTCCTGATGAGGCGCTGCTCGGTTTTGAACATGCCGCCGAAATGGGAAACGCGGTAGCCGCCTACAATGCCGCGATCATGCGACTGGAACGCAGTGGCAAAAGCGACCGCGCCGCTGCGTTGGCACTACTGGAACGCGGTGCCGCGCTGGGCGACGAAAAATCACGGGTCAAGTTGGATCTATTGAGATCGAACAACTGACGTGCCGGTCCTGCTCCATCTGCGCTCCTGCACCAGCGCTCAAAGGGCATGGATGCCGCGCAACCACGCCAGCGCATCTTCCGTCCATCGATCCGTGTCCTTGCCCTGCTTGCGGACACCGAAGGCGTGGCCGCCGCTTTCATAGAGCCTGAGCTCCACACTGCCGCCGGCCCGCTGCAACGCCCTGGCATACACCTCCGAATAATAGGATGGATCGACCGGGTCATCCTTGGCATGGATGAGCAGCGTGGGCGGCACCGTGGCAGACACCTCGATATCGGTGTTCAGCTCCTGCGCGGCGACGGCTTTGGGCGTCTTGTTCTTGTGCTCCATCGTCAGGTGGCCGGGATACACGGGTATTGCGAAGTCAGGGCGACTGCTGACCTGGTCGACCGCGTCGATGGCCGCATAGGCGCGTTGCCTGAAACCCGTCGAGGAAAGCACCGCAAGATTCCCCCCTGCGGAAAACCCCATCACCCCAATCCGGTCCGGGTCCACCCCATATGCCTGCGCGTTGTAGCGGACCAGCGACAGCGCTCTTTGCGCATCCTGCAGCGCCATCGGAATCGCGGGCTGCTCATGCCGCCGGGTCTCACTGTTCCAGTTGCAACCGGTATTCGGCACGCGGTACTTCACCAGGACGCAGGTGATGCCAGCATCGGTCAGCCACTTGCAGACATCGGAGCCATGCAGCCCCAGCGTACTGTTGGGCCCTATCGCCAACGCCTTGTAGCCGCCGCCGGGAAATACCAGCACCGCCGCCCGCGACGAATTGTGCCGGGGCGAGTACACGAGATAGCTTGGCCGGGTCCAGGCCCAGGGTTCATGGGCAAGCGCGTTGATGCCGTCGAGCAGCACCTGCGAGCCCTCGGGCCAAAGAGGCACCTCCCGCGAGTAGGCGATGGCAGGCGACGGCTGTTCCGTTGCATCGACGGAGGGCTTGGCAACCGTGGGCTGCCCCAACGCACCGGCAGCGCTGCTGCCCGATGCGCTAGCCAGCAACAGCAGTGAAATGAAACGAAGGGGAGCTGGGCGAGACATATTGGAATCCTTTGCTCTCTGAAACACCACACGTTTTGCCGACGCCGGAATCACCCGCCAGAGCCGCGTCCGCCCCCATTGCGCAGGTGCGAGGGCTCAACGAACCACGCTGCTCTCTTTCTCAAGCTGCTGCTCGAAGCGAAAGCGGTAGTCGGACACCATCGTCTGCAGCAATCCCGGCTCAACAAATGCATCCGCGTCACCCGCCTGCCTGCGCTGCTGGCGCCCCAAAACATCCGTCATCTCCGGGTGGCCACTGAGCACGATATCCGCCTTCATACCGGCAAGCTTTGCGAATGTCGCCTCGAAATCCCCGGCAATGGCCGGATAGCCCTTGTTGCCGAACAAGGTATTGCCGGCGACCGTGATGCTGCACAGGAACAGCAGCGGGCGCGGCGTGCCGCGATCATTCACCGTCATGCTCCAGCTGGTGCAGCCACGGGTATGGCCCGGGGTCAGATGCGCCGTCAGCTCGACCTCGCCCAGCTGGATCGTCTGCCCATCGGCAACTTCCTGATCCACGCTGATCGGCGCAAACGGCTGTACGCCATAGTTGGTGTCGCCCTGGTTGCGGCCGTTCTCCAGTGCCCAGCGGTCGCCGGCGCTGGCGAGCACGCGCGCGCCCGTATCACGCTGGAGCTGCGCCAGTGCGCCGACATGATCGGCGTGGGCATGGTTGTTGATCAGCAGCCGGACATCACGCAACGGAACGCCGACGGCTTCGATGTTGCGTTCAATCTGGCCGGCGTTTTCCGCCAAGGTCGCATCGAGCAGGATGGCGCCTTGCCTGGATACGATCAGATAGGCCGCCAGCCCTTGGCTGCCGACATAGTAGACGTTGTCGACAATCTGGAAGGGTTCGGTCGCTGCCGTCCATGCCGGTGGATCAGCGGCCCATGCCGTACTGGCCATCAATCCGCTGATCAGCAGCGCGGCCACCCGTGCGCGCCAACCATTGCCCTGCCCTGCGTTCATTGCTGCACCTGCTCTGGAAGTGGCTGCCACTGTGTGCGCGGATCGGCAATGCCACAAATGCGAAGAACTGGGCCGAGCCATGAGTTTTTTCTGGGCCTGGGGAGATCGGCAGACGCCTGCCGGGACGCGTGAAACCTGTCTGCACCGCTGCAGCAACCAGCGGCGTTGAACCAGGGCCGTTCGCAGCGCTCTGTAATTGCGATTTCCGGTACTGCTTTTTTTACGGCATTTGCGCGTGAACCCTGTCGACGCGCGCTTGCGGGCAGCAGTATCTTCGCCCCCATCTGCCCGGAGAAGCCACAATGGTCACCCGATCCTTGTCCCTGCTGCTTCCATCCCTGATCGCAGTCCTGCTTCTGTCAGCCTGCGATTCCAGCAAGCCGCCAGCTGCAGCCGACGCGAAAGCCGCAGCCAAGCCGTCCGAGCTGCCGCTGTTCGAAACCTTCGGCGACCTGCACCGCGACATCGGCAGCAAGGTGCCGCTGGCACAGCGCTACTTCGACCAAGGCCTGCGCCTGGCCTATGGTTTCAACCACGAGGCAGCCGGGCGTGCATTTGCCGAGGCCGCGCGGCTGGATCCGGCCTGCGCCATCTGCGTCTGGGGCCAGGCCTTGGTGCTGGGCCCCAACATCAACATGCCGATGGACCCGAGCGTGGCCAAGGACGCCGCCGCGCTGGCGGTGCGTGCCAGCCACCTGGCCAGCACCGCGCGGCCGGTGGACCAGGCCCTGATCGCAGCGCTGCAGCAGCGCTATGCCGATCCTGCACCGGAAGACCGGCAGCCACTGGACCGTCGCTATGCCGAAGCAATGGCCAGGGTCGTGGCGCAGTATCCGCAGGACGATGATGCAGCCACGCTGTATGCCGAGGCGCTGATGGACCTCTCGCCGTGGGCCTATTGGCAGGACGGCAAGCCCGGTGCATACACGCCTACCCTGGTAGGCGAACTGGAGCGCGTGTTGGCGCGCAACCCGCGCCATATCGGGGCAATGCATTACTACATCCACGCAATGGAATCCTCGCCCGAGCCCAAGCGTGCCGAGCCGCACGCCGATGCCTTGGCGGCGCTGGCCCCAGGATCCGGCCACCTGGTGCATATGCCTGCGCATATCTACATCCGTGTAGGCCGATACCACGATGCAACGATGACCAATCTCTCCGCCACTACCGCCGACAAGGATTTCCTTGCAGTCTGCCGTGGCAGCAACGGCGTCTATCCGCTGGGCTACGTGCCACACAACTGGCATTTCGCGACGATGACCACCGGCCTGACCGGCTCGCGCACCTTGTCACTGCAGGCCGCGCAGCAGACCGCCGCGCGCGCCGACCGCAAGGTGATGGGCGAGGCGCCAATGCAGTTCATGCAGCAGTTCGTGGTCACGCCACTGCTCACCCAGGTGCGGTTTGGCGACTGGGAAGCGATCCTCGCGGACACGCCTGCCGCAGCGGAACTGCCCTACCCCGCTGCGATACGCCACTTTGCACGTGGCATGGCGCAGGCGCGCAAGGGCAACCTGGAGCAGGCACTGGCCGAGGCCAACGCACTGCACACGATCGCCGCCGACCCGGCGATGGCACAGATCAGCTTCTTCGACATCAATCATGCCGATGGCGTGCTGCGGGTAGCCGACGCGCTGTTGCAGGGCGAGCTGCTGCGCACCCAGGGCAAGCACGATGCAGCGGTGGCCGCGCTGCGCGAGGCGGTGCATGCCGAGGATGCCCTGGCCTACAACGAGCCTGCCGACTGGCCCTTGCCGGTGCGCCCCTATCTGGGGGCCGCGCTACTGGAAGCCGGCGATGCCAAAGGTGCGAGCGCCGCCTTCGATCAGGACCTGAAAACCTACCCCGCCAACGGTTGGTCCCTGCAGGGGCTGGCACAGGCGCAGCAGGCACTGGGACAGAAAGAAGCGGCTGCCGAAACCCAACGCCAGCAAGCAGCCGCCTGGCAATGGGCCGATGCACCACTGACGGCGGCGCGTTACTGAACCGGCAGCGCCACAGCGGTTTGATGTCCAGCCTGCTGCAGCTCGGCCATCGCCGCCAATGCAGTCGCTTCACGCTGCTGCCAGCTGCCGCGCAGCTGGCGATAAGGTAGCTGGCGCGCTTCAAGCTCGCGCAGGTACCAGCCATGCTGCCAGCGGCGGAAATCCGCATCACGGCGCGTGCCGTCCTGCACGAAGGGCACATCCGGCGCGCACAGCAACACCAGGTCGTAATGACGGGCCGACAATGCCAGCAGCAGCGGGTCGGCACGCCCGAACATGGCCTGTGCATACATCAAGGTGGTCAGCGGCGAGGTGTCGCAGGCCAGCCAGGTGCTGGCGGTTTCCAGCAGGGTCTCCTCGCGGGCGATCTGGGTCTGGGCGATATGCAGCAGATCGGCCTCCTGCAGCTGGCCATTATTCGCCTCCCACAGCTCCCGGCCGTACTCGGCGGCATGCACGCTGCCACAGCGTTCGGCCAAGCGCACCGCCAGCGTGGACTTGCCGGTGGACTCGCCACCCAGCAACACCACCCGCTTGACGAAGTGGCGATATACCTGCGGTGCCAGCTGCTGCCGCTGTGCATGCAGATCGGTACGCAACGCCGTGCCCGAGATTGGTACCGTGCGCCGTGTCGGGTCCACCGCCACATGCGCCACCGCGTCGCCGCCACGCAACTGCTGTTGCTGCGACAGCACTTCGGCAAAGCCGGGGCCGTAGTCCTCGCTGCTGAACACCACACCCACCTGCTGGCGGATCACCTCGCGCAGCAACCAGGCCATGAACAGCCGGTGCACTTCATCACTGGCGTCGTTGTCCGGCAGAACGCGCGTGGGCAGGCCCAGCCGCTGGCAGTGCGCAGCCAGGCGCGCATCGTCCAGCACCCAGTGCTGGGCGCCCGGGTACAGGCTGCGCAGCCACTGTTCACGCCGCTGCGGATCCATTCCAGCGAACTCGGGCTTGGTATAGCTGACCACGATCAGCTGCGCGCAGGCGGCCTGCGCATGGTCCAGCAGCAGCTGATGGCCGCGATGCAGCGGGCAGAACTTGCCCACCACCAGGCCGGTGCGCGGCATGCTCATGCCTGCGCGCCCTGCGTGCGCCACAACTTCCGCCAGTGCCGCCAGGCCAGCCAGGCATTGATCCAGTAGGCGGCATACAGCACGGAGGTCAGGGTCAGCCCGCGCGAGGCATACAGCGGTACCGCGATGGTATTGACCAGCACCCACACCGGCCAGGTTTCGATGCGCCGGCGCATCAGCAGCAGCTGCGCCAGCACCGACAGACACAGCACCGAAGAGTCGGCAAACGGTGCGTAGGCGTCAGTGAAACGGTGCAGTACCAGGCCGTAGCCGGCACCGGCCAGCAACGCACCGGCGCCCATCAGCATGAAGCTGCGCAATGGCGTGCGCTGGATCGGCAAGGCTGAATGACTGGCACTGGCATGCCAGTTCCACCACCCAAACAGGCTCGCCACCACAAAGAACACCTGCAGCAGCACATCGGCATACAACTGGGTATGCCAGAACAACAGGCCGAACAGCGAGCAACCGATGATGCCGGTCCACCAGGTATGCACGCTGTTGCGTGCGGCGCACAGGATGGACGCGGTGGCGAAGGCGTTGGCGGCGATTTCCAGCCCGGTCATGCGGCCAGGCCTTCATCGAGATCGGTGGTGTATTGCAGCACTTTGTCCTCCGCATGCATCGGCACGACCTGCACCGGCAGGCCGTCCAAGGTAAGTTGCAACGCCGCCTGCGCCGGTTGCGCATGCGCCATCTCGGCAAGCGGCAGATACAGGCTCACCGCAGCGTCGCGGTGCTGATGCACGCGAAAGCGCGACAACGGCAGCGCCGCCAGGGCGTGGGTCAGGTCGATGTTGTTGATCCAGCGGCCACTTTGGGTGCGATAGCGTACCGGTCGCCTGCCCTGCAGGTCGACGATCATCGGCTGCCGTCCCTGCATGACCAGGGCGCCCCGGTCGCCGGTGCGATAACGCAGCAGCGGCAGGCAGAAGTTGAAGCCACCGGTCAGGGTGATCTCGCCCACTTCACCCGTGGGTAGCGCATTGCCATCGTCGTCCAGCACTTCCACGTACATGCCCGGCTGCAGCAGCACATGCCCACCGGCAGTGGCGTCATGCACGGCCAGCGGACCGGCTTCGTTCATCGAATAGATGTCCAGTACCGGGCAACCGAACTGCTGCTGCAAGTCCTGGCGCAGGCCCGCAGACAAGGCCATCGACACCGACAGCAGGGCGCGCGGCCGGTGGCGCGGTGCCAGCTCAAGCAGGGTGGCGAAGGAAATGGGATCGCCGGCGATCACTTCCGGCTGCAGCGCATCGATATAGCGCGCACGGTCATCCGGATGCCGCCACTCGTCCGGATGCAGGTTGATCTTGGCCAGTCCGGATTCGCCCATGCTCGGCGTCACCGACACATAGGTGAAACAACGTTGCTGCATGCCCAGCAGCATCACCCCCATCTGCCCCTGGCCATTGCGCAGCTGCACGCCAAACCGGGCCAATGCGCGCTTGTGATAGGCCAGGTAGCGTGCGGCCACCACCGGATGCGAGGGCAGCACCAGCGGATGCCCGGTGGTGCCGGTGGTGCGGAAATTCATCATCCGCTGCAGCGGTACCGGATCGGGGACGAACTGGGCGATATCACCCGCCAGGTCACCGCGATGGGTGGTGGCGATGTCCTCGAAGCGCGGGGCACGCCCGCGCGCGCGGAAGTACGGCACCTGTGCCACCACCTCATCGACGAAGCCCGCCAGCCACGGCGGTGCCGAGCCAGGCTGCCACTGGAAATCCGCGCCCAGGATGTCGCGTTCGTACTGCCGTAGCTGCTGTACCTCCTCGGCCAACAGGCGGTTGCCACTCTGGTTGCGATAACGCGGCGCTGCAGGGTGCTCACGCATCCGCTGCAGCATTGCCCTGCCGGCCGCGCTCAAGGTGGGATAGCGCTCGCCGTCGTGTGGCGTGTGGCTCACTCGCGCGTCCACTTGTCTGCCGATTCCTCGGCGGCCTTGCGCGCCAGCGCCTCGCGGATGGCGCGGGCCCGGGCCTCGGCGGCACGGCTGGCCTCGAGCAGGCGCCGGCGCTCGACACTGCTGACGCTGGCCAGGCGGTCGGCCGCCTGGGCGGCGGTTTCGCCGGCCGGCAGCAGGTCCAGACGGGCAATGGCAGTGCGCACCAGCTCCTCGCGCCGGTCCGGGTCATGCAGGTAGCGGTTCACCGTGGCTTCGGCCGCCAATGCGGGCAGCGCGTCGGCGAACAGGGTGAGCAGGTGCTCACGCGGGAAGTCCAGGCCTTGCCAGCCCTCATCGGCCAGCAACCAGGCAAGTACCGCCGCCAGACTGAGCTGGTTGGCGCTGACCGCCGCCAACTGCCCGGACAGGCTGGCCTGCAAGGTCGCTGACAAACCGACGCCGTACAGGGCAAGCACGTCATTGACCACCGCAGCCACCTGCAACTGACCTTCGCGACCACGCCGCGGCGGATCGAGGAAGTCCGGCGGGGTATCGATCAGGCGCCGCAGCAGGACGTCCAGGGCTGCATGGGTGCGCATCGGTGGATGGGTTCCTGTGTCCGTCATGGCCGTACCCCCGGCTGCTGGTAATGGCGCTGGCTGAAGTCGCGCGCGAAGGCCAACAGATCGGCCATGTCACGCACCACGTGGATATCCCAGCCCTGCTCGCGGGCGCGCAGCAGATCGGCGGTCCAGCCCTTGGCGCCAGCCAAGGTGGCCGGCAAAGGACTGTAGAGATTCAGTGCCATGGTGCCGCCGGCACGGGCAGCGCGCAGCGCCTGCGCGGCAACGTCCCAACCGCTGTTGCCACGCTCGTCCTGCTCGAACATCGTGGTGATGCCGTCGTCGGAGATGTGCAGAATGTGCACCGCCCGCGCGCCCGCCGGGCGCTGCGCATAGGTGCTGCGCAGGCGATGGATGGGGAAAGCGGTTGCGCCACCAAAGTAGCCCACCAGCACCTTGAGAATGTCGTCTTCGTCGCGCACGAAGCCATCGGTATGCAGGCACTGCTGCTTGCCGCTCCACAGCGTGGCCTGCACACGTGCACCCGCACGCAAAGCGGACAAGGCGATCACCGCGCCGGCCAGGGTCAGCCACGAAGTGACCTGCTGCGGATCGGGCATGGAGCCGGAGCTGTCCACGTACAGGTCCAGGTCAATCGGTTCGTTGGCAGGTTCATTGCCCGGCGCCGGTCCCATCACCCGCTGCACCGTGGTCACGCCCGGCACCACCGTCGGCGACTGCATCAGCGTCTGCAGCCAATCCACCGCATCCAGCGCATCGCCGGGCTCCCAGGGCTCCAGGCCTTCAAGCTCCAGTTCCTGGGACTGCGGTTGCGGGCTCACCGGGAAGCGGATCAGGTGCGGCAGCGCACGTTCGCGGTAATAGCGCACGGCGAACTGCTGCGGGTCCATGTCCAAGCCTGCTGCACGCAGGATCTCGCCGTACTCGAACGGCTCGCGGGTCTGGCCGTGGCCGGGCGTGCTGGCGGCCGGCGCCGGCGCCGACACCACGTCGTCCGTGCCCGCCTCGTCCTCGCCGGTAATACGCGGGTCGAGCGCGGGATGCAGTACCGGCGCCAGCTCGTCGTCTTCCAGACGATCCAGCCCCACCGGTTGGCTGCCCCGGCCGGCATGGCGGGTATCCATCAGCGCTTCCACGCGCGCATCGCTTACCGTCTCCAGCAGGTGCGGCAGCAACAGCGCACTGAAGCGGCCAGCACCCTCCATCCATTCGCCGGCATAGGTGCGGATCACCCGCGCGCCCAGCCAGGCATCACCGCGCAACCCGGCGTCCTCGACGGCTGGCCCGCCCAGGCTGCCGGCCGGCTGCTGCCACAGCTGCTCATAGATGCCCATGTACAGCTGCCACAGCGGCGAGCTGCCGCTGGCAACGCTGGCCAGACGCTGGTAGATCTCGGCCATGCGCAGGCCACATTGGCGCTGCAGGCGGTCGTTGATCAGCAGGTCGGTATAGAGGTTGGCCACCATGGGTGCGTGCGCTTCCAGCGTGGGCAGGGCACGGCGGATACGCGCAAGCAGCCGCGCATGATCGGTGGCGGTAGCCGGTGCCAGCACGTGGTGGCCGATCTCGTGGGCGAGGATCTCGCGGGCGTGGTCCTGCAGGCCCAGGCGCAGCACCTGCGGCAGATCGATCACCACCCGCTGGTCGGCCAGCCGGATCATCGCGAAGCTGCCGCTCAGGCCTTCCTTCGCAGCTTCGACGCTGGTATCGCACAGGCGGGGGTCCTGCAACCGGGTGAAACGGCTCCAGTCGGCCAAGGCCTGCGGCCAGGCGGCACGCCAGTTGGCCAGCACTGTCTGCTGCGCGGCGCTGCTCATGCCACGCCCGGCAACAGCCGCACCTGATGCGACCACGGCGAGTACAAGGCGATACCTGCCGGGCCTGCCACTGCGGCGAGCCCATCGGCAGGCGCGGCGTAGCGGATGCGCGTGGTGCCGATAAGCGCGCCCTGGCTGTCGAATGACAGCTGCGCGGCGGGTGTCGCGCGTGCGGCGGCAAACTCCGCAGCGCTGGCCGGCAGCACCACCCCACCAAAGGCATCGGCGATCAGCAGGAAATGGCGTTCGCCACTGCGGGCGATGAAACCCTCGTCGCTGGCGCGCAGTTCCGGTGGTGTTGCGAACGGGCCGCCCAAGCCGGTGAAGCCGCCCACGGTCTGTCCCTGGCTGATCGCGGCAGCGCCGCGCGGGTGCCACCAACGCGCGCCGTCCAGCTGCTTGCGCGCAGCGGGCCAATCCGCTTCTTCAAGACCCAGCGCAGCGGCGGCCAATGCCGGCGGCAAGCCATCGGCCTGCGCCAACGCCGCCACCCGCAGGTGTGCCATGCCGGCCTGCCAGGCACACAGCGCACCGACGCTGCGCAGCTGCACGGTACTGTCACAGCGCGCTGCCAATGCGCGCATGCGTTGCAACCATGCGTCAACGCGCACACCGGGCACTTCGTGCATGCGCACGACCGCATTGCTCAGTGCACCCAGTGTTTCCAATGGCGCAGCGGCGATCAGCCGCGCTGCCGGCTCCGCCAGCTGCTGCCAGCAGATATCCACCCACGGCAGCCGCGCCGCAGGCCCGGCCAGGCCCTGTCCCACCAGCGCCAGGCCCAGCTCGAAGGCCACTTCGGTAGCTGCGGGCATCGCGGCTTCATCAGCAGCGGCAAGCGCCACGCACAGCGGGTCCAGGGTCTGCGCCACAAATACCGAGAACGCGGCGGTATCCAGCGTGGGCCAGCGCTGCCGTGCTGCCGCAACGTGCTGGTTGAGCAGGCTGCGACGGTTGGCCAGCAGTCCGGTCAATACGGGTGACAGCATCTCAGCGGGCCTGCTGCCAATGCAGGTAGTTGGTATAGCGCTGGTGCAGGTATTTGAGCTTGAGCAGATCGTCGTAGAGATGGCCGTAGAGCTTGCGGCCCTTCACCCGCTCCTCCACCAGCCGCTCGATGCGGGTCAGGCGCGCGCGCGTTTCACGTTCGCTGACGCCATCCAGCCCGCGTGCGAACTGCGCCGACAGCTCGCCGACCGGATCGTTGCGATCCAGATCCAATCGGTCGTATTCGGCGTTGGCGCTGTCCAACAACCAGCGCAGCCAGCTGAGCCGATCACTGCGGTAAGCAGCGTTTTCCGGCAGGGCGAAGAACGGCGCATCCAGATCGGGCTGCAGCTTGTCGTTGAGCACGAACGGCAGCACCTGGCGTACATCCTCCAGTGCCACCGCCGCATTGCCGCGGAACCAGGCCAGTGCCTTGGCAAACATCAGCAAGGTCATCAGGTTGCGCACCGATAAGCCGTTGCGGGTCTGGCAGCCCAGGTCCTTCATGCGGTCACGTCCGGAGTCGGCGGCAATGGCCTGCGCCCAATCGACGCCGGCCAGGCGCACGGTGTCCTTGGTCAGGTACTCGAACTGGGCACCGGCGGTTTCCATCAACTCGAACTGGCTGCTGAAGAACTCGATGCGCCTGCGCACATCCTGCGGCACCTCCACCGCACGGATCTGCTGCAGCATCTGTTCGCCTTCTTGCTCGCTGAAGATGATCTCGCGCGGCACCACTTCCTCCGGGCGGATGTTCTGCTCGATGCGCAGCAGCATCTCGTCCAGGAAGCGCGGATTGAAGGCCAGCGCCTGCACCACCACGTCGATGCGATCGCGCAGGGCCTCGATCACCTGGTAGGTGCCACCGCCCCGATCATCGTTGGCGGTCAGGTACCACGCCGACTCCGGGCATTCGTAGACCTGGTTGAGGACTTCGGCATAGTTGTCGCCCATCACCGTCAGCAGCGCACTCTGGGTACGGGTGGGGATGCGGTTGTACTCGTCGATGATCTTGACCCGCATGCCCAGCCAACTGCGCCAGGCGATACGGATCTGCGACATGTCCTGTGCGGCGACCAGGTCGGCAGGCAACGGATTGCCCAGCAGGTCGGCGATGGTCATCTGCGGATGACCGTGCTGCATGGCACGACGCACCTCGCGTACCGGGTAACCGGCCAGCACCCCCATCAGGATGGCACTGGCGGTCTTGCCACGGCCGGGGCCACCGACGAACAGGCATTTGCGGCGGGTGGCGAAGGTCAGCAGCGGCAGCAGCACGTAACTGGAATAGCTCTGCGCCGACGGCAGGGTCAACGTGCGCCGGGTGTCACCGACACTGAAGCTGGCCGAGGGACCGTCGTGGTACTCGATGTCGTAATGCGGGCTGATGATCGCGTTGTTGACGATCCAGAAGTAGGCCTGGCGCAGCTTCTCGTCCAGCGCCAACGGCGCTGCAGCTGCGCCCTCACCCAACTGCACCGGCCCTTCGTACAGCTCGGCCACATCAAAGGTCCGTGCCACCGGCTCGGCCCTGGGGTTGGTAGGTGCCTGCGACAGGCGCTGGAACAGGTTGAATGGCGACACCGGGCATCCCTCTTCGGCAAGCCCGGATTCTAACGTGGCCGCCGTGAGGGCCGCCGCGTGCTCAGTCGGACAGCGGCGCTGACAGCGTGAACTGGAATACCTGCATACGTTCACCAGCAGAAACGGTAGCCGTCAGCTGCTCACCATTGCGCTGGTAGGCAATGCGTTGCGGGAAATCATGCTGCGGATTCTCGAACACCGCCGATTGCCCGCCCTGCGCCACCAGCCGGAACCGGACCGGTGCCGGATTGCCGGCCACGTCGGCCACGTAGTACAGCTGCGCGCCCTCGGCGACGATGCGCAGGCGCTCCTGGAACCGCAGCGCACCGTCGCGGTAGCTGCGGCCCTCGCCTTCGAACGCATCACCTTGCCTGCGCCACCGTTCAACACCACTGCGGTCGGCCGGCAGACCGGTGCGCTGCCAGCTGCCCAACAACCAATCCAGCGATGCCAGCTCGGCTGCAGCAGCCGGGCACGCGATCACAGCCGCGAACACGCAGGCCAGCAACGCGCGGGGCGGCAAGGACATCCGGCGCGATGTGCTCACGCCCGCGGTGGGATCAGTGCATCGTCCAGCGCGGCAGCACGCTGCCAGGCCGCACGCGCACGCAGGCGTTCGCCATACGTGGCGAAGGCATCGCGTGCGGGCATGCTCTTGAACATCTGCCCCCACAGGATCTGGCTGCCGACGTAGACATCGGCGGCACTGAAACGCTCGCCCAGCAGCCATGGCGATGCCGATGCGGCCACCTGTTCCAGCGTATCGATGGTCTGCTCGAAGCTGCCATAGCCCACCGTACCGGCCTTGTCGGCCGGCGCCAGCAGACCCAGTGCCTTGGCGCTGACCGCAGCCTCCACCGGCCCGGCCGCGAAGAACAACCAGCGCAGGTAGCTGCCGCGCAGCGGATCGTCCAATGCCGGCGCCAGCCCCGCCGCGGGGAACGCATCGGCCAGGTAGGCGCAGATCGCCGCGGCTTCGGTCACCACTACGCCGCGGTGCACGATGGCCGGCACCTTGCCCATGGGATTGATCGCCAGGTAGGCCGGCGACTTCATGCTTTCCCCGTACACCATGACTTCGGTGCGATAGGGCTGGCCCAGCTCCTCCAGCATCCAGCGCACGATGCGGCCGCGCGACATCGGGTTGGTGTGGAAGACAATCTCTTCTGCCGTGTCGCTCATGCTGCTTCTCCCGCTGTGGTGAGCGGGAGTCTAGCGCCGTCGCGCCGGATTGGCAGGTTCCCTCCGATTGCCCCGTCATCTCCGGATGACGGGGATCGTCAACACGCAGGCAAACTCAGGAGCCGCGTCGCTCCGGTCCAGGTGGTGCGACGGGCGGCTGGATGCCCTTGCCCTTGAGGCAGGCATCCATCGCATCACGGTCAAGCTGCGGCGGCGCGGCAGCGTGATCGGCGTTCTCTTCGCCCCGATCCACCGGCCTGCCCTGCTCGGCCGCGCAGGCCTCGAAGGCCTTGGCGAACACCGGGTCCATCGGTGGCCCATGCCTTGGGCCGGGCGGCGGCCCCGGCGGCCCCCCCTGTGGGCCAGGCGGCGGCGCACAGCCAGGGCCATGCTGCATGCTTGCGCATCCACTGACCGCCAGCAGCAGGGCGATGACCAGCGCCGGCTGCAGCCGCCGCGGAAGGTGTTGTTGCATGGTTTCTCTCCGTTGAGGTCAGGCCAGCACGGCAGGCAATGCCGTCGCTGGCAGGGGTAGCAGGGCGGCCCGTATCGCGCGCCGCTGCTGTGGGTTGAACATGCGCTCGAACTTGCGCCGGTCCTGCAGCGGCCCGGTTGCATCGGCTTTCCATGGCTCGTCGGCACGTATCAGTTGCAGGGCCGGTGGACGGGCCAGCGGGCGCTGGGCCATGCCAAGGAAGGCGCGCACCACCGCAAGCACCTGCTCAGGCTGCTGCAGCAGTTGCTCGTAGCGCAGCAGCAGGTGCTGCGGATGGCCCTGCCAGCGCAGGCTTTCACGTACTGCAAGATTCCAGCGATCCACGGCCAGATCCAGGTCCAGGAAGCGTTGCCAGTCGGCATGCTGCTGCGCCGCATCGTGCAGCGATGCCACCACCTCGGCACCCTCACGCAGCAGATGGATGACCTTCGCGCCGGCCACGTACCGATGCACGTGCTGCAGGTAGAACAGGTGATCCGGCGTTTTCTCAAGCCACAGCGTGGCGCCAGCCGCGTGACAGCGCCGGTCCAGCACCTCGACAAACCCGGCCATCTGCTGCGCGACGCTGGCCAAACCGAATCGGGATGCCCGCACCCCGGTACCGGGCATGCCCGCCCAGGCCCGACGCGCCTGCCTGGCCGGTACCCACCCCAGGTGTGCCTGCAGCGCGTACCGTAGCCGTTGCCAGCTACGTCCGATCGAGCAGCGGGCTACGCTCTGCCGTCGATGTTCTTCGCTGCGCAGCAGCTGCTGCATGAAGTGGGTTTCAGGCAGGGAATGGATGCGCCCATCCGCCGCCAGCAGATGCTGCAGCAGGGTCGTGCCCGAGCGCGGGCAGCCCACCAGGAAAACTCTGCCCGGCGTGGTCCCTGTCATTGCTCCACCCCGGCCATGGACACGCCTGCCGCATCCGGCACCAGCTCCTGCAACGCACTGCGGAAGCGCTGGCGGAAGCCACGATCATTGGCGAGGTAGAACGCACGTGCGGCATTCGACAGGCGCAGCAGGGCAGCCTCATCCAATGCCAGCGCCTGCTCCACCGCCGCCGTCACCCCGGCACTGTCCACCTGGTAGCGACGCACCAGCCCGTCATTGCGTGAGCCGGCGATCGGAATACCGATGCCGCGCTGCGCGCTGACCAGCTCATCCATCGGCTCACCCGCGGTGGCCAGCACTACGGCCCCCACGCTGAGACCTTCCATCAGGTAGTGACCAAAGCCCTCGGTTTCGGAGGGGCACAGGTGGAAGCGGCAGGCGTTCTGCAGAAGCTGCAGCTGCGCATCGTCCATATAGGTGATGCGGTGGTCGATGTTGCCTGCCTGCACGCGCTCACGTGCCGTTCTGGGGTGCTGCACGACGACCAGCAACGGCCAGTGCGGGTTGCGCTTCCAGGTCTCAAGCACCACCCCCGTGCCCTTGGCCGAGCTGCGCCCGGCCAGATGCAGGAACACCGGCTGCCGACGCACCTGCGGCAACATGCGGTCGATGCTGGTGAAACCGACGTAGCGCGCGTCCGCGCCCAGGGCGCGGAAGATGCGCTCGGCGTGCCGGGTCTTGCACAGCACCGCGTCGAAGCGCGGCAACAGCGGCAGCCAGCGTGGCAGGAACCATTCCGGGTTCGGCAACAGCACGTTGCGCTGCGCCAGCGGCAGGAAATGCCGGTAGACACGCTCGCCGAACAGCTGCAGCGGCACTTGTCCCTGCAGCATGCGCTGGCCCCACGACCTGCCCAGCTGCCAGCGCATCTGGTTGCGCCCGCCAATGCCGACGCGCTCGCTGGTCACCTGACCTCGCAGGGCGGCCTGCATCAGGTCCAGGTCCCGGCTCAGGCCTACACCATTGTCGCGGCTGATCAAGCGGATCTGGATGGGCGGCATGCGGGGGCTCGGCATCAGGAGCCCGCAGTGTGGACAGGGCGGCTGGCCTGCCGATGCCCGCTTTCTGGCATGTCCCACAAACGCTGACAAGCGCTGACAAACAGCAGCGCTATGATCGGCGATCCATATCGCCGCCATCCCCCATTGGCGCAGACGAAGGAAGCCCATGTCCGCCCACATCCTGGTGGTTGACGATGACCCGGACCTGCGTCGGCTGATTGCCGACTTCCTGGCCCAGCACGGCTTCAGGGTCAGCACCGCCGAGAACGCGGCCCAGCTGCGCCTTGCCATGCGTGACCAGCGCCCAGACCTGATCGTGCTGGATGTGATGATGCCCGGTGAAGACGGCCTCACCGCCATCCGCCAGCTGGCCGCCGAGCGTCCCGCGCCCCCGGTGATCATGCTCAGTGCCCTGGGCAGCGATACCGACCGCATCATCGGCCTGGAGGTGGGCGCCGACGACTACCTGTCCAAACCCTGCAACCCGCGCGAACTGCTGGCGCGCATCCGCGCCCTGCTGCGGCGGGCGCAGGCCAGCAGCGAGCGCCAATCCAGCTCCACCCAGCCGGTCTACGAGTTCGGCGGCTGGCGCCTGGACGCCCTGCACCGCGATCTGCGCGACCCGGAGGGGGTGTATGTGTCGCTGTCCGACGGCGAGTTCACCCTGCTGCGCAGCTTCGTGGAGCATCCCCAACGGGTATTGAGCCGCGACCTGCTGCTGGTCCAGGCCCGTGGCCAGGACTGCGATGTCTACGACCGTGCCATCGACAGCCAGATCAGCCGCCTGCGCCGCAAACTCAACGAGCGCGGCTACCCCGAGCTGATCCGTACCATCCGCAACGAAGGCTATCTGCTGCTGCCGCCGGTGCGGCGCCTGTGAAGCGCCCGCTTTCGATCTTCGCGCGCACCTTCCTGCTGCTGCTGGGGGCACTGCTGGTGGCACTGGCACTGGGCATCACCCTGCTTCTGACCCGCCCGCCGGTACGCCCGGCCGGCGTGCCGCTGGCAGAAGTGGTGGCCTTGCTGTCCAGTGAACTGCCCTCGGCCAACAGCCGCTTGACCGTCAGCACCAACGCGCAGGCCCCCGCGTGTCCGGAAGGCCACCAGGTGGATCCTTTCATGCGCACACGCCTGGCCGGCTGGCTGGGCGTGCCTGCCACGCAGATCCTTTACTGCGGTGGCTGGCGCCGGCTTGGGCCGGATGCAGTCCTGCCGCCTTCATCAGCGCGCCCCAGCCGCGACCCGGCAGGCAGGCATGGCCCCGGTCCTGGCCCCGGACCGGATCGCCCCCCGCCGATGCTGCAGGACACCCCGCCGCCTGATCCCGACTTCCGCGCCGGCGCACCGCTGTTTGGTGACTTCATGGTCGCCATGCAGCGCCCCGACGGGCAATGGCGCAGCGTGGTTCATCGCATGCCCGGGCCGCTGCCCAGCGTGGCCCGGCACGTGCTGGTGTTGTTCCTGCTTGGCGCGGTGGTCATGTTGCCGCTGGCGTGGTGGTTCTCACGCGCATTGTCCGCCCCCATCCGCCGCTTTGCACTGGCCGCGGACAGGCTTGGGCGGCACCCGGACGCCGCACCATTGGACGAGAGCGGACCGGCCGAACTGGCACGCGCGGCAGATTCGTTCAATGTCATGCAGGCACGCATCAACCGGCTGTTGAACGAACGCACCCGCACCATTGGCGCCATCGCCCATGATCTGCGCACACCGCTGGCGCGGCTTTCGTTCCGCCTGCACGCCCTGCCGAAAGACGCGCGCGAGAAGGCCAGTGCCGACATCGAGGAAATGAACCGGATGATCGGTGCCGCCCTGGAGTTCCTGCGCGGCCAATCCCAGCATGGCCCGCGCAGCCGCCTGGACTTCGCCTCGCTGGTGGAAAGCGTGGTGGATGACCTGGCCGATACCGGCCATGACGCCGCGTTGCTGGGCAGCAGCGGGCCGGCCTTGCTGGTCGGCGATCCACAGGCATTGCGGCGAGCGGTGGGCAACCTGATCGACAACGCACTCAAGTACGGCGGTCAGGCCCGGCTGCAGCTGCGTCGCGAAGACGGCAACGTGGTGCTGGACGTGGACGATGAGGGGCCGGGTATCGATCCAGCGCGCGAGGAAGAACTGCTGCTGCCGTTTGCGCGCGGCGACGAATCACGCAACCGCGATACCGGCGGCATCGGCCTGGGCCTGTCGGTGGCCCATGGCGTGGCCCTGAGCCACGGCGGCAGCCTGCAACTGCGCAACCGCAGCGAAGGTGGCCTGCGGGCGACGCTCAGCCTGCCTTGCGGGTAGGGTTCCGGGGGAGTGCTTCTGCGCCGTTGCCTTTCTTGCCGTCATTCCCGCGCAGGCGGGAATGACGGCAAAGATTCAGAGGCAATGGCAACGCAACAGCCAAGCCATGACAGAACAACCGCCAGGCGGTCCAGGCATGAGCGCAGCGCGACAACGCCTACAGCACCCTCACACTGCCGGACACTCAGTACGCAAACTCGGCAAACAGCGGATCCACACTGCCGTTCCAGCGGCCATGGAACAGCTCCAGCTTGCGCTCGGCGGCGGTCTTGCCCGAGTCCACGATCTCCTGCAGCACATCCAGGAAGCGCGTCTCGTCCTGACCATCGGCATTGAGCGCGGCGCGACGGCGCAGGCCATCACGCGAAATCGCCAGCGCCTCACGCGCCAGGTCACGCACCGTGCCGTTGCGGAACGGCAGGTTCATCGCCTGCTTGGGCACGCCGTCGCGCAGCACATTGCGCTCGGCCAGGCTGAAGTCCTTGACCAGGTCCCAGGCCGCGTTCAACGCCGTTTCGTCATACAGCAGGCCCACCCAGAACGCCGGCAGCGCGCAGATGCGGCTCCACGGGCCACTGTCGGCACCGCGCATTTCCAGGTACTTCTTCAGCCGCACTTCCGGGAAGGCGGTGGTGGTGTGGTCCGACCAGTCACGCAGGGTCGGCAATGCACCCGGCAGTACCGGCAACCTGCCCTGCAGGAAATCGCGGAAGCTCTGCCCGCTGGCATCGTGATAGATGCCGTCGCGGTAGGAGAAATACATCGGCACGTCCAACAGATAGTCGACGTAACGCTCGTAGCCGAAACCCTCCTCGAACACGAAATCGAGCATGCCGGTGCGGTCCGGATCGGTGTCGGTCCAGATATGCGAGCGGTAGCTCAGGTAGCCGTTGGGCTTGCCTTCGGTGAACGGCGAGTCGGCGAACAGCGCGGTGGCAATCGGCTGCAAGGCCAACGACACGCGGAACTTCTTCACCATGTCCGCTTCGCTGGCGTAATCCAGATTGACCTGCACCGTGCAGGTGCGGGTCATCATGTCCAGGCCGAGCGAGCCGACCTTGGGCATGTAGCTCTTCATTATCTGGTAGCGGCCCTTGGGCATCCACGGCATGTCCGCACGCGCCCACTTGGGCTGGAAGCCCATGCCCAGGAAACCCAGCTGCAGCTCGCCGGCCACCTGTGCCACTTCATTGAGGTGGCTGCCGGTTTCCACGCAGGTCTGGTGCAGGGTTTCCAGCGCCGCGCCAGACAACTCCAACTGCCCGGCCGGCTCCAGCGTCACCGAGGCGCCGTCGCGCAGCAGGGCGATGGTATTGCCGTTCTCCTGCACCGGCTCCCAGCCGAAGCGGGTCAGGCCGTTGAGCAGCGCATTGATGCCGCGCTCGCCCTCGAAGGTGGGCGGACGCAGGTCATCCAGGCGAAACCCGAACTTCTCGTGCTCGGTGCCGATCCGCCATTGCGACCTGGGCTTTTCACCCGAGGCAATGCTCTGGACCAGTTGGTCGCGGTGGGTGATGGGGGTATCGGCGACGTGGCTCGGGCTCGACAAGGGCAGGCTCACTGAATTCTGGGCTGGGCGCAAAGGTGGGGGCCAGCCTCCACCAACGCAAGGTGCGCACTATATCGCGGCGCTCCTTGCCATCATGTCACGGCGGCGGTTTTCAGCGTCCTAAAAAAGCAGACTTGACCGTCCGCCAGCTGCGCCTGCGAGTCATTCCGCAACAGATCGGGCGCACCCCCTACACTGGCGACATGAGCCGCTCCCATCACACTGAAACCCACCGCTCCGACCGTGTCGGCTGGCTGCGTGCTGCCGTGCTGGGGGCCAATGACGGCATTGTCTCGGTCGCCGGCCTGGTAGTCGGTGTGGCCGCCAGCGGTGCCAGCCCGTCGGCCATCCTGGCCACCGGCGTGGCCGGCACCGTGGCCGGTGCCATGTCGATGGCTGCCGGTGAATATGTCTCGGTGATGTCGCAGGCCGATGCCGAACACGCCGATCTGGCGCTGGAACAGCGCGAACTGCACGAAGACCCGCACAGCGAGCTGCAGGAACTGGCCGGCATCTACCGGCGGCGCGGGCTCAGCCCCGAACTTGCCCAGCAGGTGGCCGAACAGCTCACCGCCCACGATGCCTTGGCCGCCCATGCCCGCGACGAGCTGGGCATCACCGAGGAACTGCGCGCGCGGCCACTGCAGGCCGCGCTGGCCTCGGCCAGCGCATTCACCGTGGGTGCCGCCTTGCCAGTCCTCACCGCTCTGTTTGCACCCGCCGCGCGGGTGGCCGCTACAACCACCGCCGCCACCCTTGTCGGACTGTGCATCACCGGTGCCCTGGCGGCCCGGGCCGGCGGTGCGCCGCCGCTGCGCGGTGCGCTGCGCGTGGTGTTCTGGGGCGCACTGGCGATGGCTGCCGCGGCCGCGATCGGCCGCCTGTTCCAGATCAGCGTCTGAGTGATGAGCGCGGCCGCCGACGCCAGTACCGCCCTGCTCGCGCAACTGTCCTCGCTGGTGGACTGCCAGCGCGCGGACGGCTATGCCTGCATCACCGCCCGCCGCGAACACGGCGCCAGCTCGGTGGATATCCCACAGCCGCAGTTCGCCATCCTGCTGCAGGGGCGCAAGCAGGTACGTACCGCCCAGCAGGCGCTGGAGTTCGGCCCCGGTGATCTGTTCCTGATCACCCGCCGCAGCCGTATCGATGTGGTCAACATCCCCGACCCGCACAGCGGCCTGTACCTGAGCGCCATCGTGCCCTTGTGCGCCGAAGTGCTGGGTGCCGCCCGCACGCTGTGGAGCGGTGCCCTGCCCGAGCCCGGCAATGCCTTGGCGCGCCTGCCGCTGCTCGATCATGGCGCCGCCCTGCTGCAATGGCGTCAATCGCTGCAGCAAGGCGATTACACCGAGGCACGGCTGGCGCTGGCGGCGCTGACGGTGGCCTTCTGCCGACGTGGCCACGGCAGCCTGCTGATCGCGCCCGAGCCCAGCCTGGGCGAGCGCATCCGCGAGCTGGTGGCGGCGCAGCCCGAACGTGATTGGCAATCCCGTGATTTCGAATCCCACCTGGGCATCAGCGGTGCCACCCTGCGCCGTCGCCTGGCCGGCGAGCAGCTGAGCGTGCGCGAGCTGGTCACCGATGCGCGGCTGGCGCATGCCATGCAGCTGCTCTACACCACCCGACTGCCGCTGAAGACCGTGGCCGCCCGCGCGGGCTATCGCTCGCTGGGCAGTTTCAACAAGCGCTTCAGCGCGCGCTATGGGCTGGAGCCCGCTGCCATCGGCAACAGCTGATCGTCCAGCGCGAGCGTTTCGCGGCGCATTGTGAGCGAAACGCAGCGCCGTCCCGGCGCAGCATGAAGTCCTCGCGGCGTGGCCGCCTTCGCAGGAACCTTCATGTCCATCCGTCTATCCCGTGCAATCGCGCTGGCCGTCCTGGGCCTGGCTATCGCCGGCAACGCCCCGGCCCGCAGCGCCCAGCCCGCGCCGCAACAGCAGGTTGCCGGCGTCTACCACCAGCAGATCGGGCAGTTGCACGTCACCGCCCTGTTCGACGGCACCGTGGCACTGGGCCGGCAGGCGCTGGTCGGGGTGGACCCGGCCACGGTCACCCGCCTGCTCGATCACCGCTACGTGCCCGAAGACGCCAAGGGCCTGCAGACCGCGGTCAATGCCTATCTGGTACAGCGCGGCGACCACCTGAGCCTGATCGACACCGGCACAGCGCAATGCTTTGGCCCGGGCTTGGGCCAGGTGCTGGCCAATCTGCGCGCCGCCGGCCATGACCCGGCCGAGGTCGATGAAGTGCTGCTGACCCACGCCCACCCGGACCATATGTGTGGGCTGCTCGATGCCAACGGCGCCATGGCCTTCCCCAAGGCCACGGTATGGCTGTCACAGGCCGATGCGGCCTATTGGCTGAACCCGGCCAGCGAAGCCAGCGCGCCGGAGCCGCTGCGCTTTGCCTTTGGGCTGGCGCGCACAGCGGTGGCGCCCTATGCCGCCGCGGGCAAGCTGCACCGGTTTGCCGCCGACGAAGCGCTGCCGGGCGGCATCCAGGCCATCGACAGCCATGGCCATACCCCCGGTCATGTGTCCTATCTGCTGGACGGCGGCAACGGTCAGCAGCTGCTGGTGTGGGGCGATATCGTGCATTTCCATGCCGTGCAGTTCGCCCGTCCCGACGCCGCCTACGAGGCCGACAGTGACCGCAGCGCTGCCATCACCAGCCGCCGCCAACTGATGGCGCGGGCCGCCGACCAGGGCTGGTGGGTGGCAGGCGCGCACCTGCCCTTCCCCGGGCTGGGCCATGTGCGCCGCCAGGACCAGGCCTTCGCTTGGGTGCCGGGGGAGTTCGCGCCGCTGCGGCGCTGAGCGGGGCTGCGCCCGGCCCTCACCCCAACCCCTCTCCCGAAGGGAGAGGGGCAAACAGCCCACTCACCGAACGGAAGCAGCTCTGAAGCCCTCCCTTTCGCGCAGCGAAGGGGAGGGTTTGGGAGGGGTGCCGTGGCTTTGGCTTTGGCTTTGGCTTCTATTCTTGTCTTGCCACCCCAAAGTCCCCCAAAAAAAACGCCGCCCTGACAAGGCGGCGTTCGCGTTGCGATGGAAGCCGGCAGACCGCCAGCTTCGCGGCTCAGGCCGCGCCTACCGGACCGGCATCGGCTGCGCCCTCGACTGCCGGCGGGTTCAGGCCCAGCCAGCCGCCGATGATGGCGCGGGCTTCATCCACGCCCTGGCGCGATTCGCCGGAGAAGGTCTGCACGCTTACCGTGTCACCAAAGATCGAATGCAGCTCCTTGCGCACCTTCTGCAGGGTCTGCATCTGCTGGCCACGGCCCAGCTTGTCGGCCTTGGTCAGCAGGGCGTGCGCAGGCAGGCCGCGCTGCACCGCATAGCCCAGCATCTGCCGGTCGTAGTCCTTGAGCGGATGACGGATGTCCATCACCACCACCAGGCCCTTGAGCGCGTTGCGGGTACGGAAATACTGGTCGATGAAGGCCTGCCAGTGGGCCTGCAGGTCCAGCGGCACCTTGGCATAGCCATACCCCGGCAGGTCGACCAGGCTGGCCTCGGGGGTCACCTGGAAAAACACCAGCTGCTGGGTGCGGCCCGGGGTCTTGGAGACACGGGCCAGGGCGTTCTGGCGGGTCAGCGCGTTGAGCGCGCTGGACTTGCCGGCGTTGGAGCGACCAGCGAAAGCCACTTCGGCGCCCAGATCCGGCGGCAATTGCCGGGCGTTATGGGCGGAAAGCAGGTATCGGGCGCGTTCGATGAGCAATGACATGGGCATAGGATCGCATGTTGCGCCGCCGCGCGCCGAGCCCGCAGCCCGCCCGGTCGGCAAAAATGCTGCGCTGCTTCGTTGACCGTGCCGCAAAACGCCGTTGATAATCCGGGCGATGCCGGCGGAACGCCCCGCCCGGCCCGGTCCACACGGAGCTTCAGCATGCGCCATGCTCGTGTTCTTGCCGTTGCAGCATTGGTAGTTCCCGTAATTGCCGCCGTCGCCTTTGCCCAGAGCTCGGTTACCCCCGTGCCGGACAATGCGCCGGTACAGACCGCCTCGCTGGAGGTCGACTTCAGCAAGACCAAGCCCGGTGACCCGGAGGCAGGCCAGGCCAAGGCTTCGGCCTGTGCCGCCTGCCACGGTGCCGACGGCAACTCGGCGGTGGAGATCTACCCGCGCCTGGCCGGCCAGAGCGAGCGCTATATCGCCAAGGAGATGGCCCTGATCGCCAATGGCCAGCGCAATGAAGGCGCGGTGGTGGCCATGCTGCCGTTCCTGGAGGGGCTGACCCCGCAGGACATGCGCGATATCGGCGCCTACTTCGCCACCCAGAAGGCCGGCGCAGGTGTTGCCGACGATACGGCGGTGGCCGAAGGCCCCTATGCCGGCATGAAGTTCTTCGAGGTTGGGCAGAAGCTCTACCGCGGCGGCGACAGCAGCCGCAACATCCCGGCCTGCATGGCCTGCCACGGGCCGACCGGTGCCGGCAACCCGGGCCCGGCCTATCCGCATATCGGCGGCCAGCACTCCGGCTATGTGGCCCAGCGCCTGCAGCGCTACAAGGCCGGGCAGACTGGCGAAACCGAAGCCTCCCAGTTCAAGATCATGGCCCAGGTCAGCCAGGCCCTGAGTGACCAGGAGATCCAGGCACTGGCCAGCTACGTGCAGGGCCTGCATGATCGCGCCGATGACGCCCAGGCGGTCGCCAGCGCGGCACAACCCTGATCCTGCTGGCCGCTGCGGTGGCCAGCTGTTTTGTCCACAGGCACGCCGGCCGCTGGGTCGGCGTCCTGCTTTTCCACCGGAGACTTACCCGAAATGAAGCTGTTCCCCCGCATCCTGCTGCTGTTGCTGGCGTTGGCCCCGCTGAGCGCCTGCTCGGCTCCCAGTGCCGCCCCCGTTGAAGGACAGGACTATGACCTGATCGCCAACCCGGGGCCGTTCGCGCCGCTGGCCGGCAAGATCGAGGTGGTGGAAGTATTTGGCTACACCTGCCCGCACTGTGCCCATTTCGAGCCGCAGCTGAAGGAGTGGGTGAGCAAGCAGCCGGCGGATGTGCGCTTCACCGCGGTACCGGCGGCCTTCGGCGGCTACTGGGACTCCTACGCCCGTGCCTTCTACGCCGCGGAGCAGACCGGCGTGCTCGGCCGCAGCCACGCCAACGTATTCAAGGCACTGCATGAAGATCGCAGCCTGCCGGTGCAGAACGTCACACCGGCCGAACTGGCTACCTTCTACAGCAGCTACGGCGTGCAGCCAGCCCAGTTCGAGCAGGCCCTGCGCAGCCAGGCGGTGGACGACAAGGTGAAGAACGCCCGTGCCTTCGCCATGCGCGTGCAGGTGCCCGGCACCCCTGCGCTGATCGTCAATGGCAAGTATCTGGTCAAGGGCCGTACCTTCGACGACACCCTGCGCATCACCAGTGCACTGGTCGCACGTGAGCGCGCTGCCGCGCCACGCAAATGATCCCGGCGGCGGCGAACCACCCGTTCAGCCGCCGCGCCCGATAATGGCATCATGCGCACGCCGGTCGCGGTGCCGCGGCTGATGCATCAATACAATCCCGCTGGAGACCCCACCCAATGAAGATCCGCCTCGCCTTTGCCCTGGCCGCCCTGCTGCCCTTGATGGTTGCCTGCAAAGCCCAGGATGGGACGGCTGACACCGTTGCCCCGGCAGCCCCGGCCGCAACCGAACCTGCCGCCGCACCGGAAGCTGCTGCACCGGCCACCAGCCCGGCTGAATCGACCGCTGCACCGGCCGATGCCGCCGCCAGCACCCCGGTCCCGGCCCAGGCCCGCCTGGTTGGCCCGGAACCGGTCGCCGGCACCGACTACATCGCCATCGACGGCGGCCAGCCGTTCCAGCCGGCCACCGGCAAGGTGGAAGTGGCCGAGATCTTCGGTTATGTCTGCCCGGCTTGCGCCCGTTTCCAGCCGCAGGTCAGCTCCTGGAAGGCCGGCCTGCCGGCTGACGTCAACTTCGTCTACGTACCGGCCGTGTTCGGCGGTGTCTGGGACAACTACGCCCGCGCCTTCTACGCCGCCGAAACCCTGGGCGTGCAGGAAAAGACCCACGACGCGCTGTACGCCGCCATACACATCGAGCAGACCCTGAAGGGCGAGCGCGGCCAGGATTCGGTGGACGACATCGCCGGCTTCTACGCCAAGCACGGCGTCAACGCCAAGACCTTTGCCGACACCATGGGCAGCTTCGCCGTGGCCGCCAAGGTCAATCGCGCCAAGCAGTTCGCCCAGCGCAGCAAGATCTCCGGCACCCCGTCGCTGATCGTCAATGGCAAGTACCTGGTCAAGGGCCAGAGCTATGACGACATCCTGCGCATTGCCGACCACCTGATCGCGCGCGAACGCGCCGCAAACGCCAAGTGAGGTATCAAGGGCCTCGGTAACGAGGCCCTTGAGTTTGACCCGCCGTGAAATCGCACAGCCAAACCCTGCGTCTGCTGACCGCCAACATCCAGGCCGGCTCCAGCACCCGCCGCTACAGCGACTACGTCACCCGTAGTTGGTCCCATGCCCTGCCCGCCGGGCAGAAGCGCTCCAGCCTGGATGCCATTGCCAAGCTGGCCAGCGGCCACGACATCGTGGGCCTGCAGGAAGCCGACCCGGGCAGCCTGCGCTCGGGCTTCACCAACCAGACCCACTACCTGGCCGAACGCGCCGGCTTCAATTACTGGGCGCACCAGCCCAACCGTCGCATGGGCGGGGTGGCCTCCAGTGCCAATGGCCTGCTCAGCCGGCTGGAACCGGTGGAGGTCCAGGACCACGCCCTGCCCGGTCGTATTGGTGGCCGTGGCCTGCTGGTGGCGCGCTATGGCGATGGCAAGGAAGGCCTGACGGTGGCCGTTGCCCATCTGTCGCTGGGCACCGGCTCGCGGCTGTCACAGCTGGATTTCATCTCCGATGTACTGGCCGACTATCCCAATGCGGTCTTGATGGGCGACTTCAACTGCAAGGCCGATCGCCCGGAGATGCGGGTGCTATACCACAAGACACGCCTGCAACCGCCCAGCTGCCTGGTGCCGACATTCCCCAGCTGGGGCCCTGACCGCGCCATCGACCACATCCTGATTTCCGACACCATGAAGATGCTGGATACGCGGGCCGTCGCCGCCGCGCATTCGGACCATCTGGCGGTGGAAATGGAAGTACAGGTGCCGGCCAACAGCCTGCGCTGAGCATCGTTTCAGCCGGCAGCCGGTGGCGGCCGCCGCCGTGCAGTGAGGGTGCTGCCCACCGAAGCCAGCACCGTACAGCCGATGGCCAGCCACTGCAGGCCACTCAGATGCTCATGCAGCAACAACAGCGCCCATAGCGCCGCTACGGCCGGCTCCATGCTGATCAGGATGCCGAAGGTTTCCTTGGGCAGGCGCTTGAGCGCCATCATCTCCAGCGACATCGGGATGGCGCTGGACACCACCGCCACCACCAAGCCCGCCAGCAGGATCTTCGGCTCCAGCAGGGCCGCACCGGCATGGACCACACCCACCGGCACCACCACCAGCGACGCCGCCAGCAGGCCCAGCGAGACACTGTGGCCGGCATGCAGATGCCCGGCGCGCTTGCCGAAGATTATGTACAAGGCCCAGCACAGCGCGGCGCCCAATGCGTAGAGCACTCCCACCGGGTCCAGCGCCTGGCCGCCATCGAGCGGCAACAGCAGCACCAGCCCGGTCAGCGCGCAGCCTACCCAGACAAAATCAATCGGCCGCCGCGAGGAGAACATCGCCACCGCCAACGGGCCGGTGAACTCGATGGCCACTGCGATACCGAACGGAATCGTGCGCAGCGCCATGTAGAACAGCAGGTTCATCAGCCCCAGCGTCAGGCCGTAACGCAGGATCGCCGCGCCGTCGGCACGGCTGGTATGCCAGCGCCACGGCCGCCACAACAGCAGCAGGAACAGGGCCGAAAAGCCCACGCGCAGCGCGCTGGTGCCTTGCGCACCAATCAGCGGGAACAGGTTTTTGGCATAGGAGGTGCCGATCGACAACGAAGTCACCGAGCCGAGCACCGCCAGCACCGGCAACAGCGATGCGAATCGGGAGTTTTGCATGGCGCTAGTGTATTCGGCCCAGCAGGCCAACGCCCGCGTCGACAGCACGCCAAGCGCTGATCCTCTGCCCCGGCATCAGCCCCCATCGCGTGGGGCTGATGCCGGCGCATGCACGCCTTACTGGATGAAGGCGATCCGCTGCATCCTGGCGTTGTTGGCGGCGGCCAGCACCTTGGCCATCACCTGGTATTGCGCATCCGGGGACGCATCAATGCGCAGCTCAGGCTGGTTGCCGGCATGCAGCTCGGCCTGGGCCTGCAAGCGCGCCTGCAGATCCGCTATCGCCAGCACCTCGCCATTCCAGTAAAGCTGGTCGGCCGCATCCACCCGCAGCGCGATCGGTGGTGGCGGCTCGACACGCGGCAGTACCTTCTCGCTGCGCTGGGGAAGGTCCACCGGTATCGGCACCGCGACCATCGGCGCGGTCACGATGAAGATGATCAACAACACCAGCATCACATCCACCAGCGGTGTGACGTTGATATCGGCCAAGGGACGTCCGCTGTTTCCTGCTGCACTGAATGCCATTCCAGTTCCCCCAGGATGAGGCCGCTTGCCTCGCTGCCGACGCTACGCCTGACCTGCCCGCTTTCCAGCCGGGTCGCGTGGGCGCGTTCAGCTTTCGTTGATGCTCGGTCAACGCATGCGCCCGTTCATGTGCGGGTTGGGCTGCTGCTCGGCCGTTGACGCCATGGCCGTTATCCTTCGGCCATGAACAAATTTCTCCTGCTGCCATTGGCCGCCGCTGCCGCGCTGCTCAGCGCCAGCGCCTGCGCCCAGAACCTGGACGCGCAGCGCACCGCGATGCGTACTGCCATCGACAACGCCGAGCGCGGTCAGTTCAATGCCAACGCCGCGACCTCACTGCGCAACCATCCCCTGTATGGCTGGCTGGAGTTCAGCGCCCTGCGCCGCAACATCGACACCTTGCCCACCGCCCAGGCGCAGGACTTCCTCAAGCGCTACCAGGGCCAGGCCGTGGCCGAGACCTTCCGTGCCAGCTGGTTGCCCGCCCTGGCCCGCCGCCAGGATTGGCCGACCCTGCTGGCCAATTACAAGCCAGGCACCGATGCCGGGCTGAAATGCGCCGAGCTCAACGCCCGCCAGGCCACCGGCAAGGCCGACGCCCAATGGACCAGCGACGCACAGGCACTGTGGCGCAGCGCCGGCAAATCCCTGCCCGACGGCTGCGACCCGGTGTTCGCGGTATTGGCCAGCCGCGGCGGCCTGTCGCCGGCACTGCGCTGGGAACGCATCGACGCCGCCGCCGACGCCCAACAGGCCGCGGTGATGCGCGCAGCCGCGCGCGGCCTGCCGGCCGCGGAGTTGGCGCAGGCCAACGACTACGCCGCCTTCGTCGACAAGCCCGATGCGCGCGCCTTGAACTGGCCGAAGAATGATCGCAGCCGCCGCATTGCCGTCGACGGCCTGCAGAAACTGGCCAAGGCCGACCCGGGTGCTGCCGAACTGCAGTTGCCGCAATACACCCAGGCACTGGCCCTGAGCCCGGCGCAGCAGGGCCAGGTGCTGTACGAAATCGCGCTATGGACGGTAGCGTCCTACCTGCCCGATTCCGCGCGACGCCTGGCCGCCGTGCCCGAATCGGCCTATGACGAGCGCCTGCACGAATGGCGCACCCGCGAGGCGATGGCACGCGGTGACTGGCCGGCGGCACTGAGTGCGATCCGCAAGATGCCGGCCAGCCAGCGCAACGACTCCCGCTGGCGCTGGTTCGAGGGCCGCTTGCTGGAAAAGACCGGCAAGCCCGCCGAGGCCACCGCGCTGTACCGCGCTGCTGCTACCGAACCCACCTTCCATGGCTTCCTGGCCGCCGACAAGCTCAAGCAGGCCTACACCTTGTGCCCATGGAACCCCGGCGACAGCGCCGCGGCCAAGGCCAGCGTCGCCCGCGACCCGGCGCTGGTGCGTGCCATCGAACTATTCAAGATCGAGCGCCCGAGCTGGGCTGCGCGCGAATGGGCCGATGCCCTGACCCGTTTCGACGACAGCCAGCGCCGCCTCGCCGTCGAGGTCGCCAGCAACAACGGCTGGTTTGATCGCGCGGTGTTCGCCTTGAAGGGCCCGCAGGAGATGCGGCTGTACAACCTGCGCTTCCCGCTGCACCACGACGACACGATCCGCCGCGAAGCCACGCGCAATGCGCTGGACCCGGCCTGGATCGCGGCCGAAATCCGCGCCGAGAGCATCTTCAATCCCAATGCACGCTCGCCGGCCAACGCCATGGGCCTGATGCAGGTGCTGCCGGCCACCGGCGCCAGCGTGGCCAAGAGCATCGGCCTGAGCGGCTATGGCGGCGCCGCCAGCCTGTACGACTCGGACACCAACATCGCCATTGGCACCGCCTACCTGCGCCAGTTGATGGACAAGTACAACGGCCTGCCCTACGTCACCATCGCCGCCTACAACGCCGGCCCGACGCCGACTGCCCGCTGGCAGACCCAGCGTCCGAATTACGATCCGGATTTCTGGATCGAGACCATCAGCTACAAGGAGACCCGCGAGTACGTGGCCCGCGTGCTGGCTTTCAGCGTGATCTACGACTGGCGCCTCAACGGCAACGCCCTGACCCTGAGCGACCGCATGGTTGGCAGGACCGAAGGCGCCCGCAAGCCCTTCGTCTGCCAACAAGCGCAATAGCGCCTGTAGCGCCGAACATGGCTCGGCACTACCGCTTTAGCCCCTCTCCTGCGTAGCGGGAGAGGGGTTGGGGTGAGGGCAGCTTTTGCATGTAAAGCCCTTGCCGAGCATGGCTCGGCACTACCGCTTCTGCTCCCTCCCTTTCGCGCAGCGAAGGGGAGGGTTGGGGAGGGGTGCTTTCGGCCTTTGCCTGTAAAGCCCTGCCGAGCATGACTCGGCACTACATGTGCCCTACCCCATCCGACTTATCATGCCTGCATGAAAACCTATCTCGTCGGCGGCGCTGTCCGCGATTCCCTGCTTGGCCTGCAACCCGGTGACCGTGACTGGGTGGTGGTGGGCGCTACCCAGGCGCAGATGGAAGCCGACGGCTTCAAGGCCGTGGGCAAGGACTTCCCCGTGTTCCTGCATCCGCATACCGGTGAGGAACATGCACTGGCACGCACCGAGCGCAAATCCGGCCGTGGCTACCGCGGCTTCGTGGTCGATGCCGATCCTTCCGTGACGTTGGAAGAAGACCTGCAGCGCCGCGACTTCACCATCAATGCCATTGCCCGCGACGAGCAAACCGGCGCACTGGTCGATCCCTGGGGCGGCGTGCGCGATATCGAGCAGCGCGTGCTGCGCCACGTCGGCCCGGCCTTTGTCGAAGATCCACTGCGTGTGCTGCGTGCAGCGCGTTTCCTGGCCCGCTTCGCGCCCCTGGGTTTTACCCTGGCGCCAGAAACGGCAGCGCTGATGCGCGAGATGGCCGCCAGCGGCGAACTGGATGCGTTGGTACCCGAGCGCATCTGGCAGGAGCTGCGGCGCAGCCTGACGATGAAAAAACCCTCGGCGTTCCTGCGCAGCCTGCACGATACCGGCGCACTGGCGGCAATCCTGCCCGAAGTCGACGCGCTCTATGGCATACCGCAGCGCGCCGAGTTCCACCCGGAAGTGGATACCGGCGTGCACCAGGAAATGGTCAGCGACATGGCCGCACAGCTGGCGCCGGGCGATGACCTGATCGGCTTCGCCGCACTCACCCACGATCTTGGCAAGGCACTGACGCCGGCCGATGAACTGCCCCGCCACATCATGCATGAGCAGCGCGGCCTGAAGCCGCTGGCCACGCTCTGCGACCGATTGAAGATTCCGGTCGATCACCGCCTGCTGGCCGAAGCGGTCTGCCGCGAGCACCTCAACGTGCACCGCATCGATGAGCTGCGCGATGCCACCGTATTGGAACTGATCCAGCGCTGCGATGGTTTCCGCCGCCCCGAACGCATTGCGCAGCTGGCCCTGGTCTGCGAATGCGACAAGCGCGGCCGGCTCGGCTTCGAAGACAGCGACTACCCGCAACGGGCCACCCTGCTGCGCCTGCATGCAGCGGCGCTGGCGATCAATGCCCGCGATATCGCCACCGAAGGCCTGCAAGGCCCGGCCATTGGCGAGGCATTGAAGAAGGCACGCATCAAGGCGATCAGCGCCGCGCGCTGATTGCCGGCCGCCGTGCTGCTGCAGGAGCGGCGTAAGCCGCGAAGCGGGTAATGCAACAGGCACACCCGCCGCATGCAATTGCACAGTCTGCCGGTGATCTCGGCATTGTCGGTTGCGCGGCTTACGCCGCTCCCACAAGCCTACAACCGGCTACCTCAGATCTTGAGGTAGATCTTGCAACGGTCCATCCACGCCATCGGCAACCACCACAGCGCGACGAAGCTCAGCGCCATCACCAGCGAGGCGAACTGTGCGCCCGCCAGCGGGGTCAGCCAGCGGTTGAACAGGTGCTCCCACAGCCAACCCCAACTGCCGGTGGCCATCATCGCCAGCACCATCGCCGAGGAACCGGCATAGGCGGTGATCGCATTGACCCCGAAGCGGCGACCCAGCGCCGGCCACTGCCGGCAATCGATCAGGATGTGCGCCAGCCACAGGCCGGCAAATGCCCAGCCGCCCGTCCACAGCACATAGGACGGCGTCCACAGATTCTTGTTCAAGGGCAGCCACTGCGCCCATATGCCGCCTGCCAGCAACAACAGCACCGCCATCGGCAGCAACCGCCACGGCCGTTGCCGCAGCAACGCACCTGCACGCAGGCCCAGCAAGGTCGAGGCCAGTGCACCCAAGGTGGACAGCAGGCCTTCCGGATCATGGCCATGGCCGGTTGCCGGGTCGTACTGGTAAAGCAGCGCGCCGAACAGCTGCGTATCCACGCGGCTGGCAAGATTGAGCCAGGGCTCCAGCGAACCGCCGGCAGCCAGTAGTGCCGCATAGCCCAGCACCAGCACGCCAAGGCATAGCGTCTGTGCCTTTGGCTTCAGCCAGATGGCAGCCATGCCCGCCGCTGCGAAGCACAACCCGATCCGCTGCAATACGCCCCAGGGCCGGTAGTGCGGCAGATCCAGCCACCACCAGGCCAGCAAGTGCAGCAGCAGGCCCAGCCCCAGGATGCGGGCCGCGCGGCTCAACACGGTGCGCGTCAACGCGGCACGATCAGCGCCCTGCTCCACCCGCGGCACTACGCCCAGCGCGATCGACACGCCGACGATCACCAGGAAGAACGGGAACACCAGATCGGTCGGCGTGCAGCCATGCCATTCCGAATGCAGCAGCGGGGCGTAGACATGGCTCCAGCTGCCGGGATTGTTGACCAGCAACATGGCCGCCACGGTAATGCCCCGCAGCGCATCCACCGAGGCATAACGGACGGCTTTGTTCATGCTGTGTGGCTCAGTCGCGCTGACCGGCAATCCAGGTGGCCTGCACCTGCAGATCGCTGTCCAGCAATACGAAGTCGGCCTGGTAACCGGCGGCGATCTGGCCGTAGCGATCCGCCAGCCCCAGGAACTGCGCCGGATAGGTCGAGGCCATGCGTGCGGCCTCGGCCAACGGCAGGCCGAGCAGACCTACGGTGTTGCGCACCGCGGTGATCATGTCCAGCGCCGAACCCGCCAACGCGCCTGCGGCATTGCGCACCACGCCATCCACGGCGGTGATCACTTCGCCATACAGTTCGAAAGCCGGGTTGTCCGAGCCCACCATCGGCATTGCATCGGTGACCAGGAACACCTTGCCCCGCGGTTTGGCCGCCAGCGCCACGCGCAGGCTCGCAGGATGCACGTGCACGCCGTCGACGATGACGCCGCACCAGCTGTCGGCATCTTCCAGTGCTGCACCCACCGTACCTGGGTCACGTCCCTGCAACGGCGACATGGCGTTGTAAAGATGGGTGAAACCGGTAATGCCGGCATCCAGACCCAGGCGAATCTCGTCATAGGTGCCGGCGGTATGACCGGCGGCAACAATGGCGCCATTGGCGACCATCTGCCGGATGGTTTCCTGCGGCACGCGCTCCGGTGCGAGGGTGATCAGGGTGACGCCGTTGTCCAACGACGTCGCCATGCGCACTTCATCGGCATCGGGTACGCGGAACTTGCCGGCATCGTGGGTGCCCTTGCGGGCCGGGGCGATATACGGGCCTTCCAGGTGGATGCCGAGCACGCCCGGCACCTTGGCCGCAATTGCCTCGCGGGTAGCCTGCACCGCACGCGCCATCACCTCGGCATCGTCGCTGATCAGGGTCGGCAGCATGCCGGTGGTGCCATAGCGGCGATGCCCGGCCACCATCGTGCGCAGGGCATCGACGTCGGTCTGGTTGTTGAACAGCGCACCGCCGCCGCCGTTGACCTGGGCATCGATGAAACCGGGCAGCAGCCAACCGCCGCCCAGGTCCACCTGTGCCTCGGCCGCGGCAACGGCCGGGTCGTCGCTGGCGACGACCGCGCTGATGCGGCCGTCCTCGATCAGGACCGCGACATCGTCACGGAAGTTCTCGCCGGCAAGTACCCGGCCATTGCGCAGCGCGGTTTTCATCAGACCGTTTCCGTCACCTTGTTGAGGTGCGGCGGCAGGTCCGGGTTGTTGCCACGGCGCAGCGCCAACGCGTTGATCGCGCGGTAGAAGCTCTGGATGGCCAGCAGCGGCGCGCACAGCGGGTGCGGTGCCGCGGCGGTCGGCAGGTTGCCGCCCTCGCCGGTCAGCCATACCTGGGCGCCACGGGCGGCGAACTCCTCGGCCACGGCACGCGTGCCGGCACCGGTTTCGTCGGGCTGGGCAAAGGCCAGCACCGGGAAGTCCTTGCCCACCAGTGCCATCGGGCCGTGCTTCACTTCGGCCGAGCTATAGCCTTCGGCATGCAGGCCGCAGGTTTCCTTGAACTTCAGCGCCGCTTCCTGCGCTGCCGCCAGGCCCGGGCCACGGCCGAGCACAAACAGATTGTGGGCATCGACCAGGCCGTTGGTGACTGCGCTCCAGTCGCATTCCCAGGCCTTGCTCATCGCCGCCGGCAATGCGTCCAGCGCGGCGATCAGGGCCGCATCATTCTTCCAGTAGGCTCCCAGCTGCAGGATCGCCGCCAGCGAGGCCAGGTAGCTCTTGGTCGCGGCGACGCTGCGCTCGGCACCGGCACCCAGCGGGATCACGGTTTCGGCCAGCTGTGCCAGCGGCGAATCCTCGACATTGACCAGGGCCACCACGCGCGCGCCAGCAGCCTTGGCAGCCTCGGCATTGCGCAGCAGGTCCGGGCTCTTGCCCGACTGCGAGATGACGATGTACAGCGCACCGCGCAGCTGCAGCGGCGCTTCATAGACCGAGCCCACCGACGGCGACGCCGAGGCGGTCACCAGCCCGAGCTGGGTCTCGAACAGATACTTGGCATAGGTTGCCGCGTGATCGGAACTGCCGCGTGCGCAGGTGACAACGAACGGGGGCGGGTTCTGGCGCAGGTCTGCGGCCAGGGCCTGCACCACGTCGCGGTTGCGTGCGAACTGGGCGGCGATGACAGAGGCGCTTTGTGCCGCCTCGTTGAACATCAGGGTTTCGGTTTCACTGGGCAGTGCCATGGATCGTTACTCGGAAAGGTCGGGGGGAGATGAGGGAGGTCGCGACGCCTGCTGGCGCAGCGGCGCGGTGGAGCCACGTACCACCAGCTGCGGTACAAAGCCCTGGTTCTGCAATTGGGCCGGGCTGTCTTCGTAGGCGTCGGTACGCAGCTGGCTGATCAGCAGCCGCGCTGCATGCCGGGCGATATCGCCGGTGGCCTGCTTTGCGGTGGTCAGTGCCGGCCACGACTGGCGCGAGAACGGGCTGTCCTCGAAGCCGGCAATGGACAGGTCATACGGCACGTTCAAGCCGGCCGAATTGGCCGCCGCCAGCACGCCGGCGGCGATTTCATCGTTGGAACCGAAGATGGCAGTTGGCGGTTCGCGCAGCGCCAGCAGGCGGCGCGCACCACGGAAGCCGTCGTCGAAGGTGTAGTCACCCGGAATCACCAGGTGCTTGTCCAGGTTGATCCCGTAGTCCTTCAAAGCGGCCTCGTAGCCGGCATAGCGCTCGCCACTGGAGCGGTGCGAAGTACCGCCCCACAGGAAACCGATGCGCTGGTGGCCCAGCTGGATCAGGTGCTCGGTGATTTCATAGGCCGCGTCGCGGTCATCGACGAACACGCAGGCACCATCGCCCGGGTCTTCGGTGGCGGCAATGATGCGAACGGTCTTGATGCCACGCGCGTTGAGCGCTGCCACCAACTCCGGGCGTTCGGACATCGGCGCGGTCAGCACCAGGCCGGCCAGCCGCGAGCGCTGTACCCAATCGGCCAGCTCCTCGGCCAGCATCGGCGAGGTCGAGTCGCAGGGATGGATCTGCAGGCCGAAGCCGGTTTCGCGGCAGGCCGAGAGCACGCCGTTCTGTACCCCGATGATGTGGTACGGATTGGGGTTGTCGTAGACCAGCCCGATCACGAACGTGGTGTTGCTGCGCAGGTTGCGCGCGGACGGATCCGGCTCGTAGTCCAGCTCGGCCACCGCCCGCAGCACGCGGGCGCGGGTGGCCTGCATCACCGAGGGCTCGTTGTTGATCACCCGCGAGACGGTCTTCAAAGAGACCTTGGCCCGCTCGGCGACATCCTTGATGGTGGGTCTACGCATTACCGGTTCCCGCGTTGGCTCGATTGCCGCCATGATGCTTGATTCAGGCGTCACGTGCCTTGCCCGCGTTATGACCAACGGTGCCGAAGTACAGGATGTACAGGTAGCAGGGGACCATCAGGGCGGCGAACACCAGCTGGAAGTGCTCCGGGTAGGCGTGCTTGAGCAGGGCAAAGGCCTGCGGGATGATCGCGCCGCCAGCAATACCCATCACCAGCAGGGCCGAGCCGGTCTGGGTGAAACGGCCCAGGCCGCGGATCGCCAGCGGGAAGATCGCCGGCCACATCATGGCGTTGGCAAAGCCCAGCGCGGCGACGAATCCCACCGAGACATAGCCATGGGTGAAGTAGGCGCCCAGGGTGAAGAGAACTCCCAGCACCGCCGACACCGCCAGGTACTTTTCCTGCGAGATGAAGCGCGGAATCAGCACCAGGCCCACCACATAACCCACCAGCATCGCGAACAGCGTGTAAGAGGTGAACAGCTTGGTCTGGTCCAGCGGCAGGCCGAAGGCATTGCCGTAGGTACCGATGGCATCACCGGCCATCACTTCCACACCGACATAGACAAACAGACACATCACGCCCAGCCACAGGTGCGGAAACTGGAAGATGCTGCGCTTGGCAGCCTTGCCATCATCGGCCACGGCATTGGCCTGGTCCGGCCGCACTTCCGGCAGCGGCGAGAACAGCACGCCGGCGGCAACCACCAGCAGCACGCCGGCGATCACCATGTACGGGGTGTGGATCTTGGCCGCAAATGCGTTGAGCAGGTCGGCCTTGGTGGCCGCGTCGGCCGCCTGTACCTGGGCTTCCAGGTCACCGATGCCATGCAGCACGAAGGTGCCGATCACCACCGGCGCCAGCATGCCGGCGATCTTGTTGCAGATGCCCATCAGCGCGATGCGCTGGGCCGCGCCCTCGATCGGGCCAAGGATGCTGATATAGGGGTTGACCGCGGTCTGCAGCAGCGCCATGCCGCCACCGATCACGAACAGGCCGCTGAGCGCGCCACCAAACCAGCGACGGGTGGCGAACTCGCCAAACGCCATCGCACCGACCGCCATCACCGCCAGGCTCAGGGCCAGGCCCTTCTTCATGCCGGTGCGGCCGAGGATCCAGGAGGCCGGCAGGGCCAGGAAGAAGTACGACAGATAGAAAACCATCAGTACCAGGAAGGCCGACACCTCGTTCACGTCGAAGGCGAGCTTGACGAAGGTAATCAGCGGACCATTGATCCAGGTACAGAAGCCAATGATGAAGAACAGCACGCCGACAATGGCGATGGAGGACGCCATGCTGGTGCGCGGCGTGGAGGCGGGGACGGCAGACATGTGGGCTCCTGCGATGCGTAAGACGGGCGTGGCCGCCTGGCGAGAACGTGGGAACAACGTTGTCACATTCTCTGCTTGCATCGGACAGGTTTGTCAACAATGCGTAAGCACATAAGCAATGGTCGCAATGGCAACCAAGTGTCCGCAACGTAGGCGTCTGAACGCTTTGTAGGACAAACCCCTAGGATTTTCCTTGCTATCGACGACGGCTGCCGCGAAGGCAACGGACAGCGCGTTCGCGCAACTGCGCTGCAGCGCAACATCGAAAGCTGCAATTATTCGTTGACATCGTTGTCAGAACGATTACAGACTCGGCCCCCGAATGGCGTCCTCAAGGGCGCTCCCCCACCGCCATAGGGAACCCGAGTGACCGCTGTCGTCCCCCCACTGCAGACCACCCGCCAGCACCCCGCCCCCCGGCCGTTCTTTGCTGCGGATGTGGGCGGCACCCACGTCCGCGTCGGCTTGATCCAGGCCGGCAGCGGCACTGGCCCGGCCATCGAAGTGCAGTCCTACCGCAAGTACCGCAATGCCGATTACCCGGGCCTGGACGCGATCCTGGCCGACTTCGCCGCCAGCCAACCGCCGGTGAGCGACTGCGTGATTGCCACCGCCGGCTATGCACTGCCCGATGGCACCGTCATTTCCGCCAACCTGCCCTGGCCGCTCTCGTCCACCCGCATCCGCGAGGACCTCGGCTTCGAAGCCGTGCATCTGGTCAACGACTTCGAAGCGGTTGCCCACGCCGCAGCCCACATCAACGCCAGCCAGGTACTGCAACTGACCGGCCCGGCCACCGTCGAACGCGGCCCCACCCTGGTGGTTGGCCCCGGCACCGGCCTGGGTGCCGCGGTGTGGATCCCGCTGGGTGATCGTTCCGTGGTACTGGCCACCGAAGCCGGCCAGGCATCACTGGCTGCGACCACCGAACTGGAAATGGCGGTACTGCAGCAGATGCAGCGCGACCGCCCGCATGTCTCCATCGAACAGGCCCTGTCCGGCCCTGGCCTGCTCAACCTGTACAACGCGCTGTGCGCGGTGCGCGGCGCCACGCCGGTACACACCACCCCCGACGCCGTCAGCGCCGCCGCCTGTGATGGCAGCGACCCGCTGGCCGTGGAAACCCTGCAGCTGTTCTGCGGCATCCTCGGCTCCACCATCGGCGACATGGCCCTGCTGTATGGCACGCAGGGCGGCATCTATCTGGCTGGCGGCATCCTGCCGAAGATCAGCCAATTTCTTTTGAACAGCAGCTTTGTCGAGCGGTTCCTCAACAAGGGACCGATGGGCAAGGCGCTGCAAAGCATCCCCGTGAAGCTGGTAGAGCACGGGCAACTGGGCGTCATCGGCGCCGCCAGTTGGTATCTGGAAAAGTCGGCCACGTAAGCCTTCAGCAGCATAAGCAACAGATGTACCAGCAGGACCCGTAGTTACGCGGCACCTCGTGCCAACCATCAAGATGTTGAGGAGAGACAACATGCAACGCAAGACCCTGCTTTCTGCAGCCATCGTCAGCTGCCTTGCTTTCAGTGCACACGCGCAGGAAGCATCCCCCACCGCCACCGACCTGGACACCGTGACCGTCACCGGTATCCGTGGCTCCATGGAAAAGTCGCTGGACACCAAGCGCGAAGCCAATGCCCGCGTTGAAGTGGTCACCGCTGAAGACGTCGGCAAGCTGCCGGCGCACAACGTCGCCGATACCCTGCAGCGCCTGCCGGGCGTCAACATCAGCTCGTCCAGCGCCGACGAAGGTGGCTTCGATGAAGCTGACCGCGTCAGCCTGCGCGGCACCAGCCCCAGCCTCACCCAGACCCTGATCAACGGCCACACCGTTGGTTCCGCGGACTGGTTCGTCCTGTCCCAGGCCGGCAACGTCGGCCGCAGCGTCAGCTACTCGCTGCTGCCGTCGGAGCTGGTCAGCTCGGTGGAAGTGAACAAGTCCTCGCAGGCCAAGCTGATGGACGGTGGCACCACCGGCACCATCAACATCATCACCCGCAAGCCGCTGGAGTTCTCCAAGCAGTTCACCGCCGAAGCCTCCATCGGCGCAGTGCGCTCGGACCAGGCCAAATCCAACGACCCGCAGCTGTCTGCCCTGTTCAACTACAAGAACGAAGACGGCACCTTTGGCGTGATGGTCCAGGGCTTCAGCCAGAAGCGCGAGCTGCGCCGTGAGGCCCAGGAGTTCCCGGGTGGCTGGTTCAAGCTGGGCCGCAACAACGATGGCACGATCAACGCCCTGGGCCAGAGCAATCCCGACCTGGTCGATGTCTGGGCACCGAGCCTGCTCGGCTCCACCCTGTTCGAACAGACCCGCGAGCGCAAGGGCGGCCTGGTCGAGATCCAGTTCAAGCCCAGCGATGACCTGACCCTGGGCGTGAGCGGCTTCAGCTCCCAGCTCGACGCCAACAACTACAACCGCAACTTCATGCTGTGGGGCGGCAACTTCGCCAACTCGCAGGCACCGGAAGCGGGTTACGTGGTCAAGGACGGCGTACTCACCGACGTCAGCTACGCGGGCGTTGCAGGCACCAACTACGGCGTCTACGACATGATCTACCGCGAGTCGTCGGCCAAGACCAACTACGTCACCTTCGATGCGGACTGGCAGATCAACGACAACCTGACCTCGAAGTTCCAGGCAGGCAGCACCAAGGGCGAAGGCAAGACCGCCCGCCAGTACATTGCTGAAGTCACCCTCGCCAATGGCGGCGGTGCCAGCTGGAGCACCCATGGCAGTGGCTCGCCGACCGACTGGAGCCTGGGCGGCGACCTGAGCCCGTCCGGCGTCACCAGCTTCGGCACCTGGGGCAACCAGCAGATCATCGCCGAGGACAAGGAGAAGTGGGCCTCGCTCGATTTCAACCAGTACATGGATACCGGCGTGCTGAGTTCGCTGGACTTCGGCCTGCGCTATGCCAAGCACAGCCGCGAAGCCCTGTCGCCGGAAGGCGCCAGCCCGGGCGATATCTGGTCTGAACTGCAGCACGGTGCCACCGCCAACTATCCCAGCGGCTTCGCCAGCAGCATCGGCGGCAAGTTCCCGCGCAACCTGTGGTACTTCACTCCGGGTGCACTGAAGGACGCCGTCAACAACAACTCCACCTGGCTGTCCAACGACGACGGCCCGAACGGCCGCCGCAACTACGGCTCGGAATGGAAGGTCGAGGAGAAGAACCTGGCCGCGTACGTCCAGGCAAACTTCACCGGCGACAACTGGGCCGGCAACGTTGGCCTGCGCTACGTCAGCATCAAGCAGGACATCATGAGCTATCGGGCCGTGTCCGATATCGCCAATGCCGACGTGAGCAGCCTGTTCGCACAGGGCCCAGGCCCGGTCTGTGGCTGGGCCTGCCCGGTCTGGGGTGGCTGGAACATCATCAACAACAGCAACACCCACCGCCGCCTGCTGCCCAGCGCGAACTTCAAGTTCGATCTGGCTGACAACCTGGTGTTCCGCGTCGCCGCGTCGCAGACCCAGACCCTGCCGGACTACTCGGCACTGGGTGCGTCGGCATCCGGTTCGGACCTGGACAAGACCGGCTCGGCCGGCAACCCGAACCTGAAGCCGGTGGTCTCCACCAACTTCGACGCCAACCTCGAGTGGTACTTCATGCCGCGCGGCCTGCTGTCCTTCGGCGTGTTCTCGATGAACATGAAGGACTACGTGGCCTATGGCACCGAGAAGCAGATGCTGTTCAGCGAGCTCACCGGCCAGCTGGAACAGTACGAGATCTCGCTGCCGACCAACGCCAACGCGCAGGTGCAGGGCTTCGAACTGGCCTACCAGCAGCCGATCGGCGACAACTTCGGTATCGACGCCAACTACACCTACTCCGATGGCAGCACCTCGCACACCTGGGCAGACGGCAGCAACTCACTGCTCGGCAACTCGAAGGACACCTACAACGTCGGTGCCTACTTCGAGAACGACACCTTCGGTGCACGCGTCGGCTACACCTACCGTTCGTCGTTCCTGATCGGCCTGTCCTCGGTGAATCCGTACTACCAGGATTCCTTCGGCACCGTGTCGGTCTCGCTGAACTACAAGGCAACCGACTGGCTGAGCTTCAGCCTGGATGCCCTGAACCTCAACGACCCGACCTACAAGTACTACCAGAGCTCGACCATCCCGGTTGCGTTCTACAACAACGGCCGCCAGTACTACTTGAACGCTCGCTTCAAGTTCTGATCCATGCCGGCAGGCAACATTGCCGGTTAGCGTGACCCGCCGGGCCTGGATCATTCCGGGCCCGGCTTTTTTTTGCCAGGTGGTGCCGCGCCCTGCTCGGCATCGCCTCTGCCCCGGTAGTGCCGAGCCATGCTTGGCAAGGGCTTCGTTCGGCAGCGCTGGGTTGCCGAGCATGGCTCGGCACTACATCCAACTGCGTTGCCGGGCATGGCTCGGCACTACACAAGATCCATGCGGCAGGACACACTGCCGCCCATGCAAAAACAGACAGGAGCTCCGCCCATGACGAAGTCCTTCCACAAGCGCAGCCGCGCGCCGTGGCTCAGCAGTTGCGTATTGCTGGGCATGTCCGCCCTGCAGGTGCAGGCCGCCGACACCACCTCCGCCCCTACGCTCATTCCGCTGCCGGCCAACTACCAGGCCGATGGTGGCAAGGACTTCGTGCTCAAGCACTCCGCACGCGTCGGTGGCAATGACGACGCCGCACGCCGCGCCGCCGCGCAGTTCGTGACCCTGCTCAAGCAGAACGGCGGCCCGACCCTGGCCGTGGCCGACAACGCCGGCAAGGCGCAGATCCGCTTCCGCCTCGACCCCTCAGCCACCAATACTGCCGAAGGCTACGCGCTGAAGGTATCCAACACCGGCATCGACATCAGCGCCGGTGATGACGTTGGCCTGTTCTACGGCGCTGTCACCGCCGCCCAGCTGCTGACCGGCAATACGCCGGGCCACGTCGCTGCCGCCACCATCAACGACACCCCGCGCTTCCCGTGGCGTGGCTTCATGCTCGATTCGGCACGCCATTTCCAGAGCATGGACGAGATCAAGAAGCTGCTCGACGCAATGGCGCAGCACAAGCTCAACACCTTCCACTGGCACCTGACCGACGACCAGGGCTGGCGCATGGAGATCAAGCGCTACCCGAAGCTGACCGAAGTCGGCAGCTGCCGCGTGCCGCTGGGCGATGCCGGCCGCAATGCCGCCACCGGCGAAGCCCGCCAGTACTGCGGTTACTACACCCAGGAGCAGATCCGAGAAGTCATCGCCTATGCGGCCGAACGCCACATCCAGGTGATCCCGGAAATCGATGTACCCGGCCACGCCACCGCCGCCATCGTCGCCTACCCGGAACTGGGCACCACCGAACAGAAACTGGTCATCGACAACCAGTGGGGCGTGTTCCCCAACCTGTTCAACACCGAGGAAGCCACCTTCCAGTTCCTGGAGAACGTGCTGGAAGAAGTGATTGAAATGTTCCCGTCCAAGTACGTGCACGTCGGCGGCGACGAAGCGGTCAAGGACCAGTGGATCGCCTCCAAGCGCGTGCAGGAGCGCATGCGCGAACTCGGCGCGAAAGATGAAATGGAAATGCAGAGCCATATCATCAAGCGCCTGGAGAAATTCCTGGAGCAGCACGACCGCCGCCTGATCGGCTGGGATGAAATCCTCGAAGGCGGCCTGCCGCCGGAGGCCACGGTGATGTCCTGGCGTGGCACCGAAGGCGGGCTCAAGGCCGCCAGCGAAGGCCACGACGTGGTGATGTCGCCGGTCACCCATATGTACATGGACTACCTGCAGACCGAGTCGCCGAACGAGCCACCGGGCCGCCCGACCACGATCACCCTGCAGAAGGCCTATGAGTTCGAGCCGGTACCGGCCGACCTTGCCGCCGACAAGCGTTCGCACATCCTTGGCCTGCAGGCCAACATGTTCAACGAGCACACCCGCAACGACCAGAACCTGGAGCACAACCTGTTCCCGCGCCTGGCCGCAGTGGCCGAGACCGGCTGGAGCCCGCAGGACAAACGCAGTTTCAGCAACTTCCTGCAGCGCCTGCCGCGCCAGCTGCAGCGCTACCAGGCGATGAACATCGCCTATGCCAAGACCCCGTTCCAGGTCGACATGCAGGACAAGGGCGAACACAGCACGGGGGCGGTGCAGGTGAGCCTCAACAACCCGCTGGGCTACCCGGTGCATTACACCGTGGACGGCAGCGCCGTCACCGCCAGCTCGCCGCTGTATGCGCAGCCGCTGCAGCTGAAGGTACCGGTGCAGGTGCAGGCTGCAGCCTTCTTCGACGGCAAGCCGTTGGCGGCAGCCAGCCGCTTCCAGCTGGATGCGGCCTCGCTGCTGGTCCGCCAGGACACCCAGCTCGGCTTGTGCCCGAACGGTGGCAAGCTGCTGCTGCGCCTGGAAGACGACGGCCCGGCCGAAGGCGAGCGCGAGGTGTTCAACGTCAATATCTTCAACCCCTGCTGGTTGTGGAGTGACGTCGACCTGTCCGGCATCACCAGCGTCAAGGTGCGTGCCGGCCGCATCCCGTACAACTTCCAGCTGGCCCATGACGAACCGTCGCGCAAGTTCGCACCGGCGCGTACCGCCCACGGCGAGATGGAAATCCTGGCCAACTGCGAAGGCAAGCCGCTGGCCTCGATCCCGCTGCCGGCCGAACCGGGTGCGGACGGCTTCCTGGAGCTGGATGCCCCGATCAGTGCCCCTGCCGCCCGTGGCGACCTGTGCGTGCGCTTCACCGGCGATACCCGCCCCAACATGTGGACGCTGGACTGGATCAAGCTGGAGCCGGCCAAGTAATCCACGCCGCCGTTGTTGTTTCCCCAGAAGGCCATCGCTTGCGGTGGCCTTCTTTTTTTCCCCACTTGAGCGCAGACCGCCAAGGCGATACCGGGAGGTGCCAAGCGCGGGCCGCTTCGGATGAGGAGCGCAGCGTCACCGGTCACGAGATAGTCCGCGCCTGGTCGCCGTGGCGGCACTGGGCACCACTTCCCCAGTCGGATGACGCCGAACAACGCCCCCAACCAGGCCGTTCCAGACCGCCCTGAAAGCCGGGAACAACAATCGCGCGAATCCGCCGGACGCGTGCCAAAAAATTTCACGGGACAATTTTTTTTCACCTAAAAAGGGGACTAAGCGTGAAAACAAAATAACGAGACTTGGAGATTTCAATTAAAATCATTGCGATACGCGCGATTGTCGCCCCAGCGTCGCTCTGAAAATTTTTTGCAATCTACCTTGACATCGTTGTCACGAACCACGGACACTCCGCTTGCCGCAACGCCAACAGGCCTTGCGCCCACTTCCAGGGGATGTACGTGGTCGTCAGTTCGCCAGCAGCTGCCAAGCTGAGTTCCGCCGCACCGGCTTCACCTCTGCTGGCCGCAGACGTGGGTGGCACGCATGTGCGTGTCGGCCTGGTACAGGCCGGCTACAGCCGGCCAGCGGCACTGGAAATGCTCGACTATCAGGAATACCGCTGCGCCGACTACCCGGACCTCGGCAGCATCCTGGCCACCTTCCTTGCCGATCGCCGCCCGGTGCGCGAATGCGCCATCGCCAGCGCCGGCTACGCGCTTGCCGACGGCACCGTCATCTCCGCCAACCTGCGCTGGCCGCTGTCATGCGCGCAGATCCGTGACCAGCTGGGGCTGGATGCGGTGCACCTGGTCAACGATTTCGAAGCCGTCGCCCATGCTGCTGCCCACATGGAAGCCAGCAAGGTGCTGCAGATCACCGGCCCCGAGCAGGCCGCCGACGGCCCCATCCTCATCGTCGGCCCCGGCACCGGATTGGGCGCTGCGGTGTGGATCCCGCAGGGACGGAATGCCGTGGTACTGGCCACCGAGGCCGGGCAAGCGTCGCTGGCGGCCAACAATGCGCTGGAGATCGCAGTGCTGCAGCAGATGCTGCGCGAGCGCAGCCACGTCACCATCGAGCACGCACTGTCAGGCCCGGGCCTGCTCAATCTCTACAACGCGCTATGCATGGTGCGCGGCGTTGCCGCAACCCACGCCACACCCGATGCGATCACCGCAGCTGCCTGCAGTGGCGGCGACGCAACGGCCGAGGAAACCCTGGAGCTGTTCTGCGGCATCCTCGGCTCCACCATCGGCGACATGGCCCTGCTCTACGGCGTGCAGGGCGGCATCTACCTGGCTGGCGGCATCCTGCCCAAACTCAGCCAGTTCCTTCTGAACAGCAGTTTTGTGGAGCGCTTCCTCAACAAGGGGCCCATGCGCAAAGCGCTGCGAGGCATCCCCGTGAAGCTGGTAGAGCACGGGCAACTGGGCGTCATCGGCGCCGCCAGTTGGTATCTGGGACGCAGGGAAACCGAATCCGTCGCGTCGCAACCGGCAGTAACGCAGGTGCCGGGGCACCACCTCCCCTGCGCGGGTTCAAGTCAAGCAACCACCGGCCAGTCCGCCGGCATCCATCAATGATGAGGAGAGACATCATGAGGTACCGCAAGTCCGTACTATCCGCCGCAATCGTCACCTGCCTGAGCTTCTCGGCGCACGCGCAGGAAGCAGACAAGAATGCAGTCGACCTTGACCGCGTGGTCGTCACCGGCATCCGCGCCAGCCTGCAGCAGTCGCTGGAAACCAAGCGCAACGCCGATGCCATCGTTGACGTGATCAGCGCCGAGGACGTGGGCAAGTTCCCGGCCACCAACGTGGCCGAAGCGATGACCATCATCCCCGGCGTCACGATCGACAAGGCCTACGGCCAGGGCGAAAAAGTCTCCATCCTGGGTACCGACCCGGCCTTGAACCGCACCCTGCTCAATGGCCAGTCCATCGCCTCGGGCGACTGGAACATGTCCGACTTCCCCACCCGCACCTTCAACTACTCGCTGTTGGCGCCCGAGCTGGTCGGCAAGGTGGAAGTGTTCAAGTCGCCCGAAGCGCGCCTGGACGAAGGCTCCATCGGCGGCACCGTCAACATCTCCACGCGCAAGCCGCTGGACATGCCGGAGAAGGTCAGCATCAACGGTCGCGTCAGCTACGGCCGCAATGACCGCGTGGACAAGACCGACCCGAGCGCGTCCGCCGCCTTCGGCTGGAAGAACGACGCCGAAAACTTCGGCTTCATCCTCTCGGCACAATCCAGCAATGAAAGCATCCGCCGTGACGGTATCGAATCCTACGGCACCGTCACCGCCAAGAACTACCGTGACGGCGTCGATGGCGCAGCAGGCTCGGTCAACAACACCGGCGACGACTGGTCGGTGCCGGCACTGCCGGATGGCAAGCAGCCGCAGAAGCCCGGCACCTGCCAGGGCGCCTGTGCTGATGCACTCAACGCCAACCCGAATGCGGTAGGCCCGAGCTCGATGAGCGCGCACTTCTTTGAACAGAAGCGCAAGCGCAACACCTACTCGGCCTCGCTGCAGTTCAAGCCGGTCGAGCAGCTGAACATCGAATTCAACGCGTTGAAGATCGACGCCAACTTCGACCACATGGCGCAGTCCATGTTTGCCTGGCCGGGCAACACCTATGGCGGCCTGATGACGCTGACCGATGTCACCATCAAGGACGGCCTGATCACCAGCGGCACGCACAAGAATGGCCGCATGGTGTTCGACCTGCAGAACCGCCGGGCCAAGGTCGAGTCGGAAACCTACGACATCAAGGCTGACTGGAACGACGAGCGCTGGTTCGCCTCCACCCACATTGGCCGCACCAAGGCCGAAGGTGGCCCGAAGCAGGTTTATGGCAGCTTCCTGGCCAATGCCGACTACACCTGGTCGATCGAGAACGGCCCGAACAAGCCGGGCAGCCTCACCATCCACGGCAACAACCCGTTCACTGATCCGGAAGCCTTCCGCATGGATGGCGGCTACGCCGACCCGTGGCACACCAACCCGCCAGCCGAAGGCAACTGGGCATCGGGCTGGGGTGGCAACCTGGTGGAAAAGCCGACCCTGGACAAGGAAACCTATGGCCAGCTGGACTTTGGCCTGAAGCTGGATTCGCCGGTCTACATGGTCCGCGCTGGCTACAAGCAGCGCTCGCATGAAACCGGCCAGATCCAGCGCGGCGTGACACTGGCATCGATCCAGGGCTATGGCGACGCCACCGCCTCGATGTTCAACCCGCGTCCGCTGCCGGGCAACTACCTCAGCGGCTTCAGCGGCTATGGCGACCTGGCCAACCGCTTCACCATTGATGGCTGGGCACTGGCTGACTACATCGCCAGCAACAAGTGGCTGGCACCGTGGCAGACCGCACCGGTCCCGACCACGCTGGGCAATGCGGAGTTCGCCCGCAACACCTGGACCATCGAAGAAGACATCAAGGCAGCCTATGTGCAGGCCGACTTCAGCTTCGATCGCCTGCGCGGCAACATCGGGGTGCGCTACGTACAGACCGAAGTGGGCAGCGGCGCATGGATCTGCACGGTCAACAATCCGAAGGACTGCACCGCCGACAAGTACGAGTGGCGGGTCAAGCCGAGCAAGTACAACAACGCACTCCCGAACCTGAACCTGGTATATGACGCCACCGACGATCTGGTGCTGCGCTTCTCCGCAGCCAAGACCATGGCCCGCCCGAGCTATGCCGATGTGTCCAGCTACCTGTGGCTGTCCGATCAGCAGCAGACCGGCGGCGGCGGCAACCCGGACCTGAAGCCCTACCTGTCCACCAACCTGGACTTCTCGGCCGAGTGGTATTTCTCGCAGAACGCAATCCTGGCCGGCTCGCTGTTCTATCGCGACGTTTCCGACTACATCCTGATGGCATCGCGCGAGGAAACCCACTGGAACATCAACCAGAACAAGGAAACCGTCTATCGCGTTGATCGCCCGCAGAACGCCGGCGATGCCAAGATCAAGGGCGCATCCCTGGCATGGCAGCAGAACTTCGGCATGGGCTTTGGCATCGTCGCCAACTACACCTACTCCGATGGCGAGGCCACCAATGGTCGCCCGCTGCCGTACAACTCGAAGAACCAGTTCAACATCGCTCCGTTCTTCGAGAACGACAAGCTGGCTGCCCGCATCACCTACAACTGGCGCGACAAGTACTTCACCAACGTCAGCGGCGGCCGTGATCTGTGGACCATGGACTACACCTCGGTCGATGCCTCGGTCGCCTACAAGGTCACCGACAACCTGACCGTTGCCCTGGAAGGCATGAACCTGCTCGATGAGAAGTACCACTCGTACTCCGGCACCGAGCAGCTGCTGCGCGGCGCCTACCTGAGTGGCCGTCGTTACAACGCCTCGCTGCGCTTCGCCTTCTAAGCGGGCAACGCCAGCACCACCGTTTCACCGTTGTTTTTTCTCCTCCAGCGGACCTGGGTTTTCCAGGTCCGCTTTTTTTTGCCTGCCGCGGTGGCCAGGCCAAGTCAGCCGCCAGGCACGCGACAGGAGGCGCCTACCAACGCATCGCCACCGGGTACCGCAGAAGGCCGTCGCTCGGTGATGACGACCCCCGACCATGGGCATGCCGCAGCCGCCTGGCAGCCACGTGTGCCGGCATGCGGCACTCCCCCGCAGGGCACGTATCCGCATCACCTTTGCTGGCTGCGGACACGCATGACAGAACACAGGCCGAAAGCGAACAACACCCCCATCGAGTGATGCATATCAGCAGCAAGCGCGCCCTTGCGCTGCAGCAACTGAAACGTCAATTACCAATGAATATGCAATGAACATAATTTTCATATATGCGCATTCACTTTTCAAATGAGTTTCAATTGAAATGAACGTATTTTCTTTTTCACGATGAATACCCCATTAAACAAGCTACATCGGCGTGAAAATCAATAAAATGAAACTCACTTTTTCGTGAAAATTATTTTTGCAAAATAAAAACAAATGCACGCACACTCCACCCCGAGCTGAACGCTGGTAGTCACGCACCCACCCGCCGCATGGAGGCAAGACGTGGACAAGCAAGGCCCGCACCGCACCCGCAACAGGTACAGCGCCGCCGTGCTGCAAGCGCAGCGCAGCCGCGTCAGGCAGGCCCGCTTCATCCCCACGTCCGACTGACCGCGTTGCCCGCGGTTGGCCACCACGGTGACCGCGACGATTCTCCGCACGCCCGACGGGATGCGGGAACCACTGGCTGGCAGCACCTGCCGGCCATCCTTCAGCAAAGGGAGAGAGACCTTTGAACCACCGCAAGTCGCCGTTAACCGCCGCCATCATCAGCTGCCTGGCAATCAGCTTCAGTGCCTCCGCACAGGACGCCAGGGAATCGCAGACGGACGCAACCGAGCTTGACCGCGTCGTGGTCACCGGCATCCGCGCCAGCCTGCAGCAGTCGCTGGAAAGCAAGCGCAATGCCGATGCGATCGTCGATGTGATCACCGCCGAGGACGTGGGCAAGTTCCCCGCCACCAACGTGGCCGAGGCGATGACCATCATCCCCGGCGTCACCATCGATCGCGCCTACGGCCAGGGCGAGCGCGTCAGCATCCTGGGCGTGGACCCGGCACTGAACCGGACCCTGCTCAATGGCCAGTCCATCGCCTCCGGCGACTGGAACATGTCCGACTTCCCGACCCGCACCTTCAACTACTCGCTGCTGGCACCGGAGCTGGTGGGCAAGGTGGAAGTGTTCAAGTCGCCTGAAGCACGCCTGGACGAAGGCTCCATCGGTGGCACGGTGAACGTGTCCACGCGCAAGCCGCTGGACATGCCCGAGCAGGTGAGCATCACCGGCCGGCTCAGCTATGCACGCAACGACCGCGTCGAGAAGACCGACCCCAGCGCCTCGGCTGCGTTCGGCTGGAAGAATGCCGCGGACACCTTCGGCTTCATCCTCTCCGCGCAGTCCAGCAACGAGAGCATCCGTCGTGACGGCATCGAGTCGTACAACACGGTGCGTGCCAAGAACTACCGTGACGGCCTGGATGGCGCGGCCGGCTCGGTCAACAACACCGGGGACGATTGGTCGGTGCCGGCACTGCCCGATGGCTCCCAGCCGCAGAAGCCGGGCACCTGCCAGGGCGCCTGCGAACAGGCACTCAATGCCAACCCCGAAGCCATCGGCCCGAGCAGCATAAGCGCGCATTTCTTCGAGCAGGAGCGCAAGCGCAACACCTACTCGGCGTCGCTGCAGTTCAAGCCGGTAGAGCAGCTGAACATCGAGCTCAACGGCCTGAAGATCGACGCCAACTTCGATCACATGGCGCAGTCGATGTTCGCCTGGCCGGGCAATACCTACGGCAGCCTGATGACGCTGACCGATGTCACCATCGAGGACGGCATCATCACCAGCGGCAAGCACAAGGGCGGCCGCATGGTGTTCGACCTGCAGAACCGTCGTGCCAAGATCGAATCGGAAACCTATGACCTCAAGGCTGACTGGAACGGCGAGCGCTGGTTCGCCTCGACCCACGTCGGCCACACCAAGGCTGAAGGCGGCCCCGAGCAGGTCTACGCCAGCTTCCTGGCACCGGCAGACTACGAGTGGTCCATCGCCAATGGCCCGGGTACGCCGGCAACCCTGAAGATCATCGGCCAGAACCCGTTCACCGACCCCAGCCTGTTCCGCATGGATGGTGGCTATGCCAGCCCCTGGCATACCGACCCGCCGTCGCAGACCAACTGGCGCAGTGGCTGGGGTGGCAATCTCATCGAAAAGCCGACCCTGGACAAGGAAACCTACGGCCAGGTCGACTTCGGCTTCAAGCTGGATTCGCCGATCTACCTGATCCGCGCCGGCTACAAGCAGCGCTCGCATGAAACCGGCCAGATCCAGCGCGGCGTCGTGCTTGACTCCATCACCGGCTATGGCGATGCCACTGCCGACATGTTCGATCCGCGCAAGCTGCCTGGCAACTACCTGGATGGCTTCAGCGGCTACGGCGACCTTGGCAACCGCTTCACCATCGATGGCTGGAAGCTGGCTGACTACATCAAGGGCAGCGACTGGCTTGCGCCCTGGCAGAGCAAGCCGGTATCCACCACGCTTGGCAACCTGGAGTTCGTCCGCAACACCTGGACCATCGAGGAGGACATCAAGGCCGCCTACGTGCAGGCCGACTTCAGTTTCGACCGCCTGCGCGGCAACATCGGCGTACGCTACGTCCGCACCGAGTCGGCCTCCAGTGCCTATGAGTGCAATACCGGCCTGAAGAGCTGCACCGAGCGCGAGTGGAGCCCGGAACGCATCGCCGCATCGTTCGACTACGTCACCCGCAGGAACAAATACAACAGCGTCCTGCCCAACCTCAACCTCGTCTACGAGGCCAGCGATGACCTGGTACTGCGTCTGTCCGCAGCCAAGACCATGGCACGCCCGGGCTATTCGGACCTCTCCAGCCACATGTGGCTGTCCGACCAGACCCTGACCGGTGCAGCGGGTAATCCCAGCCTGAAGCCGTACCGCTCTACCAACCTGGACTTCTCGGCCGAATGGTACTTCTCGACCGATGCGATCCTGGCGGGCTCGCTGTTCTACCGTGATGTTGCCGACTACATCGTCAACGTGGCCCAGGATGAAACCCACTGGAACGACAACCAGCGCGACGATGCGGTGTATCGCGTGGACCGTCCGATCAATGGCGGCGACGCCAGGATCAAGGGGCTATCGCTGGCATGGCAGCAGAATTTGGGTGCAGGCTTCGGCATCATCGCCAACTACACCTACTCCGATGGCGAAGCCAGCGGTGGCCGTCCGCTTCCGTTCAACTCGAAGAGCCAGTTCAACATCAGCCCGTACTTCGAGAATGACCGCCTGGCTGCACGCATCACCTACAACTGGCGCGACAAGTACTTCACCCGTGTCAGCGGCAGCCAGGATCTGTGGACGATGGACTACCACTCCCTGGACGCATCGGTGACCTACAAGGTCAACGACTACCTGAGCGTGGGCCTTGAGGGCATGAATCTGCTCGATGAGCAGTACCACAGCTACTTCGGCAACGAAAAGCTGCTCAATGGTGCCTACAAGAGCGGCCGCCGCTACATGGCGTCGCTGCGCTTTGCTTTCTAAGCGGTAACGCAACACCACCTGGCGGGGCGAGCAACGCCCCGCCAGGTTCCGCCAGCCATCCAGCACGCAATGGTCATCCGCGCATGAAACATGCATCAGCCAATCTGCTTCCCCGCGCTGTCCCGCTTCTGATCACGGTGACGTGCCTGTGGCCATGGTTGATCGGCTCTTCCCATGCGACCACCGATCTTTCCGGCTACTGGCTGGGCGAGATCGGCAGCGCCCGCGAGAAGGTGAGCATTGGACTGAACCTGCAAGCCGATGCCAATGGCCGCTACGACATGCAACTGGACCTGCCGATCGCCCACCTGAGCGGCCTGCCCCTGCATGGCAAGGCCGACCAGGACGCCAGCGGCGCGCTGACGCACCGCGCCCTGCACATGGCAGCAAGGCTGCAGGATCAGCAACTGGTCGGCACCCTGCTGGGCAGCGGCGAACGCCTGCGCCTGCAGCGCGGTGACCGCGCCCAGTTACCTGCCAGCACCGCGCTTGCCACGCCGCTGTCCACCTTGCCGGGGCCCCGCTGGACAACCACGTTGGGCGGGCAGATCTACGCATCCCCTGTTGTCGACAACGACATCGCCTACATCGGCACTACCAACGGCAGCCTGTACGCCGTTGACCTTGCCGATGGCCGCGTGCGCTGGGGCAGCGCGCTCGGCTATCCCATCCATGCCACCGCGCTGGTGACCGACGACGCCATCTTCGTCAGCAGCGATGGCGGCTACCTGCATCGGCTCGACCGCGGCACCGGCCGCGAGCAATGGCGCTCTTCCATCCAGGATGCACGCAGCAGCCGCGAACCGCCACAACCGAATTCTTCTGCGTGGGAATGGCAGGGCCCGCGTCCGCTGCTTGCCAATGGTGTGCTGTACATCGGTGGCGCCGATGGCAGCGTGCACGCACTGGACGTGCGCAGTGGCGCAAGCCGCTGGAAGCGGCAGCTGCCCGGGCGCATCCAGCACAGTCCCACAGGCGACGACCAACATGTCTATCTGGTCACCGAAACCGGCCTGCTGCAGGCACTCAATGCACGCACAGGCAACCCGGTATGGCAGTACCGCATGGCAACGCGCCCTGGCGCCGCACCAGTGGTCCACCGTGGCCGCGTATTCTGCAACGATCGCAGCGGACAGCTGCACGCGGTCAGTGCACGCAATGGCCAGGCGCTGTGGCAGACCCAGTTCTGGACCTCGTGGATCGAATCGGAGCCCTCCTTCGACGGCAATACGCTGTACATCGGCTCCTCGGACCTGCGCAAGGTCAGCGCCATCGACATCCACAGCGGCCGCGTGTTGTGGCGCACCGACGTAGGCGGCTGGAGCTGGGGCACGCCACTGATCGCCGGTGATCAGCTGCTGGTCGGCATGGCCGCAGGCCACCCCTATTTTCTCGAGCACGGTGCAGGTATCGGCGTGCTGGATCGCCGCGATGGCCGCCTGTTGTCCACGTATGCGCTACCGGCCGGCCGCGGTTTCCAATGGGGTATCGCCGGCAGCCTTGCACACAATGCGGATGTGCTTGTTGCTGCAGATATCGAAGGCGTGCTGATGGGCTTTGCACTTGATGCGATGATCCAGACCGGCACAGCACACACCGCTACACCCGATGTTCCGCCTCCCCCTCCCGTGCGGATTGCAGCACTCGCAACATCAACCGTAAACGCAACAGCGACGGGCACAGAGCCCGCCGTCAACAACGAGGATCCATGATGCGCCGACACCGACCCACCACCCATGCACTGTCCGCGGCCCTGCTGCTTGCCCTGGGCATCGCCAGCGGCCAGGCAACGGCCGCCAGCAGCGATGCCAGCGTCCAGTTGCTGCCTGTCGAAGTGACCGGCGCCAGCATCATCCCGCGCCCGGTATCGGTGCAGCCGGGCAATGGCCGTTTCATGGTGGATGCAGACACGCGGGTCATCGCCGCCGATGGCAGCGCGGAGGTCGCCGCGCAGTTCACCCAGCTGCTGGCGCGCACCACCCCGCTGCAGCTGCAGGTCAGCCCGGCCGGCACCAGCAAGGGCGCGATCCAGTTCCGTCTCAACAAGAATGCCAACACCGATGCGCCGGAAGCCTATGCCCTGCGCATCGATGGCAATGGCGTCCTGGTCGAGGCCGCCGATACGCGCGGCCTGTTCTACGGTGCGATGTCGCTGTGGCAGCTGCTGTCGGCCACGCCGTCGGCCCAGGTCACCCTGCCGGCCATGCAGGTGCAGGATGCCCCGCGGTTTGCCTGGCGCGGTTTCATGCTCGACTCGGCGCGGCACTTCCAGAACATCGACGACATCAAGCTGATCCTCGATGCGATGGCCACGCACAAGCTCAACACCTTCCACTGGCACCTCACCGACGACCAGGGCTGGCGCATGGAGATCAAGCGCTATCCCAAGCTCACCGAAGTGGGCGCCTGCCGCGCCGCTGCCGGTGAAGCCGGGGTTGGCGCGGACGGCAAGCCGCACCTGTACTGCGGCTACTACACCCAGGAGCAGATCCGCGATGTGGTTGCCTATGCCGCCGCGCGCCACATCACCGTGGTGCCGGAGGTGGACGTGCCCGGCCATGCGCAGGCCGCTGTCGCCGCCTACCCCGAACACGGCGTCGTCGATGGCCCCACCCTGCCCTCGGCCAACTGGGGCGTGAACCCCTACCTGTTCAACCCGCGCGATGAAACCCTGCAGTTCCTGGAGAACATCCTGGCCGAAGTGCTGGAGATGTTCCCCGGCCAGTACATCCATATCGGCGGCGACGAGGCGGTCAAATACCAGTGGGAGGCCTCGCCACAGGTGCAGGCCTACATCCGCGAGCTGGGCCTGAAGGATGAGGAAGCGCTGCAGTCGCACATGCTCAAGCGCCTGGAAAAATACCTGGAAGACCACGGCCGCAAACTGATCGGCTGGGACGAAATCATCGAAGGCGGCTTGCCGCCACAGGCGACAGTGATGTCCTGGCGCGGCATCCAGGGCGGCATCGAGGCCGCCACCCACGGCCACGATGTGGTGATGGCACCGGGCAATACCCTGTACCTGGATTTCCTGCAGACCAACCTGCCGGATGAGCCGCCGGGCCGCCCCAAGTTCACCTCGATGCAGCGCGTCTACGCGTTCGATCCGGTGCCCAGCGAGCTGACCGCCGAGCAGCGCAAGCACGTGATCGGCGTGCAGGCCAATATGTGGACCGAGCACACCCGCAGCGAGGAACACCTCAAGCACAACCTGTTCCCGCGCCTGGCCGCGCTGTCGGAGATCGCCTGGACGCCGCTGCAGAACAAGAGCTACGACGACTTCCTGGCCCGCCTGCCGGCGCAGCTGCAGCGCTACAAGGCGTTGGGCATCGCCTATGGCCAGACCGCGCTGTCGGTGGCAATGAAGCGCCAGGACGACCGTGCCGGCAACAAGGTCACGGTGGAGTTGTCCAACCCGCTGAGCTACCGCGACATCCGTTACACCACCGATGGCAGCACCCCCACCGCACAGTCGCCGGCCTATCCGGGTGCATTGACCCTGCCGGTGCCGACCGAGCTGAAGGCGCAGGCCTTCTTCAATGGCAAGCCGCTGGCCGACAAGCCCAGCCAGTGGAACTTCGATGCCGCATCGCTGCTCAGCCGCAATGACAAGACCCTGGCGCAGTGCCCGAACGGTGGCCGCCTGCTGCTGCGCCTGATCGACGACAACCCGCTTGAAGGGCCGCGCGAGAACTTCGACGTGACCATCTTCAATCCCTGCTGGCTGTGGGAAGACGCGCAGCTGCAGGACATCGCCTCGATCAAGGTGCGTGCCGGCCGCATCCCCTACAACTTCGGCCTGTTGCACGAAGACGAAGCCAAGCGCAGCTACCGCAAGCCGGTGGCGCGCCACGGTGAATTTGAAGTGCGCGCCGGCTGCGAGGGCCGCGTGCTGGCCAGCGTACCGTTGCCGGCGCAGGCCGGGGCCGATGGCTTCATCGAACTGGAAGCACCGCTGCGTGCCGGGCCGGAACAGATCAGCGACCTGTGCATGACCTTCAGTGGTGATACGCGGCCGCAGATGTGGGTACTGAACCAGGTGCAGCTGCAACCGAAGAAGTAGTACAGGAAGGCGCGGTGCGGTACGTGGGGTCCTCTCCACCCCCCGGCCCGCACCGCGCCTCCTTTTTTGCAAACCTGCCAGGTGTCCACGACCTTGCAGTGGTGCAGAACGTAGCAGTCAATTCCGATCGATGGAAGTGCCGTTTATGCCTTGAAACAAGGCACTTTTGAAACTAAACGGTTGCAATGGAAAGCGCCGCGCATTCAGCGCGGCTGCAAGCGCAGCAACAGATCACGCAGTGGCGTGAACACCAGCAGCAACCCGGCCAGCACGCCGGTGGTATTGGCCAGCGCATCCATCGGATCGGCCATGCGGGTTGCGGTCAATGCGCCCTGCGCCCACTCGATGCCGATGCCCATCAGCACCAGCCCCGCGCCCACCAGCCACAGCGCGCGACGTTGCGCGAACAACTGCACCGCGCTGCCGGCCAGCAGGAAATAGGCAAGGAAGTGTTCAAGCTTGTCACTGTTCTGCGGCAGTGACAGCGGCGGCGGCGGGACCAGGCAGACCACGATCACCGCCAACACCGCCGCGCACCACAGCGCCAGCCAGAACCTCGCCCGCCGCAACGGTTTGAGCAGCGCGCTCACAGCCGCCAGGTCAGGTCGCCCAGCAGGAACGAGGCCGACATGTCGACATCACGGCTGAATGCCATCACCTGGAAGCGCTCGCCCATTTCGGTCGGCAAGGTCAGCTGCTTGAGCTGGTTGCGCAGGCGCATGCGTCCGACCTCGTCGGTACGCTCCTCCGCCGCTTCCAGCAACTGGGTGATGCCGTTGCCGAGCAGGTAGTTGGTCTGGTTGCAGTAGCCAGCCAGATCGAAGCCGGCATTGGTGCCCGCCTCGGCCAGCGCGGTGAAATCCACCGAGGCGGTGATGTCCTGCAGGCCCGGCCACAGGAAGACGTCGTTGTGCACGTGGTGGCGGTAGAAGGCACGCAGGGTACCGTCATCGCGCTCATGCTGGTAGAACTCGGCGCGCGGGTAGCCATAGTCGATGAACAGCATCGCGCCGCGCTTCATGCCACCGGCCACCGCCTGGATCCAGTACGGCAACTGTGGCAGCACCTCGGAGCGGTAACCGTGCGCGAACGGGCGCTCCAGGTAGCGCTCCAGGTGGCGCACCGCGCCCATCAACAGCGGGTCGGCCGGCTGCGCACCGCGCACGAAGCGGCCCTCGCCATCCAGCTCCACGGTTTCCTCGTAGATCTCGCCCTCGTCGCAGACAAAGCGCGGCGTCGGCAGCGCGTCGATCACCTCGTTGGCGAACAGCACGCCGTCCCAATCGTCATCGAACGGCCGGTCCAGCCATTCCACCAGCGCGAACACCGGCGGGATCAAGGCCTGCTGCAGGCGCTCGCGCTGGCGCTCACGCAGGTCGGCACTGGGCTCAAGGATGGCATAGCGCTCCGGCAGGGCATCCAGCTCCAGCAGGCGCTTGAGCAGGATCTCGGCAAAGGCACCGCTGCCGCCGCCCAGTTCCAGCATGCGTGCCTGCGGGCCCAGCTGCTGCAGTACCGGTGCCACCACGTTGGCGGTGGTAGCGGCAAACAGCGGCCCCATCTCCGGCGCGGTGACGAAGTCACCGGCGGCACCGAACTTGCTGGCACCGGCGCTGTAATAGCCCCAGCCCGGTGCATACAGCGCCAGCTCCATGAAGCGCGAGAACGGCACCGCACCGCCCTGGGCACAGATGTCCGCACGCAGGTGGGCGGCCAGTTGATCGCTGTGGGCCAGCGCGTCGGTATCGGGGGTGGGCAGATCGGAATGCATGGCACGGCGTTTTGCAGGGACAATGCACAGGATAGCCGAGTGAGGAAACCGCAGATGACAGAAACCCAAAAGGTGGCCCTGGTCACCGGCAGCGCGCGCCGCATCGGCGCCGGCATTGCCCGCCACCTGCATGCCCATGGCTACCGCGTCGCCCTGCATGCCAACCATTCGCTGGAAGAGCTGCAGTCATTGGCCTTCGACCTGGAAAGCGAGCGCGCCGGCAGCGTGCTGGCGGTACAGGCCGACCTGCGCGACCTGTCCGAGCTGCCCGACATGGTGGAACAGGTGGTCAGCCATTTCGGCCGCCTGGACGCGCTGGTGAACAACGCCTCCAACTTCTACCCCACCCCGCTGGGGCAGATCACCCCCGAACAATGGGACGATCTGTTCGCGGTGAATGCGCGGGCACCGCTATTCCTGGCCCAGGCCGCAGCACCCCACCTGGTGCGCCAGCGCGGTGCCATCGTCAACCTGACCGACCTGCATGCCACCCAGCCGCTGCGCGAGCACCCGGTATACAGCTCGGCCAAGGCCGCGCTGGAGATGGTGACCCGCTCGCTGGCGCTGGAGATGGCCCCGCATGTGCGGGTCAACGCGGTGGCCCCCGGCGCCATCCTGTGGCCGGAGCAGGGCAAGAGCGAGGCGGCCAAGCAGAAGCTGATGGAACGCACGCCGATGGCGCGGCTGGGCACCCCGCACGAGATCGCCGCGGCAGTGCGCTGGCTGCTGGACGATGCCGGCTACCTGACCGGCCAGGTGCTGCGCCTGGATGGTGGCCGTACCCTGACCTGATCCACTGCCGCAGGCGCGGCGGCAATCAAGCGCCGGGTTTTCCGCCCGCCTGGATACCCATGGCCTGGCGCTCGCGCCGCGCCTACGGGGCGAGGTCGACGGTTTCGAAAGCCTGGCCGTACTGCGGGTGATCCCGCCACAGCTGCGCCAGGCTGCGCTGCTGCACCGGGTCGATGAACGCCGGGGCGATATCGGCCAGCGGCTTGAGCACGAAGGCATGCTTGAGCTCGGGGCGCGGAATACGCAGGTGCTTGGGCCCTTCCATCACCAGGTCGCCGTAATAGACCACGTCGATATCCAGGGTACGGTCGCTGAAACGCGGGCCGGAACGGTCGCGGCCATGCGCGTCTTCCACCGCGTGCAGCCAGTCGTTGAGCTCCAGCAACGGCATGTCGGTTTCCAGCTGCACCGCATTGTTGAGGAAGTCCGGGCCTTCGAACCCCACGGCCGGGGTCAGGTAGGCAGGCGATACGCGGATCTCACCAAAACGCTGGCGCAGCACGGCGACGGCCGCCTGCAGGTAACGCTTGGGTTCAAGGTTGCTGCCCAGGCTCAGAAGCACGGTGGTCATGGGATCGGCTTGTCGGCAGGCCTCGCCCACCCCACGGGGTGTTCAGGACGCTGCATCGTGGGAGGGGGCGCACATGATGAATCCGGCAGGCCGGTCAGTCCACACCCAGTGCATCGGCTACCGCGCGGAACACCCGCTGCATCTCCAGTGGCTTGGGCAGCACATGCACGCTGATGCCGGCCGGGGTCTGGCCGTCGGCAAAGGCCGGTGCCTGGCTGTCCTCCAACACGATCGCCGGGCCGCGATAGCCCATGGCCTGCATCTCCGCCAGCAGCTGGGCCGCGGACAGCAGCGGGATGCCACTGTCCACCAGCACCACGTCCGGCAGCCCGGCCTCCTGCAGATGGCGCATGGCCACCGCGCCATCGCTGGCCAGGCGCATGCGGTAGCCCTGGCTGGACAGCGCATTGCCGAGCAAGGACAGGCGCGTGGCCTCGTCATCGACCACCAGCAGGCGTTCGCCACGGCCCGGGCGTACCAGCGGCTGCTCGTCATCGCCTTCGCCAAGGGCGGCTTCCTGCAGCGGCAACAGCAGGTCGAAGCAGGTACCCTCGCCCAGCGTGCTGCTCACCTTGATCTGCCCACCAATGCTGTCGACGATACGGTGGCAGGACACCAGACCCAGGCCGGTGCCATTGGCCTTGGTGGTGAAGAACGGGCTGAACAAACGGTCCAGGGTTGCCTGGTCCATGCCCACGCCCTGGTCGCTGACACGGATACGGACCTGCCCACCCGCCTCGCTGCCGGCACGGTCGGCCACCAGGCTCAGGCGGCCGCCATCGGGCATGGCCTGGATGGCATTGAGCGCCAGGTTCAGCAGCACCTGCTGCAGCTCGGTGTAATTGGCCTCGATCGCCATGCGGTCATCGGCAACCTCCAGCTGCAGGTCGACATTGCGCGGCAGGCTGCTCTTGAGCAGCATGCCCACCGCCTGGAACAGGCGCTGCAGCACGATGCGCTCACTGGGCTGGCGCGAACCGCGCACGAAGGACAGCATCGACTCGACCATCTCATGGCCGCGCCGCCCGCACTCGGCGATGACATCGGCCAGACGGATGATCTTGGGATCGTCGCTGCGGTCGCGGATCAGGTCCGGCACGATCAGCAGCGGCTGCAGGATGTTGCGCAGGTCGTGGCTGAGCCCGGCCGCCAGCAGGGCCAGGCTTTCCAGCCGCTGCGCGCGCATCAGTTCATCCTCGACCCGCTGCCGCTCGACCTCGCTGCGCGATTCGCGGATGGCACGCGCCACCGCCGACGGCAGGCGCGCGGTCTGGTGCTTGATGATGTAGTCGTTGGCGCCCTTGTGCAGGGCTTCCACCGCGGTCTCCTCACCCATCGTGCCGGAGACGAAGATGAAGGGCACGCGCGGGTGTAGCTCGCGCAGGATCTGCAGCGCCTGGTAGCCGGAAAACCCGGGCATGCTCAGGTCCGACAGCACGATGTCCGGCGTCCAGTCGGCCAGCACCCGGCGCAGCGCCACCTCGCTGTCCACCCGCTCGAAGCCGGCCAGCAGACCCGCCTCCAGCAACTGGTCGCTCAGCAGTTCGGCGTCTTCCGGCGAATCCTCCACCAGCAGGATGCGCACGGGGCCCAGAGGTGCACCCTTGTTCGGCATAGGCTTACTCGGCGTCCGGCGCCTGGTTGATCACGGCCCAGAAGGTACCAATGGTTTTGACCGCCGTGAAGAACTGGTCAATGTCCACCGGCTTGACCACATAGGCGTTCACGCCCAGGTCCCAGCTGCGCGCCAGGTCGCTTTCCTCGCGCGAGGAGGACAGGATCACCACCGGCAGGCGCTTGAGCTCCTCCTCGGCGCGGATGCGCTGCAGCACTTCCAGCCCGTCCATGCGCGGCATCTTGATATCCAGCAGCAGCACCGCCGGCAAACCTTCCTCGCGTTGCGCGAAACTGCCGCGGCGCAACAGGAAGTCCAGCGCTTCCACGCCGTCCTCGACATGCACGATGGGGTTGGCCAGGCGCGCGTCCCGCAAGGCATCGATAGCCATTTCGGCATCGGCGGCACTGTCTTCGGCCAGCAGGATGGTACGTAGGGGGCTCATGCCAGGGATTCCTTGTAGGACGCGTCAGTGGAAGTGGGAATGATGAAGCTGAAGGTGGCGCCCTTGTCGATCTGGGCATCGGCCCAGATGCGACCGCCGTGGCGGGTCAGCACGCGCCGCACACTGGCCAGGCCGATGCCGGTACCGGCGTACTCCGAAGCCTTGTGCAGGCGCTGGAACACACCGAACAACTTGGAGGCGTACTGCATGTCAAAGCCTGCACCATTGTCGGCCACGGTGAACTGCTGGCTGCCGTCGGGCAACTGGCGGGCACTGACCTCGATCACCGCCTTGTCGCGGCCACCGGTGTACTTGACCGCATTGCCCAGCAGGTTCAACCACACCTGGCGCATCATGTTCTCGTCGGCAATCACGGTCGGCAGGTTGCCGATATGCCATTCCACCTCGCGCACGGCACCGTCAGCGGCTTCGGCCTTCAGGTTGGAATCCAGCAGCGCGCGGGTATCGGCCACCATCGACTGCATGTCCACCGGCTGCAGGCGCATGGCGCCGCGCCCCAACCGCGAGTACACCAGCAGATCATCGATCAGCGCCGCCATGCGCTGCGCCGAACTGCTGATCACCTGCAGGTAGTGCCTGGTCTTGTCGTCCGCCGCCTCGCCCAGGTGCCGGCTCAGCTTGTCGGAGAAGCCGGCCACATGCCGCAGCGGCGCGCGCAGGTCGTGCGATACCGAGTAGCTGAATGCCTCCAGCTCACGGTTGACGTCGGCCATCTGCTCGACCTTGCCTTCCAACTGCCGGTTGAGCTCCTCCACCCGCACCTGCACCGCCCGCTGCAAGGTGATGTCGCTGACCGTCATCAGCACCACTTCGTCATCCACGTCCGGCAGCGACATGCGCCGGGCGTTGATCAGCATGGTCCGCACCAGCCCGTCCACGCCGCGCTGCTGGTGCTCGAAGTCCCACAGCTCACGGCCGCGCAGCAGGACGTCGGCCAGCCGTTGCCCGATCAGCGGGTCATCCCAGGCGCCCTCGCCGATCTCCTGCAGCGGGCGCAGGTTGTTGTCCTGCTCATCGGCGCCGTACAACTCGGCAAAGGCGGTGTTGTGCAGCACGATGCGCAGCTTGCCATCGAGCAGCACGATCGGCTCACGCACCGTCTGCAGCACCGCGTTGGCGCGAGCGCTGGCCTTGCTCAGGCGCTTCTCGGCCTCGGCGCGGCTGCCGATCTGCCGCTGCAGCAGCCACAGCACCAGCGCCAGCAACAGCAGCTGCACCACCAGCGCCGACCAGGTCACCACCGAGGCCTGTTGCTGCTGGCGCTTGGCACGCAGCACGCGCTCGACCAGCAGTCGCTCTTCGTGCTGCTGCAGCTCCCCCACCAGTTCGCGGATCGGGAACTGGAAGGTCATCTCCTCGATCAGCTCGCGCTGGCGCGGAGAATCCGTACTGGCGGCGATCTCCTTGGCCAGGGCCATGCGTCGCTCCAGCATCAACTCCATCTTGCCGATGCGCACCAACTGCTCCGGGCTGTCATTGACCAGCTTGGACAGTTCATGCAGGTTCACCGAGACCCGGTCGGCCTGGCGCAGGCGCTGCTGCAGCGCCTGCGAGTCGATGCCCTTGGAGAGGGTCAGTGCCGCCGACTCGACGTCGCGGATATCGGCCTGCAGGTTGTACAGGCGCGCGCCCACGGCCTGGGTATGGGCCACCCAGTTGGCGGCATTGACGCTCTCACGCGCCAGGTGCCGCAGCATGATCGCCGGCACGATGATGATCAGCAGCGCCGCCAGGGCCAGGCCCATCAGGCGCCAGCGGCTCCAATCCTCATCGCTGAATCGTGATCTCATCGTTTCCCCTTCACAGGCGTGCCCACCACAGCGCCGCGGTCGGCCGGTCCGCAGTGACACCCCCCTGATGCCACCGCGCCGATGGTCAGCAGGGCTGACCTATCAGCCAAGGATTGCATGAATGCGGTCACCAATGCCACGCCTGCGGCGACACGCACGGGGAACACGCGTGGCAATCTCAACCGCCCTCGCTGCGCTTGATCGCATGCCCGCCAAATTCATTGCGCATAGCCGCCAACATGCGGTCGGTGAACGAGTTGTCCTCACGCGAGCGCAGGCGTTCGAGCAGCGACAGGGTGATCACCGGTGCCGGCACATCCAGCTCGATGGCCTCGGCCACGGTCCAGCGCCCCTCGCCGGAGTCCTCCACGTAGGGCGCGATGCCGTCCAGCGCCGGGTTGCGCTGCAGTGCATCGGCGCTGAGGTCCAACAGCCAGGAGCGCACCACGCTGCCGTGCCGCCACACCTCGGCCACCTGTGCAAGGTCCAGTTCGAACTCGGACTTCTTTGCCATCAGCGCGAAGCCTTCGGCATAGGCCTGCATCATTCCGTACTCGATGCCGTTGTGGACCATCTTGCTGAAGTGCCCCGCGCCGACCGGGCCCACATGCGCCCAACCGCGTTCCGCCGCCGGCGCCAGCGCCTGGAACAGCGGTGCCAGCCGCTGCACGGTGGCCGGCTCGCCACCGACCATCAGGCAATAGCCTTCCTGCAAACCCCAGACGCCACCACTGGTGCCGCAATCGACAAACCCGACGCCCTGCTCCGCACAACGCGCGGCGCGTTGCTGCGACTGCCGGTACCAGGAGTTGCCGCCATCCACCACCACGTCGCCGGCCGAGAGCAGTGGCAACAGGCTGTCCAGGCTCGCATCGACCACCTTGGACGGCACCATCAGCCACAGCACGCGCGGCGCCGGCAAGGCCTGCACCAGTGCCTGCAGCTCAGCCACGGTAGCGATGCCCTGTGCCTGCAGCTGCGCGCGCGCCTGCTCGCCCGGGTCATAGCCGGTGACACGCAGCCCACCCTGATGCAGCCGCTGCGCCATGTTGGCGCCCATGCGGCCCAATCCAATCATCCCTAGTTCCATGGTTCACCTCGTTTGATGGTGGAAGCGGCAGCGCAGGCCTGCAGGCGACTGCCAAGCCAGCGCTGGTAAATGGTGGTGTGCAGGTTGTGCAGGGCCAGGTCGATGGCGAACGGCGTGCGCGGATTACGGTCCAGCAAACGCACCACGTGATAGCCCAGCGGCTTGACCCCCTTGCGATGCACATAAAGCATCAGCTGCTGGTAGACCGGATCTGACAGCAGGGTATCGATCTGCGCCACAACATCGCGCTGCGGCGCCGACAAGGCCTGCCGCAATGCCGCGTCGCGCTCGTACAGCAGCCGCTCGAAGCCCCGCCGGCCCTGTGCCGGCAATTGCCGCGCCAGTTCCCAGATCCTGCGGTTCTGCGCGTCGTACCAGGCCAGCCCGCCGTGCTGCGCCAGCGCCTGTGCGGCGGCGTCACTTATGTCGGTGATGATGAAGTTCTCGGCCTGGTTGTTGATGTCGTCCACGTACTTCCGCTCGAACACGTGCGCGATGAAGCCCGGCACGCCCATGAACGCCTGCCGCCCCATCGCCGCGGTGCGTACCGCCTTGCCGTCGGCAAACAGCTCACCAGCGCTGCTGCCGAGCAGGATGCTTGGGGTGTCATGCAGGGTGAGGAAGGTGCCGATGGACAGCTCCCCGGCAGTGAACGCGGTATCGAAGGCAGCATCGCCAAACAGCTCGCGCAAGGTGGCCAGCTGTGCCACCTGCCTGCCCACCCCGCATTCGCTGCGCACCTGCCCCGAGTAGAACGCGTCCAGTGCCCGTGCGTTGCCTGCCAACGGCACATAGCCCCGGCCGAAACTGCGAAAACGCTGCCAGCCCTGGTGCTTCGCGCCACGCGCACCAAAGCCTATCCAACCCAGCTGCAACGCAGAAAAGCGATAACCGGGATTGCCCTGCAATCGCGCACTGGCCTGACGTGCCGCCGCCCCCAGCTTGAAGGCGAATGCACACCGGCTGGCAGGCTGCTGCAGCAAACTGGCCGCCATCTGCTCGCGCTGCGCATCGTCCTGGGCAGCGGAAAACCGCAGCTGCAGCTCACCCTGCGCGTGCGCCTGGGCCAGGCTGCCCCGTTGGCAGGGCGTACCGGCGCTCACCTCGGCATGCGCGGCATCGCTCACCTGCACCTGCCAGCCCAGCTCACGCAGCAGCTCGACATTGCAGCCGGCAACCGCATTGCCCGCCTGCAGGCCAAGCAGCGCGCACAACCAGGACATCCTGCGACCTGCCGCTGCCAGCACGCGCCGCGGCTGCCTCACCGCGTGCCATCCACGCCTGCGGTTGGCGCCAGTTCGCTCACGTACTGCTGCAGGCGCTGGAAGAAATTGCGATAGAACTGCGCATCCTGCACCGTACTGCTGGCCACCCGCACCAGTGAATCGTCATTGCTGCCAAACGGCAGCGACACCGAGCCCAGCGCCCCCACCCCGACACTGGCCGAGGTCGGTGACTTCTTCAGCGCATAGCGATCCTGCACCGCACTGACAAACACCTGCGCCTTGCCGTCGGCGCGCGGCGCACAGGAAACCCGCAGCACCAACTGCTCGTGCACCTCATCCTTGGGCTGGAAATTCTTGTTGGCCTCGACACTGCCGGCATCGGCCCGGGCAATGGCATAGCCCTGCCCCAGCAGCGCACGACGGGCGGCCTCACAGGCCTGCGCCGGAGTGCTGTCGATATTGCGGGTGTAGGTGTCGCCGGAGTCGAAGGACTCACGCAGCAAGGTGCTGTTGGCGGGCTTGCCGCCACAACCGGCCAGCATCAGCAGGGCCAGCGCGGCCGGCACATGCGGGCGAAGACTGCGCATGGGCACTCCCAGTGGAGAAGGCCCTCAGCATAACGCCGCCAACGTCATGGAACGTTGACGGCGTCAGGCCACGCCACCGCTTGTTTGGGCGCGGCTCAGTCAGCCCAGCGACCGGGCGCGGTGGACTGCGGCAATACCTGTGCCGACAGCGGACGGTCCTTTTCCAGCAGGTTGACCGCATCGGCCAGGATGGCGGCCGATTCGCGCAGCAGCGGGTCCGGGCGCTTCTCGGCGGCCTTCTCGCGTGCGGCATCCTTGACGATGTCGCGCTCATTGCCGGTCAGGCCGTCGTCGCTGCTGTCCTCGGCCAGCGGGTCCAGCGGCAGGCCCAGTTCCTTGCGGATCTGCTGGCGCTGCTTGCGCTGGTTTTCCTGCTTGTCGCGCTCGGCGCGGCGTTCGGCCTCGTTGAGCGACACGTACTTCTTGGCGGCCTCGGTGCGGAACTGCTGCACGTCTTCTTCCCACCACTGGAACTCGCGGTCGTTGCGGATGCGCTGGCTGTGCAGGCCGTCCAGGCGCGGCACGATCGGCGCGAAGTTGCCGTACTGGGTATGCGGCACGGCAGCGATGCGGGTCCACGGCAAGGCATTGTCGTAGGTGCTTTCACCGAACTCGCTGGCATCGACGCTGGCCGGGAAGGCCAGGTCCGGCACCACGCCCTTGTGCTGGGTACTGGAGCCGCTGACCCGGAAGAACTGCGCAATGGTCAGCTTGACCTGGCCAAAGCGCTCCTTCTCGCTGGCCGGCCAGCGGTCCAGCGGCACCACGTTCTGCACGGTGCCCTTGCCGAAGGTGGTTTCACCGATCACCAGGCCGCGACCATAGTCCTGGATGGCACCTGCAAAAATTTCCGAGGCCGAGGCCGAACCGCGGTTGATCAGCACCGCCAGCGGGCCGTCCCAGGCCACTGCCGGGTTGCGGTCACTGTTGACGGTGACGCGGCCACCGGACTCGCGCACCTGCACCACCGGGCCCTGCTCGATGAACAGACCGGTCAGTTCAATGGCTTCATCCAGCGAGCCGCCACCGTTGTTGCGCAGGTCCAGTACCACGCCGTCGAGCTTGTCGGCCTTGAAGCCGGCCAGCAGCTTGGCCACATCGCGGGTAGCGGAGGCATAGTCGGCGGCATTGCGGCGGCGGCCTTCGAAATCCTGATAGAAGGTAGGCAGCTTGACCACGCCGATGCGGCGCTCGGGCACGCCGGCGGCCGCCGGGATGGTCATCGTCTCGCCCTTGGCAGCCTGCTCGGACAGGCGGATCTTCTGCCGGGTCAGAGTCACCATGCGGTGCTTGCCATCCAAACCTTCGGCGGCCGGGATGTACTCCAGCCGTACCTGGGTGTCCTTGGCACCACGGATCTTGGCCACCACATCGTCGATGCGCCAGCCGATCACGTCCTCGACCGCGCCGGAGCGGCCCTGGCCGACGCCGACAATGCGATCACCTGCCTTGAGCGTGCCATCCATCGCCACCGGGCCACCGGGCACCACTTCGCGGATCACCACCACATCGTCCTGGCGCTGCAGCTGGGCGCCAATGCCCTCCAGCGACAGCGACATGGCCTGGTTGAAGTTTTCCGCGGTGCGCGGGGTGAAGTAGTCCGTGTGCGGATCGACCGCCCGGGTGTAGGCATTGAGATAGATCGAGAACACGTCCTCGTTCTTCCACTCGTTGATGCCCTTGAGCTGGGTCTCGTAACGCTTGTCCAGGGTCTTGCGGATGTCGGCGGCCGACTTGCCGGCCAGCTTCAGCCGCAGCCAATCGTTCTTGACCGACTTGCGCCACAGTTCGTCGAGCTCGGCATTGGTACCCCATGGCACGTCCTTGCGGTCGTACTCGAAACGCTCTTCGCGGGTGAAATCCGGCTCCTGGCGCAGCAGGCCGCGCGCATAGTTGATGCGCTCGGTCACGCGCTGGCGGTACACCGCAAATACCTGGAAGGCAGGATCCAGCTCACCGGAGCGGATTGCATCGCCCGTGCGTGCGGCCAGCGGCGCGAAGCCGTCGACGTCGGCCTTGGTGAAGAACTGCTTGCCGCCGTCCAGCGACTCCAGGTAGCGCTTGAAGACATCGGCCGAGGTGGCCGCGTCCAGCGGCCGCGGCCGGTAGGCATAGCGGCTGTCGGACAGCACCCCGTACACCAGCTTGGAGGCCGTGGCCTGGTCAACCGTGGGTCCGGAGCCCAACGTCGGGGCGTCGGCACGCGCCAGCAGCGCGGTCGGCACGGTCAGCGCGAAGGCCAGCAGAAAAGCGGGAACTCGGTAGTTCATCAAAGTACTCGTGGCACCGAACGTTGGGGGAAGACTGCGGACAGGTCAGACATGCCGACAGTGCCGAAAGTTTCGGCAATTGTCATCCGGCCCACGGCCAGACTAGCCGCAGTGCTGTAGCAGAGTGTGAATCGCCCATGCAGGGCTGCGGCCGCCGCCGCGGGCACGCCTCCGGGGCAAGCCCGGGGCGTGCATGAAAGACCGGGGTCAGACCGCGACGCCGGCACCGGCCGCCTGCTGGTCGGCGTGGTAGGACGAACGCACCATCGGCCCGGAGGCGACGTGGGTGAAGCCCAGTTCGTAGCCGTAATCCTCGAACGCCTTGTATTCCTCGGGCGTCCAGTAGCGCAGCACCGGGTGGTGGTGGGCGGTCGGCTGCAGGTACTGGCCGATGGTCACCATTTCCACGTCGTGCGCACGCAGGTCACGCAGGGTGGCCTGCACCTGCTCGAAGGTCTCGCCCAGGCCGAGCATGATGCCGGACTTGGTCGGCACGTTCGGATGCTGTGCCTTGAAGTTCTTCAACAGCGTCAGCGACCACTGGTAGTCCGCGCCCGGGCGTACGTTGCGGTACAGGTCCGGCACGGTTTCGATGTTGTGGTTGAACACGTCCGGCGGGTTCTGCGCCAGGATTTCCAGCGCGCGCTCCATGCGGCCCTTGCCGCGGAAGTCCGGGGTCAGCACCTCGATGCGGGTGCCCGGCGACTTTTCACGGATGGCGGTGATGCAGTCGACGAAGTGCTGGGCACCGCCGTCGCGCAGGTCATCACGGTCGACGCTGGTCACCACCACGTACTTCAGGCCCATGTCGGCCACGGTCTGGCCCAGGCTGGCCGGCTCGTTGGCGTCCGGCGGCTTGGGCCGGCCGTGGGCCACGTCGCAGAACGAGCAGCGGCGGGTGCAGACCTCGCCCAGGATCATGAAGGTGGCGGTGCCATGGCCGAAGCATTCGTGGATGTTCGGGCAGCTGGCCTCCTCGCACACCGTGACCAGGCGGTTCTCGCGCAGCTTGGCCTTGAGGTTGGCCACGGCATTGCCCGAGGGAATGCGCACGCGGATCCACGAGGGCTTGCGCAGCACCGGCGCATCGGCGAACTGCACCGGCGAGCGGTTGATCTTGTCACCGCCGAGCTGTTTGACACCGGCCTGCAGCGGCGCGGACGGGGCGTCGCCCTGCAGGACCTGCAGGGGAATGGAGCGCGTGGTGGATTCAGTCATGGCGTTATCAGCGGTCTCAGAGCCGCGTAGTCAGATCGGGCAGTTCGGGCGTCGGCTGCAAGGCCAGACCGAACTGCTGGGCCAGATGGGACAGCAGCACCGACTTGACCGCTTCGATGCCCGAAGGACCGCCCAAGTCTAGCACCGAGGTCACCTGCATCCCGGCGTAACCGCAGGGGTTGATGCGGTGGAAGGGTTCCAGGTCCAGCGAGACGTTGAACGCCAGCCCGTGGAAGCTGCAGCCGCGGCGCACGCGGATGCCGAGCGCGGCGATCTTGGCGCCGCCGACGTACACCCCCGGCGCGCCCTCCAGGCGTTCGGCGACGATGTTCCACTCGTCCAGGGTGTCGATGATCGCCTGCTCGATGCGGCATACGTAGTCGCGCACGCCGATGCCCAGCCGGCGCAGGTCCAGCAGCGGGTAGACCACGATCTGGCCGGGGCCGTGGTAGGTCACCTGGCCGCCGCGGTCCACGTGCAGCACCGGGATGTCGCCCGGCGCCAGCACATGCTCGTCCTTGCCGGCCTGGCCCAGGGTGAACACCGGGTCGTGCTCGACCACCCACACCTCGTCGGTGCTGGCATCGGTACGGGCGTCGGTGAACTGCTGCATGGCGTGCCAGACCGGCTCATAGCCCTGCCGGCCAAGGTCACGCAGCAGCGCCGGGCGCGGCGTGGCGCGCGCGGTCGCGGCCTTTGCCTCGCAGCTGTTTACAGCGTCCACTTCACTTCCGGGTGGTCGCGCAGCACCGCATGGGCTGCATCGTATTGCTCGCGGTTATCGGCCTTGAAGGCGATGCGCACCGAGACATATTTGCCATTGGAGGAATGCTTCCAGGCAATGCGCTCATTGAGCACTTCCACACCGGCGCTCTGCAACAGCTGCGGCAGGTCGCGTTCCAGCCCGATATTGGCCGCGCCCATGGCGCTGAGCTCAAAGGTACCGGGGAACTGGAAGCCGTGTTCAGGGTTGTCGGACTTGATTTCCATGCCCGCCATTATCGGGGCGGAAGCCCGCAAACCCAAGGCCATGGCCGATCCACAGCCTTCCATCAGCGCAGGCCCTGCGCGCCAAGGCTGGTGCCCAGCCGTGCTCGGCAGAAAGATCCCTGGCAAGCCCCTGCCGAGCATGGCTCGGCACTACCTGGCAATCCCCCGAGCCCCTGCCGAGCCTGGCTCGGCACTACCTGGCAATGCGGCGAGCCCCCTGCCGAGCCTGGCTCGGCACTACGCTGCAAACGAGAAGGGCCGCTTGCGCGGCCCTTCGGCGGGATGAATCCCGGCTTACTTGGACAGCTCCAGCAGGGTCGAGGAGACCCAGCCACGGTTGCCCAGTTCGTCTTCCACTTCCCACATCACGCCTTCCTTGGTGCCGGTGGGGTACAGCATCATGCCCGGGTCAAGGCTGCGTACCGGCGCACCGGTGCCGCGGGCATTGGCCAGCAGACGGCCGGCACGGGTGACAGTCACAGCCTGCTGTGCATTGGCGGCCGAAGCATTGTCCGGTAGGCCACCCAGCTGGGCGATGATGTCGGTGTAGGCCTGCAGGTAGGCCATGGTGATCACCTGACCGATCTCGGTGTTGGCGTAACCGCCGACACCGGCAGCCCCCAGGCCGCTACCGCCAAACAGGCCGGCACTGGCACCGAAACCCATGTCGCTCTTGCGCGCCGACCCCTCGGAGATGGCTACCTGCTCGGAGGAGCGCACGTCGGTGACGGTCAACACCACGTCGGCCGTCTTGCTGGTGAAGTTCAGGCCACCCACCACTGCACCAGCGCGACCGCCAATCAGGCCGCCCAACAGGCCGCTGATAGCGTTGCCGCCGGCATTGCTGTTCTGCGAAATAAGGTCCGGGATCATCACGTAGTCGGCGGCACGGATCTGGCCCTTGCCAACGTTGGAGCGACCACGCAGGTCGCCGCTGGCAGCCAGTTCACGCTCGAACTGGCCTGCTGCCATGCCGGCGCCACGGTCAACGAGAGTGAAGCAGCGCGAGCGGTTGACGAAGGCCTTGATCAGCCGCGACGGCGCCGGCAGCTGCTGGCCCGTCCACCAATGCGTGGCGTCTTCCGGCTCGATCACCGACAAGGTGCCGATTGGACGCTGGCAGACCGGGATCTGCGCGGCAGCTTCCTTGCGCTGTTCCTGTGCCTGGGTGCCACGGTTCTTGAACGCGGCGTGCGCCGGCGCGCTGGCCGTGATTGCGGCAATAGCCACCGTGAGAGCCGCTGCGGACAGCGGCGAAAAGATAGTGCGCATATCTAGGTTTATCCCCATTACCTGCACCTTCCGAGGTGCGTTCCATTGGCTAGAGACCTGGCGGCAATCCTGTCCACGGTGACACCGAGCAGGCAAAGCGCGGGCCGGTCCACTGTGGATGCTACCGCACATGGCCCCAAGGAATCTTCAGGTTTTTGTGAGGGAAATCCCTATGTCACATACGGGGAATACCTACAACGACCTCAGCTGAAACCCTAAAACAAGATCGCCGTCCCATTGAGACGGCGATCCGGCGCCCCTTTTATGCCGACTCGACGGCGGCTGCGGGGACCCAGCCCTTGTTGCCCATTTCGTCCTCCACCTCAAGCATGCTGCCCTCGGTGGTGCCGGTGGGGAACAACAACATGCCGGTCTTCAGCTCGGCAATGGCCTCGGACTGGTTGCTGGCACCGGTCAGCAGCCGCGCCATGCGCCGCAGCACCAGGGTGCCGGAGCGGGCAAGCTGCGCTGCACCTGCACCTGCTGCCGCCGGCGCCTGCGGCGCTGCCGTTGCAGGCGTCGGTGCCGGCTCGTATGCGGACGCGTCGGCCTCGGTCACCACCGGCGCAGCCACCGCCATCGGCGCCACTGCTGGCGCCGCTGCCGGAACCACCGGCTGCGGCGCTGCCATCGGCACCGGGGCAGCGCTGGCAAGCACCGCCTGCGGCGCCGGCTGGGTCTGGATTTCGCCGCGCTTGCGGTTGATCTGGGACACCATGCGGGAGAACGCCTCTTCGTAGGCCTCCTTGATCACCTGGCCGATCTCGGTGTTCTCCCAACTGCCTGCGTTTATCCGGGCACTGCCCTGCACGTTGGAAGCCGCCACTGCCGCAGCCCAGGCCTTGTCGGTGATCTTGGCTTCGCCACTGACACTGATCAGCTGCTCGGAGGTGCGCACGTCCACCAGCGTCAACACCACTTCGGCGGTCTGCTTCTGGGTGGACAACTTGCCCGACACCCCCAACGTGGCGACATTGAGGACGCCAGCCATCAAGCCACGCTTCTGCGGGGTCCCTGCGCTGCCACCGATATTCATGCCACCGGCATTGGCATTCTGGGAAACAATGTCCGGGATCAGCACGTAGTCGGCACCGCGCATCTGCCCGGCGCCCAGGTTCTGGCCCGCCTGCAGGTGACCATCCATGGCAAGGTCACGCTCGGCCTGCGCAGCAGCGAAACCCACGCCACGGTCCAGCACGGTGAAACACTTGGAATCATTGACCATCACCCGCAGCATGCGGGTCGGTGCTGGCAGACCATAGCTGGCCCAAGCGCCCAAGCCGTCGTCAGGCTCGACGATGCGCAACGAGCCTGCATTGTTGCCGCATTTATTGCCAAGAAGATTGGTCAGATTGATGAATGCGTGGCTGGGCGCGCTGTAGGCAGATGCAGCAACAGCCAATACCGCCGCGGCCCACAAGGCGGGCCGAGAGTTCAGATGGATCATGTTTTCCCCCTGTAACGCTTCCGTGCTGGTAGCGATCCGGTTCCTGATTGGTGAACGAGAAAACGGCGCTACTTTCACGCCGACGTCAAAACAATGAATACGCAGGTTATCTGCAAGCCACGCAGCTGCGCAACCGTACAAATTCATCAATCCGCCACTCTTACGGCTGCATTGCCAGCCAACTGCGGTGAAAAACCACCCTGCACACCACAACAAACTGTCCGCTTTGTAGCGATATATCCCGACCGGACCTGCCTCTAAGCTTTGTGCAGCATTTGAATGGCATAAGGAACGCACATGAAAACCCGGTTGGGCGCGTACATGCTGCTGGTCGGCAGCGCAGTCCTCGCGCAGACGGCCATGGCCACGGAACAGTGCCCGCAGAGCGCATTGAAGGATCACCCGCCGGCAATCAACTTCCGTGTCGACAATGACCTGCTGGGTGGCCACAAACAGGACCAGGGCTATACCAACGGCGCCATGTTCACCCTTGTCTCGCCCAACCTGCAGGACTTCACCGGCGATCCCTGCCTCCCACGCCTGGCCCGCTGGACCAATCGCCACCTGGAACGCCTGCACCCCGGTGAGTTCGAACAACAGAACATGATTTTCAGTTTCGGCCAGGGGTTGTATACGCCGACCGACAACACCCGCAGCGACCTGATCGAGGACGACCGCCCCTATGCGGCCGTGTTGATGGTCAACTTCGGTTACAACGCCCGCAACGACAACCGTCTACGAACCACCCAGCTGGCGCTGGGCATGGTTGGTCCCTCGGCCCAGGGCAAACAGGTGCAGGATGCGGTGCACAGCGTACTGGGCGACGAGAAATTCATGGGCTGGGACAACCAGCTGCACGACGAGCCGGTTTTCAAGTTGTTGCACGAACGCATGCAGCGCTGGCCAGCGGAAGGCAATGCCAGCGGCTGGGGCTGGGACGCCATCAGTCATTGGGGCGGCGCCATCGGCAACCTGGCCACCTATGCCAATGCCGGCGGTGAAGTCCGGTTCGGCTGGAAGCTGCCGGACGACTTCGGCAGCTCGCCGATGCGCCCAGCAGGCGAGAACACCGCGCCGACGCGTCGTGGCCGCACCGAGGGCTGGTCCAGTCATGTATTCATCACCAGCGATGCCCGCTGGGTGCTGCGTGACATCACCCTGGACGGTAACACCTTCCGCAACAGCCACAGTGTCGACAAGCGCGCCCTGGTCGGCGACATCGGCTATGGCGTTGCGGTGATGCGCGGCAAGTGGAAATTCGCGCTTGCCCGCTATCACCGCAGCCGCGAATTCGATGGGCAGAAAGAAACGCCGGTATTTGGCAGTTTCACCATCAGCCGTACGCTTTGATTGCAGCTGCGGGCGCAGCCCGGTTACTACGCTTTGTAGAAAGAGAAAAGCGCAAGAGCGCCCTCACCCCAACCCCTCTCCCGCAGGCGGGAGAGGGGCTTGCAATGCGTCGGCGGCCAGTGCGCTGGTCCTGCCAGGGCACTACATCCTGCAACTGCATCTAGGACGGTAGCCAAGAAGCATCAACCACGAGCGAACCAACCGCTCTCCCGCGCGGGAGGGCGGTTGGAGTGAGAGCGTTTCTGCTCAACGGCTTTGGTTTTGGTTTTGGTTTTGGCTTTGGTTCTGGCTCCAGCTCCAGCTCTGGCTCTGGCTCTGGCTTTGGCTTTGGCTTTGGCTTTTGCTTTTGCTTTTGCTCCTTGGCTTTTGACTTACCGGGCCCCTTCCGTAGCGACGGAGCTGGCGGACAAGACCCCGAATGGGGCGACGCACACGGATGTGCGTCGTTTTTCGACGATACAAGGATGTATCGTCGAAAAATCCTGCCAGCGGAGTGGACCCGCGTCGCGCAGCGGCGTGGGCGCGTAGGCAGGGTGTGCTTTCTTTGGGCCACGTTTCTTTGCACAAGCAAAGAAAGGTGTGCTCGCGCGCCGGAGGCGGGCGAAAGCCTTTGATCTTGATCTTGGTTGCTGTTGCTCTTGCTGTTGCTGTTGCTGTTGCTGTTGCTGTTGCTGTTGCTGTTGCTGTTGCTGTTGCAGCAAGAGCAAGAGCAAGAGCTTTCACTCCCCTTCGGGGAGCGAGTTACTTTTCTTTGCTTGTGCAAAGAAAAGATAACCAAAAGAAAGCACACCCTGCCTACGCGCCCACGCCGCTACGCGACGCGGGTCCACTCCGCCAGCGGGATTTTTCGACACGACATCCCTGTCGTGGCGAAAAACGACGTGCATCCATGCACGTCGCCCTTCGGGTTCTTCCCACTGGCTCCGTCGCTGCGGAAGGGGCCCGGTAAGTCAAAGTCCAAAGCAACTGCAACTGCAACTGCAACTGCAAAAGCTCCCCCTCCCCGGCCCTCCCCTTGCCTTCGGCAAAGGGAGGGAGCCAAAGCTGCATCTGGAGCTGAGTTGCACTTGGCCAAGGGGGCAATTGAGCGACGCTCCGGCGCTCAGCAGACAAACAAAAGCGGCGTTACCGCATCCCATCGACATGACCTCCAGCCGACAGAACACCGCAACGCCGCTCGGCTTTTCAGCCGGTGAAAGCCCTTACTCGGACTTCCACCACATCATGAAGGCATCCCACAGGCGCTTGAAGAAGCCGCCTTCTTCCACCGCCTGCACCGCCACCAGCGGAGCCTCGGCAACCACCTTGCCATCCAGCGATACCTTGACCGTACCAATCTGCTGGCCCGCGGTAATCGGCGCCACCAGCTGCTTGGGCACGTCCATCGACGGCTTCAGATCGTTGTAACGACCGCGCGGCACGCTCACCAGCATCGGCTGCGCAACACCCAGCTGCACCTCGTCTGCCGCACCCTTCCATACATGCTGGGTGGTCACCACCTTGCCCGGCTCATACAGACGGTGGGTTTCAAAGAAACGGAAGCCCCAGTTCAACAGTGCCAGGCTGTCATCGGCGCGCTGCTTTTCCGAAGCGCCGCCCATCAGCACCGCGATCAGACGCTGGTCACCACGCTGGGCCGAGCTCAGCAGGCAGTAGCCGGCGGCCGAGGTGTGGCCGGTCTTGATGCCGTCAACGCTCTGGTCGCGCCACAACAGCAGGTTGCGGTTGGGCTGGGTGATCTTGCCTACGGTGAATTCCTTGATCTTGTTGTAGGCGTAGGTCTCCGGGTAATCACGCACGAAGGCGCGGCCCAGCAGGGCCAGATCGTAGGCGCTGGACTGGTGGCCCTCGGCATTCAGGCCGTGCGCGTTGACGAAGTGCGAGTCCTTCATGCCGATCTTGGCGGCGTAGCTGTTCATCAGCGCCGCAAAGGCTTCCTGGCTGCCGGCGGCATGTTCGGCCAGGGCAATGGCCGCATCGTTGCCGGACTGGATGGCCATGCCCTTTTCCATGTCTTCCAGACGCGCCGTCTGGTTGACCGGAAAACCGCTGTAGCTGCCATCGGTACCTGCGCCGCCTTCACGCCAGGCGCGCTCACTCATCATCACCTGGTCGTCCGGCTTGATCTTGCCGGTCTTCATCTCGGCAGCCAGCACGTAGGAGGTCATCACCTTGGTGATGCTGGCCGGCGGCACCGGCTGATGGATGTTCTCGCCAGCCAGCACCTGGCCGGTGGCATAGTCCATCAGCACCCAGGCGGTGGCGGTGGTCGGGACCGGTGCCGGCGGCGTAGCCACCTGGGCCGGGGCGGCCGCGGCGGCCGGTGCGGGAACCGGCGTCGGGGTCGGCGTCTGGGCGGATGCCAGGCCGACGGCGAGCGTCGTGGCCAGGGCGGCGGCGGCAAAACGGAATTTCATCGGAAAACGGTTCCTGATGGACGAGGAAAGAAAAGACAGGCAGGCATTGTAGGCCGCCGGCGGCATGCCGGCGGCGCTGGCATTGTTCAGTCGCGTACGACCTG
>DAMCTY010000004.1:19524-150176 GCA_032112995.1 Stenotrophomonas sp. | reverse complement strand
CCGGCCAGCAGGGCACCTTCCACGCCACCCAGATGATCGAGTACGGCACCCAGGTTGTCGGCGGCGTGACCCCGGGCAAGGGCGGCACCACCCACATCGACCTGCCGGTGTTCAACACCGTGGCCGATGCTGTGCAGGCCACCGGCGCTGATTCGTCGGTGATCTACGTGCCGCCGCCGTACGCGGCCGACGCGATCCTGGAAGCCGCTGCTGCCGGCATCAAGGTCATCGTCTGCATCACCGAAGGCATCCCGGTGCTGGACATGCTGCGCGTGGACAACGTGCTGAAGGGCTCGCACCCGGACACCGTGCTGATCGGGCCGAACTGCCCCGGCGTGATCACCCCGGGCGAGTGCAAGATCGGCATCATGCCGGGCCACATCCACAAGCCGGGCAAGATCGGCATCGTGTCGCGTTCGGGCACCCTGACCTATGAAGCGGTCAAGCAGACCACCGAAGTCGGCCTGGGCCAGTCCACCTGCATCGGCATCGGTGGTGACCCGATCAACGGCCTGAACTTCGTTGACTGCCTGAAGCTGTTCAACGAAGACCCGCAGACCGAAGGCATCATCATGGTTGGCGAAATCGGCGGCGACGCCGAGGAAGCCGGTGCCGAGTACATCAAGCAGTTCGTGAAGAAGCCGGTTGTCGGCTTCATCGCCGGTGCTTCGGCCCCGGCCGGCAAGCGCATGGGCCATGCCGGTGCGATCGCATCGGGCGGCAAGGGCACGGCCGAGGGCAAGTTCGCGGCGATGGAAGCTGCTGGCGTTGTCACCGTCCGTTCGCCGGGCGACCTGGGCGCTGCTATCGCCAAGCTGGTCAAGTAAGACAGCGTTTGTGGTGATTTGAGAGAGGCCACCTTCGGGTGGCCTTTCTTGTTTTTTGGGGGAGGGGAGGCAGAAGCAGAAGCAGGAGCTTGCCCTCACCCCTACCCCTCTCCCGCAGGCGGGAGAGGGGACAGCAAAACCAAGGCCCAAAGCCAAAGCCAAAGCCAAAGCCAAGGCCAAAGCCAAGGCCAAGGCCAAGGCCAAAGCCAAGGCCAAGGCCAAGGCCAAAGCCAAAGCCAAAGCCAAGGCCAAAGCCAAAGCCAAAGCCAAGGCCAAGGCCAAGGCCAAGGCCAAGGCCAAAGCCAAAGCCAAGGCCAAGGCCAAGGCCAAGGCCAAAGCCAAAGCCAAAGCCAAAGCCAAAGCCAAAGCCAAAGCCAAAGCCAAAGCGTATCTTCCTTGTCGCTGAGGGCCAGGCCTCCGGCTCCTCAGCTCTGGTTCCAACTTCAGCCTTGGCCGTAGCTCCGCTCCTGGTTTTGGCTTTGGTTTCGGCTTGGACTTTCGCCTTGGGCTCCAGATTCTGCTGCTCCAGCTGTCCCCTCTCCCGCCTGCGGGAGAGGGGTAGGGGTGAGGGCAAGCTTTTGCTCTGGCTCTGGCTCTGGCTCTGGCACCAGCCCCGGCTTTTGCCTCCCCTCCCCAACAACAAGGGAATCTCCGCCGCCGAACTCCGGCTTCCCTGATTCCAACAGCAACGCCAACAAGCAATCGTCTCCCCACAGGGAGGCCTCATGCGCAAAGGCAGCAAAACCAACAGTGCCCGCGCCCTGCGCCGGCGCATGACAGACGCCGAGCGGCGCATCTGGTATTTCCTCCGGGGGCGCCAGCTGGCCGACTTCAAGTTCCGCCGCCAACACCCCATCGGCCCGTACGTGGTGGACTTTGTCTGCCTGGCACACAAGCTGGTCATTGAACTGGACGGTAGCCAGCACGCAGATGCCGCCAATGACCGCCGCCGTGACGCCTTCCTGCAACGTGAGGGCTACCGGGTGCTGCGCTTCTGGAATAATGAGGCCCTGAGCCACACCGCCGCGGTCTGCGAGAGCATCCTGCGTACGGCGTTGGCACCACCAAGCCCCCGCAGGGTGCGGGGCCAAGCAGAAGGTTGTTGATATGTCCGAATCGCTACGCATCGCCCTGGCCCAGTTCGACTTCCCGGTCGGGGACGTGGGCGGCAACGCCAGCCGTATCATCGAGCTGATGCACGAGGCGCGCGACGAGTACGGCGCCGATGTGGTGCTGTTCCCGGAGCTGGCGGTCAGCGGCTATCCGCCGGAAGACCTGTTGATGCGGCCCGGCTTCCTGCGTGATTGCGAGCAGGCGCTGGCACGCATCGCCACCGAAGCCCAGGGCATCGTCGCCGTGGTGGGCTGGCCACAGAGCGCCGGCGCGGTGGTCTACAACGCCGCCAGCGTGCTGCGTGACGGCGCGGTTGCCGCTACCTACCGCAAGCGCGAGCTGCCCAATTACGCCGTGTTCGACGAGCGCCGCTATTTCGACGTCGATCCCGACGGTGGCAACTGCGTGTTCGAGATCAATGGCGTGCAGCTCGGCCTGGTGATCTGTGAAGACCTGTGGTTCCCGGAGCCACTGGCTGCCACCGTCAAGGCCGGTGCGGAGCTGGTGCTGGTGCCCAATGCCTCTCCTTATGAGCGCGGCAAGCACGCCCAGCGCGATGCCTTGCTGGCCGAGCGCAGCCGCGACACCGGTGCGGCCATTGCCTACGTCAACACCGTCGGTGGTCAGGATGCGGTGGTGTTCGATGGTGCCTCGGTGGTTGCCGATGGTGATGGCACCGTGCATCCAGCGGCGGTGGCGTTCACCGAGGAGATGCTGGTGGTGGAGTACAACCCCGCCAGCCGCAGCTTCATGCCCTTGCGTTGGATCGACGATGGCGATGAGAGCATGGACGCGCTGGCCTGGCGTTCAGTCACCCGCGGCATCCAGGACTATTGCCGCAAGAACGGCTTTGGCAAGGTCTGGCTGGGGCTTTCCGGTGGCATTGATTCGGCGCTGGTACTGGCGTTGGCGGTGGATGCGTTGGGCGCGGAGAACGTCACTGCGGTCAGTCTGCCGTCGCGCTATACCGCCGATCTGTCCAATGATCTGGCGGTGGAGCAATGCCGTGCGCTCGGGGTGAAGCTGGTGACCGTGCCGATCGAGCCGGCCTTCCAGGGGCTGATGCAGTCGCTGGCGGGCATGTTCGAGGGTCAAGCCGCCGATGTCACCGAGGAGAACCTGCAATCACGCAGCCGCGGCGTGATCCTGATGGCGCTGAGCAACAAGTTTGGCGGGCTGCTGCTGACCACCGGCAACAAGAGCGAGTACGCCGTGGGCTATGCCACCATCTATGGCGACATGTGCGGTGGCTATGCGCCGCTCAAGGACCTGTACAAGACCGAGGTCTATGGCCTGTCCAAGTGGCGCAACACCGTGGGCGGTGCGCCGGTGATCCCGCCTGCGGTCATCAGCCGTGCACCTTCGGCGGAGCTGCGCGAGAACCAGACCGACCAGGACTCCTTGCCGGCCTATGACGTGCTCGATGGCATCCTGTACCGCTACATCGACCAGGAACAATCGCGCGAGGATATCGTTGCGGCGGGCTATGCGCCGGAGGTGGTGGACCGTGTGCTCAAGCTGGTCCGGGTCAGCGAATGGAAGCGGCACCAGGCCGCGCCGGGCCCGAAGGTGTCGCGGCGTGCCTTCGGCCGTGAGCGGCGCTACCCGATCACCAACGGCTACCGCGGCTGAGTCCAATCGGTGGTGTCTGCAGGCAACAAGGGACCGTGAGGTCCCTTGTTGCTTTGTGCTGCCTGTCGCTGGCGACCCGGGGAAGGGTAGGTTTCGCCATGGCGGAGCAGGAGCCGCCATGTCGCAACCCCATGGGATGTTTTGTCCGCTGCCGCGATGTTTCGACAAATTCCTTGCATGTTGGCGGTGCAGGATGGACCCACAAGAAAACATCGGTTCATCTCTCTCCTTGCCGCTGCACCGTCAGCGGCATTTTTTATGCGCACATCGCTGCGCCCCGTCGCCGGGGCTTGCTTCCACGATTGCCTGTACCTCGGTCTGCCAGCGTTTGTGCCTGCGGCCTGTGTGTCGGGATTGGGATCGTCCGACACGCGCTGACAAGAATTGCGTGGCACCGCCACGCAACGAAAAACAGCAGCGAAACTGGATAGTTAATTTTCCGTCAGGCCGACGCGGTGCGGCGGTATCTGCCGCGCCGGCTCACAACGGTTCTGAGCGATCAGGACGTGTCCTTCTTCATCTGGAACACGCGAGAAATGAACAAGAACAATATCAACGCCGGCCTGCGCCAAGGGGCACTGGTTGTCGCCATCGGTCTGTCCCTCAGTGGTGCAGCGCTGGCACAGGAAGCCAGCAGCAATGCCACCACCCTGGATCGCATCGAGATCACTGGCTCGCGCATCAAGCGTGCGGATGTGGAGGGCGCACTGCCGGTTACCGTCATCGGCCGCCAGGACATCGAGGTGAGCGGCAAGGCCACTGTCGCCGACATCCTGCAGAGCTCGAGCTTCAACTCGTTCGGCTCCTTCGTCCCAACCTCGGGCAGCTCGGCACAGTCGTTTGCCGGCCTGAGCCTGCGCGGCCTGGGCGAGGGTCGCACCCTGATCCTGATCGACGGCCGCCGCGCCGCGGTGTCGCCGTTGACCGGCGAGGGCCAGGACCTGAGCTCGATCCCGGCTGCCGCAGTGGAGCGCATTGAAGTGCTGACCGACGGCGCCTCGGCGATCTATGGCGCCGATGCCATTGGCGGCGTGGTCAATGTGATCACCCGCAAGAACTATGAAGGCTTCCAGGTCAGCGCTGGCATCACCGACAACAAGTACGGCGGTGATGCCTCCGAAGGCTCGGTGCTGTTCGGCACCACCGGTGAGCGCGGTTCGGTGATGGGTGGCATCTCCTACACCAACCAGAAGATCAGCTATGTGCGTGACTACCCGTGGTCCGACACGGTGGCCGGCTCTTCGTACTCCAACAACTACCTGAAAGTGCTGACGGCCGCTGATGGCAGCACCATCCCGGGTTCCAGCCTGTATACCAACAACAGCTCGGTGGTGCCGGGTGGTTGCTCGGGTACCAATTTCTATGAAACCACCAACAGCGCCGGCCGCACCAGCTGCCTGTACAACTATGTTGGTGACATGGCCGATACGGCCAGCATCAAGAACAAGAACCTGTTCCTGCGTTCGGAATACGCCATCGACGACATCTGGAGCGTCAATGCCGATATCTATGTGAACCGCAAGAACAGCAACAGCGTCTACGCGCCGGTCCCGGAAAGCATCTTCGTCAGCGCCGACAGCCCCAACAACACCACCGGCCAGGATGCCTACATCAAGCATCGCTTTGCCGCCCTGGGCAACCGCTACACCTACACCGACGAGAACAGCTACGACGTCAACCTCAGCCTGCACGGCCAGCTGACCGACAGCACCACCGTGGATTTCGGCGTGCGCAGCAATGAGGCGCGTGCCAGCATCACCGGCTACAACTACGTCAACATCCCGGTGGCGGAGAAGTACTTCGAGTCCGGCGAGTACAACGTGTTCGATCCGTACGCGAACTCACAGGCAGTGCTCGATGCCATCGCCACCACCATCAACCGCAATACCTCCTACAAGCAGCAGGAGTTCAACGGCCAGTTGACCACCGACCTGTTCGAGCTGCCCGGCGGTGTGTCCTCGCTGGCGGTAGGTGGCGAGTACAGCAAGCATGATTACGCCGACATCTACGACCAGCAGTCCGCTGCCGGCAACGTTGGTGGCTCGGCTGGCAACTCGGCTTGGGGCAAGCGCACGCTGAGCTCGGCCTATGCCGAGTGGAGCCTGCCGATCTTCAATAATTTCTCCGCTGATGTGGCCCTGCGTTATGACCACTACTCGGACTTCGGCGACGCCACCTCGCCCAAGCTGTCGCTGCGTTACCAGCCGCTGCAGAACCTGACCTTCCGCACCTCCTACGGTGAAGGCTTCCGCGCACCGACGCTGCAGGCGCTGAACCAGCAGGATGCGTTCTCGGCTGACACGGTGACCGACGAGGCCACCGCGCTCGCCTACGGTCTGGCTGCGTCCAGCTCGATCCAGATCAATGGCTACCACGTGGCCAACCCGGATCTGAAGGCCGAGACCTCCAAGCAGTTCAGCTTTGGCGTGGTGTATGACCCGTTCTCCTGGGCCAACATCACCGTCGACTACTGGAATACCAAGATCGAGAACCAGATCAAGTGGTATTCCGCGCAGACGGTGATCAACCGTACCGAGCTGGGCCAGTACCTGCCCGACAACCTGTCGGTGGTACGTAATACCGACGGTTCCATCCAGGCGGTCTATGCCGGCTACGGCAACGAAGGCCTGGTCAAGACCGACGGTGTGGACCTGAACATCCGCACCCAGTTTGATTTCGACGACTGGGGCAAGCTGACCTCCACGCTGCAGGGTTCCTGGACCCACAGCTACAAGGTCCAGAGCCGTTACGGTTCGGACGAGTATGTGGGCACCAACGGCTACCCGGAATGGCGCGCCAACCTCAACACGCGTTGGGAGCGGGGTGACTGGAGCGTGGCCTGGACGATGAACATGATCGGCTATGAGCCGGGCTACTACGTGGACTACTACGAGGGTGACTACAGCTGCTCGGAGCTCAAGTCCGAGGGCTATGTGAAGCGTTGCAGCGGGGCCTACATCACCCACGACCTGCAGTTCGCCTATAACACCCCGTGGAAGGCCAGCATCTCGCTGGGCGTGCGCAACCTGACCAACAAGGCACCTGTGTACGACGTGGCGTACTCGCCCACCAACTTCAACAATTATCTGTACAACGGCTATGGACGCCAGTTGTACATGCGCTATACGCAGAATTTCTGAGTTCCTGCGTTGCTGTGATTGATGTGCGGCGGCCCCGGTGACGGGGCCGCTTTTTGTTTGGATGCAGTGCTTGGGAAACGGCCCTGATCGTGTCTTGGCGGTGGCGCAGGGGAGGGCACTGCTGGTCGGCTGGCGGTGAGCGTCCTCGGTGGCGGGATAGGCGGGCGAAGGCAAAGTCCAAAGCTCCCCCCATCCGCCCTACGGGCACCCCCGCCTTCGCGGGGGCAGGCCCTTCGTTCCCCCGCAAGCGGGAGAAGGGAGCAAGCCAAAGTCCAAAGCCAAGACCAAAGCCTAAAGCCCAAGGCCAAACCCAAGGCCAAACCCAAGGCCAAACCCAAGGCCAAACCAAGGCCAAACCAAGGCCAAACCAAGGCCAAACCAAGGCCAAGGCCAAACCCAAGGCCAAAGCTAAACTCGAAGCCGAAGCCGAAGCCGAAGCCGAAGCCGAAGTTAGCTTTCCCCGCTGCCCTGCCGGCGTCTGGGCCGCAAACAAGAAAGGGGCCCAAAGGCCCCTTTCCATTACCTGCAATGCTGCAGCAGCTTACTTGCCGCGGCTCATCGTCGCGTTGCGCTGGCCGGTAGCCACCGACTTCTCGCCGGCGAACGGGTTGAGCTTGCGGATCATCCACGGGTACTTCGGCCAGTTGCCGGCCAGCCACGGATGGTCCGGCTGGTTCAGCTCAAGCACGCGGCGGGCGTCGTCGGCCAGGGTCTTGTTGCCGAGGTGGGTATAGGCCTCGGCCAGGATGGCGACGGCGTCGTACTGGAAGGCGCTCTGCGGGTAGGTCTCCAGCAGGTAGTTGGCGCGGCCGGCAGCCGACACCCAGGCGCCACGGCGGGCGTAGTACAGGGCGTTGTCCAGCTCGTGCTGGGCGAACACGTCACGCAGCTCGACCATGCGCTGGCGCGCATCGGCGGCGTAACGGCTGTTCGGGTAGCGCTCGGTGACGATGTTGAAATCGGCATAGGCCTGGCGCGGGGTGGACAGGTCGCGGCGGCTCGGGTCCAGCGACCATACGCGGCGCAGGAAAACCGTATCGCGGTTGCCGTTGGCAAGACCGCGCAGGTAGTACAGGTACGCGATGTTGCGGTGGGTGGGGTAGGTGCGGATGAAGCGGTCAATGCTGGACACCGCGTCATCGTTCTTGCCGGCCTTGTACTGGGCATAGGCGCTTTCGATCATCGCCTGCTCGGTGTACGGACCGTACGGATACTGCGCAATCAGGCGGCGGAAGCTGGTTTCGGCGCCGGACCAGTTGCCGCCTTCCATCAGCTTGTGGCTCTTTTCATAGAGCTGTTCGACCGGTGCGCCTTCATCGGCGTCCTTCTTGGCGCCGCGGTGGCAGCCAGTGGCGACGAAGACCAAAACCAGCAGCAGGGCGGTGAGGCGGACGGGCGCGGACAGCAGCGAGGAGCGTCGGATCATGGGTTCAGGGCAGGACGCGGCAGGAATACGAAGGGGCGATGATAGCCTAGTGGCCTGTCCTGCGACTGACTGTTGCCGTCAGGACCCCATAATTTCGTCTTCAAGCCGGTCTTTGCCCATGTCCGAGAACACCTCCCCCACCCAGCGCCAGGCGCTGGTACCCGATTCCGCCGCTGGCCGCCGCTTCGATGCGGTGGTGGCTGAACTGTTTCCCGAATTCTCCCGTTCGCGCCTGAGCGAGTGGATCAAGACCGGCGCCGTGCTGATGGACGGCGAGCCGGCGCGGCCCCGCGACCCGGTCCGCGGCGGTGAGCAGGTCAGCCTGAATGCGGTGCTGGAAACCGAAACCCACGCCCTGCCGGAGGACATCCCGCTGTCCATCCTGTACGAGGACGCCGATGTCTTCGTCATCGACAAGCCCGCTGGGCTGGTGGTCCACCCCGGCGCCGGCAACCCGACCGGCACCCTGGTCAACGCCCTGCTGTTCCGCGACCCGGAGCTGGCCAAGGTGCCGCGCGCTGGCGTGGTGCACCGGCTGGACAAGGACACCAGCGGTGTCATGGTGGTGGCGCGCACCCTGCAGGCGCAGACCGCGCTGGTGGAGCAGCTGTCCGCGCGTGAGGTCCACCGCCAGTACCTGGCCGTGGTGGTCGGCGCGCTGGTCGCCGGTGGCACCGTGGATGCGCCGATCGACCGCCATCCGCGTGACCGCCTGAAGATGGGCGTGCGCGAGGACGGCAAGGACGCGGTGACCCATTACCGCCTGCGCGAGCGCTTCCGCGCCCACACCGCGCTGGAGTGCCGCCTGGAAACCGGCCGTACCCACCAGATCCGCGTGCACATGGCCCACCTGAAGCACGCCATCGTCGGCGATCCGCTGTACGGCGGCGCGCTGAAGCTGCCCAAGGGCGCCAGCGACGAGCTGGTCGCGCAGCTGCGCGGCTTCAAGCGGCAGGCCCTGCATGCCGAGACGCTGGAGTTCCAGCACCCGATCAGTGGCGAAACCATCAGCAATACCGCGCCGGTCCCGGCTGACCTGGTCGCGCTGATGAAGGCGCTGCGCGAGGACTCGCAGCTGTTCGCCGAGCGCGAACGGGGCCGTTGGTAATGGCCGAGGCGGGCCCGCTGTGGCTGGCCGACTGGCCTGCACCCCCGGGGGTGCGGGCCTTCACCACGATGCGCCATGGCGCCGGCGGCTCGCTGCCGCCGTTTGACAGTTTCAACCTCGGCAACCGGACCGCTGCTGATGGCGACGATCCGGTCCAGGTGCAACGCAACCGCGATGCCTTGCAGCAGCTGGCCAAGCTGCCCTCGGCCCCGCACTGGCTGCGCCAGGTGCACAGCAGTGACGCCCTGCGCTTTGACGCGCCGCCGCGGGCGCAGGGGCTGGAGGCCGAGCCGACCGCCGATGCCTCCGTCACGTCCGTCGCGGGTGTGGTGCTGGCCATCCTCACCGCTGACTGCCTGCCGGTGGTGTTTGCCGCCCGTGATGGCAGCGAGGTGGCCGCCGCCCATGCCGGCTGGGGCGGGCTGGCGCGCGGCATGCTGGAAAACACGCTGGCGGCCATGCACACCCCCGCCGAGGCGCTGGTGGCGTGGATAGGCCCGGCGGCCGGTCCGGCCCTGTACGAGGTGGGCGTGGACGTGCGCGAGGCCTTCCTGGCGCATTCCAGCGCCGCTGAAAGCCACTTCGTCGCTACCCGGCCCGGCCACTGGAAGGTGGACCTGCCCGGGCTGGCCCGGCAGCGGCTGGTTGCGGCGGGCATGCAGGCGCAGGCCATCCATGGCGGTGACCTGTGCACCATGGCCGATCCGCAGCGCCGGTTCTCGCACCGGCGCGACCGTCGCAGCGGGCGTATCGCCACCCTGGTCTGGATGGAGCGATGAGCTTGCCGCTGTTCGCGCAGGTGCTGGGCCCCGCATTTGACCAGCTGGCACCGCAGGTGCGTGCGTTGCACGCGATCCCCGCCCGCCAGCGCTGGAGCGGGCAGGGCGAGGTACTGCGCGGCAGCCACTGGCTGGTGGCGCCCTGCGCCTGGCTGGCACGGCTGCCGCCGACCTCAAGCGTGCCGGTGACGGTCGAGTTCGTGGTCGATGCCGCGGGTGAGCGCTGGAACCGGCAGTTCGGTGCCGCGCGCATGGCCTCGCGGCTGTGGCAGCGCGGGGGGCGCTTGTTCGAGCAGTTGGGGGCGGTGCGCTTCCGGTTTGGGCTGTGCGAGCAGGACGGGCAGATCCTGTGGCGGGCCGAGCGGGTCTGGGCCTTCGGGGTGCTGCCACTGCCGGCGCGCTGGTTCGCCCAGGTGCATTGCCGCGAGCGTGAGCACCAGGGGCGCTATGAATTCCTGGTGGATGTCTCGATGCCGCTGATCGGGCGGTTGATCCGTTACGAAGGCTGGCTGTTGCCGGAGGGCGGGCATGACTGAGCCGGCGGTGATCGTGTTCGATGGTGTCTGTGCGCTGTGCAGCCGCTGGGTGCGCTTTCTGCTGCGGTTTGATCGGGCCGGGCGCTACCGCTTTGCCGCGATGCAGGGCGGGCAGGGCCGTGCGTTGCTGGCCACGCATGGGCTGGACCCGGATGACCCGCTGTCGTTCCTGCTGGTAGCCGAGGGCGTGGCGTATACCGATACGGACGCGATCCTGAGGGTGCTGACCGGGCTGGGCGGCGTTTGGCGTCTGGCCGGGATTGCGCGGGTGTTGCCGGCCTCCTTGCGGGACCCGGCGTATCGCTGGTTGGCACGGAATCGCTACCGCTGGTTTGGGCAGCATGACAGCTGCTTTCTGCCGACGGTGGAGCAGCGCGGGCGGTTTTTGGATTGAGTGGGGTGGTGGGGTTTGCTGGCCAGAAGCTTCCCCCTCTCCCCAACCCCTCTCCCGCAAGGGGAGAGGGGCTCAGAGCGCCGCAAGCCCAAGCGAGACGCGTAATTGCAGCTGTAAAGCCCCTCTCCCCTTGCGGGAGAGGGGTTGGGGAGAGGGGAGAGGGGAGAGGGGAGAGGGGAGAGGGGTGAGGGGGAGAGGGCTCCTAGCCCCCTTCCAACGCCCCAAGATAGTCCCGCCGCCAGCGATGGATATCATGCGTGCGCAGCTGTTCCATCATCACCCGCCAGCGCTCGATGCGTTCGGCGCGCGGCATGTTTGCCGCCGTCGCGATGGCATCGGCCACGCCATCCAGATCATGCGGATTGACCAGCAGCGCCTGCTTCAATTCATCCGCCGCCCCGGCCAGTAGCGACAGCACCAACATGCCCGGATTCACCGGGTCCTGCGCGGCGATGTACTCCTTGGCGACAAGGTTCATGCCGTCGCGCAGGGGCGTCACCAAGCCCACGGCCGCCTGCCGGTAGAACCCGGTCAGCGTGCTGTGCGCATAGTTCTGGTTGACGTAACGCAGCGGCGTCCAATCCGCCTCGGCATGGCCGCCGTTGATGTGCCCCGCCAGGCGTTCCAGGTCGCTGCGCAGCTTGCGGTACTCGGTGACGCTGCCGCGCGATACCGGCGCGATCTGCAGATAGGTCATCTCGCCCTTCTGCTGCGGGTAGCGGTCCAGGTAGCGTGCGAAACCGTGGAAGCGCTCGGGCAGCCCCTTGGAGTAATCCAGCCGGTCCACGCCTATCGCCAATTTGCGGTGCTGCAGGCTCTGGCGCAGGTCACGTACCGGCTTGTTGCCCATCGCACTGCGTGCCTGCCGCGCGATGTGCTCGGTATCGATGCCGATGGGGAAGGCCGAAGTGCGCACGCGGCGTCCGTCCGGTGCCTGTATCCACTCGCTGTCGACCAGGCCGCCGCCGCCGAACAGGCGCACATAGGACTGGAAGCGGTCGACATCGCGGCGGGTCTGGAAGCCGAGCAGATCGTATGCGTACAAGGTCTGGAACAGGGCGCGGTGATCGGGCAAGGCCTGGATCAGGTCCGCCGACGGCACCGGCACATGCAGGAAGAAACCTATCCGGCAGCCCACGCCGCGCTCGCGCAGCAAGGATGCCAGCGGGATCAGGTGGTAGTCATGGATCCACACCGTGTCGTCATCCCGCAGCAGCGGCGCCAGCGTATCGGCAAACAAGGTGTTGACCTTCCAGTAGCCCTCGCGCTTGCGGCGGTCATAGTCGACCAGGTCCAGGCGGAAGTGCAGCAGCGGCCACAGCGCACGGTTGGCGAAGCCGTTGTAATAATTGTCCAGGTCGGATTTGGACAGGTCCATGGTGAGGTAACGGATAGCGCCATCCTGCGCTTCGTGCAGCGCGCCGCTGTCGCCTGCGACGCTGCGGCCGCTCCAGCCGAACCACAGCCCACCGCGCTCGCGCAGTGCCGCCAGCAGGCCGGTTGCCAGCCCGCCGGCGCGGTTCTCGCCGGGCAAGGCCACCCGGTTGGAGACGACAACCAAGCGGCTCACGAGGCCTCCTGCCAGCTGCGCGACAAGCGCATGGCGGCGATCACCAGCCCCACATGCGAGTAGGTCTGCGGGAAATTGCCCCAAGCCTGGCCATCGAAGGCCAGGTCCTCGGACAGCAGGCCCAGGTGATTGCGTTGCTGCAGCAGCACCTCGAACATGGCGCGCGCTTCGTCGAGGCGGCCAATCGCCGCCAAGGCGTCGATGTACCAGAACGTGCAGATGGTGAAGCTGGTTTCCGGTGCGCCAAAGTCATCCGGGGCGATGTAGCGGTACAACGCATTGCCGTGCTTCAGGTCACGGCCGATGGCCTCGACGGTGGCGATGAAGCGGGCGTCATGGGCGTCGATGAAGCCGATGTCGGCCAACAGCAGCAAGGAGGCATCCAGCCGGTGACCGCCGAAAGTGTCGGTGAAGTGGCCCAACTGTTCGCTCCAGCTCTCATGCAGGATCCGCGCATGGATCTGGTTGGCCCGTTCGCGCCAGTACACGGCGCGGCCTTCGAGTTTCAAGCGGGTTGCGATCTTCGAAAGCCTGTCACAGGCCGCCCAACACATCGCGCTGGTATAGGTATGCACTTCGGTGCGGCCACGGAATTCCCACAGCCCGGCATCCGGGACGTCGTGCAGTGCGAAGGCCTGCTCGCCCAGCGGCTCCAGCCGCGCGAAGGTGTGCGCATCGCCCGGGTCCTGCAGGCGCTGGTCGAAGAACAACTGGGTGGAAGCCAGCACCACGCTGCCGTAGACATCATGCTGGCGCTGCACCCAGGCCAGGTTGCCGCGGCGTACCGGGCCCATGCCGCGGTAGCCGGACAGCGTGGCGACTTCCTCCTCATCAAGCTTGGCTTCGAAGCCGATGCCGTATAGCGGCTGCAGGCTGCCATCGGTGCTGGCCAGGTTGAAGATGTAGCCGAGGAACTGCTCCATCGACCGGGTGGCGCCAAGGCGATTGAGCGCGCGCACCACGAAGGCAGCATCACGCAGCCAGCAGTAGCGGTAATCCCAGTTGCGGCTGCTGCCGGGGGCTTCCGGGATGGAGGTGGTCATTGCCGCGATGATGGCGCCGCTGTCCTCGTACTGGCACAGCTTCAGGGTGATGGCGCTGCGGATCACCGCGTCCTGCCATTCCAGCGGCACCGACAGGTAACGCACCCATTCGCGCCAGTAGTCGCGCGTGCGCTGCATGGCCTCCTGCACGTAGCCGCTGAGCGAGCGGTTGAGGGATTCATCCACGCCCAGCGCCAGGTGCACGCGGTGGTTGAGCACGAACGGCAGGCCGTCACGGACGAAGCGCACCGGTACATCGGTGGTCAGGCGCAGCACGTGGTCCGGCAGCAGCCAGCGGATGTGGTTGCTGCCCCAGGTGGTTTCCGGTTGGTGTGCGCCCCAATCGGCCAACGGCCGCGCGCGCACGATGATGCGTGGGCTGCCGGACAGCGGGGTGACCTGGCGGATCAGGCTGACCGGGCGGTAGAAGCGGTCGTTCTGGCGCCAGCGCGGGGCGAAATCGATGATCTCCACCGCGCCGCCATGGTGGTCGTACAGCACCGTGCGCAGGATGGCGGTATTGGTGAGATAGGACTGCTCGCTGTCGCGGAAGTCCTCCAGCTCGATGCCGAAGTCACCGCCGGGGTGCTGGTTGGGGCCGAGCAGGGCGCAGAAGGCCGGGTCGCCATCGAAGCTGGGCAGGCAGCTCCATACCACGCGCGCCTGTTTGTCGATAAGCGCACCGAAACTGCCATTGCCAACTACGCCAAGGTCGAGGGTGGCGTCTTGCATTGCATACTCCTGGTTGCGCGAACGCCGCTGGCGCCGCTGTTTCCTCCGGGTGGGTCAGGTAGTGGCTGCGCGCAGCCAGGCGTGGACGGCATTGATATCAGGCAGGGCGGAGTGGGCGTGGCTGTCGGCACGCTGGCCGACCAGTACGCCAAGGCCGCCTGCAAGCTGTGCTGCCTGGAAGCCATGTTCGTCGGTGAGGTCATCGCCGATGAAGATCGGACGCCGGCCTTGGAAAGGCGGTTGTTGCATCAGTTGCTGCAGTGCGCGGCCCTTGTCGTGGCCACTGCCGACAAACTCGATCACATGATTGCCGGGTTGCAGGCGCACGCCGAGCAGCTGCGGCAGCGAGGCATTGGCAAAGGCGATCACTGCCGCGCCCGCGTCGGGCGCGTTGCGCCAATGCAATGCCAAGGCCTGGCCTTTGTTCTCGATCAGTACGCCGGGATGGGCATGTGCCAGCTGCATCGCGCGCTGGTGCAGTGCATGCAGCCAGCTGGCGGTATCGCTTTCGGCAAGCGCAGCATCGGCGGCGGTGAGCAGTTGCGCGCCGTGCAGCCCGGCCATCGGCAGCTGCAGTGGCGCGAACATTGTCTGCAGCTGGCCGACCGGGCGCCCACTGAGCAGCGCCAGCGCGCCGCCCAGACGTTGCTGCACGCTGGCCAGCAGCGTGAGCAATGGGGGATCGGGCACTACCTTGTCCGGATGATCGGCGAAGGCGAGCAGGGTGCCATCCACGTCGAGAAACAGTGCGTCGTCGTCTGCCAGCGCCGGAGGTGGCGGTCGCTGTAGGTCATCAAGCATGCGGACACTATGCCGCAGCGGTTGTTACAGGAAGGTCATTTGGGGTGAACGGTTTGGCTGTGCGTGTTTCAAGAGCGCCCTCACCCCAACCCCTCTCCCGCTTGCGGGAGAGGGGCTCACATTGTTTGCGCTCGTAGTGCACTAGCCCCTCTCCCGGCTGCGGGAGAGGGGTTGGGGTGAGGGCAAGCTTCTGCTATTCACCCAATGCAAAGCATCACTTGCTAACCGCAAACTCGATCCGCCGGTTCTGCGCACGGCCTTCTTCACTGTCATTGCTGGCGCGTGGCTTTTCCTGGCCATAGCCCTTGGCAGTGAGCGTATCGGCGGCAACCCCCAGTTCGGCCAGCTTGGCCACCACCGCATCGGCGCGCTGCTGGCTCAAGGTCACGTTGGCAGCGGCATCACCGGTGTTGTCGGTATGCCCACCGACCTCGATCCTGGTACCCGCCGGTGCCTGCTTGATTGCGTTGGCGGCGCTGGTCAGCGTCTCCATGCTGTCGCGGGTGATGGTGGCCGAGCCGGTGTCGAAGTAGATGTTCATCAGGTTCAGTGCCTTGACCAGATCATCACCGCTGAAGCCGGCTTTGAGTCCGGCCAGTGCTGCCGCTGCGCGATCCCACAGGCCACTAATCTCGAACCCGCCGAACAGGTTGCGCAGCTTGTCACTGACGGCGAAACGGTCGGCTTCGGACATGCCGCTGGTGTCGATGCTGAGCTTGTCGCCATCAAAGCCGAACTTCAGCCCCTTGGCCTTGAGCTCGGACAGCGCGGCGATCAGCTTGTCCAGCCAGTTGGCAGGCAGGGTAGCGGGATCGACAGTGATGTCACCGGACAGGTTGCTCTCGCCATAGGTGGCCTTGAGTGCGTCCCATAGCCGCGTCTTGTCGGCCTCGGCGGCAACCCGGCCGTTGACCATGACCTTGCCGTCCACGTTCTCCAAGCCAAAGCGTGCATTGGCCTGGGCAGCGGGTTCGGGTGTGGGAGCAGGTTGTGCGACTGTTGCCGGCGCGGGCGGCGGTGGGGTGGCGGCTTCGTCTTTTTTGCAGCTGCGGAACAACAGGAAGGCTGCAATCAGGATGATCAGCGGGATCAGCCATTTCCAGAAACCACCGGATGCTGCCGCTGCCGGCCGGGTGCCACCGCCGCTATAACCGGCGGCAGGCGTTGCGGTGCCAAACCAGCGGTCGTAGTCGGCTGGGCGGCTGTTGGGGATGCTGCCGCCCTGGGTCAGCTGGCCGACGATCTTCGGCAGCAACCAGGCACCGGCCATATTCACCGCGGCAGGGGGAATGCCGAGTTTGCTGGCGATGCCGCTGGCCAGGTTCTGGCCGAAGCCGGCGCTGAACTGGTCCGGCTGCAGGACGTTGTCACCGGGTGTGGTGCCTATCCAGGAGGCGAACAGCGTGTCCAGGCCTGCGTCATCAAAGCGTTTTCGCAGCCCGGCAAAGCCACCGTAGGCGGGATCGAAGATGGTATCGACAAGCTGGCGCACCAGGCGCCCTGCGTTGTCGCCAAGATGAAAGCGGCTGGCCGCTTCGCGAATCAACGACTCGAACATATACGCCTCCGCAATGGATGACCGGGCTGGAATGCGCCGGCAGGCGTAAGGAGCGCTCTGTGCTGTTAAAGCTGGATGAATTCGAGCGGCATGAGCTAGAAGCTTCCCCTCTCCCCAACCCCTCTCCCGCAAGGGGAGAGGGGCTTTACAGCTGCAATTACGCGTCCCGCTTGGGCTTGCGGCGCTCTGAGCCCCTCTCCCCTCGCGGGAGAGGGGTTGGGGAGAGGGGGGCTTTCAAACAAGCCATCCCCTCGAAAAATCAGAACGTAAACCGCACCCGCCCATACCAGTACGCGCCATTGCTGCCGATTGGCGACAACACGTCATACGGCAGGTTGCCGAAGTAGTAGATGTCTTCGTTCGACTTGTCCGGGTAGTTGTCGGTCAGGTTCTGCCCGCCCACCGCCACGCTCCACTGCGGCGTGATGCGATACTCGACTTCCGCATCCAGCTGCCATTCGGCCTGGTAGGTCTGGGTTGGCACATAGCCATCGCCGAAGTCGAACACGCGCTTGGCACTGCCGTGGCGGCTGACGCGGCTGCTCAACGACCAGTTGTCATTGGCCCAGCTGGCGGCGAACTGTGCGCGGGTGCGCGGTGCGGCATCGGTCAGCGTATTGCTTTCCTCCACGCCGAACAGCACATAGTCCGGATCCAGCGCCAGCAGCTGCGCCGGCGTGGCCAGCACGTTCTTCAGCTCGGTCTTGGCATAGCTCCAGGTGCCGGTCAGCAGCAGCTCGCCGTCGCCCAGCGACTGCCGCCAGTTGCCGACAAACTCGGCACCGCGGGTGCGGGTGTCGGCGGCGTTGACGAAGTAATGCGCGCTCTCCAGCCCGCTGACGCCGAACTGCTGCTGCACGAAATCGGTCAGCGCGTCGCCGGTGATGCTTTCGGACAGGGCAATGCGGTCATCGATGTCGATCTGGAACAGATCCAGCGACAGGTCGAAATGGCTGCCGATCTGGCTGGTGAAGCCCAGGCTGTAGTTGATCGACTTTTCCGGCTTCAGGTCGCTGGCACCCAGCGCCCGCGCGATCGGATTGTTGACCGACAACAGACGGCCCTGCACCAGCTGGCCACCGGCGGTGTAGCCGGTCGAGGTCGACTCATAGCCGATCTGGCTCAGCGACGGCGCGTGGAAGTTGTTGGAAATGGAGCCGCGCAGCGCGAATGCCGGCGCGAAGGCGTAGCGTGCGCCCAGCTTGCCGGTCAGCTCGCCACCAAAGTCCTGGTAGTGCTCATAGCGGGCGGCGATATCGGTGGAGAACTTCTCGCCGAAGGTCGAGGACAAGCTGGTATAGGCACTGAGCACATCGCGCGACAGATGCGCCTCGTCCTGCGGGGTCAGGCCACCGCCGGCCTGCGAGCCGGTCGGGCGATCGGTATACGGACCCGCGGCATAGCTGGCCGGGTCACCGGCGCCGGTTTCATAACGCTCGTGGCGGCCTTCGATACCGAAGCCGAGGCTGTGGCTGTCGTCGGCGCGCACGAAGATGCGGCCGAAATCGAGGTTGGCCACGGTCTGGGCAAAGCTGAAATCGGCGGTCTTGAAACGGGTCGGGCTGGTCGGCCCGAGCGAGGCGTTGAGCGAGTTGCGCAGGCGGTAGGTGAATTCGTTGCGGCCGTGGTCGAGGCTGGCATCGTAGTTCCAGTCGCCCAGCTCGCCGCGGGCACCGGCCACCAGCTGCACATCCAGGTTTTCGCCTTCGGAGATCGGCCGGTAACCGTTCGGGTACAACTCCTTCCAGTTGGCTTCGCCGTCCGGGTAACGGAAGTAGTTGGCGCCTTCGGTATCGCGCTGGTTGTAAGTGCCGAATGCATAGGCCTTGGAGGCCGTGCCGAACGGGATTTCGGCATTGAACCAGGCGTTGAGGTCCTTGCTGGCGCCGTCGCCCAGCACGTAGTTGCGCTTGCCGGCCAGGGCCAGGTTGTCGGCGGTCTGCGCTTCCCACGGCGGGATCTGGTCGAAGCCGGCGCGGTTGGTGGCCTCGCGGTTCTTCAGTTCCAGGCCGACGCGCAGGAAGCCGCCGTCATCGGTCAGCGCGGTGCCGACCTTGGCGCTGAAGAAGCTGGTCTGGCCGTCGGTCAGGGTGCGGTCGATCGGCTTGAGATCGGTGTGGTGGGCGCCGAAGCTGGCCTCGATGGCGCCGCCTTCCGGGGCGTCGTCGAGAATCACGTTGATCACGCCGGCCACTGCATCGGAGCCGTACAGCGCGCCGGCGCCATCACGCAGTACCTCGATGCGCTTGATCGCGCTGACCGGGATGGCGTTGAAATCGACCGGCGTGGTGCCCTTGCCGATCTTGCTGTCGGTGTTGACCAGAGCGCTGTTGTGACGGCGCTTGCCGTTGACCAGCACCAGCACCTGGTCCGGCGACAGGCCGCGCAGCTGCGCGGCGCGCACATGGTCGGCACCGCCGGAGTTGGACTGGCGCGGGAAGTTGAACGAGGGCAGCAGCGCCTGCAGCGCGCTGCCCAGCTCGCCGTTGACCACGCCGGCCTTGCGGATGTCCTCGGCGCTGAGCACGTCCACCGGAGCGGTGGACTCCAGCACGGTGCGGTCGACGGCGCGGGTGCCGGTGACGATCACCGTGTCCAGGTTGGTGGCCTGCGGGGCGTTCTGGGCAAAGGCGGGGGAAGACAGCGCCAGCGCGATGGCCAGACCGAGCGGGGCCGAGGTGGGGCGGGACATGCAGACTCCGGAAAGACGGGGGGAGGGGAGGGAAATACTTTGCACTTACATCCATCCGGATGAAGCGATATATTATCTTGGCGTTAACGCCGCCGCCGATGCAAGTCCTGCTGGCAATTGGCTGATAACCAAACGCGATATCCGTTGCGGTGCCTTGGATGCCACCGTGCTTTCCCTGTCCGGAGGTTTTCCATGAAGTTGCCTGCTGTCCTGTTGCCCCTGCTGTTCGCCGTTGCCGCCAGTGCCCATGCGGCGCCACCTGTCACCGAAGCCGCGCCCAGCGCGCAGTTGCATGGCGATGCCGCACGCCCGGCCGAGGCCGCCGGTTGGGTGCGCAGCGAGCTGTACTTTGGCGTGGGCGAGGAGAGCGGCCCGTCGGCACGCGCGCAGACCGATGTGATCAGCGAGGCGCAGTGGCGCGCCTTCCTGGACAAGGAAGTGACGCCGCGCTTTCCCGATGGCCTGACCGTGTTGGATGCCTACGGCCAGTGGCTGTTCCGTGGCGCGGCCGAGCCCAACCGGCTGCGCACCAAGGTGCTGGTGATCCTGCACGAGGACAGCCCGCAGCGGCGCAACGACATCGAAGCCATCCGCCTGGCCTGGAAGCAGGCTACCCAGCACCAGTCGGTGCTGTGGTCGCGGCAGCCGGTCGAGGTTTCGTTCTGATCAGCACTGGATCGGCTAGCCTGCGGGCAGTCTTCAGCCGCAGATGAGCTTCTCGATGACGTCCCTGATATCCACGTCCCGCTGCCTTTCTGCCGCCCGTGGCTTGCTGATTGCAACGGTTTCGCTGCTGGCGGCGCCAGCATTCGCGGCAGATGAGAGCCAGATCCGCTTCGAGGTCGCTGCCGGCGTGAGTGCGCATGCGCGCTTGCTGGGTGACGGCAGCGTGGAGGTGGGCACCAATCGCTCACCGGCCCGGCAGGTACTGCCGGCGTCCACGGATGAGGAGGGCGGCGGTACGCGGCTGGGCCACGCCGACTACAACTTCGACGGCTACCAGGACCTGGATACCAGCGCCACGCTGGGCCAGGTCAACGAATCGGTCACGGTTTACCTGTACGAGCCGGCCAGTGGCCAGTTCCGCGCGTTGGCCGCACCTGAGGCCCCGGAGATCAGCTGTGAAGGTTTCTGGTCGCTGACTCCTGACCCGGCCACACGCACGTTGAGCAGCAGTTGCCGCAGTGGACCCATGTGGTACAGCGACATCTACCGCTACCAGGGGAGGCAGGTCTATCTCTATCGATCGATGCGCAACGCCTTTCTTGACACCGAAGCGCTCGCGCGGGTGTTGGCGCTGGCTGAAGTGGACGATGCGGAGATCCTCACGGTGTGGAGCACCTGGGATGCCGCAGGCAAGCGGCTCGAAACCGCCATCTGGAATGCCTTCGATCCGCCGCTGAAGGACGCCCCGATGCCGGGCCGCAGCGCGTCGGTGGTGCCGGACAAGCTGCTGCTGTACAGCAAGGCCGGCGACACCTCGACCAAGCGCTACCTGCTCAAGGGCGACCGCGTCGAGTTGCTGGACGAAGCCGACGGCTGGTTGCAGCTGCGCTACCGCAATCCCAGCCGTGGCCCGGTGCTGGGCTGGGTGAAACTGCCCACGAACGAATGATCTGTTCCATCCGCACCCATTTTCCCGGCGCTACCATCGCCCCGCTTTCCTGACGATATCCCCCATGAATTCTTCTGCATCTGCATCCCGCCCGCGCTGGTTCGTCATCGGTGACCTCAACGGCTTCTTCGGCCTGGTGGTCGACAACCTGTCCATCCTCGGTTTCATCGCGATGGCGCTGGTCGGCATCTTCCAGTTCCCGGCCGATGTGGTGTTCGGCCGCATGTTCCCCGGCACGGCCTTTGGCGTGCTGATCGGCAACCTGATGTATACGCTGATGGCATGGCGCCTGGCTGCCCGCAGCGGCCGCGATGATGTCACCGCCATGCCGCTGGGGCTGGATGCGCCCACCAGCATCGGCATGGCCTTGTTGGTGCTGGGCCCGGCCTTTGCCGGCTTCAAGGCACAGGGCATGGATCCGCAGGCAGCGGCGATGCTGACCTGGAAGCTGGGCATGGCCTCGCTGGTGGTGATGGGCCTGCTCAAGCTGGTGCTGTCCTTTGTGGGCGATGCGGTCACCCGCCATGTGCCGCGTGCGGCGCTGCTGGGCTCCATCGGTGGCGCGGCGCTGACACTGCTGGGTTTCCTGCCGCTGATCGAAAGCCTGCGCCAGCCGCTGGTAGGCCTGGTCACGCTGGGCGTGCTGCTGTACGTGCTGGTAGCACGCGGCGTGGTGCCGCTGCGCCTGCCCGGCGTGCTGTTCGCGCTGCTGGTGGGCGTGGTGCTGTATTACGGCCTGGGCGCTGCCGGTGCGCTGACCGGCTTCCAGTGGCCACCGGCGATCTCGCTGGCCGTTGCCCTGCCGCTGCCGTCGCTGGGCTTTGTCGAAGGCCTGCCGCTGACCGTGCCGTATCTGTCGCTGCTGCTGCCGTTCGGCCTGCTGATGATCGTTGGCGGCATCAATGTGGCCGAAAGCGCACGCGCTGCCGGTGACGACTACCGCACCCGCGACATCCTGCTGGTCGAAGCCATCGCCACGCTGGTGGCAGGCGTGTGCGGCGGCGTTGCCCAGACCACTCCGTATATCGGCCAGCCCGCCTACAAGCGGCTGGGCGCGCGTACCGGTTACACGCTGCTGACCGGTCTGTTCATCGGTATCGGCGGCATGCTCGGCGTGGTCGCTGGACTGGTGCAGTGGCTGCCGGTGGCGGTGCTGGCACCAATCATCGTCTTTGTCGGCCTGGACATCACCGTGCAGGCCTTCCAGCAGACCAAGCGCGAGCATGCGATTGCGGTGGCGCTGGCCTTCCTGCCGGCCATCGCCTACCTGATCAACATCAAGTTCGGCACCTGGGTGGCACCGGATGCGGCGGCTGCGCTGTATGCAGCGGTCGATGGCCATGGCCTGTCGGACGTGGCCACCCTGCAGCTGCTGGGCAATGGTTTCATCATCACCGCGATGATCTGGGCGGCAGCGTTGGTGGCCTTGATCGAACGCCGCGCTGGCGTGGCGGTAAGCCTGTTGCTGGTGGCCGCGGTATTGAGCGCGTTTGGCGTGATCCATTCCACAGATCCGCGCGGTGGTATCTACCTGCCGTGGCAGTTGGAGGGCCTGCGTCAGGCCATTACCTGGCAGATCAGCGCAGCTTATGCGGTGCTTGCCACGGTGATCGGCCTGATGTCGTTGCAGAAGCCGCGCTGAGCGCCGGTTGGTGAATGCGCGGGGAACCCCGCGCGATTACCCGGGTCACACCATCACATGCAAGAAAGGTGCAAGTGATGCAGAAGCGCAAAGCAGTGTGGCCCTGGGTGCTGGTCGGTGTGGTTGCGGTAGGCGGTGCCGGCTGGTGGATGTTCCACGAGGATGTGGCGCAGTTGCGCCAGACACCGCCGGCCGCTGTGCCGCCGCCGGACAGCGCGGCCACGGCGGCCATCCCGCCGCCTGCCACGCCTGCGCCCACGGCCGTGCCGACGTATCCACTCGACGCCGCCGCCGATCCGGCCCTGCCGGCATTGGCCGACAGCGATGCCGACAGCTGGCAGGCCTTGAATGGAGTGTTTCCTGCCGATGCGCTGGCGCTGCTGCTGCGCGAGCAGCTGATCCAGCGCGTGGTGGTGCACCTGGACAACCTCACCCAGCCCAGCCTGCCCGCGTCGGCAATGGCACTGCGGCCGCTGCCCGGCAGCCTGCAGGTGGAGCAGGGCAGTACCGGCGGCGAACAGCTGGCGGCGGGTAACGCCGCGCGCTACGCGCCCTTCGTGGCGGCTTTCAGCCAGGCCGATGCCGCTGCCATCGCGGCTGGCTACCGGCGCTTCTACCCGCTGGCGCAGCAGGCCTACCGCGAGATCGGCCATCCCCACGGGCATTTCAACGACCGCGTGGTGGCCGTGATCGACCATCTGCTGCAGACCCCCGAGCCGGCCCGGCCGCTGGCGGTCGAAGCGGATGGCAGGGGCCGCTACCGTTTTGTGGATCCGGCCCTGCAGTCGCTGTCGGTCGGGCAGAAGGCCTTGCTGCGGATGGATGCGGCCCAGCAACAGGCGGTGAAGCAGCAGCTGCGGGCACTACGGGCGGCCATCACCCAGCGCTGAGGCGCGCCGCCGCTTGCGCTGGATCAATGCCTGGCGCGGCGGGCTGGCGATACTGGGAGTGGATTTCGATTGCAGCTGAACAAGGGCGCTGTTCACCCTTGAATCACGCCGTTGCAACCGCATCTGAACCAGTATCGCCGGCAGTGCTGGCAACCCAACATCGAGGAAGAAGACCCATGCGGATGGACAAACTCACCTCCAACTTCCAGAAAGCCCTGGCAGATGCCCAGTCGCTGGCAGTTGGCCGTGACAACAACATCATCGAGCCGGTGCACGTGCTCAGCGCGCTGCTCGATCAGCCCGGTGGCAGCAGCCGGCCCTTGCTGGCCCAGGCCGGTGTCAACGTGCCGGTGTTGCGCGAGCGGCTGACAGAAGCGCTGGATGCACTGCCCAAGGTATCCGGCCAGGCCGGCAGCCTGTCGATGGGCAATGATCTCAACCGCCTGCTCAACAGCACCGACAAGCTGGCCCAGCAGCACAACGACCAGTTCATCGCCAGCGAGTGGTTCCTGCTGGCGGCGGTGGACGACGGTGGCCCGGCCGGCATGGCCCTGCGCGCTGCCGGTGCCGACAAGAAAAAAGTGGAGGCCGCCATCGACAAGCTGCGCGGCGGGGAAACCGTGCAGAGCGAAAACGCAGAAGAGCAGCGCCAGGCGCTGGAGAAGTACACCATCGACCTGACCGCGCGTGCCGAGAGCGGCAAGCTCGACCCGGTGATTGGCCGCGACGAGGAGATCCGCCGCACCATCCAGGTGCTGCAGCGCCGTACCAAGAACAACCCGGTGCTGATCGGTGAACCCGGCGTGGGCAAGACTGCCATTGTCGAAGGCCTGGCCCAGCGCATCATCAACGACGAAGTGCCCGAGGGCCTGCGCGGCAAGCGCGTGCTGTCACTGGACATGGGCGCGCTGATCGCCGGTGCCAAGTTCCGCGGCGAGTTCGAGGAGCGGCTCAAGGGCGTGCTCAACGATCTGTCCAAGAACGAAGGCCAGATCATCCTGTTCATCGACGAGCTGCACACCATGGTCGGCGCCGGCAAGGGCGACGGCGCGATGGATGCGGGCAATATGCTCAAGCCGGCGCTTGCGCGTGGCGAACTGCATTGCATTGGCGCCACCACCCTGGACGAGTACCGCCAGTACATCGAGAAGGACGCCGCGCTGGAGCGCCGTTTCCAGAAGGTGTTCGTGGGTGAGCCGACGGTGGAGGATACCATCGCCATCCTGCGTGGCCTGAAGGAGCGCTACGCGGTGCACCACGGCGTGGAAATCACCGACCCGGCGGTGGTTGCGGCGGCGACGCTGTCCAACCGCTACATCACCGACCGCCAGCTGCCGGACAAGGCCATCGACCTGATGGACGAGGCGGCCTCGCGTATCCGCATGGAGATCGACTCCAAGCCGGAAGAGCTTGATCGCCTGGAGCGTCGCCTGATCCAGCTCAAGATCCAGCGCGAAATGCTGAAGAAGGAAAAGGACGACGCCTCGCGCAAGCGCCTGGCAGACCTGGATGCCGACATCGACACGCTGGAGCGCGAGTTCTCCGACCTCAACGAAATCTGGAAGTCGGAGAAGGCCGCGCTGCAGGGCGCGACCAAGATCAAGGAGCAGGTGGAAAAGGCCAAGCTCGATCTGGAAGCCGCCCAGCGCCGCCAGGATTTCGCCAAGATGAGCGAGATCCAGTACGGCCTGCTGCCCAACCTGGAAAAGCAGCTGCAGGCCGCGCAGGAAATGGAGCGCAAGGACTTCAAGCTGGTGCAGGACAAGGTGACCGACGAGGAAATCGCCGAGGTCGTCTCGCGCTGGACCGGCATCCCGGTCAGCAAGATGCTGGAAGGCGAGCGCGACAAGCTGCTGCGCATGGAAGACATGCTGCACAACCGCGTGGTTGGCCAGGAAGAAGCGATCCGCGTGGTTTCCGACGCGGTGCGGCGGTCGCGCGCCGGCCTGTCCGATCCCAACCGTCCAAGCGGCTCGTTCCTGTTCCTGGGCCCGACCGGCGTGGGCAAGACCGAGCTGACCAAGGCGCTGGCCGACTTCCTGTTCGACTCGCCCGACGCGATGGTACGCATCGACATGAGTGAGTTCATGGAGAAGCACAGCGTGTCGCGCCTGATCGGTGCGCCCCCGGGCTATGTCGGCTACGAGGAAGGTGGCTACCTGACCGAGGCGGTGCGTCGTCGCCCGTACAGCGTGATCCTGCTGGACGAGGTGGAGAAGGCGCATCCGGATGTGTTCAACATCCTGCTGCAGGTGCTGGACGACGGTCGTTTGACCGATGGCCAGGGCCGCACCGTGGACTTCCGCAACACCGTCATCGTGATGACCTCGAACCTGGGCTCGCACCAGATCCAGGACATGAGTGGCGACGACAGCCCGGAAGCCTATATGCAGATGAAGGCGGCGGTGATGGGCGTGGTGCAGGCGCACTTCCGTCCGGAGTTCATCAACCGCCTGGACGACATCGTCGTGTTCCACCCGCTGGACAAGGAGCAGATCAAGCAGATCGCGCGCATCCAGATGCGTGGTCTGGAGAAGCGCCTGGGCGAGCGTGGCCTGCGCCTGGAAGTGTCGGATTCGGCCTTCGATGTGCTGGGCAATGTCGGCTTCGACCCGATCTATGGTGCACGCCCGTTGAAGCGTGCCATCCAGGCCCAGCTGGAAAACCCGCTGGCGCAGAAGATCCTGGCCGGCGAGTTTGCCAGCGGCGACACCATCAAGGTGGAAGCCGGCGGCGGTGGCCAGCTGCAGTTCGGCAAGGCCTGACCGCAACAGTGCGGCGGCGCGGCCCGGGGCCCGCCGCCGCCATGGTTCACGTCGGCCATGCGTGGCTTCGATTAGGCTGCAGATCCGGGTCTTCCCGCAGGGGAAGGCCCGCACACGCCATGGATGAGGATGATCTGATGCGGTATGTGATTGCATCGTTGCTGGCATCGCTGCTGGTCGCACCGGCGGCGTTTGCGCAGAGTGCCGGCAGCGAACAGCTGCTGCGCCCGCAGGTGCCGGGGTATGTAAAGGCCTTCGAGAACACCGAAGCAGACGGCGCACGCCTGTGGGAATACGTGCCCAATGGCGAGAACGTCCAGCAATGGACGGAAATGTTGACGGTCACCGCCTCCCGCCCCGGCGTGCAGGCGACGCCACGTCAGTTCCTGGGCTTCATCGAGCGCGGCTGGAAAGGTGCCTGCCCGGGCGGCGAAAGCAGCTGGATCCGCGAGGGTGAGGAGAACGGCTATCCGTTTGCCTTGCTGATGCTCACCTGCCCGAACAACCCGGCCAGCGGCAAGCCCGAATACACCTGGTTCAAGGGTATCCAGGGGGCAAACCATTTCTACGTGGTGCAGAAGGCCTATCGCTTTGCCCCGGAACGGGAGCAGGTGGTGTCCTGGGTGCAGTACCTGAGCAAGGTGCAGCTCTGCGATGCGCAGGGCAGTGCCCATCCCTGCCCGACGACGCGTCCGGCCGCACGCTGATACGCAGTGGGGTGCCGGCCGGTGCGGCACCCCGTTCTGTGCTTATCAGCTGATGCCAAGTGCTCACAAGTAACCCCTGCAACCGTCCACCGGTTGCCAGCCATCCTCGGCTATCGTCAGCGGTCACTCCTCACCGAGCGCTCCGATGACCGATCCGCAGTGGAAGCCTGAAACCATCGCCGTGCACGGCGGCTATTCCCCCGACCCGACCACCCGCGCGGTGGCGGTGCCGATCTACCAGACCGTTGCCTACGCCTTCGACGATACCCAGCACGGCGCCGACCTGTTCGACCTCAAGGTGCAGGGCAACATCTATACCCGCATCATGAACCCGACCACCGATGTGCTGGAAAAGCGCATCGCTGCGCTGGAAGGCGGCATCGGCGCACTGGCGCTGGCCTCGGGCCAGGCCGCCATCACCTATGCGATCCAGACCATTGCCGAGGCCGGCGACAACATCCTTGCCTCCAGCGCGCTGTATGGCGGCACCTACAACCTGTTCGCGCACACGCTGCCGCAGTTCGGCATCCAGACCCGCTTTGCCGATTACCGTGATCCGCAGGCATTTGCGGCGCTGATCGATGAGCGCACCAAGGCGGTGTTCGTCGAATCCATCGGCAACCCGCGTGGCAACATCACCGATATCGAGGCCATCGCCAAAATCGCCCATGCGCATGGCGTGCCGGTGATCGTCGACAACACCGTGGCCACGCCGTATCTGCAGCGCTCCTTCGATTTTGGTGCGGATATCGTGGTGCACTCCTTGACCAAGTATCTCGGCGGCCACGGCACCAGTCTGGGCGGCGCCATCGTCGACTCCGGCCGTTTCCCGTGGGCCGAGCACAAGGCGCGCTTCCCGCGCCTCAATACGCCAGACGTGAGTTACCACGGCGTGGTCTATACCGAGGCATTGGGGCCGGCGGCCTTCATTGGCCGTGCCCGCGTGGTGCCATTGCGCAACATGGGCGCGGCGATTTCGCCGTTCAACGCCTTCCAGATCCTGCAGGGGATCGAGACGCTGGCACTGCGCATGGATCGCATCAACAGCAATACGCTGGCGGTGGCCAACTACCTGCAGAAGCATGCAAAGGTCGCCTGGGTGAACTACGCGGCGCTGCCGGACCATCCGGAACATGCACTGGTGCAGAAGTACCTGCGTGGCCACGGCTCGGGCGTGCTGACCTTCGGTTTGCCGGGTGGGCGCGAGGCGGGCGCGCGCTTCCTGGATGCCTTGCAGCTGTTCACGCGGCTGGTGAACCTGGGTGATGCCAAGTCGCTGGCCACGCATCCGGCGTCCACCACCCATCGGCAGCTTGATGAGGCCGAGCTGGAAAAGGCCGGGGTGACGCTGGACACCGTGCGCCTGTCGGTGGGCATCGAGCATATCGATGACCTGCTGGCGGATCTGGAGCAGGCGTTGGCGAAGGCCTGATAGGCGAACAAGGCCTGCACAAGCAGAGCAACAGCTGCCCTCACCCCAACCCCTCTCCCGTAAACGGGAGAGGGGCTAGTGCACTGGCAGCTGGCGCGATCCGAGCCCCTCTCCCGTTTACGGGAGAGGGGTTGGGGTGAGGGCAGCTTTCAGCTCTCGGCTTTTACCAGGCAACCGTAAACCGCTTGCCCACATGCTTCGGCGCTTCCAGTTCATCCACCACCGCCACTGCCAGATCGGCCGCACTGATCGTGCCCGGGCCATCACCGGTGCTCAGCGGGGTGTCGCTGCCCACCTGGTACTTGCCGGTGCGCTCGGTCGCGCTGCCCGGATGGAAGGCCACCGGCGGGCTCAACAGGGTCCAGGCCAGGCTGGTCTCATTGCGCAGTTCGCTCAACACGTCACGGGCGGCGCGGGCACCTTCATAGATCGCGGCGGGGAAGTCCGGTGCATCCACCAGCTGCGTGCCCTGCGGCGTATACAGGCTGCCAGCGCCACCGACCACGATATAGCGGCGAACACCGGCGGCCTTGGTGCCGGAAACGATGGCGCGCGAGCCCTGGATGAAATCACGGTAGATGTCCGGGTTGGCCCAACCCGCATTGAAGGCACTGACCACGGCATCACTGCCGGTGACCGCGGCTTGTACCTGTGCCGGATCCTGTACATCGGCGGCCAGTACCTTCAGGCCCGGACGGGCGCTGAGCTTTTCCGGATGGCGGGCCAGGGCGGTGACGTCATGGCCGCGCGCCAGCAGTTCGTCCAGCAGGGCCTTGCCGACGAAGCCGGTGGCACCAATCAATGCGACTTTCATGGGAAATCCTTGCGAGTGGGAATGTCGCCAGTTTCCGCCTCCGCGTGCCGCCGCGGCAGTCGCAAAAAATCACAAAGACCTTGAAGCTGTGCTTCACAATGGCCCGGTAGGAGGTGACCCATGGACAGCTTCAAGCGGATGGCCCTGTTTGCCCAGGTGGTGCAGCACGGCTCGATGAGTGCGGCGGCGCGGGCCCTGGGCATGAGTACCTCGGCGGTGAGCCAGCAACTGCGCGCGCTGGAGCAGGAGGCCGGGGTGGCGCTGTTGCACCGCTCCACCCGACGGCTGGCCCTCACCGATGTGGGCAGCCGTTACTACGCGGCCTGCGCGCGTCTGCTGGACGCGGCCGGGGAGGCAGCGGCAGAACTGTCGGCCGCCCGCCAGGCCCCCAGCGGCGAACTGCGGCTGTCGGCGCCGCTGGGCATGGCCGCGCATATCGGGCCGGCGCTGGGGGCGTGGTTGCAGGACAACCCGCAGCTGCGCCTGCACCTGTTCTTCGACGACGGCTGGACCGACCTGTTGCAGGCGCGCATCGACCTGGCCCTGCGTTTTGGCCAACTGCCGGACAGTGATTGGATGGCGCAGCGCCTGGGCAGCCTGCAGCGTTGGCCCTGCGCGTCGCCGCAGTGGCTGCAGGCCCACGGCATGCCCACCGATCCCCTGCAGGTACCCGCCGCCGACTGGTTGGGTGTGCCGCAGGTGCCCGGCTTGGTCTGGCAACACCGTGACAGCGGCGAGGAACGGCTGGTGCCGGCGCATCCGCGCATCGCCAGCCAGAACCAGCCGGCGGTCCTGCAGCTATGCCAGGCCGGCTTGGGGGTGGCGGTGCTGACCAGCCTGGATGCGGCGCCGCTATTGGCTGACGGCCACCTGCAGCGCCTGTTGCCGGATTGGGAAGTGCCAGCGTTGCCGGCCTGGGCGGTGACACCACATCGCCAGACCCAACCGGCCAAGGTGCGCCAGGCCATCGCCTTGCTGCAGGACTATCTGGCGGGGATGCCTGCTGCCGGGCCGGCGCCTGCGCAAGATCGGAAACGCCAGCGCTGCGCAGGCGCGCTGCAATAGCCGCCACTTCCACGGAGACGATGCAATGAAAGCCAATGCCGCACAGCTGCCACGCCTGGACCGGGTCATTGCCTGTCTGCAGCAGGCCGTCGATACCGGCGGCCCCTTGCCCGACCTGGAGGCGCTGGCGGCCATCGCCCATTACTCGCCTTTCCACTTCCATCGCGTCTACCGCGCGCTGACCGGTGAAACGGTAGGCCGCACGGTGCAGCGGCTGCGGCTGGTCAAGGCGCTGCAACGTCTGGCGCATAGCGCGGCCAGTGTCACCGAGATCGCCTTGCTGGCCGGTTACGACACCCCGCAGGCCTTGGCCCGGGTGCTGCGCGAAAGCGTGGATGCCAGTGCCAGCGAACTGCGCGACGATCCGCAGCGACTGGCCGCCTGCATCGCCCAGCTGTCGCGCCCGCTGCCGGTGGCTGAAACTCCCGCGCCGCTGAGCGTGGAAGTGATCACCCTGGAGCCGTTCGAGGTGGTCGCGTTGCGTGCCCGGGGTGCCTTCGACGATCTGGATGGTGTGTTCGGCGAACTGTTCGGCTGGGCGGCCGAGCAGGGCCTGATCGAACAGCTGCAGCAGTTGATCGGCCTGCCGCTGGGCGACCACCGCGAGCTGCCTGCCGATGAGCTGCTGTTCGACTGCGCGCTGGCGCTGGATGCCGAGCTGCCGGCCTTGCCGGCATCACTGCAGCGCCTGCAGCTGGGGGGCGGGCGCATGGCGCGCCTGCATCATGTCGGCAGCTACTCCCTGCTCGAGGACGCCACCGACCGGTTGCTGCGTGAGTGGTTGCCGGGCAGCGGCCATGCCCTGCGCGACGCGCCGTTGCACTATCACTTCCTGGACGACCCCGAGGACGTTCCCGAGGCCATCCTGCGCGCCGACATCTACGTGCCGCTGGCCGCCGGCTGAGGCACGTTGCGGCGCAGGCTGCGGTAGGGCGGGGTGGACATGATCATTTCCGCCAGCGAGTAGGCCAGCTCGCGCTCGGCCATCACCGTGCCGTCGGCGCCGTGCTCCAGCAGATGCTTGACCTCGGCATCGCTGTGGGCACGCGCCAACAGGGTCAGATTGGGGTTGATGGCGCGCAGCTTGGCCAGCACCTCACCGGATTCCAGCGGTTGCGGGATGGCCAGCACCGCGATGGTGGCGCGCTCGGGGTGCGCCTCGGCCAGCACCTTGTCCGAGGCGGCACTGCCGCGGATGCCGGGGATGCCGGCAGCGTGCGCGCGTTCCACGTGCTCGCGGTTGTCGTCGATCACCAGCACCGGTACGCCGCGGTCGCGCAGCACCTGCGCCAGCTCGCTGCCGACCCGGCCATAGCCGACCACGATGGCGTGGTCGTGCAGGTCCAGCGACGGACCCGGCGGGATGTCCGGCACTTCCGGCACCGGCGCGGTTTCCTTGTGGCGTGCCTGCCAGCGGTCGAGCAGCCCGAACACCACCGGGTTGAGCATGATCGAGACCAGCGCACCGGCCAGTACCAGCGATTGCCCGGTGGGCGGCAGGATCTTCAGGGCCACGCCCAGCCCGGCGATGATGAAGGCGAACTCGCCGATCTGCGCCAGCGAGGCGGAGATGGTCAGCGCGGTGCTCTTGGAGTGGCCGAAGGCGCGCACGATGAAGAAGGCGGCGGCCGACTTGCCGAACATGATGATCACCACCGTCGCCAGCACCTGCCAGGGGTGCTCGACGATGATCATCGGGTTGAACAACATGCCGACCGAGACGAAGAACAGCACCGCGAACGCATCGCGCAGCGGCAGCGAATCATGCGCGGCCTTGTGGCTGAGCTCGGACTCGTTGAGCATCATGCCGGCGAAGAACGCGCCCAGCGCGAACGAGACGCCGAACAGCGCCGCCGCACCAAACGCCACGCCCAGCGCGATGGCCAGCACGCACAGGGTGAACAGCTCGCGCGAGCCGGTGCCGGCAACGCGCTCAAGCACCCACGGGATCACCCGCCGGCCAACCACCAGCATTACTGCCACGAACAGGCCCAGTTGCACGAAGGTCCAGCCGATCGAGGCCAGCAGGCCGCCAATCGAAAGTGCCTTGCCGCTGGCCTCGGGGCCGAATACCTCGGCAATCACCGGCATCATCACCAGCGCCAGCACACAGGCCAGGTCTTCGACGATCAGCCAGCCCACCGCGATCTTGCCGCGCGTGGTTTCCAGCAGGCGGCGTTCCTCCATGGCACGCAACAGCACCACGGTGGACGCGGTGGCCAACGAGAAGCCGAAGATCACCCCGTGCAGCGCCGGCCAGCCCATCAGCGTGGCCACGCCCCAGCCGAGCAGGGTGGCGACCAGGATCTGGCCGATGGCACCGGGGATGGCGATGGCCTTGACCGCCATCAGGTCCTTCAGCGAGAAGTGCAGGCCGACGCCGAACATCAGCAGCATCACCCCGATCTCGGCCAACTGGTTGGCCAGCGCCTGGTCGGCGACAAAGCCCGGGGTGAACGGCCCCACGATGACACCGGCAATCAGATAGCCCACCAGCGGCGACAGCCGCAGTTTGTTGGCCAGGGCGCCAAGCACGAAGGCCAGGCCCAGACCGATGGCAATCATGTTGATCAGGGCGGTGTCATGGTGCATCAGGGCTCGCAGCAGGGGGTGGGGTGCTTCGATTCTAAAGGTGATGCGCGGTTTGGTGCGGGGAAATGCATGAAAAATCTGGTTTTTTTTATGGAACGAAGATGGGATGTGGGTTTGGGGTGCTTGCTGGCGAGGGCAACAGCAAACGCCAGGGCACCCCTCCCCAGCCCTCCCCTTCGCTGCGCGAAAGGGAGGGGCCAAGGGCAAAGCCCGGTGAGCCCTGTCGTTCGCGCGGACTGCCCCCTCCCTTTCGCGCAGCGAAGGGGAGGGCTGGGGAGGGGTAAGCCTCTACCGGGCCGGCAAAAGAAAATGCCCCGGGTCGCCCCGGGGCATCTTCCTTTCACGACGTCAAAACGGTCTTACCAGGTGTAGCTGATGCGGCCGTAGACATAGGCGCCGTTGAAGCCGAACGGCGAGTAGTTGCTGTACGGCATCATCCCGTAGGTCGAGTTCAGGGCGTTCTCGACGCGGTCCGGGTACTCGTTCAACAGGTTGTCGGCGCCGACGGTGAGCTTCCAGTTCTCGCCCGGCTTGAAGCTGGCCGAGGCATCGACGATCCACTTGGCACCGTAGGTCTGGTCGCGGCTGGCGCTGGCCGAGTTGCGCACGGTGTAGCTGCCGTAGCGGGAGGCCGACAGGCCCAGCTCCCAGCGGTCCGAACGCCAGGTGCCGCTGAGGATGCCCTTGTCGCTGGGGAAGCTGTCCTCGATGCGGCCGATCTCGTCGCGGCCAATCAGCGACTGGCTGATGCCCAGGGCCGAGAACACCGCCGGCGAGGCGCTGAACTTCTTCACTTCGGTTTCGTTGTAGCTGTAGGCGGCGGTCAGTTCCAGGCTGCTGGCGCTGAACGGCACGGTGTAGCTGGACACGAAATCGACGCCGCGGGTGCGGGTATCCAGGCCGTTGGTGAAGTAGGCGAACTGGGTGACCTGCGGCAGGCCCAGGCCCGACAGCAGCGCTGCGGCGGCCGGGGTGGTGTTGATGTTGGAGGACAGCACGATGCGGTCGTCGATGTCGATCTGGTAGGCATCGACGGTCACGTACAGACGGTCCACCGGCTGCAGTACCAGGCCGACACTGTAGGACGTGGACGACTCGGCCTTCAGCGGGGCTGCGCCCAACGCCTGCGCGGCCAGGCTGGTGGTCGGGAAGGTGCCCTTTTCATAGAACACGCCATCGGTGATGGAACTGGTCACCGCCTGGTAGCTCTGCTGGGCCAGCGACGGGGCGCGGAAGCCGGTGGAGGCGGTGGCGCGCAGCGCGACCTTGTCGGTGAACGCATAGCGTGCCGACAGCTTGCCGGAGAACTTGTCGCCGAAGTCCGAGTAGTCCTCGTAGCGACCGGTCAGGCCGGCGGAGAACTTCTCGGTCAGGTCGGCTTCCAGGCCGGCATAGACGGCGTAGTTGTGGCGGTCGTTGTGCACTTCGTTGGTCGGGGTGAAACCGCCGAAGCCCTGTGCGCCGCTGCCGGTGTAGGAGTTCAGTTCGCCTGCGGTCTGCTCCCACTTCTCGCGACGGTATTCACCGCCGAAAGACAGGGTGACCGGATAGGCCAGGCCCCAGTCCAGCGCCTTGGTGATGTCGGCGTTGAAGATGTCCTGCTGGTACTTCAGCGTGCCGTCGTAGAACGAGGTCGGGCTGGCCGTGCCCAGGCTGTAGTTGAGGCTGTTGCGGGTGTGGAAATCCAGGGTGTTCTCGCCGTGGTTGACGCTGACGTCCCAGGTCCAGCCGCTCTCGGTGCTGCCCTTGACGCCGGCCACCAGCGAGCGGTCCTTGGAGTACTGGTTGATCTGCGGCACGAAGCCATTGGGGTAGAACTGCGCCAGCAGCGCGCTCTGGCCGCTGTGGTTGGGCGAGCGGTAGAACGCGAACGAGGTGATGTCGCGGTTGCTCAGCAGCGCGTTGGCATAGCCGGTGACGTTGTCGCTGAAATTGAAGTTCAGGTTGGCCGATGCCGCGGTGGCGTCCACGCGCGGGTCGCCGACGATGAAGGTCTTCTCGCCGATGTCCGGGAAATTGCCGGTGTTCGGGGTGGTGCCCTGGTAGGGGCCGGCGCGGTTGCTTTCATCCTGCTGGCTGATCTGGCCGGCCAGGTGCAGGCTGCCGCGGCCGTCGGCGAAGCTGACGCCGGTGTCGCCGGAGAGCTGGTACTTGTTGCCGTCGCCGGCCGAGTACTGGCCGTAATCCACGGCCAGGCTGCCGCCTTCGCCGCTGCCCTTGAGCACGATGTTGACCACGCCTGCGATGGCGTCGGAGCCGTACTGGGCCGAGGCACCGTCACGCAGCACTTCCACGCGCTCGATGGCGGCGATCGGAATGGCGTTGATGTCCACCGCGGAGGAGCCACGGCCGATGCTGCCGTTGACGTTGATCATTGCCGAGGTGTGGCGGCGCTTGCCGTTGACCAGCACCAATACCTGGTCCGGGGACAGGCCGCGCAGTTGCGCCGGGCGGATGCCGCTGGTGCCGTCGGTCAGGGCCGGGCGGGGGAAGTTCAGCGAGGGTAGGGCGCGCGACAGCGCGGTGGCCAGCTCGGAGGTGCCGGTGGACTGCAGCGCTTCCGGGGTGATGATGTCGATCGGTGACTGCGACTCGGCGACGGTGCGGTCGGCCACGCGGGTACCGGTAACGATCACGGTATCCAGGGTATTGGCGCTGGACTGGGCCAGGGCGGGGAGGGCCGGGGTGCCAAGGGCGATGGCAATGGCGACAGCGAGGGTACGGGACTTGCGGTTCATCAGATTGCAGCTCCGGTATTGAGTGGCGGCATCGGCGGCGCGTGGGGTTCGCGGCTGTTGCGGTGCGCCATTAACGAATTAATGGAAATTTTACCTCGTGTCAAACCGGACGGTTCAGCTAAATTGTTGCTTTTGAAAGCTTTTTCAGTTCAGCAAGGGCGATTTGGCGATGCGAGTGCTTGAGTCCTGTAGGTAAACGCCGCGATGGAACATGCGAGTACAGGAGGTGAGTCAAGTATTGGTTAACGTTAGAATTACGTCGCAGGAATGCTGCTCACATGCACATTCCTTTTCGTTATAACGGACCCATTCATGATTTCCCTTCGTAATTTCGCCCTCCGCCGGGGCGAGCGCCTGCTGTTGTCCAACGTAGACCTCACCCTGCATGCCGGCTATCGCGTAGGCGTGGTGGGACGTAATGGCGCAGGCAAATCCAGCCTGTTCGCCGCCGTACGCGGTGAGCTGGAAGCCGACAAGGGCGACGTGTCGCTGCCCGGCAAGATCCGCATCGCCGATGTGGCCCAGGAAACCCCGGCGCTGCCCGACCGCGCCATCGACTTCGTGCTCGGTGGTGACGACGTGGTCGCCGCGGTGCTGGCCGAAGAAGCCGCAGCGGCTGAGCGCGAGGATTGGGAAGCGGTTGCCAACGCGCACCAGAAGATGGCCGAACTGGGTGCCTATGACGCCGAGGCGCGCGCCGGCAAGCTGCTGCATGGCCTGGGCTTCCCGGCTGAGACGCATGATCGTCCGGTGTCGGCGTTCTCCGGTGGCTGGCGTGCACGCTTGAACCTGGCGCGCGCGCTGATGATGCCCAGCGACCTGCTGCTGCTCGACGAACCGACCAACCACCTGGATCTGGACGCGGTGTACTGGCTGGAGCAATGGCTGCTGAAGTATCCGGGCACCTTGCTGCTGATTTCGCATGACCGCGAGTTCCTCGACAACGTCGCCACCCACACCCTGCACCTGCACGGTGGCAGCGCCAAGCTCTACCCGGGCGGCTATACCGATTTCGAGCGCCAGCGTGCCGAGCACCTGCGCCAGCAACAGATCGCGCACGAGAAGGAACAGGCCGAGCGCGCCCACCTGCAGAGCTTCATCGACCGCTTCAAGGCGCAGGCCAGCAAGGCCACCCAGGCGCAGAGCCGGATGAAGCGCCTGGCCAAGATGGCCGGCACCGAAGCGGTGCGCGCCGAGCGCGAGTTCCGCATCGAGTTCTCGCCGCCGGCCAAGCTGCCGTTCTCGCTGATCCGCCTCAATGACGTCACCGCCGGCTACGGCCCGGATGCAGTGATCCTGGACAACGTCGGCTTCGGCCTGGAAGCCGGCCAGCGCGTCGGCCTGCTCGGCCCCAACGGTGCCGGTAAAACCACGCTGGTGAAATCGCTGGTGGGCGATCTGCCCCTGCTCGGCGGCGACCGCATGGCCCACCCGGACCTGCAGATCGGTTACTTCGCCCAGCACACGGTGGAGTCGCTGCATGCTGGCATGACGCCGATGGATCACTTCCGTGAGATCTCGCCGGACGGCGTCAACCAGTCGTTCCGCGATTTCCTCGGCAAGTGGAATTTCCCGGGCGACCGTGCGTTCGAGACCGTGGATGGTTTCTCCGGTGGCGAGCGTGCGCGTCTGGCGCTGGCGCTGATCGCCTGGCAGCAGCCCAATGTGCTGCTGCTCGACGAACCGACCAACCACCTTGACCTGGAAATGCGCGAAGCGCTGGCCGAAGCGCTGGCCTTGTTTGAAGGCGCCATCGTGATGGTGTCGCATGATCGCCACCTGATCGGCCTGGTCTGCGACACGTTCTGGCGCGTGGCCGACGGCGTCGTTGAGCCGTTTGCCGGTGACCTGGACGAGTACGCGCAGTGGCTGCGTACCCGCGCCAGCGCGCAGGGCTCACGCAACAAGAGCGACCGCCAGGAAAAGCCGGCACCCGCACCGGTGGCGCAGGTGGCCCCGGCCAAGCCGGCATCGAACAAGAAGCCGGTGAACCCGCACAACCTGGAGGCGGCCGAGAAGAAGGTCGAACAGCTGGGTGCATCGCTGGCGGCGGTGGACGCGCAACTGACGGATTCGGCCAACTACGCCGACGCGGCCAAAATGGCCAAGCTGGGCAGCGAACGTGAAGTGCTGGCGCAGCAGTTGGAGCAGGCCGAGGCAGCGTGGATGGAAATGCTGGAGGACTGAGCGTCGCAGGCGCGGCCCAAGCCGTGCAGTGATGCCACTGTAGCGCCGAGCCATGCTCGGCTGGGGTTTTATCGGTGATGCCCCTTGCCGAGCATGGCTCGGCACTACAGGTGAGGCCTCTGCCGAGCATGGCTCGGCACTACAGGTGGTGCGCTTGCCGAGCATGGCTCGGCACTACAGGTCCAATCCTTCCTGCGCCAGCAACCACAGGCGGAACCTCCGCAGCGGTTCGCGCTCCTGCCGCGAGCGCAGCCGCGTCAGCCAATAGCGGCCCAGTGACAGGGTCGGCGCGAACGGCTGCAGCAGCCGCCCTTCGGCCAGGTCCTGCTCGAACATGCGCAGCGGCAACAATGCCACTCCGGCACCGGTTGCCGCCGCGCTGGCCAGGGTCAGCGAGGAATCAAACACCGCACCGCGCGCTTCCACGCCGTTGACCCCGGCCAGTTGCAGCCAGCGGGGCCACTCGTCATTGCGGTAGGAGCGCAGCAACGGCACGTTGCCAAGATCACGCGGCTGCCGCAGCTTGCGCGCCACGGCCGGTGCACACAGCGGTGCGAACAAGGTATCGACGATGGCGGTGCAATGCTGGCCCTGCCAGTCGCCATCACCGAAACGGATGGCCAGATCCAGGCCTTCGCCAGCCAGGTCGATGCGATTGTTGTGGGTCTGCACGCGCAACTCGATATCCGGATGGGCGGCCTCGAAACCGGGCAGGCGCGGCAACAGCCAGCCGGTGGCGAAGGTGCCGACCACGCCCACCGTCAGCACCTCACGGAAGCGGCCGCCGGTGAAGCGGTCCAGCGCGATCGCCATGCGGTCGAAACTCTCGGTCAGCACCGGGTACAGCGCCGCGCCTTCATCGGTGAGGGCAACTCCGCGCGGCAGCCGGTGGAACAGGCTGACCTGCAGGCGGTCCTCCAGGCCGCGGATCTGGTGGCTCAGCGCGGCCTGGCTGACACACAGTTCCAGCGCCGCGCGGGTGAAGTTCAGGTGCCGGGCTGCGGCCTCGAAGGCGCGCAGAGCATTGAGCGGCAGTTGCGGGCGGATCATGCGCAGTCATGATGAAAGTTGATGGTCGTCGGCATTATTTCGCTTATCGGGCGGAAATTGCGGCTTCAGGCGCAAGAAAAACTAATGGCTCCCGCTGATTCTTTGCGTTGGTCCGGGCCCGTCGTGGTCGGCAAGATCGGCGCCACCATCTTTCTGAAGAGTCGCCATGCTTGCCCGCCGCCAGTTTCTCACCCTCGGTTCCGCTGCCCTGGCCACGGCCTTGCTGCCGGCGGCGCTGGCCCGCACCGCCGCGCCGCCAGCCCCCGGCAGCGTGGTCAGCAATGCCGACTTTGCCGCGCTGGAGCAGCGCAGCGGTGGCCGTCTGGGTGTCTGCCTGTGGAACCCGGCGACCGGCGAGCGCCATGGCCACCGCATGGATGAGCGCTTCCCGATGTGCAGCACCGTCAAGTTGCCGCTGGCAGCCGCCATCCTGCAGCGCGCCGAGGCCGGCCAGCTGTCGCTGGACCAGCGCGTGCCGGTGCAGCCGGGCGACATCCTGCAGAACTCGCCCTTCAGCGAGCGCCACGTGGGCAAGGACATGACCGTGCGCGACCTGTGCCGGGCCACGATGATCGTCAGCGACAACACCGCCGCCAACCTGTTGTTGCCGCTGCTCGGTGGGCCCGCCGGGCTCACTGCCTTCCTGCGCGCGCACGGTGACCGCATCACCGTGAGTGCGCGCAACGAGCCCGAACTCAACCGCTATGCCGAGGGCGATCCGCGTGACACCACCAGCCCGGCGGCAATGGCCGGCAACCTGCAGCGCTTCGTGCTCGGCGATGTGCTGGGCCCGGCCGCGCGCCAGCAGCTGGCCGATTGGCTGATCGACAACCAGACCGGCGATGCGCGCCTGCGCGCCGGCCTGCCACAGGGCTGGCGGGTAGGTGACAAGACCGGCAGCAATGGCCGTGACACCACCAATGACATCGCGGTGTTGTGGCCCCTGCACGGCGGGACGCCGTGGCTGCTGGTGAGCTACCTGCAGGGTTCTGCACTGGACGATGACGGCCGCAATGGCATCCTGCGCGGCGTGGGGGAGCTTGCCAGTGCCCGGTTGCGTTGACGGATAGCCGTTGCTGCAGACTGGCCGGTGTCGCCTTTGCACAACCGGTCCAGAGGAAACAGGTGACATGAGCAAGGAACTGATCTATCTGCTGCTGATATTCGCGTTGCTGGTCATCCCGCGCGCGTTGCAGCGCTTCAGCCTTCCCGCGCCGCTGACCTGCCTGGTGTTCGGCATCGGCGCGATGCTGTGGCTGGGCGACAGTTCGCATGATCCGGTGGTCGGCCTGCTGGCCACCTTGGGGATTTCCTCGCTGTTCCTGTTCGCCGGCCTGGAAGTGGATCTGGCCGACCTGCGCAAGGGCATGTGGCCGCTGTTGGCGCACCTGCTGATCCGCAGCGCCACCCTGGCCGGGGTGGCGTGGCTGGCCTGGCATTACGCCGGCCTGCCGTGGCAGGCGGCGGCCCTGCTGGCGCTGGCGCTGCTGACCCCGTCCACCGGCTTCATCATGGATTCGCTGTCGCAACTGGGCCTGGATGACGCCGAGCGCTTCTGGGTGAGCAGCAAGGCCATCGCCGGTGAACTGCTGGCGCTGGCGGCCTTGTTCGTGGTGCTGCAGGCCGGCGATCCCACCCATATGGCGCTGTCCAGCCTTGCCCTGCTGGCGATGATGGTGGGCCTGCCGCTGCTGTTCATCGCCCTGGGGCGCTGGGTGGCACCGCATGCGCCGGGTTCGGAGTTCTCGCTGCTGGTGATGGTCGGCATGCTGGCCGCCTACATCACCTATGCGCTGGGCGTGTACTACCTGGTGGGTGCGTTCATCGCCGGCCTGGTCGCGCGCCTGTTGCAGCAGCGCATGCCATCGCTGGCCTCGCATGAAAACCTGCATGCACTGCGGCTGTTTGCTTCCTTTTTCGTGCCGTTCTACTTCTTCAATGCCGGCACCAAGGTGCCGGCCGAAGCGCTGAGCTTCGAGGCGCTTGGCCTGGGGGTGGTGATCACCCTGGTGGTGTTGCCGCTGCGTATCGCGGTGGTCTGGCTGCAGCGGCGGGTGATGTTCGGGGAGAGCTTCCGTTCCAGTCTGCGTGTGGCCCTGGCGCTGTCGCCGACATTGATCTTCACCCTGGTGCTGGCGGCGATCATGCGCGAGCGCTTCGAGATCTCGCCGGTGCTGTTCGGTGCGCTGCTGCTGTATGCGGCGTTGACTACCTTGCTGCCATCGCTGGTGTTCCGCCGGCCGATGGATGTGGATCCGCTGCAGAACGAGGCGCCGGAAACCGTGGCGGAGCAAGTGCAGGTCGTAAGAGATGAGGGCGGTGACGTGAGTGCGGCGTGCGGCGCATCAGACAAACCAACATTTCCTGCGACGTAAGAATCTCTTACGTCGCCATGCGCCGTTATCATCGCCCCCCGAGGGCGTCACAAGTGCGCCCGTAAGCAGGGGGCAGGAGTGGATCGGGAAAGTTGGCGGCAGGTAAGGGAACTGTTCGATGCAGTGTGCGATACCGATCCGGCGCACTGGCATAGCGAACTGACGCGGCTGAGCGCCGATCCGGCGGTCATTGCTGAAACGCTGGAGTTGCTGCGTGCGCAGACCCGTGAGCTGGGCAGTGCACAGGAACCGCTGGAGCGCATGCTTGGTGGTGCGCTGGAGTCTGAACTGATCGAAGGAGACCAGGTGGGGCCTTGGCGCCTGTGCCAGCGTCTTGCCAGTGGTGGTATGGGCGTGGTGTTCCGCGCTGAGCGCGCCGATGGGCTGTATGCCCAGGATGTCGCGATCAAGTTCCTGCAGGGCAAACCTGGCGTGCGTGCGGCCGAACGCCTGGCCGAGGAACGGCGCATCCTTGCCAGCCTGCAACACCCCAATATCGCGCGCCTGTACGACGGCGGTACTACGCCGGCAGGCAATCCCTATCTGGTGATGGAGTACATCGACGGCAGCCCGCTGGATGTGTACTGCACGCGCAATGCCCTGGATCTGCGCCAGCGCATTGGCTTGTTCCTGAAGGTCTGCAATGCGGTGCAGGCCGCGCATGCGCGGCTGGTACTGCATTGCGACCTGAAGCCTTCCAACATCCTGGTGCGCCCCGATGGTGAGCCGGTGCTGCTGGATTTTGGCGTGTCACGTCTGCTTGACGATGGTGCTGGAAGCGCGCGCGGCGGGTTCTTCACCCCGGCTTATGCCGCCCCCGAACTGCAGGCCGGTGAGGTCAGCGGTGTTGCCAGTGATGTGTTCAGCCTGGGCGCCTTGTTGGGCGAACTGCTGGCCGGCAAGAGCGGGCGCCGCGATGGCAGTGACGCAGGCAAGGCGGTGGTGGCACCGAGTACCCGTGCAGGTGTGGATTGCGCCTGGCGCAAGGCTTTGCGTGGAGACATCGACGCCATCGTGGTGCGTGCCGGTGCACTGGAGCCGGAGCAGCGCTACCCCTCGGTCGAGGCGATGGCTGCCGATCTGCAGCGTTACCAGCAGCATCGTCCGGTACAGGCCCGCAACGGCGGGCGCCTGTACCGCACCGGGCGCTGGTTGCAGCGCAACTGGAAAGGGGCCGGGATGCTGCTGCTCATTCTTTTGCTGGCCGCCTGGTTCGTATGGCGCCTGGAACAGGCACGGGCACTGGCGCAGCGCGAAGCGCAGGTGGCACAGGAGGTCAGTGAATTCCTGGTATCCGCGTTCGACGCGGCCAACCCGCGCAAGGGACAAATGCGCGGTAGCAATGAAGTCACCGCGCGCGAGGTGCTGGTTGCCAGCAGCGAGCGTATCGAACAACAGCAATGGACCTCGCCGCTGGTCAAGGCGCGATTGCAGGCGATCCTGGCGCAGGCCTTCCAGAACGTCGGTGAGAACAAGGCGGCCGAGCCCCTGTACCGCGCCTCTATCCCGGTGTTGGAGGCGGACGGGGCGGCCAGTCGCGATATCACTGCCGTGTCGCTCAATGAGCTGTCCACCTTGCTGGCCAATGCGCAGCGGGGCGAGGAGTCGGAGCAGTTCGCGCGGCAATCGCTGGCCCTGCAGTCACCGGCGCCGCCGCCAGTGCGGCTTGCCCAGGCCTATAACTCGCTGGGGCTGGCGTTGAGTGCGCAGCGGCGCTTCGACGAATCGGCGCAGGCGTTCGACCAGGCGCTGGCCGTGCACCAACGGCTGGGCAGCGGGCCCTTGCGGGTGTCCATGGTGATGCAGAACAAGGCCTTGATGCTGATCGAAAAGGGGGATTACGCACTGGCCATCCAGCTGCTGGGGCAGTCCGCCGAACTGCGGCGTCCCTGGGGCACGCGCACCTCCGAATGGTGGGGCGGGCAGTTCGCGTTGATGCGTGCGCAAGCCGCACAGGGCCGTTACCAGGAGGCGCTGGCCACCAGTGACGACGTGCTGGCGTTGGCGCGCCACCTGTTTGGTGAGACCAACGGCCATGTCGCTGCCATCTACAACGAGCGTGGTGGGTTGCAGCAGGATCTGGGCAACTACGGCGGCGCAGCGGAGGCCTATCGCAAGGCGCTGGATCAATACGCCGGGCTGGGCGAGGCGCAGACCGTGGATGCGGCCGTGACCCTGAACAATCTGGCTGGATTGGAGCAGCGACGTGGGGATGCGGCCGCTGCACGCGAGCTGTTCGAGCGCAGCCTGCAGATCCGGCGCAAGGTCGTGGGCAACGATGCGCCGCAGGTGTGGGTGGTGGAGGGCAATCTCGCGCGTCTGCTGGTCGAACAGGGCGAACTGCAGCAGGCGCAGCCACTGATCGCGCATGCGCGGGCGGGCTGGGCAGGGCAGGTGGCGCCGGAACAGCCGCGGCGTTTGTTGGCCGAGGCCACCTGGGCGCAGTTGCAGGTGGCGCGTGGTGATCTGGCTGCCGCCGATGCGTCGCTGGCCAGCATCAAACCGCATTCGCAAGGCAAGGATGTCCGCGTGCAGCGGCGCTACCTGGAGGTGCTGGCACAACGCCAGCGCAAGGCAGGCGAGGCTGCCGCAGCGGTGTCCACCTTGCAGGCGCTGGTCAAGATCTACGAGGCCGAGGTCGGCGAGGGCTCGGTGGAGACCGCGCAGCGACGTGTCGACTACGCCGAAGCGCTGGCGGCGGCCGGGCAGTGTGATCAGGCCAAGGCCGAGCTGCGCCGCGCATGGCCCGCGCTGGAACGGCAGCTGCTGCCCGCCAGTGGTGTCAGGCAGCGCGCGCAGGCGATGCTGACCGCGAACAACTGCCGGGTGGCGGCCAGCCACTAGTTGCTGTCTTTTGCCCTTGCGGGCGGCTGCGAGGCGGCTACTTTGCTGGCACGGCAGGCGCTGGAGGGCTTGCTGGTGCGAGAGGGAGCCGCTACGGTCGCAGCATGACCTTCAAATCGATTCCAACACTTCCACTGGCGCTGCTTGCTGTTGCGCTGCATCTTTCGCCGTTGACCGCTTGGGCCGACCAGGCGCCGGCCGACGACTTCATGGCGGCGCTGGCGCGCCACTGCGGGCAGGCGTTTGCCGGGCGCATCGTCGCCAACCAGCCTGCCAGCAATACGCCCGACGCTTTCGAGGGCAAGCCGCTGATCATGCACGTGCGTGGCTGCGAGGCGCCGGCCGAGGAGCTGCGGGTGCCGTTCCACGTGGGCGATGACCATTCGCGGACCTGGGTGCTGACCCGTACCGATAGCGGACTGCGACTCAAGCACGACCACCGCCACGCCGATGGCACGCCCGATGCGGTGACCCTGTACGGCGGCGACACCGTGGCGGCAGGCAGTGCGCTGCGTCAGCAGTTTCCTGTGGATGCGGCATCGGTGGCGATGTTCAAGGCGCAGGCGATGACCGCGTCGCTCAGCAACACCTGGGCAATGGAAGTCGAACCGGGCCAACGCTTCGTGTACGAACTGTCACGCCCGGACGGGCGCTTGTTCCAGGTCGAGTTCGACCTGACCCGGCCGGTGGACCTGCCGCCGCCACCATGGGGTGCGCAGGACTGACAAAAAGGGCGCCTGACGGCGCCCTCTCTGTCTGAACGGCGTGTGCGTCCTCAGCGGCTGCCAAAACGCGCGCGGCAACCCCCGTTCACCCAGATGCTGTTGCCGTTGTAGCCCCAGTTGCGGCCTTCCAGGCAGCGCGTGTCCGAGACCTGCTGGATGATCACCGGGCGGCCACGGCGGCGGTCCCAGTTGCAGGTGTTCAAGCGATTGCTGTTGCTGTGGCAATCGACAAAGTAGTTGTTGTTGCCGCCCCAGCCGCCCTGGCCGTTGCCAGCTCCCCAGCCACCCTGGCCCTGGGTGAACTCGGCGCGGCAGCCGCCGCTGACCCAGACACTGCCGTTGTTGCTGCCCCAGTTGCGACCTTCGATGCAGCGGGTGTCGGAGATCTGCCGCAACAGCATGGCGCTGCGCCAGCCGGTGTTGCAGACCTGGTGACGATTGTTGTTGCTGTCGCAGCGGACGGTGCCATTGTTGTTCCAGCCGCCCTGGCCATTTCCATTGCCATTGCCCCAGCCATTGCCGCGGCCTTGGGCGAACTCGGCACGGCAGCCGCCGCTGACCCAGACGCTGCCATTGCTGCTGCCCCAGTTGCGGCCTTCGACGCAGCGGGTGTCCGAGACCTGGCGCACCAGCACCGCACTGCGCCAGCCTGTATGACAGACCTGCTGGCGGTTGTTGTTGCTGTCACAGCGGATGGTGCCGTTGTTGTTCCAGCCGCCTTGGCCGTTGCCGCCGGCCCAGTTGCCACGGCCTTCGGCGAATTCGGCGCGGCAGCCACCGCTGACCCAGACGCTGCCGTTGTTGCTGCCCCAGTTGCGGCCCTCGGTGCAGCGCGTATCGGAGACCTGGCGGACCAGTACCGCGCTGCGCCAGCCGGTATTACAGACCTGCTGACGGTTCTTGTTGCTGTCGCAACGGATGGTGCCGTTCTGGCTGCCGGGGTAGCCGGCCTGGGCGGCCGCCGGCGAGGGCAGGAAGGCCAGACCCAGCAGGGACGCCATGCCGGCAAGCAGGAGACGATGGTTCATGGTGGCAGCCCTGTTCAGGTTTGGTGGGCGAACTATAGGGCGAATCTCACTTAAGGCGGCGTGACTGAGCAGCGGATTTGCTCCAGCCCCCGCTCAGCGCCAAAATATGGGGCTACCCGGCGCCGTTTCGTGCCGGGACCCCTGCGGAGCTTCCCATGCGTACCCATTTCTGCGGCCTGGTCGATGAGACCCTGATCGGCCAAACCGTGACCCTCGCCGGCTGGACCGACGTTGCCCGTAACCTCGGCGGCGTCTGCTTCATCGATCTGCGCGACCACGAAGGCATCGTCCAGGTCACCGTCGAGCCCGACAACGCCGAAGTTTTTGCCGTTGCCGCCAGCCTGGGTTACGAGGACGTGCTGCAGGTGGAAGGCGTGGTGCGTGCCCGCCATGCGGTCAACGACAAGATCCGCAGCGGCAAGGTGGAAGTGATCGCCACCCGCATCACCATCCTCAACAAGGCTGCGCCGCTGCCGTTCCACGCGCATGAGAACCCGGGCGAAGACACCCGCCTGAAGTACCGCTACCTGGACCTGCGTCGCCCGGAAATGCAGCGCATGCAGCGCACCCGCATCAAGCTGGTGCAGGCCCTGCGCCGTCACCTGGACGAGCGCGGCTTCCAGGACATCGAAACCCCGATCCTGACCAAGGCCACCCCGGAAGGCGCCCGCGACTTCCTGGTGCCGGCGCGCATGCACCCGGGTGAGTTCTATGCGCTGCCGCAGAGCCCGCAGCTGTTCAAGCAGATCCTGATGGTGGCCGGCTTTGACCGCTACTACCAGGTGGCACGTTGCTTCCGCGACGAGGCCCTGCGTGCCGACCGCCAGCTGGAATTCACCCAGCTGGACATGGAGTTCGCCTTCGTCCGCGAGCGCGACATCCAGGATTTCGTCGAGAACATGATCCGCGCCATCTTCAAGGAAGTGGTGGACGTTGACCTGGCTGCACAGTTCCCGCGCATGACCTGGGCCGAGGCGATGCGTCGCTATGGCTCGGACAAGCCGGACCTGCGCATCGCGCTGGAGCTGGTGGACGTGGCCGAACTGGTCAAGACCAGCGAGTTCCCGGTGTTCACCGCCGCGGCCAATGACGCCGACGGCCGCGTGGCCGCGCTGCGCATCCCGGGCGGCGCCAGCCTCAGCCGCAAGCAGATCGACGAATACGCCGCCCACGCCGCCAAGTACGGCGCCAAGGGCCTGGCCTACATCAAGATCGCCGACAACGGCGAGGTCAGCTCGCCGATCCAGAAGTTCTTCGGCGAAGACGCCTTTGCCGCGCTGCTCAAGCACATTGGTGCCGGCAATGGCGACATCGTGTTCTTCGGCGCCGGTGGCTACAACAAGGTCTCCGACTTCATGGGCGCGCTGCGCCTGAAGGCCGGCAAGGACTTCGGCCTGGTCGCCGAGGGCTGGGCGCCGCTGTGGGTCACCGACTTCCCGATGTTCGAATGGGACGAGGAAGAGCAGCGCTACGTCGCCCTGCATCACCCCTTCACCGCACCGGCGGTGGACGACGTTGCAGACCTGCGCGCGCACGCCAAGACCGCGGTATCGCGTGGTTACGACATGGTGCTCAACGGCAATGAAATCGGTGGCGGCTCCATCCGTATCCACCGCCCGGAAATGCAGAGCGCGGTGTTCGAGCTGCTCGGCATTGGTGCCGAAGAGGCACGTGCCAAGTTCGGCTTCCTGCTGGATGCGCTGAACTACGGCGCACCGCCGCACGGCGGCATCGCCTTCGGCATCGACCGCATCGCCGCGCTGATGGCCGGCACCGAGTCGATCCGCGACGTGATCCCGTTCCCGAAGACCACCGGCGCACAGTGCCTGATGACCGATGCGCCGTCGCCGATCGCCGACGCGCAGCTGGCTGAAGTGCACGTGCAGGTGCGTCCGCGCGCCGACAAGGCCTGAGCCTTGGCCGCAGCCGCCAGCATCCGCCGTGCCACGCCCGAGGATGCTGGCGTGCTGTGCGCGCTGGCCGAGCGTACCTTCGTGGAGACGTTCGGCCATCTGTACCCGCCACAGGACCTGGCCGATTACCTGGCCACCGCCTATCCGCTGGAACTGCAGCGCCAGCAGCTGCAGTCCGGCGATTACGCGGCCTGGCTGCTTGAACAGGACGGCGCGGCGGTTGGCTTTGCCTTCGCCGGTCCCTGCGGTCTGCCGCATGCACAGGTGCAGGCCGGGGATGGCGAGCTGAAACGCTTGTACGTGCTGCGCAGCCACCAGAGCGGTGGCCACGGCGGGCGCCTGTTTGCCGCTGCGCTGGACTGGCTGCAGACCCCCGGGCGCACGCTTTGGATCGGCGTCTGGTCCGAGAACTTCGGCGCGCAGCGCTTCTATGCACGGCATGGTTTCGTGCAGGCCGGTGCCTACGAATTTCCGGTGGGCGCTACCCGCGACCGGGAATTCATCCTGCGGCGGCAGCCGGGCTGAGCCCAGCCGCGGCCGTTCACCGGTACAGCTGGATCTGCTGACCGTCGTTGCGGTTGGATATGCGGTAAGCGGCGTGCAAGGCGTCGAGGAAACCTGCGGTGTCGTTGCTGTGGAACACCCCGCTGATCTTCAGCTGGCGCAGGGTGGCATCATCGACGCGGATCGGCGTGCCGCCGTAGCGGTTGAACTCGGCCACGGCCTGGTCCAACGGCTGCTCATCGAACACCAGCTGACCACGTGTCCATGCCGGGCTGTCGGCCAGGCTGACGTCGTGCACCTGCACGGCGCTGCCGCTGACCTGCGCGCGCTGGCCAGGCGTCAGCTCGCCGATGACCTTGCCGTCGGCTCCGGTCTGGCGCAACTGCACCTTGCCCTCGAACAACGCGACAGACAGCGAACCGTCGTGGCGGTCCACCTCGAACCGGGTGCCGATGGCGCGCACGCTGCCGCTGTCGGTGTCCACGCTGAGCGGGCGTTGTGGATCCCTGGCCACGCGGAAGAACGCACGGCCCTGTTGCAGGGTGATGCGGCGCTCTTTCGCGTCGTAATGCACCAGCAGGCGACTGGCGGTATCCAGGTCTACCCGGGTGCCGTCGTCCAGGCTGAAGCTGCGTTGTTGTCCCGGCGCGGTGGCGTACTGCTGCTGGGCCGGGGGCATCAGCATTTTCCAGCCGATCGCCACCCCGACAAGGGCAGCGGCACTGGCGGCCAGCCAGCGCAGCCGGTGGCGGGGGCGTCGGGTGGTGTTGCGTGTGGGCGGCAGTGCCGCAGGGGTCACGGGCGCGGCTGCTGCAGGTTGCGCCGAAGGCACGCTGGCAGGCATGCGTGCGTCGACCTCGGCACTGGCGGCAAAGTCGCCCAGCATTGCCCAGAGCTGTTGCATGCGCTGGTAGGCCGCACGATGTTCGGGCGCGGCCGCCAGCCAGGCATCGGCCTGTTGCCTGTCATCGGCACTGACATCTTCGGCACGCAGGCGCGCGAACCAGCTGGCCGCCTGTGCCTGGACCGGATCGGGCAGTTCGTCGTGGTCGTCGTGCATGGGGTCGAGCAGATCGTCGTTGTTCATGGCAGTTCCAGGCGCGTGCTGAAATGCAGCAGGGCGCGCATCATTTGCTTTTCCACAGCGCTGACACTGATGCCCAGCTGGCCGGCAATCGCGCTGTAGGTCAGGCCTTCATAACGGTTCAACAGGAATACCTGTTGGCAGCGCGGTGACAGTTCATCCAGGTGCTTGACGAAGGTACGCAGTCGTTCGCGATCCTGGTACACGCGTTCGCCGCTGACGGTCTCCGTTGGCCATCCCTCAACCGACTCATCGAGGGGTACATGCTGGCTGACGTGACGGGTACGGTCGCGGCGGAACCGGTCGCGCAGCAGGTTGCCCGCTATCGTCATCAGATAGGCTTCGATGTTGCTTACCCGCTCGGCCTGGGGATCGCGCATCATGCGCACCAGGGTTTCCTGCGCCATATCCTCGGCATCATCCGGGGTGTTCAGGTGGTTCCTGAAGTAGCGCACCAGGCGCGGACGGTATTGCTGTGCCGTGGCGATGGCGTCCCGGGCTCCCTCAGGTTCCTGCTTGGTTGGCGGCGGCACAGTCATTTTCTGCGAAGTTGGGGTATGTGGCACGGTCAGCTTGAGGCACAGCCGGGGGAAGTGCCAGATGAGGGATTTTCGCGATAGTGCGTCTGGGCAGGCAGTGGAAGGATAGCCATGGCGTCAGCGGGCGGGTGCGGAAAGCAGGGCATGAGCGCTTGGCGGATACGCGCCGGCGCCGCCGTGGGTGGCTGCCTGCAGCGCGCGCTATGGCTGGGGTGGCTGCTGATGGCACCGTTGCTGGCAAACGCGCAATCCCGCGCATTGCAGTTGCAGGCACAGCCCTTGGCGCGGTCGTTGACCGAACTGGCCAGGGCGCTGGATCTGCAGATCCTGGTTCCCCCCGAGCTCACCCAGGGCAGGCAGGCGCCCGCGCTGCAGGGGCAGTACACCCCGGCCCAGGCCCTGCAACGTTTGCTGGCCGGCACCGGCCTGAGTTACCGGCAAGGCGATACCGGCGTCATTACCATCATCGCCCTGCCGGCTACCGCGCCGCGTGTTGCCGGTACAGCAGCGATGGCACCGGCCACCGCCACCTTGCCGGCCCTGTTGACCTCGCTGGCGCCAGTGCAGGTGACCGGCTCGCATATCCCGCGCAGCGTGCTGCAGGCCGCGGCGCCGGTAACGGTGATAAGTGCGCAGCAGATCGAACGCGAAGGTCACCGCAGCCTGGCCGAGGCGCTGGCCACGCATGGGGTAAGCGACTATGGGGCGGAGTCCGAGGGCGCCGGCGGCCGCTTCTCGGCCAATGCCCAACCCTTGAACCTGAAAGGCTTGGGGCCAGGACGGGCGTTGATCCTGGTCGATGGCAGGCGGTTGCCGGATTACCCGTTTCCATCGGCCGGGCGCAGCAATTTCCAGAGTCTGGGCAGCATTCCCTTGGCCAGCGTCGAGCGGGTCGAAGTGATGACTGGGGGGGCATCGGCCATCTACGGTGCCGACGCCATCGCCGGTGTGGTCAATATCGTGCTCAAGCGTGGGAGGACGGGGGCGCAGTTGCGCCTGCGCACAGGCAGCAGCAGCCAGGGCGGTGGCAACCAGCTGGACCTGCAATGGGCCTATGGCCATGGTGGCGAAGACTGGGGTGTGGACTACGCGTTGCAGTACACCCGCAGCGGCATGTTGCGCGGTAGTCAGCGCGACATGCATCGCCCGGCGCAAGTTGCTGCGCAACCGGCATTGGCGCTTGCCATCGGGCAGCGGCCAGATCCCGCCAGTATCCCGCTGGCGCCGTTGTTGGCAGATGCATGTGCGCCCTGGCAAGGACAGTTCACGCAGTGGAACTACCGGCCTGTGCCTGGCGCGCTACCTCTGCAGGGCGACAGCTGCGGCAGTTGGGACGGCCCTGGCTACGCTTCGCTCAGTGACGGCGTGCAGGCGTTGTCGGGGCAATTGCACGGCCAATGGCAACTGTCCGCAGGTGCCGAGCTGTGGCTGTCCGCGCAGTACTGGCGCTCGCGCAGCAGGCTGTCCGATGGCATGGAAGTGATCACCGGCCCGCATCTGCCGGCAACCGGCAAGGTCGATCAGTTCCAGGACCCGCGCTATGGCGTGATCGCACCTTGGCGGGTGCTGACCCCGCAGGAAGTGGGGGGGCTGGCTGCCCTGGATGATCGCTATCGCGAATGGATGCTGGACCTTGCCACCGGCCTGCGCGGCCAGTACGGCACACATTGGAACTGGAATTTCAGCCTCAGCCATACCGACTACGTCGCCCAGCGTGCGCGTCGTCGCCTGCTCGGTGACAAGGTCAATGCGTTCTTTTTCGGCCCGTCATTGGGGACGACAAGCACCGGTATGCCGATCCGGCAGCTGGATCTGGCGCACTGGTTGCAGCCCATCACGCCGGAAGACTATGCCGCGCTGTCCAGCGTGGTGGACTACAACGCGCAGACCCACACCGATGCGCTGAGCTACAGGGTGAGCGGCCGCGTCATGGCGTTGCCCGCCGGCGCGCTGGAGGCGGCGCTGATAATGGAAGCCAGTCGCCAGCGCTACCGCCTGCACAGCACCCCCTCGGTGCTGCCCCTGCAACTGGATCTGTATGACCTCACCGGCAGCGTGGGTGATGGTGTCCGTGACCGGCTGGCGCTTGGGGGTGAAGTCCGGGTGCCGTTGACCTCTGCGCTGACCGCCAGCCTTGCCGGGCGCCTGGATGACTACCGCGATGGCACCGGCCTGCCGGTGGCGCGGACCTGGAATGCTGGCCTGGAATGGCGCCCGCTGGCCGGTGTGCTGCTGCGGACCAGCCATGCCACCAGCTTCAAGGCACCGGACATGCATTGGATATTCACCGATGGCGGCGGGAGCTTTGGCACTGCAGTGGATGCCACAGCCTGTATCAACGCTGGCGCCAATCCGCGCTGCGAGGGTTACAGCCATGAGTTCCTTACCAGGACCTATCGCAACCCCGCCCTGCAGGCCGAAACAGGTCGATCAACGACCGCTGGTGTGGTCTGGGATGCCAGCCCCGCGCTTACCCTGAGCCTGGACTATTGGGATGTGCGCAACCAGGGCGGCATCGGCCGGGTGTCGCCGGCACAGCTGCTGCGCGACGAGGCCGAATGCATGACCGGGCTCACGCTGGATGGGCGACCGGGCACGGTGGATCCGCAGTCGATGGAATGCCGCAAGGCGCGGATGCGGGTAACCCGCAGCGGTGCCAACGGCGGTGGCCAGGTGCTGATGGTCGAGTCGATGCCGGTCAACCAATCCTGGCGCCATCTGCGCGGCGTCGATGCTGCGCTGGACTGGCGCGAAACCACCGGGCTGGGGGATTTCAGCGCCAACCTGCTGTGGTCGCATACCTTCTGGGCGCAGCGGCGGATGCGCGCGCCAGGCACCCTGCACGATGTGTGGCGCGATGCCAGTGACAACCTGGCGTTCCGCAGCAACCTGCGCGGCAGTGTCGGCTGGCAGGGGCAGGGGCGTTGGTCGGGCAACCTGTTTGGTGTGCGCTATGGCAGTTTGCCGCGTGCAGATGGCAGCGGGCGCCTGCCGGCGCAGCTGCTGTGGAACGCCAATCTCGGCCGACGCATCTCTGAACGCACGGTGCTGACCCTGTTCGTCAACAATCTGCTGGATGCGGCGCCACCACGGGACAGCAGCAATACGGTGTATCCGTATTACTACGATGAGGTCTACAGCGCGGTGGGGCGGGAGTTCGCGCTGCAGCTGGATTACAACTTCGACTGAAGTCCAATCCGCGGCCCATTGTCCTGGCGGACACGGATGGTCGACACTGCCCGCATGTACCTGCACCACCGCCAACCCGAGCGCGTGCTGATCCTGCACGGCATCTGGAACACCCGCTCCTGGCTGCTGCCGCTGGCCTGGCGGCTGCGCAGCCAGGGCTTTGTGGTGGACACCTTTGGCTACCCCAGTGTGTTTGGAGGGCCCGACGTCGCCGTGCCGCAGCTGTTGCAGCGCCTGCGGGGGCGCGGCCCGGTGTCGCTGGTCGGGCACAGCCTGGGAGGGCTGGTGGCGCTGGAAGCGCTGCGCCAGGCGCCGCAACTGGAGGTCCCGCGGGTGGTCTGCCTGGGGTCGCCGCTATGTGGCAGCGGCACCGCACGGGTGATGGCCGACCACGGCTGGGCAGTGGCCCTTGGCCGTAGTGGTGGCCTGCTGCGGCATGGCCTGCCGGACTGGCAGGGGCCAGCCGAGGTGGGACTGATCGCCGGCTCGGTGGCACATGGCTTGGGCGCATTGATGGGGGCACTGGAGGGGGAGTCCGATGGCACCGTGGGCCTGGCCGAGACCCGTTTGCCCGGCCTGGCCGACCATTGTGTGGTGCCGGTAAGCCATAGCGGGCTGGTGCTGTCATCGCAGGTGGCGGCGCTGACGGCCGGGTTCCTGCGCCAAGGGCGCTTCCCCCCGCAGGCGGCTACCGCGGGGGCTGACAGGCAAGGGCAGGGGATCGGGTAGAATTACCGTCCTGTTCCTGACAGATGTACGGTATTCCCATGGGTCGAGGTCCTTCCATCGAAGGCCGCAAAAACGCGAATGACGCGAAGCGCGGCAAGATTTTCACCAAGATCATCCGTGAGATCAGCGTTGCTGCTCGCGGTGGTGGGGGCGACCCAAACAACAACCCGCGCCTGCGCGTGGCCATGGACAAGGGCCTGAGCGCGAACATGACCAAGGATGTCATCGAGCGCGCGATCAAGAAGGCCACCGGTGAGCTGGAAGGCGTGGAATACGAGGAAGTGCGCTACGAGGGCTATGCCCCGGGCGGCATTGCGGTGATCGTCGACTGCCTGACCGACAACCGCGTGCGTACCGTGGCCGACGTGCGCCATGCCTTCAGCAAGTGCGGCGGCAACATGGGCACCGAAGGCTCGGTGTCGTTCATGTTCAAGCGCCTGGGCGTGCTGAGCTTCGCCCCCGGCGCCGACGAGGAGGCCATCACCGAGGCGGCGATCGAGGCCGGTGCCGATGACATCGTGGTCTATCCGGAAGACGGTGCCATCGACGTGCTGACCGCGCCGGAAGCCTTCCAGTCGGTGAAGGACGCGATGGAGGCTGCCAAGCTGGTCGCCGACCATGCCGAGATCACCTTCCGCGCCGACAACGACATCGCGGTGGATGCCGATACCGCCGTGCAGGTGCGCAAGCTGCTGGACATGCTGGAGGACCTGGACGACGTGCAGGACGTGTATTCCAACGTCGACCAGGCCAGCCTGGAGCGGGCCTGACGGCCCGCCCGGTCCCACCGGGTGAGACGGCGCACGGCAATGCTGTGCGCCGTTTTTTACTGGTAGGCCAACTATGACCCGCATCCTTGGCATCGACCCCGGCTCGCAACGCACCGGGGTGGGCATCATCGACATCGACGCCAACGGCCGTGCCCGCCACGTCCATCATTGCCCGCTGGTACTGCTGGGCGCTGCCGATTTCCCGCAGCGCCTGAAGGTGCTGGTGCAGGGCCTGCACGCGCTGATCGAAGAGTTCCAGCCGCAGGAAGTGGCGATCGAGAAGGTGTTCATGGCCAAGAACGCCGATTCGGCGCTCAAGCTGGGGCAGGCGCGCGGGGCGGCGGTGAGCGCGGTGGTGATGCGCGACCTGCCGGTCAGCGAGTACGCCGCCACCGAGATCAAACTGGCGGTGGTAGGGCGCGGTGGTGCGGAAAAGCAGCAGGTACAACATATGGTTGGGCTGATGCTCAACCTGCAGGGCAAATTGCAGGCCGACGCCGCCGATGCGCTGGCGGTGGCCATCACCCACGCGCATGTGCGCGCCACTGCCAACCGGCTGGGCGTGGACGTGCGTCAGGCTTGGAGTCGCAAATGATCGTTGAAACGGGGATTGTTGGAGCAGGGATTGGGCATTCGGGATGGGGGATGCGTTCCTGCGGTCCTCGGTTGGATGCGCACGCGACAGCCTCGCTGCAAGTAAGGCTGCGCTGCCAATCCCGTATCCCGAACGCCCAATCCCTTGCCCAGGGGGCACACCCATGATCGGTCGGCTGCGCGGCATCCTGGCCTACAAGGCACCGCCGTGGCTGGTGATCGACGTCAATGGCGTCGGTTACGAGTTGGAGGCGCCGATGAGCACCTTCTATGACCTGCCCGACGTTGGCCGCGAGGTCATCCTGTTCACCCATTACGCGCAGAAGGAAGACAGCGTCTCGCTGTATGGCTTCCTGCGCGAGGGCGAGCGGCGGCTGTTCCGCGATGTGCAGAAGGTATCCGGCATCGGCGCCAAGATCGCGCTGGCGGTGCTGTCCGGGGTCAGCGTGGACGAGTTCGCGCGGATGATCCAGGCCGGCGACATCACCGCGCTGACCCGTATCCCGGGCATCGGCAAGAAGACCGCCGAGCGCATGGTGGTGGAACTGCGCGACCGCGCGGCCAACTTCTCCGGTGGCGGTGCACCCATCGCCGGGCAGCTGGGCAACGACCCGGTGTCCGAGGCCACGGTGGCCTTGCAGCAGTTGGGTTACAAACCGGCAGAAGCGGCCAAGATGGCGCGCGATGCGTCGGGCGAGGGCGATGATGTCGCCACCGTCATCCGCAAGGCGCTGCAATCGGCGCTGCGTTGACACTCCCTTACGGCCACATGACGGCAACCTGAGAACGCCATGTCCCACGCTTCCTCCTCGTCCGAGTCCCACGGGCACAACCACGGCCAAGGTGCCGCCGGTGGCCTGGCCCTTGTCGTGGGTGCGATCGGTGTCGTCTTCGGCGACATCGGTACCAGCCCGCTGTACACCCTGAAGGAGGCGTTCTCGCCGCACTACGGGCTCAACAGCGACCACGACACCGTGCTGGGCGTGTTGTCACTGGCATTCTGGGCCTTGAACATGGTGGTCACGCTCAAGTACGTGACCATGATCATGCGCGCCGACAACGACGGCGAGGGCGGCATCATGGCGCTGATGGCGCTGGCCCAGCGCACCCTGCGCAATGGCTCGCGTTCGGCCTACGTGGTGGGCATCCTGGGTATCTTCGGCGCTTCGCTGTTCTTCGGTGACGGCGTGATCACCCCGGCCATTTCGGTGCTGGGCGCGGTCGAGGGCCTGGAGGTGGCGGCGCCGGGGCTGGGCCACTTCGTGGTGCCGATCACCCTGGTGGTGCTGGCGGCGGTGTTTGCCGCGCAGCGCTTTGGCACCGAGAAGGTCGGCAAGGTGTTCGGGCCGGTGATGAGCCTGTGGTTCCTGTCATTGGCGGCAATCGGCATCTGGAACGTGATCGCCGCGCCGGAAGTGCTCAAGGCCTTCAACCCGATGTGGGCGGCACGCTTCTTCATGGAGCATGGCTGGCACGGCATCTTCATCCTTGGTGCGGTAGTGCTGGCCGTCACCGGTGGCGAGGCGCTGTACGCGGACATGGGCCACTTCGGTGCGCCGCCGATCCGTCACGCCTGGTATTTCTTCGTGCTGCCTTGCTTGGTGCTCAACTACCTGGGGCAGGGCGCGCTGGTGCTGCAGCGGCCCGACGCGGTGGCCAATCCGTTCTTCGAGGCGGTGCCGCAGTGGGCGCTGATCCCGATGATCCTGCTGGCGACGGCGGCGGCGGTGATCGCCAGCCAGTCGGTGATCACCGGTGCGTTCTCGGTCTCGCGCCAGGCCATGCAGCTGGGCTACATCCCGCGCATGCGCATCCTGCATACCTCGCACGACACCATCGGCCAGATCTACATCCCGGGCATCAACTGGGGCCTGGCAGTGATGGTGTTCGGGCTGGTGCTGGCATTCCGCAGCTCCAGCAACCTGGCCGTGGCCTATGGCATCTCGGTCTCCGGCACCATGCTGATCGATACCCTGCTGCTGGCGCTGGTGGCCCGCGTGCTGTGGCCGCGTGCGCGCCACGCCATCATCGCGCTGTGCGTGGTGTTCCTGGTGATCGACCTGGGCTTCGTCATCGCCAATGGCGCCAAGCTGCTGCAGGGCGCCTGGTTCCCGCTGGTGCTGGGCCTGCTGCTGTTCACCATGATGCGCACCTGGCGGCGTGGCCGCGAGCTGCTGCGTGACGAGATCCGCAAGGACGGTATCCGTCTGGACACGTTCCTGCCGGGGCTGATGCTGGCGCCGCCGGTGCGGGTGCCGGGTACGGCGGTGTTCCTGACCGCCGACCCTGCCGTCGTGCCGCATGCGCTGATGCACAACCTCAAGCACAACAAGGTGCTGCACGAGCGCAATGTGTTCCTGCATGTGGAGACCTTGAACATCCCCTATGCGGCGGAGGGCCAGCGCCTGCGCATCGATTCGGTGGGCGACGAGTTCTACCGGGTGCAGGTGCGCTACGGCTTCATGGAGACGCCGGACATCCCGCTGGCGCTGATGCGCTCCTGCGACCATGGCGGCATCTATTTCGACCCGATGGACACCACCTTCTTCGCCAGCCGCGAGACCATCGTGGCCAGCGCCAACCGTGGCATGCCGATCTGGCGCGACAAGCTGTTCGCCTTCATGCACCGCAATGCGGCGCCGGCCACCGGCTTCTTCCGGATCCCGGGTAACCGCCTGGTCGAGCTGGGGGCGCAGGTTGAAATCTGAAGGCCGGCAACGTGGTGCGCAGTAACCCGCAACATAGTGGCTGCTTACGCTTGCCGTTTCTGGTTTCTCGCTCCTATTCATTCGTTTCTGGACGTAACATAGTCGGATGACTGACGACCGCATCATCGGAGCCGGCGCCACCCGCGAGGATGACGCCGCCGACGCCAGCATCCGCCCCCGCAGCCTGGCCGACTATCTCGGCCAGGCGCCGGTGCGCGAGCAGATGGATATCTACATCCAGGCCGCCAAGGCACGCCGTGAGGCGCTGGACCATGTGCTGATCTTCGGCCCACCCGGGCTGGGTAAGACCACGCTGAGCCATGTCATCGCCAACGAGCTGGGGGTGGCCCTGCGCGTCACCTCCGGGCCGGTGATCGAGAAGGCCGGCGACCTGGCTGCGCTGCTGACCAACCTGCAGCCGCACGATGTGTTGTTCATCGACGAGATCCACCGTCTTTCGCCCGTGGTCGAGGAAGTGCTGTACCCGGCGATGGAGGATTTCCAGATCGACATCATGATCGGCGACGGCCCGGCTGCGCGCTCGATCAAGCTCGACCTGCCGCCGTTTACCCTGATCGGTGCCACCACCCGCGCCGGCCTGCTGACCGCGCCGCTGCGTGACCGCTTCGGCATCGTGCAGCGGCTGGAGTTCTATTCGGCCGACGAGCTGACCCGCATCGTGCGGCGCTCGGCAGGCATCCTCGGCATCGATTGCAGTGCCGAAGGCGCTGGCGAGATCGCCCGCCGTTCGCGTGGCACCCCGCGTATCGCCAACCGCCTGCTGCGACGCGTGCGCGATTACGCGCAGGTCAAGGCCGGCGGGCATATCGACCAGACGGTGGCCCAGGCCGCCATGCAGATGCTCAAGGTTGATCCGGAAGGCTTCGACGAACTGGACAGGCGCATGCTGCGCACCCTGGTGGAATATTTCGATGGCGGCCCGGTCGGCGTGGAGTCGATGGCTGCGGCCCTGTCCGAGGAACGCGGCACGCTGGAAGACGTGGTCGAGCCCTTCCTGATCCAGCAGGGCTTCCTGGTGCGTACCGCGCGTGGCCGCATGGCCACCAGCAAGGCCTACCGCCACCTGGGGCTCAAGCCCAAGGCCGCCCCGGCCGCGGCCGATCTGTTTGCGGAGCAGCGCGATGACGATTGAGGCCCGGTTCAGTTGGCCGACACGCATTTACTGGGAAGATACCGACGCTGGCGGCGTGGTCTACCACGCCCGCTATGTGGCTTTCATGGAGAGGGCCCGGACCGAATGGATGCGCGCGCTGGGCTATGGGCAGGAATCCATGCGTTGTGGTGACGGACAGGTATTCGTGGTCCGCTCCATGAACCTTGATTTCATCAAGCCGGCCAAGCTGGACGATGCGCTGACCACCACGGTGGAACTGCTGCAATGCCGGCGGGCCAGCCTGCTGATGGCGCAGACGGTGGAACGCGATGGCCAGGTGCTGGCTGCCGCACAGGTACGCCTGGCCGCCGTGGGTGCGCGCGATTTCCGCCCGCAGGCCATTGATGACACGCTGTACGCAACGCTTAAACCCCTTCAAACACAAACCGCTTAAGCAACACTGAGGAAGATCGGATGATCGCTTTGCTTCTGGCCCTGCAGGCCACCGTGACCGAGGCCCTGCCGGCCGATGTCAGCGCCGCAGCCGCGCAGACCGTGGCACAGGCCAGCCACGGCGGTGGCATCAACTACCTGGACCTGATGGTCAAGGCCAGTATCCCGGTCAAGCTGATCGTGCTGCTGCTGCTGGCCGGTTCCTTCATCAGCTGGGTGATCATTTTCCGCAAGGCGCGCGTGTTCAAGGCCGCCGACCGCGAGGCCAGCGACTTCGAAAACCGCTTCTGGTCAGGTGCCGACCTGGGCAAGCTGTACGCCTCGGCCACCGACCGCAACCGCCAGGTGGATGGCCTGGAAGCCATCTTCGAGTCCGGTTTCCGCGAATACACCCGCCTGCAGGGCCGCCGCGCCTTCGACGGCCGCACCCAGCTGGAAGGCGCGCAGCGCGCCATGCGCACCACCTATGCCCGTGAGGTCGACGGCCTGGAGCGCAACCTGGAACTGTTGGCCAATATCGGTTCCACCGCCCCCTACGTGGGCCTGGTCGGCACCGTGTTCGGCATCATGGTGACCATGCACGACATGATCAGCAGCGGTGAGCAGGCCGGTATCGCCTCGGTGGCCCCGGGCATTTCCGAAGCCCTGTTCGCCACCGCCATCGGTCTGTTCGTGGCCATCCCGGCGGTGTGGGCCTATAACCGCTTCACCACCCGCGTCGAGCGGCTGTCGGTGCGTTATGAAACCTTTGCCGAGGAGTTCAGCTCCATCCTGCAGCGCCAGCAGAGCGGTAGCGACGAGTAAGCGCGCCCGCGCCTTCCTCTGACCGCAGGAGCCCAACCATGACCGCCGCCATACCCCGTCGCAAGCGCCGCAAGCTCAAGTCCGAGATCAACGTCGTGCCGTACATCGACGTGATGCTCGTGCTGCTGATCATCTTCATGGTGACCGCGCCGCTGCTGACCCTCAGTTTTGAAGTAGACCTGCCCAGTTCCACCGCCAAGGCACTGGAGAGCAAGCAGGACCCGATCATCGTCTCGGTGCGCGCCGACGGCCAGATGAGCCTGAAGCTGCCCGAAGCCAAGGACCCGCAGGCCATGGACGCCGCTGCGCTGCAGGCGCAGCTGGGTGCCCTGGCCTCGCAGAACAAGGATCTGCGCGTGATCGTGGCTGCTGACAAGAGCGTGGCCTATGAAAAGGTCATGGACGCCATGGACGTGATCAAGGCCGCGAAGATCGAAAAGGTGGGTCTGGCGACCGATGCACGCTGACGCACTGCCACCGCCGCCCGACCACCGCAACGAGTGGGGCCTGCCGGTCGTACTGGCCCTGCTGGTGCACTTGCTGGTGGCGGCGATCTTCATCGCGGCCTGGTTGTGGTCGCCTGCGCGCAATACCGAGGCGGCCGCCGGCGATCCCGCGCTGGAAGCCAATATGCAGCTGTCCGCCGCCGAAGCCTCGGCCGCGCGGCAGGCCCTGCGTGCCTCCGAGAAACTGCCGGACCTGCCCGAGCCGCTGGAAGAAGTACAGCCCGAGCCGGTGCCGGAAGACACCGTGCCGCCGCCGCAGCCCATCCCCGAGCCCAAGCCCCAGGATGCGCCGACCCCGCAGCAGCACAACGCGCAGGAGCGCATTGCCCAGCCGGATACGGTTGACCAGGAGCGGGTCAGCGCACTGGCCATCTCGCAGGAAAAGGCCAAGCAGGAGCAGGAAGCCAAACGTCGCCAGGAGCAGATCGACCTGACCGAGCGCAAGCGCGTGGAAGAGGCCGAGCAGAAACTGCGCCTGGCCAAGCAGCAGGAAGAGGCCGACCGCCAGAAGAAGCTGGCCGACCAGCAGCGCCAGGCCACCGAGGCCCGTGCCGAGCAGGAACGCCAGCAGAAGATCGCAGAGATCCGCCGCAAGCGCGAACAGGCCGAGCGTGAGGCCAAGCTGGCCGAGCAGCGCCTGCGCCAGGTGGCCGATGCCCGCGCCCGTGCGCAGGCAAGCGCCACCAGCAGCGGTAGCAGCGGCCCCAGCACGCCATCGCCGGGGCAGGGCGGTACCAGCAATGACCTGACCGCCAAGTACGCCGCCGCCATCCAGCAGGCCGTGCTCAATCAATGGGTCCGTCCGGATTCGATCCCGCGTGGCCAGCGTTGCCGCCTGACCATCCGCCAGTTGCCCGGCGGTGAAGTGGTCAGCGTCGAGTTCGCCCCGGGTTGCCCGTATGACGAAGCCGGCAAACGCTCGGTGGAAGCCGCGGTGCTGCGCGCCCAGCCGCTGCCGTACCGCGGCTACGAGTCGGTGTTCCAGCGCAACCTGAATTTCAACTTCGAGGCGCAGGATCGTTGATGCCGCACCAACCCGTCTGTCTGCAGGCGGGTTGTTTCGTTGGAAACTGAATTTAATGGGCTAGTCTTGCCGCTGGGGGCTGGATTTCACGCATCCTTCGTTCACGATTGCGAAAATGTTCATCCCGTTGCTGCTATCCCTCTTTATCCCTCTTCATTCGTACTGCTGAGCGCCCCATGAAGAAATTGCCTCGCTGGCTGCTTGCCCTTACTGCCCTGATGCTGCCGTTGGCGGCCATGGCGCAGCAGAAGGGTCTGGAAATCGACATCATCGGCGGCAACGCCTCGGCCACCCCGATCACCGTGGTGCCGATGCCTTACCAGGGGGCGTCCGCGCCCAATACCGACGTGGCTGCCGTGGTGCGTGCCGACCTGGACCGTTCGGGCCAGTTCCGCAATCTGCCCGAAGCCCAGATCGTTGAGCGCCCGACCCGCGGCAGTGAGGTGCAATACCCCACCTGGCGTGCGCTCAAGCAGGACTATCTGGTCGTCGGCCGCGTGCTCGATGCCGGTGCTGGCGCCTACCGCGTGGAATACGAGCTGTTCGACGTGGCCAAGGGCGAGCGCATGCTGGGCCTGGCAATGACTGCCCGTTCCAACGCCATGCGTGACGTGGCCCACCAGATGGCCGATGCCATCTACGAAAAAATCACCGGTGTGCGCGGCGCCTTCTGGACGCGCATTGCCTACATCACCGCCAGCGGCAGCGGCGCCAACATGCGCTATGCGCTGATGGTGGCTGATTCCGATGGCTACAACCCGCAGACCATCGTGCGTTCGGCCGAGCCGCTGCTGTCGCCGAGCTGGAGCCCGGACGGCCGCAAGCTGGCTTATGTCAGCTTCGAACGCGGCAACTCGTCGATCTATGTGCAGGACATCGCCACCGGTGGCCGTGAGCTGCTGACCAGCTTCCGTGGCATCAACAGCGCGCCGTCGTTCTCGCCCGATGGCCGCCGTCTGGCGCTGGCCCTGTCGCGCAGCGGCAACCCGGAAATCTACGTGATGGACCTGGGCAGCAAGCAGCTGACCCAGCTCACCAACCACTTCGGCATCGACACCGAGCCAACCTGGTCGGCTGATGGCGGTTCGGTCTATTTCACCTCCGACCGTGGCGGTCGCCCGCAGATCTACCAGGTCTCCTCCAGCGGCGGCAGCGCCAACCGGGTGACCTTCCAGGGCAACTACAATGCCAAGGCCAGCGTTTCCTATGACGGCAAGAAAATCGCCGTTGCGCAGGGCGCTGGCAGCAGCTATAAGATCGCGATGATGGACAGCAGCCTGGGCGCGCCGCGCTGGAGCACGCTGTCGCCGGGCTCGCTGGACGAATCGCCCAGCTTTGCCCCCAACGCGAGCATGGTGTTGTACGCCGCCCGCGAAGGCGGGCGTGGGGTGCTGTATGAAGTATCTGCTGATGGCCGTGTGCGTCAGCGCCTTGTACTTGCTGATGGTGATGTCCGGGAACCCGCGTGGGGCCCATACCGCACCGCGCGTTGAGAAAATGTTAATATCCCAGTCGCATTAAAACCCAACATTGGCCCAGGAGCCTTTAGGTATAGCCATGAACAAGTCCACTCGTGTTTTGCTCGTTTCGCTGCTGTCCGTAGCCGCGCTGGCTGGCTGCTCGAAGAAGGTCAAGGAACAGCCGGCGCAGCCGCCGGTTGATACCGGTTCGACCACCCAGCCGACCGGCCCGTCCACCTCCGGCCTGTACGGCCCGGGCGATCTGGACACCGACGCTTGCCTGCGCCAGCGCGTTGTCTACTTCGACCTGGACCAGGACACCGTGAAGCCGGAATTCCAGGCCATCATGGCTTGCCACGCCAAGTACCTGCGTGACCGTCCGTCCTCGCGCATCACCCTGCAGGGCCACACCGACGAGCGCGGCAGCCGTGCCTACAACCAGGCCCTGGGCGAGCGTCGTGGCAATGCCGTGAACTCGGCACTGCAGGCCAACGGTGGCTCGGCTTCGCAGCTGACCGTCGTGTCCTACGGTGAAGAGCGTCCGGTCTGCACCGAGTCGAACGAGTCCTGCTGGTCGCAGAACCGTCGCGTCGAAATCGTCTACACCGCGCAGTAATCGATGCGCATCAGCCTCAAACTGATGCTCGTGGCCGCGGCAGCCCTTGGGGCTGCCGCGCCCGCGTATGCGCAGCGGGCAAGTCTGGCGGATCGGGTTGGCGTGCTGGAAACGCAGGTCAACAACAGCCAGGCCAATACCGACATGCTCAATCAGCTGCAGCAGCTGCGTACTGAGATGCAGGCGTTGCAGGGCACGATCGAGCAGCTTCAGCATGAGAACGAGCAGCTGAAGCAGCGTAATCGCGATCAGTACCTGGACCTGGATGGTCGCCTGAACCGCCTCGAAGGTGGTAACGGCGGCACTGAGGCTCCGGTTTCTGGCGCGGCGACGCCCGCCGCTGCGGCCGCAAAGCCGACAGCGGCTGCTGCCGAACGTCCGCCAACGGTGCGGGGCGATGCCGGCTCGCTGGCCTCGGCCGGTGACGAGCGTGCGGCCTACAACGTGGCGTTTGACGCGCTGAAGGCCGGCAATTACGCCGACTCGGCGCAGTTGTTCCAGAGCTTCCTCGAGCTGTACCCCAATGCGGCCTACACCCCCAATGCCTTGTATTGGCTGGGTGAGAGCTTCTACGCAACGCGTAATTTCAAGATGGCCGAGGCTCAGTTCAGCGATCTGGTTGCCCGCTATCCCACCCACGACAAGGCTGCCGGCGGTTTGCTGAAGCTTGGCCTGTCGCAGTTTGGTGAAGGCAACAGCGCACAGGCGCAGCAGACCCTGGAGCAGGTTGTTTCCCGTTTTCCCGGCAGTGATGCGGCCCGTACCGCCCAGGATCGTTTGCAGTCGATCCGGCTCGGCCAGCAGCTGCGTTGATGTGGTGCCGCACCGACGGTGCGGCCAATGACTATGAATTCTCCCAGCGCCGCTGTTCCCAGCGAGATTGTGCAATCGCCGTTGCCGCGATTGAAAATCACTGAAATCTTCCTGTCCCTGCAGGGCGAAGCCGATACCGCTGGCTGGCCGACCGTGTTCGTGCGCCTTACCGGCTGCCCGCTGCGTTGCCAGTACTGCGATACCGAGTACGCCTTCCATGGCGGCGACTGGTGGGACATCGACGACATCGTCGCCGAGGTGCTCAAGCAGGGCGTGCGTCATGTCTGCGTGACCGGCGGCGAGCCGCTGGCGCAGAAGCGCTGCCTTATCCTGCTGCAGAAGCTGTGCGATGCCGGCTTGGATGTGTCGCTGGAAACTTCCGGTGCGCTGGACATTGCTGCGGTGGATCCGCGCGTGTCACGCGTGGTCGACCTGAAGACCCCTGATTCGCGCGAAATGGCCCGCAACCGGCTGCAGAACATCCCGTTGCTGACCGCACGCGACCAGCTCAAGTTCGTGATCTGCAGCCGCGCTGATTACGACTGGGCCAAGCAGATGCTGGCCGAGCATGCGCTTGCGGCGCGCTGCATGGTGTTGTTCTCGCCCAGCAAATCGCAGCTCAGCCCGCGTGAACTGGCCGATTGGATCGTCGCCGACCGCCTGCCGGTGCGCTTCCAGATGCAGCTGCACAAATTGCTGTGGGACGACGCGCCCGGCTATTGAGCCGGCGGCCTCGCCCCGATCGTTTACCCCGGCGCGGGACAGCGTGCTGGCATTCCTCTCCCAACCGGAACGCAACAATGAAGAAGAAAGCAGTCGTGCTTCTTTCCGGCGGCATGGACTCTGCCGCCGTCGTCGCCATGGCCCAGGAACAGGGCTTCGAGGTATACGCCATGAGCGTGCGCTACGGCCAGCGCCATACCTCCGAACTGGAAGCGGCCAAGCGCGTGGCCAGCGCCCTGGGCGTGGCCGGCCACAAAGTGGTGGACGTGGACCTGCGCAGCATCGGCGGCTCGGCGCTGACTGATGACATCGACGTGCCCGAGGCGGGTGGCGCCGGCATTCCGGTGACCTACGTGCCAGCCCGCAACACCATCATGCTGTCACTGGCGCTGGGCTGGGCCGAGGTGCTGGGCGCCAATGACATCTTCTGTGGCGTCAACGCCGTGGACTATTCGGGCTACCCGGATTGCCGCCCCGAGTTCATCGCCGCCTTCCAGGCCCTGGCCAACCTGGCCACCAAGGCCGGTGTCGAGGGCGCCGGCATCAACGTGCATGCGCCGCTGCAATACCTGAGCAAGGCACAGATCGCCGCCGAGGGCCAGCGCCTGGGGGTGGACTTCGGCTTGACCGTGTCCTGCTACCAGGCCGACATGGATGGCCGGGCCTGTGGCCACTGCGATGCCTGCCAGCTGCGCGCCGACGGCTTCCGCGCCGCCGGCCTCGCCGACCCCACGCATTACGTCTGAATTCCGATTTTGCGAATGATGGGGTAGAATACGCGCCCCGGCTGCGGCCGGGTCTTTGTTTGGGCCGTTAGCTCAGTCGGTAGAGCAGAAGACTTTTAATCTTTTGGTCGAAGGTTCGAATCCTTCACGGCCCACCAATACTGCAAAGGCTCCGGAGCGATCCGGGGCCTTTTTTGTTGCCGCCTTGGGGGCGCTGTCGCGCACGCGCCGCACGCCAGCAGGTACAGTTGGCAGTAAGAGGTCAGGGTCCTACCATTGGCTGGATAGGTTCCGGCGCGGTTGGCCGGACGGGGCACAGGCCGTTACGCGGGAGCAGCATTGAGCAGGCAGCAGATCACCCAACTCCTGCATCGCTGGCAGCAAGGCGACATGCAGGCGCGCGAGCACTTGTTCGAAGCCATGTATTCGGACCTGATGCAGCTTGCCCGCAACCGTCTGTCCCAGCAGACCAACGGTACCCTGCAGCCCGCAGCTCTGGTCAACGAGTCCTTGATGCGCCTGCTCGGCAGTGACGCCGAGTACAAGGATCGCACCCATTTCGTGGCCATCGCCGCGCTGAAGATGCGGTCGGTGCTGGTCGACCACCTGCGCGCCCGGGCTGCCGGCAAGCGCGGCGCCGGGGTAGAGCAACTGACGTTGTCGCACGCCGATCAGGCCTATGAAGAGAGCAATATCGGCTATGACGTGCTGGCCCTGCACCAGGCGTTGAATCAGTTGGCCGAAATGGAGCCGCGTGCGGCGAGCACGATCGAGCTGACGTACTTCGGCGGCATGCAGCGTGATGAGATCGCCCTGGTGCTGGGCGTGTCCGCGCCAACCGTTGACCGTGACCTGCGCTTCGCGCGGGCGTGGTTGAATCGGCAGCTGCGTTAGCCGCGGGATTGGCATCGGGGGGGGCTATGGCCGAGGAGCGCTGGCGCAAGGTAAGGGAGCTGTTCGATGCGACCAGCGAGCTGCCGCGTGAACAATGGCAGCAGGCGCTGGTAACGGCTTGCGATGATGCGGACATCCGCGAGGAGGTGCTGCAGCTGCTGCGCTCACAGACCGTGGGCCTGAGCAGGGTCAGCAACCGGCTGGACACGGTATTGGCGCGGGCACTGGCGCCGGAATTCGGTGTGGGCGAACGGGTTGGACCGTGGCGGCTGACTGCGCGTATTGCGCAGGGAGGCATGGGCACGGTGTTCAAGGCTGAGCGTGCCGATGGTCTGTACCAGCGCACGGTCGCGATCAAGTTGCTGCACGGTCTGCCAGGCCAGGGCGAGGTCGAACGCTTGGGTATGGAGCGGCAGGTGTTGGCAGACCTGCAATTGCCCAATGTTGCCCGGCTTTATGACGGCGGCACCACGCCTGAGGGCCATCCCTATCTGGTGATGGAGTACATCGACGGCATCAGCCTGGACAATTGGTGCGAGCAGCGTGGATTGGGGCTGCGTGAACGCATACTGCTGTTTCTGGAGATATGCGCAACGGTACAGGCCGCGCATGAGCAGTTGGTGCTGCACTGTGACCTGAAGCCATCCAATGTGCTGGTGTTGCCTGGCGGCCAACCGGTACTGCTGGATTTCGGCCTGGCCCGCATCCTCAACGAGGCGCGCGCGAAGCCGGACGCGGGCTATTGCACACCCAGCTATGCCAGCCCGGAGTTGATCCGTGGTGAGACAGTGGGTGCTGCGGGTGACGTGTACAGCCTTGGCGTGATGCTCGTCGAGATGCTGTCCGATCATCCATGCGTGCGCGAGCCGCAGGACGTGGATGTGCCGGTGGTGTTGCCGAGCCAGAACGCCGCCGAAGGCCTGGCGTGGCGAAGAAATCTCAAGGGTGATCTGGATGCCATTGCGGCGCGTGCCTGCGCGTTGGATGCCAGGCAGCGCTATCGCTCGGTGGAGGCCTTGCGTGCCGATCTGCGCCGATACCTGGACAAGCGCGCGGTGGTGGCACGATCAGGTGGGCGCCTGTATCAGCTCGGCAAGCGCATGCGGCGCAACTGGCGCGCACTTGCCGCAGGCCTGGGTCTGGTTGCGCTGCTGCTGCTGTTCATCCTTGGGCTGGTGCAGAGCCGCCGGCAGGCGCGAGAAGAGGCGGCAATCGCACAGCAGGTCAGCAATTTCATGATTGGCGTGTTTGAGACCGCCGATCCGTTCCTGCGCACCGAACGCGGCCAGGAGGAGCTCAGCTCGCGTCAGTTGCTGGACAAGGCTGCCTTGCAGGTGGGCAGTGAATTGCGGGATGCACCTGGGCAGTTGGCGAGGATGCAGTCCGTGCTCGGGCAGGCTTACCAGAACTCCGGCATGGCGATGGAGGCCGAGCGCAATCTGCAGCAGGCTTATGAAGGCTTCATGCGTGCGGATGTTGCCCGGCCGGTGGATGCTGCAGGGGTGTTGGCCAATCTGTCGCGTTTGAAAACTTCTGCCGGCAACGGTGCGCAGGGCCAGCAGCTTGCGGATCGTGGCTTGGTCCTGCTGGGCTCCGCGCGGGAGGTGGGCGATGTGCGGGCGAAGCTGCATGCGGCAAGAGCGCTGGCGCTGGTGAGCCAGCAGCGGTTTGATGCGGCGGAACAGGATTTCGAGCAGGCACAGCGCCTGTATGGCGTCTCCCATCTGTCTCCCGAAGATGGTCGGTTGCATGAGCTGCTTTACAACCAGGGTCTCATGTACCTGCGTTGGGGCCACCAACCTGAGGCTGAAAAGGCCTTTCGTCAGGTACTTGCGGGCCTGCATGGTCGACGCACCAGCATGAGCCTGACCGTTGAACTTCACCTGGCGCAGATACTTCGTGAGCAGGGCAAGTTCAACGAGGCCTTGGCATTGTTGCAGCGTGGGCAGCAGCAGGCATTGGGGCTGTATGGTGCCAAGAATGGCTTCATGCTGGCCCAGCATGATGCGCTTGCCGATCTGTACGTCGACATGGGGGATCTTGATGCCGCCGAACAGCAGTTCCGCGAACGGCAACGCTTGAGTGCTGCGATTGATGGCGAAACGTCCGTCGGATACTCGATGGGGCTGTTCAATCATGGCTCTCTTTATGAGCTGCGCGGTGATCTGCCGCAGGCCTACCGGATGTACCGCCAGGCCTGGACAATCCGCAGCAGTCAGTTGGGGGCGAGTTCACCCACGGCGCTGCGCGCCGAGACGGGCATGGGGCGCATCCTGATGCGGTTGGGTCGGGCCGAGGAAGCGGGGGGGCACATCGCCCATGCTGACCAGGGATTGGCCGCGGCACTGCCTGCCGATGCCCCGGGTCGCCTGGAGGTCAGATTGTTGTGGATCCGCTGGCTGATCGGTCAGGGGCGGCTGAACGAGGCGCAGCAACTGCTTGCGCAGATTCCCGGCCAAATGCCCGCGGAGTTGCGTGCCGAGTTGCCCAGCGTGCGCGCCGAATTGGCGCAACGGCGGCAGGAAGGAGCCCAAGCCCTGCGCCTGCGCCAGCAGGCTGTGGAGTACGCAAGCCATCTGCTGGGTGAGGACAACCTGAGTACAGCGGGTTACCGGCTGGGCCTGGCCGAAACCCTGCTGCAATTTGGCGATCCGGCAGCCGCCAAGGAAGAGTTGGCACGCGCCGCAGTGGTGCTCAGGCGCCATCAGGTCGAGGGTTCGCCAGAGTTGCGCAAGGTGGAAGGTCTGCTGCTGTTGGCCAAGGCGGCCGGTTGAGGCGCTGGCGGTTGCATCCGGGAAATTCGCTCAATTCGAGATTTTATGTGAACTGCGTCACGGTCAATTGCTGATCGGTGATAGGTTTCAGCTGCTTTTCCCGGTTTGTTCTTAGTGAGGGTTCTTTATTTCCAACACTAAGGGGGAATCGTATGAAGCAGCTGCTGATCTATGAGCGTCCGGTTCAGCTGAACCGTGTGGCGCACCGCAACCACCGCGTGGTTGCCTCGGAAGGGGATTTCCGTTTTGCCGCAGGCCTCAACTCGGTGCCTGTGGCCTGCGTGGAGTTCGCCCGCGCCGCCCGCGACTACCCGATTGTCTTTGCCGGCAACAGCGCCGACAGCGTGGTGCCGGCCGCGTTGCTGGGTCTGCGCAGTGGCCAGAATCTGATGGTGGACGCCGAAGGGCGTTGGGCCGAGGGGAGTTATATCCCGGCATTCCTGCGCCGCTACCCGTTCGTGCTGGCCGAGCGTGATGCCGAGGGCAGCGATTTCACCGTGTGCCTGGACGCTGCCTTCGAAGGTCTGCGCGACGGCGGGGAAGAAGGCACGGCGCTGTTCGATGAGCAGGGCAATGACAGCGCGCTGCTGACCAATGCCATGGAGTTCCTGCAGGAGTACCAGGTGCACCTGACCCGCACCCGCAGCCTGGCATCGGCACTGGTCAGCCATGACCTGCTGGTCTCCAAGCAGGTGAACGTGCAGACCGCGGCCGGCGAGACGTTCTCGCTGGACGGCTTCTTCGTGGTGGATGAGCAGAAGCTGCGCGAGCTCAAGGGCAAGGCGCTGCAGGATCTGGCCAAGTCTGGTGACCTGGGTTGGATCTATGCCCACCTGTTGTCGCTTGGCAATGTCGAGTTGCTGAGCCGGGTGCTGGACAAGCAGTCCGCCCCCGTCGCCAAGCACTGACCCGCCACTTTTCAACACCTTCCGTATTTCCGTCTGCAGTTGGCCGCGCAAGCGATCACCGCTATGCGTGCTGCCGTCGAGAGGCGGCGCACCCTGGAGCACACCATGAATCGTCGCATTGAAGTCACGACCAAGTCCCAGCCCACCAGCAAGGGCTTGAATGTCACCGCGGCAATGCCACGGCCCGCGGGTTTGGCACTGGCGATTGGTTCTGTGCTCGGGGTGGCCTTGCCGCTGTCGGCATGGGCTGCAGGGGGCGCCGAGACCAAAGGCTCGATGGAGACGGATGGCAGTACGGGCACCAAAATCACAGAGGTTGGCTCGGACGGCAATCACTGGAAAGTGACGACCGACACCATCAAGGCAAGCAATGGTGGAGCGGTTGCATTCAACTCCTTCCGCAAGTTCGGCGTTGAAGAAGGCCAGACGGTCGACCTGATCCTGCCCAAGGACCTTGACGACAATCAGGTGTACAACCTGGTGAACCTGGTCAGCGATTCCAAGGCCTACATCAACGGCAACTTGAATGGCTATCTCTCCGATGAAGCAACCGTAGGTGGCCGCGTATTCTTCGTTGATCCGCATGGGTTGCTGGTGGGTGACAAGGGTGTCGTCAACGTCGGCTCCTTGTCGGTGGCGACGCCAACCCCGGATGCGATGACGGACATAGCCGCCGGAGGCGGTGCATTGAACCGTTTGATGGCCGGCACGCTTACCCCCGAGCAGATCAGTCGCGACGGTAGTGTGAGCATTGCGGGCACCATCAAGGCGCGCAATGGCGTGCGTGTGCAGGCGCGCGCGATCGACGTGACGGGTACGATTCTCGTGGAGGTGCCCAGTGGTGGGACGCTGGACGCCAATTCCAACCTGCACGAACAGGTCGCGGTGAATACTGGCGACGATGATTCCGCCATCGTGCTGACCGCTGATGAAAGCGGCAAGATCCAGCTGCGTGCATCAGCCATCGTCGATACCAGCCTGTCACTGAGCCAGAACGCAGAGGCCACCGTCACCATCGGTTGCGCTGCCGGTACTGCTGGTTGCAACAGCGGCACGGTGGCGCAGCTGACCGCGGACGATATCGAACTGACGGCATTGGCCAAGGTTGATTCCGCCTATGAGAACCCTGACAAGACGTTTGCCGGGATCAAACAGGGTGTCGAGGACAGCTTGGAAGATATCGACAAGGCAGGGGATCTGCTGACAATTGCTGCCGAGATGGGGGCGGAAAAGGCACTCGGAGGCAAGGTTTCTTTCCTGCGGGCCAATACAACCGCCCAGGTGATCGTGAATGGCAATTCCCAGCTCACGGCAACAGGCGATCCGAGCAATGAATCGGGCAATATCGCGCTGCACGCCAGCACGGTGCAGTCTGTCGACAACGCAGCTGCAGGAAAGCACTACGAGCTGAAGCCGAAGAAAGACGATCAGGGCAATCAAGTAAAGAATGCGGATGGCACCGATGCCTACGAAAGCCATGTGCTGAGCCTCGGGGCGGCCTATGCTCAGATCGATGCCACCACCGAAGCCATCATCCGTGAAGGCGCTGTTGTCAGCGCTCCGGGTGAATTGTCAGTAAAGGCGGATGCGGATACCAGCCTGAAGCTGGCGGTAGAGTCCTATGCGGCAGGCAATACGGCAGCAGGTTTTACTGCGGCGATCAGTAACGTCAATGTCAACACCACGGCGTTGATCGAAAAGTCCGATGACAAGCTGTCCGTTGGCAGTGTCAACGTGTCGGCGGTGAACCAGGCCGCACTGGATACCTCGGCAACGGCATACTCGGATGAAACGGGCAAGGTGGGGCTGGCGGGGGCTGTGAGCCTGCAGGATCTCAATGCAACCGCAACGCTTGCGCGCGATGTGGAAGCGACGGGGGATGTCACTGTCCAGGCGGCAACGATAACCAGCAAGAACAGCACCGCCTCACTGGTGACCGCGCCGCCGAAGGAGGATGGGAAGGACAAGGACGAGAACAGCGGGGAGGACGCCGGTTCAAGTGGCGACGGCTTCATGGACCTGCTGCAGACCTTTGCGGCAAAGGGAATGGAAAAGGCGAGCAAGAAGCTGTCCGCCGATGATGACTCGCAGGCTGGCGGCGGCAATACCACTCCTCCCAAGCCATCACCGTTCCGCTTGGGTGGCGCGATCAGCTACGTCGGTGGTCAACATACGGCCAGTGCCAGCATCGGCGCTGGTGCCATTATTGTTGCCAAAGGCGACGTTGTCGTTGACAGCCAGGTAGTCGATGCGCAGATAGGCAACCATGCCATGAGCATGATTGCGGGCATGGGTGATGATGGCGACGGCAGCAAGTTCGCCTTGAGCGGCGCAGTCACCATTGCCGACCTGGAACATGATGCCAACACCCTGGTAGGCAGTGATGCGCAGGTTACCGCCGAGCACATCGGCTTGGCCTCCGACGTCCGCTTGCCGCGCGATTTCAGCAAGCTGGCCAGCATGGCCGATGCATTCGATAGCTTCGACGCATTCAAGGACGCAATCTCAAATGCGCAGGATCTGATCAAAGATCCTTCTGATCTGTTCGCATCGTACTCGGCAGCACGGTCTTCGGCCGACAAGTTCGCGCTGGGTGGCGTCGTCAGCTACTACAGGTCAAAGAACAGTGCCCGCACGGACGTCGCCGCAGATGCCCAGCTTACCGCCAAGGCGGTTGCCGGTACCGACTGGACCGTGGCGTTGGACGGCCTGGACCACCGCACAGATCAGAGTGATGATAAACGCGCTCGCTCGCGCACGTTCGGGGCCAGTGTTGATATATCGGCAACCACCGATGTGACGGCAATCCACGGCGCGGGCGACCTGGCGCTGAGCAAGCTCAAGAACACCAACGTGAAGGACGGCGGCGCCGCCGTGGGTGGCAGCGTCGGCTACACGGACTATGACAACACTGCTGCGGCGATCGTCAACGACGGTGTGATCATCAGCGCCGAGGATGGCACCATCGCCGTTGGCGCGGTCAACAAGGAAACCCTGGTGTCGCTGGCTTTGCAGAGCGGCCAGGGCGGTAGCTTCAATCTCAATGGCACGGCGTCTGCCATGGACCTGGACAGCCATACGCTGGCCGGGGTGAGCAACAAGGCCTCGCTGGTGGCGAAATCGGTGGCTATAGGTGCCGACGAGGATCTGTTTGTCTGGTCGGTGGCCGGCGCAGTAGCCATGAGCAAGAGCGTATCGGTGGGTTTGAGTGTGGCCTACCAGCAGATGGATACGGATACACGCGCCTTCATCGGGCAGATCCCCGATGGCTTCGCTACCGGCGCTGCGGGCACACAGCAGGGCTCGGTCAGTACGGACGTGCTCGAAGTGACGGCGAACAGCGAAGGCCTGTCGGGTGCCGTTGCCGCAGCTGGCAGCGTGGTCAGCAGCAAGGACAACAAGTACGGCCAGGGGGATAGCGAAGCGGCGGCGCAGAAGCGCAGCGCGGACAACCCGAGCTTCCTGGACAAGCTGAAATCCCGCGCTACCGGCAAGGTGGGGCAGCTGGAGGGAATGGCCGAGAAGGCTGGCCTGGCCGGCGATGAAGGCTTGGGCAAGTACTTCGACAAGGCAAAGTCGCTGCTGGGCTCGGGAAAGCCTGAGGATGGCGGTGGACAGGGAGGGCAGGCCGGCGGGGAGCAGAAGCCCAAGTTCGGCGTTGCGGTGTCAGGTAGCGCAACTGTCAACCGTGCCCGTCAGAAGACCACCGCAGATATCAGCAGCGCAAACATCAAGGATCACTCCAATAATGGCCTGAAGCTGGACGTGGCTGCCCTCAACAAGACCCTGCTGGTAAGCATCAGCGGGGCATTGTCGGTTGTGGTGGGGCAGCAGGAAGCCAGTGCTTCCATTGCCGGCGGCGTCGCCTACGCCGATATACAGAACACCACGAGGGCTGGGATCACCGATTCCACCATCGTCGATGCCAAGGATGTGGTGCTGACCGCCCGCAACGAGAGCGAGCAGGTCAACGTAGGTTTGGGCGTTGGCGTCAATGCATCCACCGATCAGGCCAAGGCTGCGGCAGTGGCGGTGTCGGCGACCGTGGGCATGTCGAAGAACAGCACGCAAGCCGTGCTCCAGGGCGGAACCCTGACCGGCATGCAGGGGGCTGCTGGTGACCTCGACATCTTGGCGGTCAACGAGTCGAAAATAGCCAACGGCGGCGGCGCCTTCTACTTTGGCGGCCGCGCCGGCGTGGGCGCCGCCGTAACCTATGCGGAAGTTCAGGATGTAACCACTGCTGCCATCGATGGCAGCAGTGTTCAAAAACTTAACAACGTCACGGTGCGCGCCGCAGATGCCTCGCGGATCGTGGCCGCAGCTGCGGCTGGTGGTGCCTCCAAGAGTGACAGCGGTATTGGCTTGGCAGGTTCTGTCCTCGTCAACCAGGTGGGCAACACCACCGAGGCCCGCATCGTTGGCGGCGCCGATATCGATATTGCGGGTACGCTCACTGCCTATGCAGGTACGGCCAGCGATGACGATCTTGGCAGCGCTGGCAACAACTGCAATGGAGACAATGGAACCGGCGGTAGTGCTGACTACTGTGGTTCTGGCCTGGCAGATACGGACGTAGGAGCCAACGCCGACGACAATGACGATACCAAGGTGGATGCCATTGGCCGCGATGGCAATGCGAAGAGCTCGATCATTGCCGTTGCCGGGATGATGCAGGCCAGTGACAACAATGCGGGCGTTGCCTTCGCCTACAACACCATCAAGAACAGCCACAGTGTGACCGTGGATGACGCCAGCATCCGAGCTGACGACGGGGACATCAATCTGGCTGCCCGCGACAACGCGCAGATCATCGCTGTCAGCGTGGGAGTAGGTGCCAGTAGCGGAAAATTCACCGGCGTCGGCAGTGCGTCCTACAACGCCATCCAGAACCAGACCACCGTAAACGTCGGGCACGATACCCAGGGCGCGGGATCCAGTGCCGAGCTCGCGGCGCGCGACGTCCGCCTGGATGCCAGTGACGACTCGTTCATCGGCTCACTTGCCGGTGCATTGACCGCAGGCAACAAGGTGGCAGTGGGGGCTGCACTGACCATCAACGACATTGGCAACACAACGGTTGCCAATGCACAGGATGCGCTGCTGGAAGTACAGGATGATGCCGCGATCTCCGCGGCCAACAATGCCAAGATCCTGTCTGGTGCGGTGGCTGGCGGCTTTGCTGGCAATGTCGCCGTACAGGGCTCGGTGGGCTGGAGTGAGATCGGCAACACCGCGCAGGCCACGCTCAACGGCGGCGTGCTGGAAGCAAAGAATCTGCTGCTTGGGGCGGACAACGATTCGCGTATCTACACGTTGTCTGGTGCGGTTGCGGGCACCACCGGCAACGCAGCGATTGGCGCCGCAATCAACGTGGCGACCATCAAGGACACCACCGCTGCAGCCATTGATGGCTCGGCATTGGAGGTGTCCGAGCAGCTCGCAGTGAGGGCGGATTCCGACGCCATCACCAAGACCCTGGCCATCGCCGGTGCCGCTGCCGGCGATGCGGCCATCGCGGCAAGCAACGCCACCAATATCATCAAGGATGGTGCGACGGAGGCCCGTATCGAGGGAGTCCGCGCGCATGGCGCCGGGGTGACAGGCGATGTGCATGTGAATGCCCAGACCAAGGGCGCGGCCTATTCGCTCGGTGGTGCGCTGGGTGCTGGCGGCAAGGTGGGCGTTGGCGTCGCAAGCAGCGTCAATGATATTGGCGGCCGTACCGCGGCGATTGTCGTCGGTTCTGCACTTGACGGGGCGTCGAAACTCGAGATTGTTGCCGGTAACGAAAGCCTGATCCGGACCATCGCCGCTTCGGGTGCCGCCGGTGGCAACGTAGGCGTTGCCGGTAGCGTGACCACCAACCTGATCTCTTCGGATACAACGGCGCTGCTTTCGGACAGCACCGTGCGCAACGACGACGCAGACGTGTCCGTCAGCGCCAGTGATGAGCGCAGCATCGACTCGCTGGCGGGTGGGGCGGCGATCGGCGGCAACGTGGGCGTAGGCGCGGCGATCGCCTATAACAATATTGGAGGCACCACCTCGGCATCGGTCAGCGGCGATTCGACGGATCTGGGTGTCCGCAACCTGCTGGTCCAGGCCGATGCGTCCGGAGCCGCCGGCGGAAATGGAAACCGTATACGCACCGTAGCGGCCGGCATTGGCGGGGGCGGCACGGTTGGTGGCGCGGCCTCCATTGCGGTGAACCAGATGGATGGCACGGTCTCGGCGCGGATCGAGGACGGTGCCAAGGTCATTGCCCGGGAGAACGTCGGCGTGATGGCTGCCCAGAGGCAGAGCATTGACGTGTTTGCCGGTAGCGTGGGTGTGGGCGGCAACGTCGGCATCGGTTTGGGTACCGTGGTCAATCTGGTTGACGGCACGACGGAGGCCATCATCCGGGGGGGCGACACCGAGGTGACGGCCTTGGCGCTGGGGGATGCCCTGCAGGTAAATGGGGGGCATCGCAAGACCGCGAACAATCACAGCACTGAGACTGATGCCGACAACATGGCGTCCAGTTCGGTGGATCTGAGTACGGGTAGTGTCGGCGTGCGTGGCGTTGCAGTGAATGCGGCAACCGCGCAACAGATCAATACGATCGGGGCAAGTGCGGCGATCGGCACGGTGCCGATCGCAAGTGCCGCCGTATCCGTGATGGCCGCCGTCAACAAGGTTGCCGGCAGCACGGTGGCAAGCATCCAGGATGCACGAATCAACCAGCAAGGGTTGGCAAGCGCGGCGGGCGACGACGCTGATGCGGGCGATGCTGCCGCAACGCAGGCCGTTGATGTGCGTGCCAGCCACCATGTGGCGTCGACTAGTTACGTCGGCGGGCTGGCTGCCGGTGGCGGTTTCTCCGGCGCCGGTGCACTGTCGACGAACTTCTTTGACAGCAATGCCCTCGCATCCATCGACAATGCGACGCTCAACGCAAAGGGCGATGTGGTGGTTGATGCAGCTGGCAGCCAGAACTCGCTCGCCATCGTCATCGGTATGGCTGCCGGTTTGGGCGGCGGCGCCGCATCGGCGGTGGTCAATGATTTCAATACCAATACGACAGCGCGGGTGGCTGGCGGCAAGGCACGCAGCGGCTCGTTGCAGGTGTCGGCCGATAGCGACAATGCCGCTTCGCTGGTTGCCGGCGTGGGTGCCGTGGGACTGGGGGCTGCGGTGGCCGGAGCCGCGCTGGTCAACATGGGCAGTGCGGTCACCTACGCGGGTATTGGCAGGGCGGGCAGCGCAACCACGATAGACGTCGCCAATGCGCTGAAGGTATCGGCGGACAGTCGCTCGGACTTCAACGGCGTCGCGCTGGGGGCGGCAGGTGCCGGTGGTACCGGCATTGCTGGCATGGCGCAGTTGCACCTGCTTCAGAACGACACGCAGGCGATCGTACATAACGCCACCGTGGACTCGACCAGCGCCGATGTGACGGCGAAGGACGTACTCAAGCTGCGCGCCGACACCGGCGGCTTCGGCCTGGGTGTGATGGGGACCGGCGTGGGCGCGGGTGCCTCCATTGCCATCCTCGGTAGCACCGTGCGGGCAAATATTCTGGACAGTGGGGTAACCGCGACCAACGGCATTTCTGTTGACGCCAGATCCGACCGCGACATCAACATGACCACCCTCACGGCCGGCGGTGGCATGAGCACTGGCATTGGTGCTGCCGCCTCGCTGCTGCTATCTGGCCTGGGCGACAGCGGCGACGCCAGCAAGGAGCTGGGCGGTACCTTCGGCAACCTGAAGTCGGTGGCATCGGAAGACAAGGTTGACGCCGACGTGTTGGCCGGTTCGGGCACGGTTTCAAGCAGTGATCTGGATGCGCTCAACAAGCGCGGAAATCTGGATGTGGGTTCACTGTCCGGGCGCGGCGATACGGTTGAGGCCAGTATTCGTGGCGGTGCTTTGGCGGCCACGGAAGTGAAGGTCAATGCCTCGACGGCAATGAGCAGCCTCAACCGGGTTGGTGGTGTCGGCGTGGGTGGTGTGGGTGCGGGCGGTGCCTTTGGTTTCACCGGGCTGTATGGCAATACCACCGCTACGTTGGCAGCGGACAAGGTGGATGCCTCGTTGATCGACGTGCAGGCCAATGCCGGCGACGGTGCAGGCGGCAAGGCTGTTGATATGGAGGTGTATGCGGGTGCTCTCGGCCTGGTTGGTGTGGGCGCTGCGGTAGGCGTGGCCAGGCTGGAACAGGCGGTCAGCGCCGGCATTGCTGGAACCATGGCGTCGGCCGGTACCGTCAAGGACGTGAAGGTCGCTGCGAAGGACGCCAGCAGCGTGGACCTGTCCGCCATCGGCGCGGCAGCGGGTGCGCTTGCCGCTGGCGTGGTTGTCGCAGACGTGGATCGTTCGGCGCGTGTGAGCGCCGGCACGGCAGCAGATACAAACCTGACCGGCTTTGCCAATCTTGCAATAGATGCCCGCTCCGAGGGCGCGGTGGATGCAACGGCGTTGGGGGCAGCCGGTGGTGTGCTTGCCGGGGCCAGCGGCGCGGTGGCGACGGCACATGATGGTTCAGAGGTGACGGCCGGCATTGGCGATCGCAGCAAAGTCACCGGCTTGAAGGGGGGTGTTTCGATCAATGCCAGCGCCAGGCCTGACGTTTCAGCCAATGCCATCGGCGCTGCGGTTGCAATCGGTGCAGCGGTTGGCGCGGCGGTGGCAAACGCAAGCTCAACGACCGATGTCAATGCCTTCATCGGTACGCAGGCCGAGCTGCGCAATCCAGGCAATGTCAGCGTGATTGCCTCCGTTGCCAGCGCTGGGGTGGAGGCCGGCTCCATTGCTGGTTCCGGTGGTCTGTACCTTGCGGGCGCAGGTTCATTTGCAACCGCCAAGAGCAGCAATGCCGTGAGCGCCGACATCATGGACGGAGCGCGCGTGACTGGCGCTGCCGATGAGGACGTAGCGGGCGCCTATAAACGCGGCGGAGCGGTAACCGTCACATCCTCCAATGTGAGCTCCCAGAACGCTGATGCCACGGGCGTCAGCGTGGGCGGGTTGCTGGCTGCTGGCGTGGTGAAGGCCACCGCCGAATCCGCCTCCACTGTGCATGCAGGGGTGGGTGACGCTACTCGGCTGATTTCCGGGGCCGTCACGCTCAATGCACGCGGTGAGGACAAGAACACCGCCGATGCCACGGCGGGCACTGGCGGCTTGATTGCCGGCAATGCATCGCTGGCCCGGACGGTAACCAAGAGCACAACGGATGTAGCCATCGGGGACCTGGCTGACTGGGATGTGTCCAAGCTTGTGGCGACTGCGACGCACTCCACCAAATATGGCGCCAGCGCGGACAGCACCGGTGCGGGCGTACTCAACGCCAGCGGTGCGAACGCTGAGAATGACGTCCAGGCCGACGTCATCCTGAGCGTGGGCGAGAAGGCCCGGATTGCCTCGGACAGTTCCATCAGGCTGGCTACCGAAAACAATATCGACAGTGTTCTCGTCGGCAAGCTCGCCGCCAGTGCCGCCGGCGGCGGCGTCCTGACCGGCAGTGCCTCCCAGGTCTCCACGATACTGGCCGGCAGCAGTGCTGTTGATATTGGCAACGGCGCCCAGCTTTACGCCAGCGGCACTCCGACCGGGAGCGATGCCGTTGGTTTGGATATCGTGGCGGCTACCAACGCGAACACGGATGATCGTGCGGGTCTGACCACCGGTGGCGCGATCAACGTTGCGGTCGTCAAGGCCAAGGCCGATGCGACGCTGGTGAACAAGGTCACTATTGGTACCAACGCCAAGCTGCAGAGCAATTACATGCTCAACGTCGGTACCTATGCCAAGGCCGATGTGGGTGCCAATGCACTGGTCAATACCTGGGGCATCCTGGCTGCGGTAGGCAAGGCGGACGCGGCTGTCAATTTGAAGGTGGACCAGGATGTCAAGGTGGGTGAAGGGGCGAGCCTTGAGTCCCTGCACAACGCCTACGTCTCCGCTGGCATGGATAGGATGAATGGCAACGGCTCGCGGATCGCTGGCAACGCGGTGGCCCTGGGGTATAGCAAGGGCCTGGTAGCCATTCCGGATTCTTCGGCGCGCTCCACGGTGGACAGTGCTGCTCGAACGGCGCTTGCCCAGAACAGCAAGCTGCTCAGTGGCGCATTCGTGTCGCTGGGTGCTTATGGCAATGATGTGTTCCGCAATGCGGACGGCTCGGCCACGGGCTACCAGATCGGTTTCATCCCGGTTACGGTGCGTGACAATAAGACCTCGGGTACGAACACCGGGGATGTGATCGTCGATGGAACGGTGGTGGCCGGGCGCTACAGCAAGCTCAACATCACCATAGATGGCAATGGCCAGTTGACAAAGGATGCCGGCGGCGGCGACCTGCTTGAATTCGAGGCATGGCGCGATAGCAGCGCAGCACTGAAGAAGGCGTTCAATGACTCCGGTTCCACGGACTTCGACGTTGCATCTGACAAGGCCACCAATACCTGGGTCATTGGTGACCTGTTTGCTGGTGGTGGCGACGTCATTCTGTACGGAAACAACATCAGCGGCAGCGGTTCGATAACTGCCAAGGGCTCGCCGAGTATCAGCATCACCAACAACAGCGCGGACAACCTGCTGTTGGCTGGCGATATCGTGATGCCGGACTACAGTGGTGGCAATGTTCTGTACACCGGCCTGAGCAACACTCCCCAAGGCATCCGGGTGACCGAGGACAGGGGCCAGGGCGGCGCGAAGGTCACCATCAGCAACGTGGGGGCTGCATCAGCCATCGTCGGCGCGGGCGATATCATCGCCAGGGGCGCGGCGCTGAAAATCTTCAATGCAATGGGCAGCTTCTATGGTGCGGGCGCCCAGCAGGTTGAGTCGCTTTCGGTCGACATTCCGAACGGAGACGTGGTCTACAACCTCGGTACCGGCAACTGGAGCGGCGCACTGGTAAGCACGTTGTGGAACCGGGTGAGCGTGGCTGCCGGCATCACCAATGCGGACGATGCTGCTGCCTACATTGCCACCTACCTCTACAAGGATGCGGCTGCCCGCAACGGTCAGACCCTGACGGACTACCTGCTCTATCGAGGCGCCGACAAGGGCACCAACAACAATGGCTATGGGAGCCTCTATATCTATGGTGCCTGCCGCTATCGGATTGGTGACAAGGACTGCACCCAGGCGGACCTGAAGGGCTTGTTCTACGACGGCGGCAAGGTGTCACAATACAGCACCGGATCTGCAAACTATGTGCCGGTCGTGAATGCCAGAGAGCTGGTGGCTTCCTTCTCCACCCAACCTTCGCAGGTGACGTCGGCGGCAAATTCGACCGTTCCCAAGACCGGTACAGGGGGGGTTACGGCGGGTGGCGGAATCAGCATCAAGGCCGCCACGATTGACGTCAATGTGCCCTTGACGTCAGGCGTCCCGGTGGACTATTCCGCCATTCTGGACCGCAATAGCAGCGAGCTCCGCAGTTGGGTCGAAAGTTTCTTCTACACAAACGCGAACGGCGAACGGGTGGCGAGAAGCACTGGACTGTTTGACGTCCCCGAAAGCTTCGTGAGGGCCAATTCGTCGTCTTCGACGAAGATTGCGTTGAAATTCGACCCGGCCAGGAACCAGTTTGTCGTCCCCGATATCTACGCAAAGGGCGGCGGTTCCATCACCCTGGACGGCCGTATTGTCAGTACCTCCACCAGCGGTGCACTGAACGTCATCAGCGGCAAGGGGTCGGTTGTCATCGACAACCAGCTGGCGGATATGGGCCTGCAATTGGGTGATATCACCGTGGGTACCGGTGCGGAGGGCAAGATCACCATCCGCGACAGGGAGCAGAACAAGACAACGTGGTATGTGAAAGACACGAACGGTTCGCTCAATGCCTACCAGGGGGCGATCAATACCGCAGACTGGGAGTCGGCTGGGGTAACGAAGCTTGCTGATGCGAGCAGCTACGCCTACGCACCCAGGTCCGGCATGGTGGCGTCGTGGACGCAGACGGCGCGCATCAAGCGGAATGTCACCTTCAACGACAAGGGTGTTGGCACCGCGGATAACTGGTATTGGATCGATGCTGGCGGAAGGGTTGTAGAGAACGGCCAGCAGTGGCAAACGTCAGGCGTGACATATTCGAGTACCGGCAGCAGCCTTGGTGGAAAGGTTTTTGAATCGACGGTAACCAGGGGCAGTTTTGACACCCGGAGATCTGGTTGGGGGGTGAACTACCGTTGCGAAGGCGGCAAGAACAGCAACGGCTGCAGGTACAACTATGGATTCCCGTCGAAGAACCAGTTCGACGACGGTGGCACATGGCGAACCTACTGGGATCTCGAATTTCCGACGTCAGGGACGCTTGTTGTCAGCAACAGGGCCAAGGCTGACAACCCAATCGCCATCCAGTTCAAGACCAATGATGCCGGTCTGTTGGACGTGGATTCGGGTGAGACGATCCGTATCAACGGTGTGTTGAAGAACACCGACGGAAAGACGTTCCTGACCAGTGTCAATGGTGATATCGAAAGCACGTCGCCATTCGCCAGGATCATTACCAACGAGCTGAGCCTGTCCGCTGGCCGGACCATAGGCACCATTGCCGGGACCAAGCCGGATGTGGGCAGCAGCCCGCTGGATATCCAGATAGTTTCTTATCTGGACAACAAGGGTAAGACCGTTGCCGCAGGGAACATCATTGCCAGCGCAGGGGGCGATATCGCGCTGAATGTCGACTCTGATGCCAAGGTGTCGCTCAACGCACAGCGTGGCAGCAGGATTGGCGACGTGTGGTTGCATGCCCGCGGCAACATCACAAGTGCCTTCGCTACCGGTACGGCGATTGTTGGCCGCAATATCGACCTGCGCAGCGCAAACGGTGCCATCGGCGGCAACGGCAGTTCGGTGATGACGATTCGCGCGGTGGAAACCCTGCGTAATGATGCTTCGATAGAAGGTGGGCTGGTCACGGCGTATGCCAATGGCAATATCGGGCTGCACGACACGGCGGGCGATTTCTGGGTGAACCGGGTCGAATCCGCCACCGGCAACGTACTGTTGCAGGCATCGTCAGGCTCCATATTCAATGCGGCGCTGCGTGGTGATGTGAGCTTCCTCTCGGAAGACCAACTGGCGGGTCTGCGTGACAACCTCAAACTGTTCAAGGGCCAAGGTGCCGATCAGCAGTCCATCTTGAGTTATCAGAACCAGGTGGATGCCGGCTACGCCGAGTACTACCAGTTGAAGGCACTGGGTGGCGTGGTCAACGGCAGTTACGTTCCTGGTGCGAATGGCATTGCGCTGTTCCGTTCGCTGGCGGAGATGGATGCTGGGCGCAGCCTGGATGATGCAGGGGTTGTGAGCTATCTCGCGGCCCGCTACGCCCGGCTGGAAGCCGTGTTCGTTGACGCGTTTGGCAGCGACTGGGCCCAGGAAGGTGCGTTTGCGTCATACGACAAGGACTACCGCTACAGCCTGACGGATATTTCCAATAGTCCTGCAGATGCACGCAGGGCGCAGATACTGGCTGGGCTGGCTACGGATTCCTACTGGGACGAAGATCAGCTGCGGCATATATTCAATGCAAATGCATTGGAGCCTTCCGCCGGGTCAGCACTCAATATGGATCCCGTGGTATTGGGACGCGATATCACGCTGATCGCGAGCAAGGATCTGGGGCGTCTTGAAAAGCAGTACACCGTCAGCCTGGCCGATCTGAAAAATGGAAATGTCAGCGACGAGACCGCGCTGGCCATGCGCCTGGCAACGACGCCCGGTGATGTCGAAATGCTCGATGCCACAGGCAAGGTGCTGACTGCACAGCAGGTTCGTGATGGTGCAGCGGTTGACAGGCTGCGGATCAACAGTAATTCGCCGCTGGTCATCGACGCCAAGGGAAGTGTTGATGCGACGATTGGCAGGGATGCGTTCCTTTACGGGATCTCATCGTTGGCATTCAAGCATTTCAGTAGCGGCGGGTCGGCGCGTATCGGCAGCGATGGGAATATCACCGATGTCGCGGGTAACACGGCTACGACGCTGCGCGTCGGCAAGGACCTCAGCATTTCGGCATTGCGCAGCATCACCGGTACCGACACGCAGCCATTGCGTGTGCAGGTGAATGGAACACTGTTGCTTGCAAATGCGGGTGACCATGCAAGGCTTGAGCAGGTTGCGGGTGACTTGCGTGTCGGCCTGGTCAATGCCAACCAGGATCTGGTGTTGACGGTTGCGGGCGGTGGCCTTCTTTCCTACCTGAAGGACGTGGCGGTCCTCACCGGTCGCGATATCCAGCTGACGGTCAGTGGTGATATCCGGGACGAGTCCAGCAATGGTGAAAGCCTTGCCGTGCGCATCATCGCCGGTGGCCAATTGTCGGCTGATGCCGGTGGCAGCGTGCTGTTGTCGAGCAAGACGGACATGCCCATCGGTACCATCACCGCCGGGGGCGAGCTGCGTTTGCTCTCCAGCCTGGGCCGAGTGACGGCGGATGTGCTTGAAGGGGGTGACGATGTCACCGTTACTGGATACACCGGCGTCGACATCGCAACGGTTGATGCTGTTGGCGATTTGAGCGTAAGCGCCCCCAACGGGGATGTTGCGGTTGGTGAGATCACGCGCGCTGCGTCAGCGCAGCTGAATGCAGGCAAGAAGCTGAGCCTTGGCTCTGCGCAGGTGGATGAGGTGCTGCGCCTGCTTTCCGTGCAGGCTGCCCATATTGGAGCCGGGGCAGTAGTGGAAGCGGGTAGCCAGGTTTTGATTGATGCCGGTGACTACGCAATGGGGGCCGGGAGCAGCCTCACCGCTGGCAAGATCGTGTCGATTCGGTCGGGCAAGGATATTGCCATTGGCCGACTTGCCGTCAGCGGCAGTGAAGCGGGCAATCAACTTGATCTGAATGCAGCTGGCGCCATTCGTGGCAACGGCGATGCGGTGGTGAACGTGGCCGGAGGTGCCAATGTCAGCGCGCAGATGTTGGCGGGCAACGGCGTAGGCCTGGTCAGCGATCCTGTCGTCGTGGATGTTGGGAGGTTGGCGTTGGTGCGCAGCGCCGCTGGCGGCATTTACCTGAGCTTCCCGAATGGTGCAGACATCAGCACGTTGGATGCCTTGGCGGGAGATCTTGTTCTGTCCAGCTCGGGCAATCTGGTCGCCGACGAGTTGATCTCGGGTGCAGATGCGGTCGTAGATGCCGTTTCGTTGCAGGCAGGCCACATTACCAGTGGTGGCGATCTGTCGGTGACAACGACAGCTGACTTGGATGCCGATACGATTGTGGTAGGCGGCAACGCTACCCTTACCAGTACGGGCGCCAGCACCATCGGCTCGTTGGCCGTGCTCGGCGATGCCACGGCAACCGCTGGCACGACGATGATGGTGGATACGCTGGACGTGGGCGGCAACGCCTCGCTGACGGCCGGTGGCAACCTGCATCTGGATGACGGCACAGTAGGCGGTAACGCCGTCCTGGCCAGCATCGGCAGCAGCACCATCGGCTCGTTGGCTGTGCTCGGCGATGCCACGGCGACCGCTGGCGCGAGGATGACGGTGGATACGCTGGATGTGGGCGGCGACGCCGCGCTGAAGGCCGGTGGCGACCTGCAGCTGAACGATGGCACGGTGGGCGGCAACGCTACCCTGGCAAGCACGGGCAGCAGCACGCTGGGCCGCCTGTCGGCGCAGGGCACGCTGGACGTGACGTCGGCTGCGGCGCTGGCCGCCACTACGTTGCACAGCGGCAGCAGCATGACGCTGTCCTCGGGCAGCACGCTGGATGTGCAGCAGCTCAGCGCTGGCAGCGACCTGGTGGCCGATGCGGTGGACACGCTGTCCATCGCTACTGCCAACGTCACCGGCAACGCCACGCTGGATGGACAGTCGGACGTGGTGCTGGGCACGGCGGTGGTCGGCAAGGCGCTGGCGGTGAATGCCGGCAGTAACCTGACCGCCAACACGCTGACGGTGACCGGCAACAGCGTGCTGACCAGTGCTGGCAACACCACGGTGATCACCTTCGACGGTGAAGGGGATCTGTCGGCCACGGCCGGTGGCAACCTGCAGATGGACGATGCCACGGTGGGCGGCGACGCCACCCTGGCCAGTACGGGCAGCAGCACCATCGGCTCGTTGGCAGTTATCGGTGATGCCACGGCAACCGCTGGCACGACGATGACGGTGGATACGCTGGACGTGGGCGGCAACGCCTCGCTGGACAGCGGCAGTGACATGACCGTGACCACTGCACTGGTGGATGACAACGCCGCGCTGAAGGCCGGTGGCAACCTGCAGCTGAACGATGGCACGGTGGGCGGCAACGCTACCCTGGCAAGCACGGGCAGCAGCACGCTGGGCCGCCTGTCGGCGCAGGGCACGCTGGACGTGACGTCGGCTGCGGCGCTGGCCGCCACTACGTTGCACAGCGGCAGCAGCATGACGCTGTCCTCGGGCAGCACGCTGGATGTGCAGCAGCTCAGCGCTGGCAGCGACCTGGTGGCCGATGCGGTGGACACGCTGTCCATCGCTACTGCCAACGTCACCGGCAACGCCACGCTGGATGGACAGTCGGACGTGGTGCTGGGCACGGCGGTGGTTGGCAAGGCGCTGGCGGTGAATGCCGGCAATGACCTGACCGCCAACGCGCTGACCGTGACCGGCAACAGCGTGCTGACCAGTGCTGGCAACACCACGGTGATCACCTTCGACGGTGATGGGGATCTGTCGGCCACGGCCGGCGGCAACCTGCAGTTGGATGACGGCACGGTGGGCGGCAACGCCACCTTGGCCAGCACCGGCAGCAGCACGCTGGGCCGCCTGTCGGCACAGGGCACGCTGGACGTGACGTCGGCTGCGGCGCTGGCCGCCACGACGTTGCACAGCGGCAGCAGCATGACGCTGTCCTCGGGCAGCACGCTGGATGTGCAGCAGCTCAGCGCTGGCAGCGACCTGGTGGCCGATGCGGTGGACACGCTGTCCATCGCTACTGCCAACGTCACCGGCAATGCCACGCTGGACGGGCAGCAGGACGTGGTGCTGGGCACGGCGATGGTCGGCAAGGCGCTGGCGGTGAATGCCGGCAATAACCTGACCGCCAACACGCTGAGCGTGACCGGCAACAGCGTGCTGACCAGTGCTGGTAACACCACGGTGACTACCTTTGACGGTGAAGGGGATCTGTCGGCCACGGCCGGCGGCAACCTGCAGCTGGACGATGCCACGGTGGGCGGCAACGCCACCCTGGCCAGCACGGGCAGCAGCACCATCGGCTCGTTGGCCGTGCTCGGCGATGCCTCGGCAACCGCTGGCGCGACGATGACAGTGGATACGCTGGACGTGGGCGGCAACGCCGCGCTGGACAGCGGCAATGACATGACCGTGACCACCGCACTGGTGGATGGCAACGCCGCGCTGCGGGCCGGCGGCAACCTGCAGCTGAACGATGGCACGGTGGGCGGCAACGCCACCTTGGCCAGCACCGGCAGCAGCACCATCGGCTCGTTGGCAGTGCTCGGCGATGCCACGGCAACCGCTGGCACGACGATGATGGTGGATACGCTGGACGTGGGCGGCAATGCTTCGCTGGACAGCGGCAGTGACATGGCCGTGACCACCGCACTGGTGGATGGCAATGCCGCGCTGAAAGCCGGTGGCAACCTGCAGCTCGACGACGGCACGGTAGGCGGCAACGCCACCTTGGCCAGCACCGGCGGCAGCACACTGGGCCGCCTGTCGGCGCAGGGCACGCTGGACGTGACGTCGGTTGCGGCGCTGGCCGCCACGACGTTGCACAGCGGCAGCAGCATGACGCTGTCCTCGGGCAGCACGCTGGATGTGCAGCAGCTCAGCGCTGGCAGCGACCTGGTGGCCGATGCGGTGGACACGCTGTCCATCGCTACTGCCAACGTCACCGGCAATGCCACGCTGGACGGGCAGTCGGACGTGGTGCTGGGCACGGCGGTGGTCGGCAAGGCGCTGGCGGTGAATGCCGGTAATAACCTGACCGCCAACACGCTGACCGTGACCGGCAACAGCGTGCTGACCAGTGCTGGCAACACCGCGGTGACCACCTTCGATGGTGATGGGGATCTGTCGGCCACGGCCGGCGGCAACCTGCAGCTGGATGACGGCACGGTAGGCGGCAACGCCACCCTGGCCAGCACCGGCAGCAGCACCATCGGCTCGTTGGCAGTTATCGGCGATGCCACGGCAACCGCTGGCACGACGATGACGGTGGATACGCTGGACGTGGGCGGCAACGCCTCGCTGGACAGCGGCAGTGACATGACCGTGACCACTGCACTGGTGGATGGTAACGCCGCGCTGAAGGCCGGTGGCAACCTGCAGCTGGACGATGGCACGGTGGGCGGCAACGCTACCCTGGCCAGCGCGGGCAGCAGCACGCTGGGCCGCCTGTCGGCACAGGGCACGCTGGACGTGACCTCGGCTGCGGCGCTGGCCGCCACGACGTTGCACAGCGGCAGCAGCATGACGCTGTCCTCGGGCAGCACGCTGGATGTGCAGCAGCTCAGCGCTGGCAGCGACCTGGTGGCCGATGCGGTGGACACGCTGTCCATCGCTACTGCCAACGTCACCGGCAATGCCACGCTGGACGGGCAGTCGGACGTGGTGCTGGGCACGGCGGTGGTCGGCAAGGCGCTGGCCGTGAATGCGGGCAATAACCTGACCGCCAACACGCTGACCGTGACCGGCAACAGCGTGCTGACCAGTGCTGGCAACAACACGGTGACCACCTTTGACGGTGAAGGGGACCTGTCGACCACGGCCGGCGGCAACCTGCAGTTGGATGACGGCACGGTCGGCGGCAACGCCACCTTGGCCAGCACCGGAAGCAGCACCATCGGCTCGTTGGCAGTTATCGGCGATACCACGGCAACCGCTGGCACGACGATGACGGTGGATACGCTGGACGTGGGCGGCAACGCCTCGCTGGACAGCGGCAGTGACATGGCCGTGACCACTGCACTGGTGGATGGCAACGCCGCGCTGAGGGCCGGCGGCAACCTGCAGCTGGATGACGGCACGGTCGGCGGCAACGCCACCCTGGCCAGCACCGGCAGCAGCACCATCGGCTCGTTGGCAGTTATCGGCGATGCCACGGCAACCGCTGGCACGACGATGACGGTGGATACGCTGGACGTGGGCGGCAACGCCTCGCTGGACAGCGGCAGTGACATGGCCGTGACCACTGCACTGGTGGATGGCAACGCCGCGCTGAGGGCCGGTGGCAACCTGCAGCTGGACGATGGCACGGTCGGCGGCAACGCCACCCTGGCCAGCACGGGCAGCAGCACGCTGGGCCGCCTGTCGGCGCAGGGCACGCTGGATGTGACGTCGGCTGCGGCGCTGGCCGCCACGACGTTGCACAGCGGCAGCAGCATGACGCTGTCCTCGGGCAGCACGCTGGATGTGCAGCAGCTCAGCGCTGGCAGCGACCTGGTGGCCGATGCGGTGGACACGCTGTCCATCGCTACTGCCAACGTCACCGGCAACGCCACGCTGGATGGACAGTCGGACGTGGTGCTGGGCACGGCGGTGGTTGGCAAGGCGCTGGCGGTGAATGCCGGCAATAACCTGACCGCCAACACGCTGACCGTGACCGGCAACAGCGTGCTGACCAGTGCTGGTAACACCACGGTGACCACCTTCGACGGTGAAGGGGATCTGTCGGCCACGGCCGGCGGCAACGTGACGATGATCCGGGCATCGACCGCTGGCGCCATGAATTTGCATGCGCACCAGAGCATCGATGTGGGCACGGCGCATATCGGGACCAATGGCAATTGGGTGGCCGGCAAGGACCTGAAGGCCGATGAGGTAACGGCAGGCTGCAACTTCACCGGCGATGCTGGCGGCACGATTGCCATCGGCGCGTTGATGGCAGGTTGCAATGTCGAGATGGCATCTACTGCCGCGCTTGTATTCAATACGCTACAGGCAGGCAACAACCTGGCTTTGACCTCCCGTGGCAGCGATGTGGTCGGCGGTACGGCCAACGCAGGTGATTCGTTGCAGGTCGGCGCGGCTGGCGCCATCGACATCGGCAGCGCAACCGCTGGTGTCGATATCGTGGGTAACAGTGGCGCCAAGCAGGCTTGGGGCGCCTATGTGGCCGGTCGCGATGTTGATCTGGTGGCCGGTAGTGACGTTTCTGTGGGAGACGGCCACAGTGGTGGAGTGCAGTCCATCATCTCCGGCGGCAGCATTGTGTTTGACCGGGTGCAGGCTGGCACGATTGCCAGCATGGATGCACAGGGCGGATCGCTCACGGGTGGTTTGCTGACGGCCGCATCGGGTAGCTTGGCCGCACGCGATCAGCTGAGCCTGTCGCAAGGCGTCGTTGCTACCCGCCTGAGCCTGGCCGCCGACATGATTGATGCCAAGGTGGCGCAGTCGTCCAACGGCACGGGGCCGCTGACGACCACGTTGACGGGCTATCACAATGGCGTAGCGCGGAAGGTGATTGTCGAGGTTGATCCCCGCGATGCGTGGCTGATCGACCAGCTCGGCGCGGTGGATGCCTACCTGGCATCGAGTGCAGGCAAGGTTGCTGTTGGTAATGGCTACATCGGAAACACCATGACGCTGCGGACGCCGCAGATGCAGTTGTTGATGGACAACAACAGCCCGCTGTTGCGCCCATACGATGTGCAGTTGATGCAGCCCAGCCGCAACTTCCGCCTGTCGGCAGATGGTGTGTACCTCGATACCGATGCCTACGTCGTTCGCTTCAACGATGGGTTCCGAATCACAAGCCCGAACTACAACAACCAGCACATCGACAGCAACATGAATTATCTCGGTGAAGCCGCCCTGCGTTACATGGGGCGCATGTTGCAACTTGACCCCGCCTACGAAGACCGGTCGCCCGAATTGCGTCTGGATATCGACCTCGGTGGGGACGTCATCACGTCGGACAGGGATGCGCTCAACCTGGGGGCACCCAATTGATGAAACATGGGGATTTGAAGATGTATCGAAGCCTGCTTCTGATCGGCGGCGCGCTGCTGCCCTGCATGGCCATGGCCCAATCGGTTCCGACCGATGGCGGGCAGACCACGCAGCGCATCGATGATTACTACGAGCAGCGCCAGCCGTTGCAACCGAGCAAGCCGGTCATCGATCCGCTGCAGGCGGTGCCGCAGGAGGCACCGGCGGCCGATGCCAAGGCGGAGGGTGTGAGCTTCCTCCTTCAGGACGTGCGCTTCGAGCCGACGTCAGAACTGTTGGATACGCAGACGCTGGCGCTTGTGCGTAGCCATTACGCGGGGCGGCAGGTAAGCATGGCCGAGCTGGATGCGCTGGTGGGGGAGGTGAATGCGGCCTACCAGGCCAAGGGCGTGACTACTGCCAAAGCACTTCTGCGGCAGCAGGATCTATCCGGGGGTACCGTGGTGGTCACCCTGCTGGAGGGGCGCCTTGGCAGATTGCTGGTGACCGGGGAGGGCGAGGGTAGGGTTCCAGAGCGGTTTGTGCTGCGGCGTGTCAAGCAGGAAGCCGGCGGTGTGGTGCAGGCAGACCAACTGCGCGACGATCTGGTATACCTGAACCGCACCAGCGACATGCAGGTGCGTGCATTGCTGCGGCCGGGCGAGGCTGCGGGGCAGACCGATATCGTGCTGATGGCGCGGTCCCCCGACCGCCACAACTGGGGTGTTTTCGTTGACAACTCAGGCGTGGAAAGCACAGGTCGTGAGCGCTTTGGCGTGCAGGGACAGTTCTGGGGCCTGGCAGGGCTCAACGACCTTCTGTCCGGCTCGGTAGCCTATTCGCGCGGCGGCCTGGAAGGACGGGTGGCGTACTCGGGCATCGTCAACAAGCGCAACGGACGCTTGGGCGTAAGTGTTTCCCGCAACCAGATCAACATCATCGATGGCGCATACCGCGATCTCGACATCACCGGGGAATCAACCAACTACGGCCTGGACTATACCCAGCCTTGGGTCGCCACCCAGAACTGGTTGCTGTCCACGGTGGCCAGCATCTCGCGCAGCAATTCCACCTCGGACATCGCGGACGTCCGCGTGTCGGAAACAAACTCCACGGTCGCCACGGTTGGCGTCAACACGGGCTATCGCAATGATGGCTACGATTGGACGTTCTACCAGGGCATTTCGCGGATACGTACAGATGAAGCCCTGAAGCAGGGGCGTAGCTTCACAGTCGCCAACGGCACAACCGGTTGGACCCAGCGCTTGGGGGCCAGCGGGTTCCTGTATCGTGCGCAGTTGGGTTGGCAGCTGAGCAACGGCGATTTCCTGCCTTCGGGCAACCTGTTCCAGGTGGGTGGCATTGGCAGCGTTCGTGGTTACGTGCGTGGTGCCCTGTCCGGCGTACGCGGCTACTACGGCAGTGTGGAACTGCACCGGCCTTATCGGCAGGCGCATGATGTCTACGTGTTCTATGACCGCGGTCAGGTGCATGGCGATTTCCCGGCATCTGCCAGCCTGAGCAGCGTGGGCATGGGCCTGAACGGCCAGTTCGCCAAGCGTTACAGTTACAGCCTGGATCTTGGGCATCCTTTGGACAAGGTGCTGAAGGATCAGGACAACGTACGCGCCGACTTCCGCATCAGCGCACGCTGGTAAGCGGCCTGTGTGCGGACAGGGCGTTCAACCCTGCTCGCGCACGATCTCCACCAGGCGTTCGCCGTAGCGGGCCAGCTTGCTGCCACCGATGCCGCCCACGCGGCCCAGTGCATCGATGCTGGTCGGTCGCTGCTCGGCGATGTTGCGCAGGGTGCTGTCATGGAAGATGACGAAGGCCGGCACGTTCTGCTCGCGTGCCAGTTCCGCGCGCAGCCCGCGCAGGGCATTGAACAGGGCCAGATCCTCGGCCTGCACCGGCAAGCCGGTGCGTGGCCCGCCACGGTCGCGTTCGCGGCTGGCAGGGCTCTCGCGGCGCATCATCATCTGCCGCCGGCCCTTGAGCACGTCGCGGCTGGCATCGGTCAGCTTCAGGCCGCCATGGGCTTCGGGGTCGACCTCCAGCAGGCTGGCTGCCACCAGTTGCCGGAACACGCCGCGCCAGCTGCGCGCATCCAGATCCTTGCCGATGCCATAGGTGCTCAGCTGGTCGTGGCCAAGCTGGCGCATGCGCTCACTGTCGCTGCCGCGCAGGATGTCGATCAGGTGGCCCACGCCAAAGCGCTGGCCGCTGCGGTATACGCAGCTCAGTGCTTTCTGGGCTGGCACGGTGGCATCCCAGGCGGCGGGCGGGGTAAGGCAGTTGTCGCAGTTGCCGCAGGGCTGGGGGTAGGTTTCGCCAAAACCGGCCAGCAGCACCTGGCGGCGGCACTGCATGGATTCGCAGTAACCCAGCACGTGGTCCAGCTTGGAGCGCTCCAGCTGCTTGCGTTCCTCGCCGGCCTCGGATTGCTCGATCATCTGCTTGAGCAGCACCACGTCGCCCAGGCCGTAGCACAGCCAGGCTTCGGCCGGTTCGCCGTCACGGCCAGCGCGCCCGGTTTCCTGGTAATAGCCTTCCATCGACTTGGGCAGGTCGGTATGCGCCACGAAGCGTACGTCGGGCTTGTCGATGCCCATGCCGAAGGCGATGGTGGCGCACATCACGATGCCGTCTTCGTGCAGGAAACGACGCTGGTTGGCGGCACGTACCTCGGCCGGCATGCCGGCGTGGTAGGGCAGGGCGCGCATGCCTTGTTCGCACAGATACTGCGCGGTTTCTTCCACCTTGCGGCGTGACATGCAATAGACGATGCCGGCTTCGTCGCGGTGATTGCCCAGGAAGGCCAGCAGCTGGCGCTTGGCGTTGTCCTTCTGCACCACGGTGTAGCGGATGTTGGGGCGGTCGAAGGAGCTGACGAAGTGGCGGGCCTGGGACAGGTCCAGGCGCTCGGCGATCTCGCGCTGGGTCGGCGGGTCGGCGGTGGCAGTGAGCGCGATGCGCGGTATCTGCGGCCAGCGCTCGTGCAGCACCGTGAGCTGCCGGTATTCGGGACGGAAGTCATGGCCCCATTGCGACACGCAGTGCGCTTCGTCGATGGCGAACAAGGCCACCTGGGCGCGGCCCAGCAGGGACAGGAAGCGGCCGGTCAGCAGTCGCTCCGGGGCCACGTACAGCAGCTCCAGTTCACCGGCCAGCAGCTCGCGTTCCACCCGTGCGGCGGTGTCGGCATCCAGTGTGGAGTTGAGGAACTCCGCGCGTACGCCGACCTGGCGCAGTGCTTCCACCTGGTCCTGCATCAGCGCGATCAGCGGCGAGATGACGATGCCGCAGCCATCGCGCAGCAGTGCCGGGATCTGGTAGCACAGTGACTTGCCGCCGCCGGTAGGCATCAGCACCAGCGCATCGTGGCCGCTGGCAACATGTTCGACGATGGCCTGCTGGTCGCCGCGGAAACTGTCGTAACCGAAAACGCTGGAGAGCAGTTGCTGCGCGGGACTCTGGGACATCGGCGTAGTTTACCTGCTGACGGCCCGCGCCGACCGACCGCCACAGGGTCAGTGGCGGCCCAGCACCCGGTTCAGGTTTGCACGACCCCGGCTGTAGCGCCGAGCCATGCTCGGCGGGGGCAGTACCGGGCAAGCCGCTTGCCGAGCATGGCTCGGCACTACAAGGCTGCAGCTATTTTTTTTGGTAGAGCCGAGCCACGCTCGGCTGGGGCAGTACCGGGCACGCCGCATGCCGAGCATGGCTCGGCACTACAAGGTGCAGCTGCTTGTTATTGGTAGAGACGAGCCACGCTCGGCTGGGCATTACCGGGCAAGCCGCATGCCGAGCATGGCTCGGCACTACAAGGTGCAGCTGCTTGTTGTTCGTAGAGCCGAGCCACGCTCGGCTGGGGCATTACCGGGCGAGCCACTTGCCGAACATGGCTCGGCACTACACCGCTGGGTTACTGCAGCAGCGAGCGCAGCATCCACGCATACTTCTCGTGGATCTGCAGGCGCTGGGTCAGCAGGTCCTCGCTGGGGGCATCGTCGGCGTCGTCGGCCTGGTCCAGCACCTTGCGCGCGGTGCGGCATACCGCTTCGTTGCCGACCACCAGCTGGCGTACCATTTCGCGCCAGTCCGCACTGTCGGTCAGGCCGGGCTCCTCCGGGATCGAGGTCAGCGCGGCGAATTCACGGTAGGAGCCGGGGGCGTTGAAGCCCAGCGCGCGGATCCGCTCGGCAATCTCGTCCAGGGCCGTCCACTGTTCGGTGTACTGGTCCATGAACATGTTGTGCAGCGAGTTGAACATCGACCCGGTGACATTCCAGTGGAAGTTGTGGGTCTTCAGGTACAGCGTGTATGCATCGGCCAGGAAGTGGGACAGGCCGTCGGCGACCTTCTTGCGATCGCTGTCCTTGATCCCGATATCGACACCGGGTATGGACGGCGCGGCGGCTGCCAGCTTCTTCTTTCCTGCTTCTGGTTTGCTGCTGTTCTTGGCCTTGGCCATGACGCTTTCTCCTTGGCGGGTTGAATGGCTTCACAATAGCGCTATCGGGAACATACCTGTATTTCAAGTTTTCACGTTGAACCATTGATGAGCGCTATCGAAAACAACCTGCCCAACCGCCTTCGCGAGGCCCGCACTGCCATTGACGGCGCCATGAGCCGCGACCGTGGCCGCCTGCTGGGGCTGCTCTCGCGCTGGCAGGGCAAGCCCGACGCGGCCAGCGAGGCCGCCTTCCGGCAGCTGCTGGAGCGTTCCTGTACGCAGCGCCAGCAGCGCATGGCGCGCCCGATCACCATCACCATGGACCAGGCGCTGCCGATCGCGCGTGAAGCCGAGCAGATCAGCGCCCTGATCCGCGCTCACCAGGTGGTGGTGATCGCCGGTGAAACCGGCTCCGGCAAGACCACCCAGCTGCCCAAGCTGTGCCTGGCCGCAGGCCGCGGCAGCGCCGGCATGATCGGCTGCACCCAGCCGCGCCGTATTGCCGCCCGCGCGGTGGCCGCGCGCGTGGCCGAGGAGCTGCAGACCGAGCTGGGGACGGTGGTCGGCTACCAGGTCCGTTTCACCGACAAGGTGGGCGAGGACAGCCGCATCAAGTTCATGACCGATGGCATCCTGCTGGCCGAGATCGCCTCGGACCGCTGGTTGTCGCGCTATGACACCCTGATCATCGACGAGGCGCACGAGCGCAGCCTCAATATCGACTTCCTGCTGGGCTACCTCAAGCAGCTGCTGCGCAAACGTCCCGACCTGAAGCTGATCGTGACCTCGGCCACCATCGACACCGAGCGCTTCTCGCGCCATTTCGGCGACGCGCCGGTGGTCAGCGTGGAAGGCCGTACCTATCCGGTAGAAGTGCGCTACCGGCCGTTGGAGGAAGGCAACAAGGCCGCCGCCGAGCCGGCGGCCGGCAATCGTCGCCGTGAAGAGGCCGACAGCGACCCGATGTCGGTCAATGAGGCCATCGTGGCAGCAGTGGATGAGATCACCCGCAGTGACCCGCGCGGTGACGTGCTGGTGTTCCTGCCCGGTGAGCGTGAGATCCGCGATGCGCACCAGGCGCTGGAGCGGCGCAAGTACCGCGAAACCGAGGTGTTGCCGCTGTATGCGCGCCTGTCGGCGAAGGACCAGGACCGGGTCTTCAACCCCGGTGCCAAGCGCCGCGTGGTGCTGACCACCAACGTCGCCGAAACCTCGCTGACCGTGCCCCGCATCCGCTACGTGATCGATCCGGGGCTGGCCCGCGTCAAGCGCTATAGCCCGCGCCAGAAGCTGGACCGGTTGCATATCGAGCCGGTGTCGCAGGCCAGCGCCAACCAGCGCAAGGGCCGCTGCGGGCGTGTGTCCGAGGGCGTGTGCTACCGCTTGTATGCCGAGGCCGACTTCCAGAGCCGGCCGGAGTTCACTGATCCGGAAATCCGCCGCTCCTCGCTGGCCGGGGTGATCCTGCGCATGTTGCAGCTGGGCCTGGGCAAGATCGACGAGTTCCCGTTCCTGGAAGCCCCGGACGAGCGTGCGGTTGCCGATGGCTGGCAGCAGCTGGCCGAACTGGGTGCGATCGATGAGGAGCGCAAGCTGACCGCCATCGGCCGGCAGATGGCACGCCTGCCGGTGGATGTGAAGCTGGCGCGCATGCTGGTGGCGGCGCAGAAGGGGGGCTGCCTGCGCGAGATGCTGGTGATCGCCTCGTTCCTGGGCATCCAGGATCCGCGCGAGCGTCCGCCCGAGGCGCGTGAAGCCGCCGACAATGCCCACGCGCTGTTTGCCGATGCGCGCTCCGAGTTCATCGGTATCCTGCGCCTGTGGAACGCCTACCGTGGCGCGCACGAGGAGCTTACCCAGTCCAAGCTGCGCGACTGGTGCGGGCGTCATTTCCTGGGCTTCCTGCGCATGCGCGAATGGCGCGAACTGCATCGCCAGCTACGCCTGTTGTGCGAGGAACTGGGCTGGACACTGGGCGAGGACGAAACCTTCGGCCGGGCCTTGATGTCGGCACCGCCGGCAGTGCCTGCCGGTGGTGACGCCGAGGCCAAGCGCAAGGCCACGCGGGGCGAGCTGCACAAGGCAGCGCGGCTGGCGCGGGAGGGTGTAAAGCCGGCGGCAGGGGCGGGCTTGCCTGCGCTTCGGGCCGGGCTCGAGGGGAAAAAAGGCAAGCCCGACGCCGACTCGGTTGTCGGCGGCATCCCCGACAAGGTCCGCGTGGCGGCCTACCAGGCATTGCACCGGGCGATCCTTGCCGGCCTGCCGACCCAGGTGGGGCATCGCACCGACAAGGGCGATTTCCAAGCCCCGCGCCAGCGCCGCTTCCATCTGTTCCCGGGTTCGGCATTGGCCAAGCGGCCGCCGCCGTGGGTGCTCAGCGCCACTTTGCTGGATACCCAGCGCGTGTGGGGCATGACCAACGCCGCGATCGAGCCGGACTGGGTGATTGCCGAAGTGCCGCATCTGCTGGCGCGCAAGCATTTCGATCCGCACTGGTCCCGGGCGCAGGGCCAGGTGCTGGCGTCGGAGCAGATCAGCCTGTTCGGGTTGGTGCTGGCGCCGAAGAAGCCGGTGCACTACGGCAAGATAAATCCGGGCGAGGCACATGACATCTTCGTGCGGCAGGCCTTGGTGACCGGTGAGATCACTACCCGCGCCGGGTTTGTCGCCGACAACATCAAGGTGCTGGAGCAGGCCCGCGAGGAGGAAGCCAAGCTGCGCCGTGCCGGCATCGTCGCCGACGAGGACTGGCAGGCGCGCTGGTACCTGGACCGGGTGCCGTCCAGCATCCATTCGGTCAACCTGCTGGATGCCTGGTGGAAGGCGCTGCCGCCGGAACAACGCCGTGGCCTGCACTGGTCGCTGACGGATCTGTTGCCGGGCGAGGGCAGCGAGCAGGACCGGTATCCCAAGTACCTGGCGCTGGGTGATGCCCGGCTTGCCCTGCACTACCGCTTCGAGCCGGGCAGCGAGGACGATGGTGTCACTCTGGACGTACCGCTGCACCTGCTCAATGCGCTGGATCCGGCGCGGCTGTCCTGGCTGGCGCCGGGCTTTGTCGCCGACAAGGCATCGGCGCTGATCCGCAGCCTGCCCAAGGCGATGCGGCGCAACTACGTGCCGGCACCGGATTTCGGCCGCGCCTTCTTCGAGGCGTGGCCGCAGCCATCGGCCGACGACATCCGCGGCGAACTGGCGCGCTTCCTGTCCAAGGCGACCGGCGCAGCGGTGGCGGCCACCGATTTCGATGTCGAGGCGCTGGAGCCGCATCTGCGCATGAACCTGCGTTTGTTCGACGCGGCGCCGGCAGGCGCGCCCGATGCCGCCCGCGACACGTCCTCCGCGCGCAAGGGCAAGCACAACGGCGCGGGTCGGATGCTGGCGATGTCACGCGACCTGGACAGCCTGCGCGCGCGCTTCGGTGAGCGCGCCGGTGATGCGTTTGCTGCCCGTGCAGGCAAGGCGCTGGCCGCCGAGGGCCTGCGCGAGTTCCCCGGCAGCAGCATTCCCGAACAGGTGCCCGGGGAGGCCGGCGTGCCAGCTTATCCGGCGCTGGTCGACACCGGCGAGGCTGCCGCGCTGCGTATCTTCGCCGACCGCAACGAGGCCCGTCTGGCGCACCCTGGAGGGGTGCGTCGGTTGCTGGAGATCGGTCTGGCCGACAAGCTCAAACAGGCCCGCAAGCAGCTGCCGATCGCCCCCAAGACCGGCCTGCTGTATGCGGCCATCGAATCGCAGGAGCGCTTGCGCGGTGATCTGGTGGACGCCGCACTCAATGCGGTGCTGGCCGAGGGACTGGGTGACATCCGCAGCGCCGAGGCCTTCGAGCTGCGTCGGGCCGAGGCCGCCAAACAGCTGTTCGGCGAGGCCATGCAGCGGCTGAAACTGGCCGAAAGCATCCTCGGCCTGGTCGGCGAGCTGAAGCCGCAGCTGGAGGCGCCGCTGATGGGGTGGGCGCGCGGCAATCTGGATGACATGGAGGCGCAACTGGCCGGACTGGTGCATGCAGGCTTCCTGCGGCAGACGCCGGCCGATGCGCTGGCGCAGTTCCCACGCTATCTGAAGGCCATGATCCTGCGTGCCGAGCGCGCCAAGCGCGATCCGCCGCGCGACCAGGCGCGCATGCTGGAGCTCAAGCCCTTCGTCGATGCACTGGACGAGGCCCGCGTGCAGGGCCGCAGCGAGCGCCCGGAATGGGCGGCGTTGCGTTGGGACATCGAGGAGTTGCGGGTGTCCCTGTTTGCCCAGGAACTGGGTTTCCGCTCCGGCATTTCGGCCAAGAAACTGGCCCAGCGGGTGGCTGCGCTGCGTAGTTGATGCGAGGCATGCACCGCCGCCGACAGCGGCGGTGCACCATGGCTTGGGGTCAGCGGTCGCTGGTCTTGGCCAGTTCGATGCAGCGCCTGCGCGCATTGCCCATCTGCGTATGGGCATTGTTGTGTTCGCGGGTAATGGCCTGGCGGAAGGTGGCCATGCGCGTGCGCAGTGCCTGGCTGCGTTCGGCATCGTTGGCCTTGGCCAGTTCCTCGTTGAGCAGGGACATCTGCTGCTGCAAGGTGCCGACGCGGTCGTTGGATGGGCCGTAGATGGACGCGGTGGCATCGGCGATGCAGCTCTTCTCGGCGGCGCGGATGGCCTCGAGCTCACCACCACTGCTGTCAGCACTGGCCGGCGTTTCGGTGTTCCTGGCCTGGCTGCTTTCCGCAGCAGCGGTGGCAGCTGCCGTGAACGACTCCGAGGGGCGGGTATCGCGCAGTTTCATCGGCTCGGCGCGGGCGTCACACGGGTGCTCGGAGTACATGGTTTCACCGGACCGGCCTTTGCATTTGTAGACATCGGCGGCGGCGGCGGTGGTCGGCAGCAGCAACAGCAGGATGAACAGGATGGCGGGCATGAAAGGGCAGGCTCGCTGATGCGGAAGAAGCCCCGGCGCGGCGGCCGGGGCGAAGGACTTACTTGGTGCGACGCACCTTGGCACGGGTATTGACCCCGTCAACTTGCAGGTACCACACGTTCATCAGCCCGGGGGTGATGCGCACCTGGGGTGCCTGCTTGCGCACCCCGGCGACCATGGCGTCATCGGTCTGTTCCCACACCTGGCCATTGTCCAGCGTGTATTGGCGGCCCTTGCCGAAGCCGCGGAACTCGCCTTCCAGCGTGGCCTGGATGGGCTCGTTGCTGCCGAAATCAAAGAAGCCCCGGTTCTTGACGATCACTTCCTGGCGGCCTTCCTCGCGCGCCTGCTCCAACGCTTGGCTGGCGGCCTGCTCGACCTTGCCCTGCAACCAGTTGTTGAGGGTGGCGAGCTCCTGCGTGCTGAGCTTGTCCAGGCCGGCGGCCTTGAATTCATCGGCGGACATCTGCTGCTGCAGGTCGCCCTGTACCACGCGCTGCGCGTGGGCCGGGGACAGCGATGAGAGCGACAATGTGGTGACAGCAAGCAGGACAGCCAGGCGGGGCAGCTTCATGGGTGATTGTTCCCGGAGACGGTTGGGCGCTAGTGTAGGGGCATCCGTCCGTAATTGAATGCTGTGAACCGTTCCCCCTCCCCCGGCCTGGAAGCGCTGCTGCAGCGTGCCTCTACCCGCGCCCTGTCCGAACCGCTGCGGCAGGCCCTGCTCACGTGCTGGCAGCAACCCGATGTCGATACCGCGCCCCGGCTGCCCTGGCCGGTGCTGGCCGACACGCTGGATTCGCTCGCGCTGCTGTCCGCGGATGAAGGCGTGATTGTCGCTGCGTTGTTGTTCGATCTGCCGGGCCTGCGGGCGCATCTGGCGGAGCTGCCGCTGGGGCCGGCAGCGGTGGCGGTGGCGGGCCTGCTGGATGGCCAGGAGGCCGCCGACCAGGTCTGGGCGCTGCACGCCGGCCGCGATGCTGGGCGCAACAGCGAGGGCCTGCGCCGCTTGCTGCTGTCCATCATCCATGACCTGCGGGTGGTGCCGATCCTGCTGTCACGGCAGCTGGCCTGCATGCGTGCGGCCGACAAGCTGCCGGATGAGGAGCGCCGGGCACTGGCCCAGCTCACCCGTGACATCCATGCGCCGCTGGCCAACCGGCTGGGCATCTGGCAGCTGAAATGGGAGCTGGAAGACCTGGCATTCCGCTTCCTGGACCCGGATACCTACCGGCACATCGCCCGCGAGGTGGACGAAACCCGGGTGGCGCGCGAGCGCTACGTGGAGACCGTGAAGAAGAAACTGTCCGCGGCGCTGGCCGAGCAGGGCATCCGCGGCGAGGTCAGTGGTCGGCCCAAGCACATCTACAGCATCTGGCGGAAGATGCAGAAGAAGCACCTGGCCTTCGAGCAGCTGTACGACCTGCGCGCGGTACGGGTGATGGTGGACGATGTGGGGGCCTGCTACGCCGCGCTGGGGGCTGTGCATGCGCTGTGGACGCCCATCCCCAGTGAGTTCGATGACTACATCGCCCGCCCCAAGGCCAACGACTACCGCTCGCTGCACACGGCGGTGATCGGCCCGGAAGGGCGTACGATCGAGGTGCAGATCCGCACCCACGAGATGCATGCGCAGGCCGAACTGGGCGTGGCCGCGCACTGGAAGTACAAGGAAGGCAGCAAGGGCGCGGAAAAGGCCTTTGACCGCAAGATCACCTGGATGCGGCAGTTGCTGGAGCAGGCGCAGGACCCGGGCAACCCCGAGGACCTGGCCGGAGCGCTGGATGCCGAGCTGGTCGAGGACCGGGTCTACGCACTCAGCCCCAAGGGCGAGGTGATGGACCTGCCGGCCGGTGCCACACCGCTGGATTTCGCCTACCAGGTGCACACCATGGTCGGGCACCGCTGCCGGGGCGCCAAGGTCAACGGCCGCATCGTGCCGCTGGGCTACAAGCTGCGCAGTGGCGACCGGGTGGAGATCCTGACCGGCAAGGAGGCCGACCCACGCCGCGACTGGCTGCTGCTGTCCAACGGCTTCCTGGCCAGCGCACGTTCGCGCGAAAAGGTACGCAGCTGGTTTCACAAGCTGGACCGCGCGCGCAACGTGCAGGCCGGCCGTGAATTGCTGGAGCGCGAGCTCAAGCGCCTGGGGCTGCAGCAGGCCGATTTGATGGTGGCCGCGCGCAAGTTCCACGCCGACAGCGTCGACGATCTCTACATCCAGGTTGCCCTGGGCGACACCGGCCCCAACCAGGTCAGCCGTGCCCTGCTGGAGGCGGAAAAGGCCGCCCAGGCACCGGCGGTACCGGCACTGCCGCGGCCCACCGCGCGCCGTGGCGGTACCGGCAAGTCCGATTTCACCGTGCAGGGGGTGGGCAATCTGCTGGTGCAACTGGCCCGTTGCTGCCAGCCGGTGGCGGGTGAGCCCATCCAGGGCTATCTCACCCGCACCCGCGGGGTGACCGTGCACCGCGCCGACTGCGCATCGCTGGCACGGCTGGGTGCAGCCCATCCGGACCGCGTGCTGCCAGTGGAATGGGGGCGCAAGGGCTCGGCCTATGAGGTGGACGTGATGGTGCGCGCGGTCGATCGGCGCTGGTTGCTCAAGGACATCACCAACCTGATCGCCCAGGAAGACGCCTATGTCATCGAGATCAACAGCGACAACCTGCGCGAGAGCGGCAGGGTGCAGCTGCGGTTGCGGTTGAAGGTCAACGACTACGGGCAGCTGTCCACCCTGCTGGGCAAACTCGAGGCCTTGCCGGGTGTAGACGATGCCCGAAGGCTGGGCTAGGTAAGCTTGGCGCATGGAGAACTGGCGCCAACGCGGCCAACAGGGATTGGAAACACTCGGCGACAAGCTGCGGCTGTATGGGCGCTGGTGGGTGGCGCGTGGCTGGAACAGCCCACGAGCATGGCGGGCCATCGGCATCGGCGTGCTGTTGCTGAGCATCGTGCTGGCGATATTCCGGCAGCCGCTGGCGGATTGGCTGTGGCCGGAAAGTCGCATCCAGAAACTGCTGGATGCCGGTGGCCAGGCGTTGCAGCAGGGGCGGCTGAGCGCGGCGGACGGCAGCGGCGCGGGCGAACTGTTCGAGGCGGCGGCGGCGCTGGACCCTGACCGGGTGGAGGTGAAGCAGGCGCTGGCGCGGACCGCACAGGCCGCGTTGGAGCGTGCCCGCAAGGCATTGGCCGCCGGTGACTACAGCGCCTGCGAGCAGGCGCTGCAGTTGGCGCGGCGGCTGCAGGCTCCGTCCAGCGATATCGATCGCATCCAGATGCAGCTGCACACGCAACGGCGCCAGCAGGGCAGTGTGGAAGAACTGCTGCAGCAGGCTGAAAGCGCACATGCGCAGGGCCGGCTGGACGATGGCGCCGACAGTGCGTTGCCGCTGTACCAGCAGGTGCTGGCCATCCAGCCCGATCGCATGCAGGCGCTGGAAGGGCGTGACGAAGCGCTGGCCGAGCTGGTCATGCAGGCCAACCGTGCAGTCGAACGACCCGGGCAGCTGCAGGCTGCGGCGGCCACGCTGCGGCGGGTGGAGTTCTACGACCCGGGGCACGTCGAGTTGCCCGCGGCCAAGGCCTTGTTGAACGCATCGCTGGAGCGGCGTCGGTTGCAGGGCGAGCGGGCGTTGGCGCGGGGCCGGCTGGAGGCCGCCGCCGATGCCTTCAGCGAGGTGCTGGCGGTGGCCGAGGACCCGGCCGCGCGGCAGGGGCTGATGCGGGTGGCGCAGTTGCAGGCGCAGGAGGCCACGCGGCTGGCCGGAGATTTCCAGTTCGAGGCTGCCGCGCGTGCGTTGCAGCAGGCAGAGCAGTTGGCGCCGGACAACGCCGAAGTGGTTGCCGCCGCACAGACGGTGGAACGCATCCGCACCGCGCGGCGCGCGATGGACACCCACTTGTCGCCCGGCGAACGCGAACGCCGCTTGAAGGGCCTGCTGGCGCAACTGCAGGAGGCCGAAGCCCGCGAGCAATGGCTGTTGCCGCCAGGCAGCAGCGCCTACGATCATTTCAAGGCGGCACAGGCGCTGGCACCGCAGGATCCGCGGGTGAAGCGCGCAGCGGCCCGTATCCAGCCTGCTGCGCGTGCCTGCATGGAAGACAACCTGCGCGGTAATCGCCTGCGTGCGGCGCGTACCTGTCTGGATGCCTGGCAGGCGCTGGCGCCGGGCGATTCCAGCCTGGGCGTTGCCCGGCGCCGCTTGGCCCAGCGCTGGATAGCGGTGGGCAGCGAGCGCCTGGGCGGTGGTGACACCGCTTTTGCGCAGCAGGCGCTGCAGCAAGCCCAGCAGATCGATCCGGCCACGCCGGAAATCGCCGGTTTCAGCGATCGGGTGCGCAACGCTTTGCGTTGAGTTGCCAAAATATGCGGGCTGATACGTCCGGGTTGAGGAAGCTCAACGGCGCATGTCGTGCAGAACCTGTGCCAGCGTTTTCACCGCCTGCTCCAGTTCCTGCGGCGTGTGAGCGGCAAACCCCATCAACAAGCCGGCGCTGGTCGGCGTGTCCGGCGCATACAGGGTGCTCAGCCCGAGTAGATCGATGCCAGCTCGGCGGGCGGCGTCCACAGCACGGGCTTCGTCGATAGCCTGCAGGAACAGGCACGGCATCTGCATGCCGCCGTCCGGCACCCGTGGCTCCAGCACCCCGGCCAGGTGGCGACGCAGCAACTGCGCCAAGGCATCGCGACGCTGGTTGTAGATCATGCGCATGGCGCGCACATGCGCGCCAAAATGGCCACCCTCCATGAAACGGGCCAGCGTGAGCTGTGGAATGGGGGCGCTGTGTCCATCGAGCAGGGTGCGGGCGGTGGTCATCGGCGCGACCAGTGCCGGGGGCAGCACCATGAAGGCGATGCGCAGCCCGGGGAACAGCGATTTGGTGAAAGTGCCGATGTAGATCGTGCGGTGATGCGGATCCAACCCCTGCACGCAGGCCATGGGCTTGCCGGCGTAATGGAATTCACTGTCGTAGTCATCCTCGATGATCCAGGCCTGCCGGCTGCGGGCCCATTCAATGGCTTGCAGCCGCCGGTCCAAGGCCAGGGTTGTACCGCTGGGAAACTGATGGGAGGGGGTCAGGAACACCGCCCGGCCAGCAATGGCATCGTCCAACTGGTCCACACGCATGCCTTCGGCGTCTACCGCAACCGGCACGCAGCGCAGCCCGGCGGCATCGAAGGCCTTGCGTGCGCCGTGGTAGACGGGGTTCTCGATGAAGATCTGTTCGCCCGGATCGAGCAATACGCTGGCGCACAAGGTCAGCGCCTGCTGTGAACTGGTGACTACCAGCACCCGTTCCGGGCTGGCATGCGCACCGCGCTCAAGATTGACGTAGTCAGCGATCGCACGTCGCAGCGCTTCCATGCCTTGTGGCGGGCTGTGCAGCAGGGCGGCGCTGCCCCATTGCCTGAGCACCTGGCGCTGCAGGCGCTCCCAGATCGGCAGTGGGAAAGCACGGGTCTCGGGGACGCCGGGTGCAAACGCGCGCGGGGCAAGGAAGTCGCGTACCCCGCCATTGCGGTACATGGCATTGCCGCGTTGGCTCAGCCGCGGTGGCTGCGGCGCGGTGCCCCGCGGACGGGTGCTGTCATGCCGGTCCAGCCAGCGCGCGCGCTCGGCGACAAAACTGCCACTGCCCACCCGCCGCTCGATGAAGCCTTCTGCATGCAGCTGACCATAGGCGGCCTCGACCGTGTCACGGGAGACGCCCAACGACACCGCCAGGGCTCGGGAGGCGGGAAGCGCACGGCCTGCATCCAATGCGCCATCCAGTACCAGTTGGCGGATGGCGCGCTGGATGCGCACATGCAGCGGCAAGGCGCGCTGGGCTGGGTTCATGACCCAGGCTTTGACGGACTCCAGTTGTGCATGGCGGAACAATGGTCTGCTTCCTATGTAAAAAGTGGAGGGGTCCATCATGCCATTTCCGATCTATAAAACGGCCTCCGCAACAGCCACCTTCTACCCCGAGGAGTCCGCGCTTCCCCATGCTCCCTGCAGCTTCCCCGCGCCAGCCCCTGCGCGTGCACGACCTGGTGCATCCCGTTATTGCCGGCCTGGTGTCGGTCATCGTCAACTATGGCGGCACCTTCATCCTGGTGCTGCAGGCCGCCAGCGTGGCCGGGCTCAGTCCCCAGCTCACCGCTTCGTGGGTGTGGTCGCTCTCGATCGGTGTCGGTGTTACCGGCCTGCTGCTCAGCTGGCGTCTGCGCGCACCGATCATCACGGCCTGGTCGACACCTGCGGCGGCGTTCCTGGTCACTGCGCTGGCGACGACGCCTTATGCCGAAGCGATCGGTGCGTATCTGGTCTCGGCATTGGGCTTTGTGGTGCTTGGATTGTCAGGTGGGTTTGAACGGCTCATCCGGCTGATACCGCCAGGCGTGGCGGCCGGTCTTCTGGCAGGCATCCTGCTGCAGTTCGGTAGCAGGGCGTTTGCCGGGCTGAATGTTGATCCATGGTTGGCCGGTCTGCTGATCGCCGCCTATGTGCTGCTGAAGCGCTTCACTGCGCGCTATGCGGTGCTTGGCATCCTGCTGCTGGGGCTTGCATTCCTGCTGGCCCGTGGACGGCTGGATCTGTCCGCGGTGACTGCGCAGTTGGCATCTCCGGTATTCACGATGCCGGTCTTTACCCTCAATGCGCTGTTGAGTGTGGGCTTGCCCTTGTTCCTGATCACGCTGACCGGCCAGTACATGCCGGGCATGCTGGTGCTGCGCAACGATGGTTTCCGCACCAGTGCCAATCCCATTGTCGCGGTGACCGGGCTTGGCTCGCTGCTGATGGCACCGTTCGGTGCGCATGGCTTCAACATCGCAGCGATCACGGCCGCCATCGCCACCGGCCGCGAGGCTCATGAAGATCCGGCCAAGCGATGGATCGCGGGGGTGGCCGCGGGTATCGGCTACATCGTCGTCGGGATATTCGGGGTGACCCTGGCAGCGCTGTTCACGGCCTTGCCGCCTACGTTCATTGCAACCCTGGCCGGGTTGGCATTGTTGGGAACCATAGGTGGCAGCCTGGCAACGGCGTTGGCCGATGCGCGTACCCGCGAAGCCGCGCTGATCACCTTCCTGGCGGCGGCAGCCAATATCACCCTGCTGGGCATCGGTGGCGCGTTCTGGGGGTTGGTGATCGGTTTGGCGGCGCATGCGCTGCTCCACGGCCGGTTGCAACGGCAGTTGCCAGCCGTGGCAGCGCGGGGAAATGTGACACCGGTGGAGAAGGCCAATGCCTGAGGCCACCCAGACCCGCCACGAACACCATGGACGCTACCCCCAGGCGGCGAGCGTGGAGGACTTCCACCGCAACCTGGCGCGGGTGCGTGCGTGCATGGATGCGGCCTGCCGGCGCGCAGGGCGTGATCCTGCGGGGGTGCGCTTGCTGCCGGTCAGCAAGACCAAGCCGGAGCAGAGCCTGCGCCTGGCGCACGCCGCCGGTTGCGATCTGCTGGGCGAAAACAAGGTGCAGGAAGCTGCAGCCAAATGGCAGGCCATGCAGGACCTGGGGGATCTGCGGTGGTCGTTGATTGGCCACCTGCAGACCAACAAGGCCAAGCTGGCCGCGCGCTTTGCCAGCGAATTCCAGGCGCTGGACAGCCTGCGTGTGGCCGAAGCGCTGGAGCGCCGGCTGCAGATCGAGGGGCGCGGGCTCGATGTCTATGTGCAGGTCAACACCTCCGGTGAAACCAGCAAGTACGGTCTGGCGCCGGAACAGGTGGCCGCACATATGCATGCGCTGAAAGCCTACCCGGCCTTGCGTGTGCGCGGATTGATGACGTTGGCGGTGTTCTCCGCCCAGGCGCAACGGGTGCGCCAGTGTTTCATCCAGTTGCGCGAGCTGCGGGACCGGCTGCGCCAGGACGCGCCGGCCGGCGTCGGTCTTGAGGAACTGTCAATGGGAATGTCGGGCGATTTCGAGATTGCGATAGAAGAGGGGGCGACGGTGGTCCGCGTGGGTCAGGCGATCTTTGGTGCGCGGCCGCTGCCAGACAGCCATTACTGGCCGCACGCCGATACGCAGGCCACGCCATGAAGACCGCAGTGGCGATCCGTCATGTGCACTTCGAGGATCTGGGTGTGTTGCAGCCGCTGCTGCAGGAACGTGGCTATGCGGTGCGCTATCTGGAGGCTGCCGATGCGGAACTGCATGCGGTGCCGGCAGCGGATCTGCTGGTGGTGCTGGGCGGCCCGATCGGTGCCTTTGACCAGGCCATCCATCCGGTGCTGGAAAGCGAGCTGGCGTTGATCCATCGCCAGCTGCTGCAGGATCGGCCGCTGCTCGGCATCTGCCTGGGGGCGCAGTTGATCGCTCGCGCGCTGGGAGCCGAAGTGGTGGGCATGAACAGCAAGGAGATTGGTTTTGCCCCACTGTCGCTCAATGCACAGGGCATGCAGTCACCGCTGGCGTTGCTGGGTCAGGTGCCAGTGCTGCATTGGCACGGTGATCAGTTTGGCATCCCTCGTGCAGCCACCTGCCTGGCCGCTACGCCGGCATGCGCCAACCAGGCTTTCAGCGTGGGTCGCCGGGTACTTGCCCTGCAATGCCATCTTGAGGTTGATCCCGCGCGTATCGAACACTGGCTGCTTGGGCATGCCTGTGAACTTGCACTCGAAGGTATCGATCCGCGGGCGTTGCGCGCGCAGGCACTGCCGCTACGGGCCCGCTTGCCCAGGGCCACAAGGGCGGTGTTTGGCGCCTGGCTGGATGGGTTGGATGCAATGGAAGGAGTATCTGCATGAGCGCTCCCGGGTTCTCACCAGCGGGACAGCCACTGTCCTTCGACCTGGTGTCGGTGCAATCGCAGGTGCTCTACGGCCGGGTTGGCAACAGCGTGGCGGTGCCGGTGCTGGAATCCTTTGGCCTGAGCGTGGCGGCTGTGCCGACGGTGCTGCTCAGCAACGCGCCGCATTACCCCAGCGTACATGGTGGGGCACCGCCGGACGCGTGGTTCTGCGGGTGGTTGCAGGACCTGCGCGCGCGTGGCGCGCTGCAGGCCCTGCGCTCGGTGCAGTTGGGCTATCTCGGCAAGCCGGCGCAGGCGGCGCAGTTGGCTGACTGGTTATCGCAACTGCTGGCGACGCAACCTGCGCTGCATGTGCTGATCGATCCGGTACTGGGGGATTACGATCATGGAATCTATGTGGCTGATGGGCTGCTCGAGGCCTACCGTCATCATCTGCTGGGGTTGGCGGATGGCATGACCCCGAACGGGTTCGAGCTGGCGCGCCTGACCGGCATGCCCACCAACGATGTGGACGACGTGGTGGTGGCGGCCCGCAGCCTGCTGGTCGGGCGCACGCGCTGGATAGCGGTGACCAGCGCCGCACCGGCGGCTTGCGCCGAGAACGAGATACAGGTGGTGCTGGTTACGGCGGGGCAGGCGTACTGCTTTACCCACGGGCGTGATGCGATCGTGCCCAAGGGCACGGGCGACCTGTTCGCTGCCGCGCTCAATGCCGGTTGGCTGTGCGGCCTGGGCCTGCAGGCAGCGGTAATGAGCGCCTGCGAGCATGTTGTGCGGGCAGTGCAGCGCACCGGCCAGGCCGCATCCGCAGAACTGCTGCTGCCGATGCAGATTGTTGCCGGCGAGTGCGCGCGCCCGTTGCCGTCCGCCAGCCGTGTGCATGTGCAGCCGCTGTATTCGCATTTTTCCTCCAGGGACGTTACTCATGCATGACATTGCGTTGGACCTTGCCGCGTTCGATCCGGAGCTTGCCCAGGCACTGATGGCCGAACAGCAGCGCCAGCAGGATCACATCGAATTGATCGCCTCGGAGAACTACGCCAGCCCACTGGTAATGGCGATGCAGGACTCGGTCTTCACCAACAAGTACGCCGAGGGTTACCCGGGGCGGCGTTACTACAGCGGCTGCGAGCATGTGGATGTGGCCGAACGGCTGGCGATCGAACGGGTCAAGGCGCTGTTCGATTGTGATTACGCCAACGTGCAACCACATGCCGGCGCGCAGGCAAATGCCGCGGTGTTTCTGGCCCTGGCCAAGCCAGGGGATACGGTGATGGGCATGAACCTGGCGCAGGGGGGGCACCTGACCCACGGCAACCCGGCCAATTTTTCCGGACGGCACTACCGGGTCGTTCCTTATGGGCTGGATCCGGCAACCGGACGGGTGGACTACGACGAGATGGAGCGCATTGCCGTTGAACAGCGCCCAGCGCTGCTGATCGGTGGCTTCTCCGCCTATTCCCGGCACAAGGATTGGGCACGCATGCGCGCCATCGCAGACAAGGTGGGGGCGTTGCTGTGGGTGGACATGGCGCATGTGGCAGGGCTGGTTGCCGCCGGTGTGTATCCGGACCCGTTGCCGCATGCGCATGTGGTCACCAGTACCACCCACAAGACGCTGCGTGGGCCGCGTGGTGGCATCATTCTGTCCAAGGGCCAGGATGCGGCATTCAACAAACGGCTGGATGCTGCGGTGTTTCCAGGTGTGCAGGGGGGGCCGTTGATGCACGTGATCGCCGCCAAGGCGATCGCTTTCAAGGAGGCCTTGCAGCCAGGTTTCAAGCGCTATCAACAGCAGGTGCTGGCCAATGCCCGTGCGATGGCGGCGCGGTTGCAGCAGCGGGGCTACCGCATTGTCTCCGGTGGCACCGACAACCATCTGTTGTTGATCGACCTGTCCGACCGACCATTCACTGGCAAGCAGGCCGATGCGGCGCTGGCCCAGGCATGGATCACCACCAACAAGAACTCGGTGCCCAATGATCCGCGCTCGCCGATGGTGACATCGGGTGTACGCATTGGCACACCGGCGGTAACCACGCGCGGCTTTGGAGTGGCCGAATGCGAGCAACTGGCGGAGCTGGTGGCCGATGTGCTGGACGCCATGCAGACCGGTGGCCTGGAGCGCGCGACGCAATCGGTGCGCGCCCAGGTGGCGGCACTGTGCGCCCGGCACCCGGTGCATGGCGGGTATACCCGCCCCCAGCGGGCCTGCGCCTGACGCGTTGTTGGCCTTGCCTGCCTAGACGTCGAAGAACACCCGCCGCACCGCCTGCCGGGCTGCATCCATCGAGAAGTGCCTGGCGATGTTGTCCAGGCCATTTTCGGACAGGCGCTGCCACAGTCCGGGGTCGTCATACAGGCGCAGCACCGCACCGGCAAACACCTGTGCGCCGTCGGCGACCAGCACATCCAGGCCATCACGCAGGTACATGCCTTCCACCGCGCAGGTGGTGGCGACCACAGGCTGGCCGTGGGCCATGCTCAGGTTGACCTTGCCCTTGACCCCGGCGCCAAAACGCAGCGGTGCCACCGCGATGCGCGCCTGGCGCATGTAAGGCACAACGTCCGGGACATAACCGTGGATCTTCACCCCAGGGCGGGTGGCGGCCAGCGCCTGCAGGCTGTCCGGCACGTCGGCGCCGATGCAATGGAACACGATGTCCGGGCGTTGCGCGTGGATCAGCGGGAATACATCGCCGATGAACCACTGCATCGCATCCAGGTTTGGCGGATGGCGGAAGCCGCCGACGAACACCAGGTCGTGGCGCTGGGTCCAGCCCGGTCCGGTGGCGGCTACCTCGTGCAGGTTGGAGATCAGTTCCACCCGCACCTGCGGTGCATCGGTGGCCAACTGTTCCTTTTCGGCGGCGCTGACCAGCAGGGTCACATCGGTGGCGGCCATCATTGCCAGTTCCGTGGCGCGGGTGCGCTCGGCGCTGCGCAGCAGGCGCTGGTCGCGTGCCAGCTCGGCGCCGCGGCGCTCACGCAGGTAGTGCAGGTCCACCGTGTCGAAGACGGTGCGGGCCTGTGGTGCGAACTGGCGCAGCAGCGGCAGGCATTCGTTGGCCACATGATGGCGCACCAGCATCACCACGTCGAAACGGGCGCCGTTGCCGCGCATCCAGGCGGCCACACCGTTGAGGAAGGGCGCATGCCAGACCTCCACGCCAATGGCCTGCAGGGCGGCGCTGGCGGCGCTGGCCGGTTCACCGCGGGTGGGCAGGAACACCACGTGGGCGCCTTCGGCCAGCAGCATGCGGATCAGGTTGAACTGGCGCAGCGAGGCGGAGTCACGGTCCGGCTGCGGCAGGCACTCGTCGATGATCAGGATCTGCCGCTGCCCTTGATGCAGCAAGGCCGGCAACGGCACTGTGCCCACCGCGGGGTGCTCCGCCTGCAGCGTCTGTTGCCAGACCTGGGCAAAGACCTTCTGGTTGCGTACCTGGTAGGCCTTGACCCCGCTGCCGGTATCGGTGCCGTTGCTGGTGCCTTCGTCGTGCACCACGCGGCTGGCAGGCTGCACCAGCACACGCCGGCCGGCGGCGCGCACCTTGAAGGCAAGGTCGGTGTCTTCGTAATAGGCCGGGGCGTAGCGTGTGTCCAGTCCGCCCAGCTGTTCAAACAGGTCGCGGGGCAGGGCGATGGCGGCGCCGGAGCAGTAATGGGCGTCGCGCAGTGCGCTGTAGCGCGGGTCTTCGGCGGATTCGAAGCGGCCGTAGCTCCAGCAGCTGCCGTCATTGAACACCACCCCGCCCGCTTCCTGCAGGCGGCCGTCCGGATACAGCAGTTGCGCGCCGACCAGGCCTGCGGCCGGAAGCTGCGCGAACGTGTCCAGCAGGGCATCCAGCCAGCCGGGCTGCGGGATGGTGTCGTTGTTGAGCAGCACCACGTAATCGCCGCGGCTCAGCCGCAGGCCGTCGTTGCAGGCGGCGATGAAGCCGCCGTTCTGCGGGCGCACGTGGTAACGCAGGCCGGTGATACGCGGCATCCATTCGACGGTGGCGTCGCTGCTGCCATCGTCGATGACCAGGATTTCGCAGTTGGCGGCTGGCGGGTGCGCGGCCAGTGCGCGCAGGCAGGCCAGCGTGTGATCGGCGTGGTTGTAGACCGGGATCACGATGCTGGCCGTAGGCTGTGCGCTGCTGGGCACGCTGAACGGCACGAACGGCTCGGCGTTTGGAAAGTACAGTGGTTCACGCGCGGCCGGTGGTTGCCGGCGGGTGTGCACGCCCACGCGGTGCAGGGTGGCGCGCCAGCCGCGGGTGCGCAGGCTGGCCAGGCCGCGGCGGGCCAGGCCGATGATGCGGTTGAGGTGGTAGCGCGCATCGGCCAACGACATCGACATTCCCATGGAACTCCAGCTTAAGCAGGGGCGGGCGGCCAAACGCCCGCCGCGCGGCGGCTGCGTTAGACTCGTCCCACTTCACATTCTCGCATCCCCGTGCCCCGACGCTACGATTCCGACGAATTCGACGACGATACCGACGGCAGTACCTCGCCTTGGCGCAATCGCCTCATCACCTGGGGCATGGCCGCCGTCGCACTGGGGCTGGGCTTCCTGATCCCTTATACGTTGTACCTGAACAGTCAGGTGACCCAGCGTTTTGGCGAACTGCGCTGGCAGATCCCGACCCGGGTCTATGCCCGTCCGCTGGTGCTCAGCCCGGGTGTGGCGATGAACGCCACCACCCTCAAGACCGAACTGGCAGCGTCCGGTTATCGCGACGACGGTACCGGCAGCAGCCCCGGCACGTATCGGCTGCAGGGCGCCACGTTCCATATCGCCAGCCGCGGTTACGTCGATGTCGACGGGCGCGTGGCACCGCGCCGGGTGGAAGTGGTGGTATCAGGCGGGCAGGTGGCCTCGCTGCGTGACAGCGCCGACCGCAAGGGCCTGAAGGTCGCACGCCTGGATCCGGCCCGCATCGCCACCTTGTACGGACAGAAGCAGGAAGAGCGCCGGCTGGTACGTATCAGCGAAACGCCGGAACTGCTGGTTACCGGCCTGCAGGCGGTGGAGGACAAGGATTTCGCCCGCCACCACGGCATCGACCTCAGTGGCATCGTCCGCGCGGTGTGGGTGACCCTGCGCTCCGGTGGTGAAACCCGGCAGGGCGCCAGTACCTTGACCCAGCAGCTGGCCCGCAGCGGCCTGCTCGGTATCGGCAAGGAACAGACGATCACCCGCAAGTTCAACGAGGTGCTGTACGCGCTGATCATGGAGGCGCGCTACGACAAATCCACCATCCTCGAGGCCTACCTGAACCAGGTTTACCTGGGCCAGCGCGGCAAGCAGGCGATCCATGGCGTGTCCTCCGGTGCCGAATTCTGGTTTGGCCGTGACCTCAATGCGCTGACCAGCGAACAGGTGGCGCTGCTGATCGGCATGGTCAAGGGGCCGTCCTACTACGACCCGCGGCGCAATCCCGAGCGTGCGCTGGACCGGCGCAATTTCGTGCTCGGCAAGCTGCATGAGAACAAGCTGATCGATGATGCAGAGTACCAGCGCGCATTGACCGCGCCGCTGGGTGTGTCCAAGACGCCGGGCATTGCCGCGGCCAACCGCTTCCCGGCCTATGTGGACCTGGTGCGGCGCCAGCTTGGCCACGACTACCCGGAAAGCGTGCTGCAGGGCGCCGGCCTGAACGTTTTCACCGGCATGTCACCCTCGGCGCAGGCTTATGCCGAGGGCGCGGTGGCGCACACCATCAAGGCGCTGCAAAACAAGCGCCGCCCCGAGCTGCAGACCGGGCTGGTGGTCACCGACGTGCACAACGGCGACGTGCTGGCCGTGGTGGGCAGCGTCGACGTGGCCGAGCCGGGCTTCAACCGGGCGATCGAGGCCCAGCGGCCGGTGGGCTCGCTGCTCAAGCCCTTCGTCTACCTGCTGGCGCTGGCACAGCCTGACCGTTTCTCGCTGGCCAGCTGGGTGGATGATTCGCCGGTGACGGTCAAGCTCAGCCGTGGCCGCAACTGGACCCCGGACAACGCTGACCGCCGCAGCCATGGCACCGTGCGTCTGATCGATGCGCTGGCGCGTTCCTACAACCAGGCCACGGTGCGGGTGGGCATGCAGGTCGGGCCGGAGCGGTTGACCCAGTTGATGCACGTGCTGGCCGGGCTGAAGGCAGAATCCAATCCCTCTGTGATCCTGGGTTCCACCGACCAGAGCCCGTATGGCATGGCCCAGCTTTACCAGTTCCTGGCGTCGGGCGGTGAGATCCAGCCGTTGCATGCCGTGCGTGGTGTGGTGGATGCACAGGGCAAGTTGCTCAAGCGCTACGACAAGAGCCCGGCACCGGCGCAGGAAGGTGATTCCATCGCTGCCAACCTGATCAGTGTGGGTCTGCAGCAGGTGGTGTCCAGCGGCACCGCCGCCGGGCTCAACGCCGACGGCCTGTCGCGTCTGCAGGCGGCCGGCAAGACCGGTACCTCCAACGACGGCCGCGACAGCTGGTACGCCGGCTATACCGGCGACCACCTGGCGGTGATCTGGATGGGCAACGACCAGAACGAGCAGACCGGTCTGTATGGCGCCTCCGGTGCGATGCGGGTGTGGTCGGGCATCTTCCGCAACCTGCCCAGCAAGGCGCTGCATGTGAACAACAAGGGCCTGGACTGGCAGTACGTGGAAGCGGCCGGCAGCAATGCCACCGATGAAGGCTGCCCGGGGGCGCGGCGTTTTCCGTTTGTTGTCGGCTTTGCGCCGCAATACGTGCCGTGCAGCACGCCGGCCGAGCCGGCACCGGTGGAAGGCGAGGGCGCGCAGCAGCAAGGCGGCGGCTGGCGCAGTTGGTTCGGGCTGGATCGCAAGCCCGACGACGCAGCGTCAACGCCCGCTTCAGACACCCCCGCGCGATAATGCAGCACATGAAAGCCATGTCCCCGATCCGTTATGCATTGGCCGCCACTGCGGCCTCCCTGTTGCTCAGTGCCTGCGTCAGCGCACCGCCGACCGCACCGCCGGTAGCGGTGGACAGCACCACCCCGGCGCAGCGCATGACCGCGGTGGAGCAGATTGCCGGTGTCGATGACACCGAGCTGACGGTGCAGCCCTTGCGCGACCCGCAGGTCGAGGATCTGCGTGAATCCGCCATCGCCAAGCGCAGGGCCGGTGACCTGGCCGGCGCGGCCGAGGCCTTGAACGAAGCCTTGCTGCAGGTGGAGAACGACCCGGGCATCCTGCAGGAGCGTGCCGAGATCGCCTTGTTGCAGGCCGATTGGGCACGTGCCGAGACCCTTGCCAGGAAGGCGCTGGATCTGGGCTCGCGCACCGGCCCGCTGTGCCGCCGACATTGGGCCACCATCGAGCAGTCGCGTCTGGCGCGGGCCGAGAAGGAAAATGCGGTCTCGGCACATGCGCAGATCGAAGGCTGCACCGTGCCGGGCATCAAGCGCTACTGATCTGGCAGGGCGTCGCGACTGCGCAGCGGCAAGTGACAGCCGCGGCGATTCAGCACAGTGCTGCCCACAGCCGCCGGGCGGGGTTGCACGCCAATCCCCACTCCTGATCCCTCAATCACCGCGCCGCAACCATGTCCTCGTTAGCCACCGCCAGCCGTGAAGCATTGAATGAAGGCGGTGCGCTTGCGCGCCAGCTGGATGCGTTCGTGCCGCGGCCGGCGCAGCTGCGGCTGACCGCGGCCATCGCCGATACCTTCCAGCAGCGCGACGTGTTGCTGGCCGAGGCCGGTACCGGCACCGGCAAAACCTACGCCTACCTGGTGCCGGCGCTGCTGTCGGGGCTCAAGACCATTGTTTCCACCGGTACCCGCGCCCTGCAGGACCAGCTCTACCATCGCGACCTGCCACGGGTGCGCGCGGCGCTGGGCGTCGGCCATCGTGCCGCGCTGCTGAAGGGGCGTGCCAACTACCTGTGCCGTTACCGCCTGGACCAGGCGCGCGGCGAGCCACGTTTCAGCAGCCCCGAACAGGTGGCGCAGTTCCAGCGCATCGTGGCCTGGTCCGGGCGCACCCAATACGGCGACGTCGCCGAGTTGGAAGGCCTGGCCGACGATTCGCCGTTGCTGCCCATGGTCACCTCGACCATGGACAACTGCCTGGGCACGGAATGTCCGTTCTGGAGCGACTGCTTCGTGGTACGCGCCCGTCAGCGCGCACAGGAAGCCGACCTGGTGGTGGTCAACCACCATCTGCTGCTGGCTGATCTGGCGCTCAAGCAGGAAGGCTTCGGTGAAATCCTGCCGGGGGCGCAGGCCTTCGTCATCGACGAAGCGCACCAGCTGCCGGAGCTGGCGGCCAATTTTTTCGGCGAGGGCTTCGGCATGCGCCCATGGCAGGAATTGGCGCGCGACTGCCTGGCCGAGTGCCGCAGTGTGGCGGGCGCACAGGCCAGCCTGCAGCAACCGGTGGCGACGCTGGAGCTGGCGCTGCGCGCGCTGCGTGAGGCAATGGAAAAGCTGCCCGCACGCGGCACCCGTTGGCGGGCGCTGGCGGACCCTGCCGTGGCCGACGGTTTTGACGACGTGGCGGCAGCGCTCGCGCAGTTGCGCGATGTACTGGCGCTGCTGCGTGAGGCCTCGCCAGGACTGGATGCCTGCCATGCCCGTGCCTTGGAAGGGGTGTCACGGCTGTCGCGTTGGCTGGACGGCGACAGCGTCGCGGCGGTGGGCGAATGGGACGTCGACCCCGCGCCGACGGACGTTGCCACGCCCGAACTGGCGGCTGCCGAGGCTGATTCGCTGTTCCCGCAGGCCGCGCCTGGCAATGATGTGCTCTGGTATGAGCTGACCCCGCGCGGGTTCCGCTGCCAGCGCACGCCGATGGATGTATCCGGCCCGCTGCGTGAGCATCGCCAACGTTCGATGGCGGCCTGGGTGTTCACCTCGGCGACGCTGACCGTCAATGGGGATTTCGGCCACTTGGCCACGCGCCTGGGGCTGGACGACCCGGATACCCTGCTGCAACCCAGCCCCTTCGACTGGCAGCAGCAGGCGCTGTGCTACCTGCCACAGCAGTTGCCGGATCCGGCGGCACGTGGCTTCGGGGCGGCGCTGATCGCCAGCTTGTGGCCGGTGCTGGAGGCGTCGCAGGGCAGGGCGTTCCTGCTGTTTGCCTCGCACCGCGCGCTGCGTGAGGCCGCCGAGGCACTGCGCGGTGGGCCCTGGCCGTTGTTCGTGCAGGGTGAAGCGCCGCGCGCCAGTCTGCTGCAGCGCTTCCGCGAATCCGGCAACGGCGTGCTGCTGGGTTCGGCCAGTTTCCGTGAAGGCGTGGATGTCGCTGGCGATGCGCTCAGCGTGGTGGTGATCGACAAGTTGCCCTTTGCCGCGCCCGACGATCCGGTGTTCGAGGCCCGGCTGGAAGCGATCCGCCGCGAGGGCGGCAATCCATTCCGTGATGAGCAGTTGCCACAGGCGGTGATCGCGCTCAAGCAGGGCGTCGGCCGGCTGATCCGCAGCGAAAGCGATCGCGGCGTGCTGGTGCTGTGCGACCCCCGCCTGCTTTCACGCGGCTACGGACGCGTGTTCCTCGATTCCCTGCCGCCGTTCCGGCGCACCCGCGAGTTGGCCGATGTGCAGGCCTTCTTTGCGCGACAATGGGCGCCGGAGCATGGGCCGCCGGCCGATGCCGAACTGGTGCCGGAAGCCCCGGCCCCTGCTGCCCCTCCCTTTTCCCTGTCGTGATTGTTGCCATGAAGCTGCTTGCCTTTGAAACCGCCACCGAAGCCTGTTCCGTTGCCCTGTATGTGGATGGGCAGGTGTTGGAGCGGTTTGAGGTGGCGCCGCGCAGGCATGCCGAATTGAGTCTGCCGTGGGCCGAGCAACTGCTCGCCGAAGCAGGCATCAGCCGCAGCCAGCTCGATGGCATTGCCCTGGGGCGTGGCCCCGGGGCCTTCACCGGCGTGCGGCTGGCCATTGCCATTGCCCAGGGCATTGCCCTGGCGCTGGACAAGCCGTTGCTGCCGGTCTCGACCCTGCAGACCCTGGCGCTGCGTGCGCCGCAGGATGCGCCCTGCGTGCTGGCCAGCATCGATGCGCGCATGGGCGAGATCTATGCCGCGCGTTACCTGCGTGATGCCGATGGCAGCCTGCAGCTGCAGGACCGCGAACTGCTGATTGCCCCGGATGCCTATGCACTGCCTGATGACGGCCGTGCCTGGGCCGGTGTGGGCACCGGCTTTGGTGCGGGCGAAGGCGTGCTTGCCAGTCGCCTGCAGTCGCGATTGCACAGCGTTGATGCTCAGGCGCTGCCGCGCGCTTCGGACGTGCTCAGGCTCGCGGTGCCGGCGATGGCGCGCGGCGAGGGCATCGCGCCGGAATTGGTGCAGCCGGCCTACCTGCGTGACAACGTCGCCTTGACCCTGGTCGAGCAGCAGGCGCTGCGCGCCTCCAAGGGGTGATCGCGCGCGCGCCCGCACGGTCCCGTTTCCGTGGCTGCCTGCTGGGTTTGGCGGTTGGCGACGCGCTTGGGACCACCCTGGAGTTCCGCGCCCCGGGAAGTTTCGCGCCGCTCACCGACATGATTGGTGGTGGCCCGTTCGGCCTGGAGCCAGGGCAGTGGACCGACGACACCTCGATGGCACTGTGCCTTGCGCACAGCCTGCTGCACTGCCGGGGCTTCGATGCGGTCGATCAGATGAACCGCTATTGCAACTGGTACCGGCACGGTTACATGAGCAGTACCGGCGAATGTTTCGATATCGGTGGCACCGTCAGCCAAGCGCTGGAAGCCTATCTGCGCAGCGGTGATCCGTTCAGCGGCAGCCAGGCAGAAAGCAGTGCGGGCAATGGCTCGTTGATGCGTCTTGCCCCGGTGGCGATGTACTACGCGCACAGCCCCCTGGCGGTGGTGGCCACGATGGCCGCTGACAGCTCCCGCATAACGCATGCCGCGACCGAAGCGGTGGATGCCTGCGTGCTGTTTGCCGCGCAGTTGCGCATGGCGCTGGCGGGTCACGACAAGCAGGCCATCCTGCTGGGGCATGGGGCAACGCCGGGTGCACCGGCGATTGCAGCGCTCGCACTGCGCGATCATGTGGCTGTGGACGCGGCTGCAATCCGTGGCAGCGGCTATGTGGTGGACGCGTTGTCGGCTGCACTCTGGTGCTTTGCCACCACCGACGATTACGCCAGCGCTGTGCTCAAGGCCGCCAATCTCGGTGATGACGCCGATACCACGGCAGCCATCTGCGGCCAGTTGGCCGGTGCCTATTACGGACTGGAGGGCATTCCGGCGGGGTGGCGGCAAACCTTGCATGACGCCCCGATGCTGCTGGCCGTCGCCGATGATCTGCTGCAGGCCGCACTCAGCGCCTGAATGACGTTGCAGCTGCACGCGTCTTTCGGCATGGCCGCCATACGGCTTGTTTCAGGAGGACTGGTTGCTCAGCGATCGTCGTGCAGCTGCCCGCCGGGCAGGAAGACCCAGGTACGGGTGACCTGCAGGATGTCGATGTTGTCCTCGGTCCTGGGCAGGGCCGGGAAGGGCTGCGCCAGTTCGATCACCCGCAGCGCGGTGGCATCAAGCAGGGGTACGCCGCTGCTGCGCAGGATGCGGCTGCTCTCCACGGTTCCATCGCGGCGCACGCCGACGGTGATCACCACCTGGCCTGCGAGCCGGCGCTGGCGGGCTTCGTCGGGATAGTTGAGGTTGCCCACGCGCTCGGCCCGGTCCACCCAGGCGCGCAGGTAGTTGGCGTAGGCGTATTCGCGGGTGCTGGCTGACACGAACTTGCGGTTGGGGCGCTTGGCGTACTGTTCCGAGCGCAGGTGCACCTCGGCCGCCAGCCGGGCCATTTCGGCATCGCGCTGTTCGCGCGCGGTCATCGGTGCATCGGCATCGGGTCGCTCGGGCAGAGGCTGCGATTGCGCGTTGGCAACCACGTCCTTGGCCGTGCTGCTGGTGATCACCCGTGCCTGTGGCGGTGGCGGTGTGGCGGCGGTCTGGGCCTGCAGCGGGATCGGAGCCAGCCCGTCCTGGGCCTGCGGCACGATGCCGGACTGCGCATCGCGCGGCCGCTGGGCCTTGTCATGGTCACCGCCGCCCTGCTGGTTGGCCTGGGCCAGGAAATCGGCCTGCTTGGGTGTCAGTGGCGTACTGGTCTGGCTGAAGATCACATCCAGGGTCGGCACCAGCGGGGCGTTGCCGCTGACCGCAAAACCCACCCCCAGGATCAGCAGCCCATGCACCAGCACCGACAACACCAAGGTGGCGGTCAGGCGTTGTTGCTCGGTGACCCGGGGGGCGGCCGGCAGGACGTCAGGCTGGGAGTACATCAGGCCAGGCCAGCCTCGAGCGCATCGAACAACTGGCCGGCGATGTTGAGGCCGTACTGGGCATCAAGCTCGCGTACGCAGGTCGGGCTGGTGACGTTGACCTCGGTCAGGTAATCGCCAATCACGTCCAGGCCCACGAAACGCATGCCACGGCGCTTCATTTCCGGGCCGACCTGGGCGGCGATCCAGCGATCGCGCTCGCTCAGCGGGCGGCCTTCGCCGCGGCCGCCGGCAGCCAGGTTGCCACGGAACTCGTCGCCCTGCGGAATGCGTGCCAGGCAATAGTCCACCGGTACACCATCGATCAACAGGATGCGCTTGTCACCGGCGCTGATGTCCGGGATGAAGCGCTGCGCGAGCGCAAGGTGGCGGCCACCGTCGGTCAGCGTCTCCAGGATGACGTTGAGGTTGGGGTCGCCGGTACCGCTGCGGAAGATCGAGCGCCCGCCCATGCCGTCCAGCGGCTTGAGCACGGCCTGCCCATGTCCCAGCACGAAAGCCTTCAGCTCGGCCGCATTGCGGCTGACCAGGGTGGGCGGGCAGCATTGCGGGAACAGCAGCGCGGCCAGTTTTTCATTGAAGTCGCGCAGCCCCTGCGGGTCGTTTACCACGGTCGCGCCGGCCTGTTGGGCGACGCTGAGGATGTGGGTGTCGTAAAGGTATTCGCCGTCGAACGGCGGGTCCTTGCGCATCAGCACGATCTGGCCGGGGCCGAAGGCCAGCGGCGCGAACTCGCCCAGGCTGAACCAGCCTGCCTTGTCGTCACGCACCTGCAGCGGGGCAGCCTCGGCCTGGGCCTGGCCGCCGTGCAGCGACAGCCCGCCGGGGCGGACATAGTGCAGGCGGTGGCCACGGCGCTGGGCTTCCAGCAGCATGGCAAACGTGGTGTCCTTGGCGATCTTGATGTGGGCGATGGGGTCCATCACCACGATGACATCTAATGGCATGACTTGAATCCGGCAGTGCAGCGGTCATGGTAGCGGTTCGGGCGGGGGGCGCACAGCCGGAAAAACGGAACAGTGGAGCCTGAATGGAGCTGCGCTCGAAGTGGGATTGGTATCACATTAGGCTGACAGCAGAGCCGGGCCGAATGTGCCCTGCTTGACAGTTCGGGGCAGGACTGGGATATAGATGCGCTTTCGCGGCGGCATCACGTTCGGTGTGGGCCGCGCGTCCGGGGAAATTGCTAATGGTTGAAAACATGGCTGCGGGTGGGGAACTCGCAGGGCTGAAGGTGATGGTCATCGACGACTCGAAGACCATCCGTCGCACGGCTGAAACACTGCTCAAGCGGGAAGGTTGCGAGGTCGTGACCGCGACCGACGGTTTCGAGGCCTTGGCCAAGATCGCCGATCAACAGCCGCAGATCATCTTCGTCGACATCATGATGCCGCGCCTGGATGGCTACCAGACCTGCGCGCTGATCAAGGGCAACCAGCTGTTCAAGGGCACGCCGGTGATCATGCTGTCGTCCAAGGACGGCCTGTTCGACAAGGCGCGTGGCCGCATCGTGGGCTCCGAGCAGTATCTGACCAAGCCTTTTACCCGCGACGAACTACTGGGTGCCATCCGCACATACGTCAACGCCTGACCAGGGGGTAAGGCACAATGGCTCGAATTTTGTTGATCGAGGATTCACCGACCGACAGGGCGGTGTTTACGCAATGGCTGGTCAAGGCCGGGCACGAGGTGCTGGCTGCCGACAATGCCGAGGAAGGGCTGCAACTGGCGCGCAGCCAGGGGCCGCAACTGGTGCTGATGGACGTCGTGCTGCCGGGCATGAGTGGCTTCCAGGCCACCCGCGCGCTGTCGCGTGACGAGACCACCCGCGACATCCCGGTGCTGATCGTCAGCACCAAGGGCATGGAAACCGACAAGGCCTGGGGCATGCGTCAAGGGGCCACCGATTACATCGTCAAGCCGCCGCGTGAGGACGAACTGATCGCGCGGATCAACAAACTGGTGGGTTGATGCGTTCTCCATTCGACATCCTTGAAGCTTACGAACGGCGCAGCCTGGCGCATGCGGTGCAGTTGCCGGAACGGCGCTTCTCGCAGGATGTCTGGCGTGGCGTGGGTTACCGGGTTGGCAGCCGCCACCTGGTATCCGATTTCCGCGAAGTGGTGGAAATCGTACCGATGCCGCCGGTCACCCCGGTGCCGGGCGCACAGCCCTGGTTGCTGGGCGTGGGCAACCTGCGCGGCAACCTGTTCCCGGTGGTGGACCTGAAGTATTTCCTCGAAGGCGAGCGCACCGCGCAGCAGGAAGGCCAGCGCGTGCTGATCATGCGCCAGGCCGGCGGCGACGTGGCGCTGGTCATCGACGAGCTCTACGGCCAGCGCAGCTTCGAGGCGCAGATGGGTGTGCCCGCCGGCGATATCGCCCAGGGCCGCTACGCGCACTTCGTCGAGCGCGGCTTCCATGACGAGGGCCGCGATTGGGGCGTGTTCTCGCTGTCGCTGCTTTCCCGCACTCCTGAATTCCGGCAAGCCGCCGCCTGACCGGCGGCTTGCCACTTCGCATTGGATACCGAGGTCGAACGATGAGTACTGCTCCCGAAGCCGCCAGGACTGGCAAGCTTGGCAATCTGGGCACCAACTTCTGGCTGGGCCTGCTGGTGTTGTCGATGATCGTGTTCGGCGCCAATACCGGCGTGGCGACATGGCAGGGCAGCCGCCTGGCAGGCGCCAGTACCGGTGCCGCTGACCTGCAGGTGCTGTCGCAGCAGTTGGCCAACCAGGGCCGTGAGGCGGTGGCCGGCAGCCGTGACAGCTACGCTGCGTTCAAGGACACCCGCGGCAAGGTCGAAAGCACCGTGAGCGAGCTGCAGGGCCGCTACGGCAACGAGAGCGGCGTGTCCGGCCCGTTGGGCAACCTGGTCGATACCTGGAAGCCGCTGTCCAAGAACGCCGAGCAGATCGTTGCCTCCGAGCCGGCGGTGCTGGCGCTGGCCGGCAACGCCGACAGCTTCGTGGGTGCGGTGCCGCAGCTGCAGGCGCAGCTGAACGAAGTGGTGCGCGCGATGACCGCTGGTGGCGCGCAGTCCTCGCAGGTCTACAACGGTCTGCAGCAGGTGGTGGTGGTGGGCACCATGGCTCGCCGTGTTACCGAAATCCGCGCCGGTGGCGCTGCCGCCAGCGGCGCCGGTGACGCACTGGCCCGCGACATGGTGGTGTTCTCGCAGGTGCTTGAAGGCCTGCGCCACGGCAACCAGGAAATGGGTATTGCCGCCGTGCGCAGTGCCGATGCCCAGGTTGCCCTGGAGCAGTCGGCCAACCAGTGGGCCAAGATGAAAAAGGACGCCGACGCCATCCTGGCCAGCTCGCGCAACCTGTTCGCCGCACAGTCCTCGGCCGCCGCGCTGGCGACCGGCTCGGACAAGATGCTGGAAAGCAGCCGCAAGCTGTTCGATGCGTTCTCGGCTTTCGGTTCGGCCCGCGATACCCGCATCTTCCCGAACTTCTGGTGGAGCGTGATCTTCGGCGGCCTGTCGGTGCTGTCGATCATCGGCTTCGTGTGGAGCTCGGTGCGCAGCCGCTCCCGCGAGCAGGAAGTGCGTTACCAGACGCAGGTGGAGTTCAACAGCCGTAACCAGCAGGCAATTATGCGTCTGCTGGACGAAATCAGCTCGCTCGGTGAGGGTGACCTGACGGTGAAGGCCTCGGTGACCGAGGACATGACCGGCGCCATCGCCGACGCGATCAACTACGCCGTGGACGAACTGCGTCACCTGGTGACCACGATCAACGACATCTCCAGCAAGGTGGCGGTGTCGGCGCAGGAAACCCAGGCCACCGCCATGCAGCTGGCCGAGGCCGCCGGCCACCAGGCCGACGAGATCACCAGCGCCTCGGACCGCATCGGTGAAATCGCCTCGTCCATCGAACAGGTGTCGCGCAACTCCAGCGAGTCGGCCGAAGTGGCGCAGCGCTCGGTGGTCATCGCCACCGAGGGTGCCGGCGTGGTGCGCCAGACCATCCAGGGCATGGACCAGATCCGCGACCAGATCCAGGAAACCTCCAAGCGCATCAAGCGCCTGGGCGAGTCGTCGCAGGAGATCGGCTCGATCGTGGAACTGATCAACGACATTTCCGAGCAGACCAACATCCTGGCATTGAACGCCGCCGTGCAGGCAGCGTCAGCCGGTGAGGCCGGCCGCGGTTTCGCGGTGGTGGCCGACGAAGTGCAGCGGCTGGCAGAACGTACCTCCGGCGCGACCCGCCGAATCGAAGGCCTGGTGCAGGCGATTCAGGCCGATACCAACGAAGCGGTCACCTCGATGGAACAGACCACCGCCGAAGTGGTGTCCGGTGCCCGCCTGGCCGAGGACGCCGGTACTGCACTGACCGAAATCGAACGCGTGTCCAACGCGCTCAACAACCTCATCAAGAACATCTCCATCGCCGCGCACCAGCAGGCCTCGGCAGCTACCGACATCACCCAGACGATGGGCGTGATCCGGCAGATTACCGGCCAGACCTCGCAGGGTGCCGGGCAGACCGCCGATTCGCTGGGCCAGCTGAACCAGTTGGCAGCGGAACTGCGTCGTTCGGTGGCCGACTTCAAGCTGCCGGCTTGATCGTCGGCGCGCTGAGCAGGTGGGGATGCAAAGGAACCAGCAGATGAAGTTTCGTCATACCGCAATGCAGGGCCGCCAGGACGGCATGCAGATGATCCTGCACGGGGGAGTGCAATGAGTACCTTGCGCGATGCCATGAGCCACGCGGCACTGGGTTGGGTGAAGCCCGAGCTGGACGAGACCCTGCGCCAGGTGCGCAGCGAGGTTGAGGCCTATGTCGAGGAGCCCAGCGACACCGGCCGCATGCGCTTCTGCGCCGGCTATCTGCACCAGGTGCAGGGCACCTTGCGGATGGTGGAACTGTATGCCCCGGCGATGGTTGCCGAGGAAATGGAGCTGCTGGCCAATGCCGTGCGCGAGGACGCCGTGCCCGACCGCGAGGAGGCCTGTGCCACCTTGATGCGCGGTACCGTGTTGCTGCCGGATTATCTGGAGCGCCTGCAGAACGGCCACCGCGACATTCCCATCGTGTTGCTGCCGCTGCTCAATGAAATCCGCGCTGCGCGCGGTGCTGAAGGCATCAACGAAAGCGTGCTGTTCGCCTTCAACCCGGACGCCGGCGACGCCAGCCCGGCCGAGCTCGAGCATGCCCGTGGCAGCCTGAGCGGGCGCAACCGTGAGCTGCTGGACACGGTAGGCGGTGCGGTCAAGGAAGAACTGATGCGCATCAAGGATGCGCTGGACCTGCACGTACGCACCGGTGGCAATCCTGCCGACCTGCAGGTGCAGGTGAACGAACTTGGTGCTGTCTCCGACACCCTCGGCGTGATGGGCCTGGGCGTGGCCCGTGGCATCGTCGCCCAGCAGCGCGATGCGCTGCGCGACGTGGTGTCGGGCAATCGCAACATCGACGACAACCTGCTGCTGGATATCGCCGGCGCGCTGCTCTATGTGGATGCATCGCTGGACGACCAGGTAGCCCACCTGGGCGCCAGTACTGCCGGTGAGGACGATCCTGCATCGGTGGAAACCCGCCGCACGGTGGAGGTGCTGGCCCACGAAGCCATCGCCAACTTCACCGCGGCACGCGAGTCCTTTGTCGCCTTCATTGAAACCAGCTGGGACCACCAGCGCCTGACCGAAGTGCCGCGCCTGCTTGGCGAGGTTGCCGGTGCGCTGCGCATGCTGGACCTGCCGGCACCGGCGGATTACCTGCAGGCGGTGCGCGAATACATCAAGGTTGAACTGGTCGAGCGCCAGCGCGTGCCCAGTGGCCGCCAGCTGGACACCCTGGCCGACGCAATGGCCAGCCTTGAGTACTACCTGGAAGCCCTGCGCGATCGCCGCCCGGGCCGCGAGGACATCCTCGACATCACCCGCAGCAGCCTGGAGGCGCTGAACTATTGGCCGCTGCCCAGTGCATCGGCCGCGCCGGTGGTGGCTGTGCCGGCGGCTGAAACGGTCGCCGCACCGGCCTGGGGCCTGGACCCGATTGCGCGCCCGGATGCCGTCGAACCGGTTCAGGACGTGCCATCTGCCGCCATTGAGGCTGACGTGCCGGACAGCGCATGGAGCGTGGAGCCGGTTGCGGCATCGCCCGCCATCGCGTCGCTGCACGATGCTGCCGAAACTGCCCATGTTGCTGTGCCCGCTGCCGACTGGAACGTCGAGCCGTTGGTCGAGGCCTTGGCACCTGCCGAAATGCAGCAGGAAACTTTCGAAGAAGCTCCCGTCGCAGGGCAGGATGCGGCGGCCCAGACGGCTGTCGCAGCGCCCAGCGGGCCGCCGCCGCTGCCGCCTTTGGCGGAAGCCCCGGCAGCTGCACGTCAGGAATATCCCTTGGTGTTTGGTGCCGCCATCAACGCCAAGCCGGTGCCGGTTGCCGAACCGCCGGTCATTGCGCAGACCGCAGCGGAGTCGTTGCCCTACGCGACGCAGAGCACCGGATTTGATCCGGTTGCAGCGGAAGCGCCGGCGCAGCAGGACAGCACCTACACCCTTGCGCCGATCGCCCTGGAAGGCCATCTGGACACCGAGCCCAGCCTGACGGGTGATGCGCTGCACGGCAGCTTCGATCCGGTTGCGGCAGAAAGCGATGCAGCTGCGGTTGCCAGCGACACCTACAGCTTCGACAGCAGCCTGCTGGAACTGGAGATGGAGCCGGTGGCCGCTTCGGTCGGGGCCACGCAGGCACCGGCGCACGTTGAAATGTCGCTGGCCGACGGTTTCTTCGAGGCGGACCTGGAAGAACCGGTCACCGTGGCCGAGGCCTCGACCAACGCGGGTGCCTGGCAGCTGGAAGAGATCACCGCCAGCGTGCAGGACGATGGCGCGTTGCAGCTGGAGCAACACAGCGCAGGCACCGCGGCGACCGATTGGCAGCTGCAGGACATCGAGCCGGAGCTTGTTGCTTCGGACGATGGTGCGCGCGATGCCGCCGGCTCGCTGCCGGCGGATGTCACTGCCGAAGGCGACGCGGTAACTGCCCCGGACGTGACCGCGTCTGCTCAAGACAACGTGCCCGAACCCGTCCTGGAGGACGCTGAAGCAGCGGCCTTCCTGGCCGAGCTGGATGCCGCTGCGGCGGCCTTCGATCCCTTCGCGCAGCCCGCCGTCGAAGCCGTAGCGCCGCAGGAAGCCGCCGAAGCCGCTGTCGCCACCACGACCGTGGCAGCTGCAACGGTGCCGGCACTGGACGGTGGTTTCATCGACAACGGCGAAGATATCGACCAGGACATCCGCGATGTCTTCATCGAGGAGTTCGACGAAGAGCTGGAGAACCTCGGCAAGCTGCTGCCGGCCTGGCGCGCGGCGCCGGCCAACATGGAAAGGCTGCGCCCGGTGCGCCGCGTGTTCCATACGCTCAAGGGCAGTGGGCGCCTGGTTGGCGCGCGCACCCTGGGCGAGTTCAGCTGGAAGATCGAGAGCATGCTCAACCGCGTACTGGATGGCAGCCGCCCGGCCAGTCCGGCGGTGCTTGCACTGGTGGGCCAGGCTTACGACGTGTTGCCCGAGCTCAATGCGGCATTGCGCGGCAGCGGCAGCATCCACTCCGACCTGTTGGCGATCCAGGACGTAGCCGACCGTGTGGCCGCTGGTGAAGAGGCGTTCTACGTGGCTGGCGCAAGCGAGGCAGCGGCACCGCCTGTTGCAGCGGTGCCGCAGACGGAAGTGCCGGTGCAGCCGGCGGACGTTGCCGACGTGCTCGATGGCACGCCGGCGTCGGTGGACAGCGTGCTGCGTGAAATCCTGGAAGCCGAGATCGGCGTGCATCTGGGGACGGTCAACGCCTGGTTGCTGCAGTCGGCAACCCAGCCGCAGGCGGTATCGGAAGATCTGCTGCGTGCGGTCCATACCATGAGTGGTGCCTTTGCGATGACCGATGTGCCGGTCATCACCGGCATCACCACCCCGGCCGAATCCTTCGTCAAGCGTTCGCTGGCTGCCGGCATCGTGCCGGGCGTGGCCGGTGTGGCTGCGCTGGCGCAGATGGCGGCCGCGGTGGATGCAACCATCAGCGCGCTGCGCCAACCGTCACCGCGCATTCCTGCGTTCCCGGGCCTGGCTGAACGCCTGCAGGCCCTGGTCGACGGCTTGCCGGACGCCAAGTGGCCGCCGATGGCGCTGGACGACGAACTGCCGCCGGTGCCGGCGGACACCGTGCCGGAAACCGCCGAAGTCACCGCGCCGGCAAAGGCGGAACTGGTCGCGATGGAAGACCTGTCTGCCTATTTCGACAAGTCGATGCTGGAAGACACGCTTGGCGAGCTGCCGTCGTTTACGGCGCCCGTGGTGCCGGAGGCAACCCCGGCGCCGCTGGTCGAAGCACCCGCCGCACGTTGGGGCGAACCGACCCCGTCTGCTGCCAGCGCGCCGTCGGATGCGGTCGCTGCCGCGCTTTCCATCGTTGCCGGTTTGAGCGCCCGCTCGGCTGATCAGGCCGAGGTCACAGCACCGGTGGATGCTGTCGAAGCGACCGCGGCTGAAGCACCGGTTGAAGCGGACGACGTTGGGGTCGCAGCCCTGCAGGTAGAGGCAGGCGAAGCAGAAGCTATCGAAGTAGAGGCTGTCGAAGCGGAAGCTGTCGAGGTAGATGCCGTCGAAGCAGAAGCTGTCGAGGCAGAAGCCGTCGAAGCAGAAGCCGTCGAAGCAGAAGCCGTCGAAGCAGAAGCCGTCGAGGCAGAAGCCGTCGAAGCAGAAGCCGTCGAAGCAGAAGCCGTCGAGGCAG
>DAMCTY010000004.1:5575-19424 GCA_032112995.1 Stenotrophomonas sp. | reverse complement strand
AAGCCGTCGAAGCAGAAGCTGTCGAGGCAGAAGCCGTCGAAGCAGAAGCTGTCGAAGTGGAAGCTGCCGAGGCAGAAGCCGTCGAAGCAGAAGTTGTCGAAGTGGAAGCTGCCGAGGTAGAAGCCGTCGAAGTGGAAGCTGCCGAGGCAGAAGCCGTCGAAGCAGAAGTTGTCGAAGTGGAAGCTGCCGAGGCAGAAGCCGTCGAGGCAGAAGCTGTCGAAGCAGAAACCGTCGAGGCAGAAGTTTTCGAGGCAGAAGCCGTCGATGCAGACGCTTCGCAGGCGGATACTGCCGCGTTGGATCTGGGCGAAGCAGAAGCCGGCCAGCAAGCCGCGGCGGAAGCGCCGGTTTCCGTGGACGCGGATGGCAGCACGGTCTCGAAGATCGAGCTGGCGCCGCTGACCGCGCCGGTGTTCGAGAGCGTGCCGGCTGCGGTGTTGGAACCGTCAGGCAGCCAGTTCGACGCGGGTCACCTCGACTTCAACGAGCTGGATCGCGAGCTGGTGGACATTTTCGTCGAGGAAGGCAAGGACCTGCTCGACCATTGCGACGGCCTGATCAGCGAACTGCGCGCTGCGCCGGAAGACCGCGAAGTGCTGGCTGGCCTGCAGCGTGACCTGCACACTCTCAAGGGTGGCGCACGCATGGCCGGCATCAATGCCATCGGCGACCTGGGCCACGGCATCGAATCGCTGTTGGAAGCCGTGGCTGCCAACCGCACCGAGATCACCCGTAGCGATCTGCAGTTGCTGGAGCGCGGTTTCGACCGCCTGCACCAGCTGCTGATCCGTACCGGCGAACACCGCGCGGTGCAGATGCCGGCGGATCTGATCGAGGCGTTCGAGTCGCGTACCGATGGCCGTGCCGAGGCCGCGCCGGCCCCGGTCGAAGCGGCGGTCAGCGACAGTGCACCGCAGGTTGCGGTGGAACAGCTGGACGTGCAGCCGCAGCCGCTGGCCGAGAGCGTGCCGTTGTCGGCGCCGGTCATCGACGAGGCCAGCAGCGAGGACGAAGCCGCGCCGCGTGGCCAGGAACAGGTGCGCGTGCGCGCTGACCTGCTCGACAGCCTGGTCAACCACGCCGGCGAAGTGGCCATCTACCGCTCGCGCCTGGAACAGCAGCTGGGTGCCTTCCGTGGTGCCATGGCCGAATTGGACCGCACCAACGCGCGTCTGCGCGACCAGTTGCGTCGTCTTGACCTGGAAACCGAAGCGCAGATCGTGGCGCGCTACCGCCGCGAGCATGAGCAGGCCGACCAGACCTTCGATCCGCTGGAACTGGACCGCTTCTCCACCCTGCAGCAGCTCAGCCGTGCGCTGAACGAATCGGCGGCCGACTTGGGTGGCCTGCAGAGCGTGCTGGACGACCTGTCGCGCAACTATGACGTGTTGCTGCAGCAGCAGTCACGCGTCAGCTCGGAACTGCAGGACGGCCTGATGCGTGCGCGCATGGTGCCGTTCGACGGTCTGGTGCCGCGCCTGCGTCGCGTGGTCCGCCAGGCGGCTCAGGATACCGGCAAGCAGGTGCAGCTCAAGCTGGAAGGTACCCACGGCGAACTGGACCGCAACGTACTCGATCGCATGGTCGCGCCGCTGGAGCACATGCTGCGCAACTCGGTTGCCCACGGCCTGGAAGTGCCCGAGGCACGTGCTGCCGCCGGCAAGCCGGAAGAGGGCGAGATCGCCCTGCGCCTGCGCCGGGAAGGTTCGGAAATCGTGCTGGAAGTGGCCGATGACGGTGCCGGCCTGGATCGCGCAGCGATCCGCCGCCGCGCCGAGCAGCGCGGCCTGCTGGCCGCCAACGAGGAAATCGCCGACGCCCGCCTGGATCAGATGATCTTCGCCTCGGGCTTCAGTACCAGCGAGCAGGTCAGCCAGCTGGCCGGCCGCGGCGTGGGCATGGACGTGGTGCGCAACGAAGTGCGGCAGTTGGGCGGCTCGGTGGACATCCTGTCCGAGCGCGGCCACGGTGCCACCTTCACCCTGCGCCTGCCGCAGACCTTGGCCGTCACCCAGGCCGTGTTCGTGCGCATTGGCGAAACCACCTACGCGGTACCGGTGGCGTCGGTCAGCGGTATCGGCCGCATCTCGCGCGAGCGCTTCGAGTCCGGTGAGGGCGGTTACCACTACAACGGCGAAGATTTCAGCCTGTACAACCTCGGCGCGCTGGTCGGCCTGGCGGCCGCCAAGGCCGAAGGCCAGAGCGAGATCCCGCTGTTGCTGGTGCGCTCGGGCGACCTGCGCGCGGCGGTCGCGATCGACCAGGTGCTGGGCAACCGCGAAATCGTGGTCAAGCCGGTGGGCCTGCAGATCGCCTCGGTACCGGGCATCTACGGCGCCACCATCACCGGTGAGGGCAATGTGGTGGTGATCCTGGACGTGGCACCGCTGGTGCGCCGTCATCTCACCCAGCCACAGCAGCCGGTGGAAGTGGCCGCCGCCAGCAGCCAGCGGCATGTACCGCTGGTGATGGTGGTCGACGACTCGCTGACCATGCGCAAGGTCACCGGCCGCGTGCTGGAGCGCCACAACCTGGACGTGGTCGCCGCGCGCGACGGCGTCGAGGCGCTGGAGCTGCTGGAGGAGCGCGTGCCCGACCTGATGCTGCTGGATATCGAAATGCCGCGCATGGACGGCTACGAGCTGGCCACCGCCATGCGTGCCGATCCGCGCTACAAGGACGTGCCGATCGTGATGATCACCTCGCGCAGCGGTGACAAGCACCGCCAGCGTGCCTTCGAGATCGGTGTGCAGCGCTATCTCGGCAAGCCGTACCAGGAGTTGGATTTGATGCGCAATGTCTATGACCTGCTGGGGATCGCCCGTGCACGCGACTGATGACACTGCCTGCCTGGTTGCCTTGCTGGCCCGCGCCGGCGTCGCCCGCGATCGCCTGCGCGAAGGGGTGAGCGCTGCGGGTGGCCACGTCGTGCTGGAAGAAGACCCCAACACGCTGGATCTGGCCGCACTGCAGGCCGCCGCCCCCCAGGTCGTGCTGGTGGCGTTGGAACCGGCCGTCGAAGACGCGCTGGAACAGCTGGAAAACGTGTTGGAAAGCGGCCAGTACAACCTGATGTTCGAAGAGGCTGAACTGGCCGCGCGGCGTGAGGGCTGGGAGGCACAGCGCTGGGTACGCCATCTGGCGGCCAAGCTGCAGGGCCATGCCAACGTGCTGCCGCCGGGCCAGGAAAGCGATGCGGACGTTACACCTGCTGCGCCAGAACAGGCACCGGCGCCGGAACAACAGCAGGAACAACCGGCGCAGCCGGAATCGCATGCAGGCTTGCAGTTCGACCCGGCCTTGGCCGAAGCGGAGGATTTTGCCAGTGCGGCGTTCTCTCCGCCGCCGGTGCAGCGCGAAGCCCCTGCTGATGTGTTGTCGTTCGAGGAACTGATCGCCTCGGCGGCGCCGCCGGCACAGTTCGCGGAGGAATCGGTTGATTCAGGTACGCGCGGCATGCCGCCGCCGTTGCCTTCGGCATCGGAACAGCCTGCTGCGGGCACGCCGGCAACACCGGTTGCGGGCAAGGGCTTCTCGGAATGGTCGCTGCTGGAAGACGATGCCTATACCGAAGCCGCCCCGGCAGTGGAGGTGGCGGCCGAGCCACCGCCTGCGTTGGCCAGCCTGCTGAACAGTTCGCTGTCGCTGGTGGAGCTGGAAGAAACCGCTGACGGTGGCAGCCGTAATGCGGTGCTGCTGGTTGCCGGTATTGGTGGCCCTGATGCGGTACGCCGGGTGTTGGCCGGCCTGCCGGAGGACTTCAATCGCCCGGTATTGGTGCAGCTGCGTCTGGATGGCGGCCGCTATGCCAATCTGGTCAAGCAGATGTCGCGTGCCGCAGTTCTGCCGGTGGCGCTTGCCGATCCGGGCCAGGCACTGCAGCAGGGGAATATCTACATCCTGCCGGACGGCATTGGCCTGGCGTCCGAGACGTCTGGGTTGGTGTTCAGCGCCACGGCCTCTGACCTGCTGTCGGCGCTGCAGCCCGAAGGCAGCGCGGTGTTGCTGCTCAGCGGTGCGGACGTGGCCCTGGTCGAGCCGGTGCTGGCATTTGCCGGCAGTGGCGGCTGGGTTGCCGGCCAGGTCGGCGAGGGGTGCTATGACCCGGCCGCCGCAAGCCAGCTGGCGGTTGCCGGCATGTTGGCGGGTGATCCCGAACATCTGGTGGCGGAACTGGCTGCCCATTGCGGCAACTGAGATCGCACCTGCCTAGGAACTGACGATGAGCTACGCAAACAAAGACGAAGTACGCGGTGTCCTGATCCAGTCAGGCAATGAGCGGGTGCTGTTGCCCAACGCCACCGTGGCCGAAATGATGGCGCGCGTATCGGTGCAGCCGCTGGCCAACGCACCGACCTGGTTGGTCGGGCAGATCGCTTGGCATGGCTGGAGCGTGCCGCTGCTGTCCTACGCGGGCCTGAGCGGGCACGGCAGTGAGTCGTTGGGCAGCAACAACAAGGTGGTGGTGCTCAAGGCGCTGGGTGGTAACCCGGACTTGCCGTACTTCGCGCTGTTGACCCAGAGCTTCCCGCAACTGATCGCGGTGCCGCGCGACGGTCTTCTGGCCGACGCATCGGAAGAAAACCTGCCCGATGGCGTGCACATGCGTGTGCTGCTGGGCGAACAGAGTGCGCTGCTGCCGGACCTGGATGCGATCGAGGCGGCGGTAACCAGTGCGCTGGCCAACATCGCGGCCTGAACGGAAACGCACAGCGTCCGCCGATCAGCTGAACGTCAAAGCCCGGGCCAGCCCGGGCTTTTTCTTGACCGCATGCGTGGTGGAAGCCGCGAAGCGCATGAGACATGCCTGCGTTTGAATGGCGGCCCGGCGATGCGGGCTTCGCGGTTTGCGGCGTGCCTGCCGAGTAGGGTTACAGGTCGCCCAGCCGCGCCTGCAGGGCAGCTATCGCGGCCAGGCCGGCGGTCTCGGTGCGAAGGATGCGCGGGCCAAGCTGCAGGCCCTGGAAACCGGCCTCGGCCAGTACCTGGCGGTCACGCGGCGACCAACCGCCTTCCGGGCCGATCGCAATCACCACGCCGTTGGCCGGGGCAGCGGACAGCCCGGCGAGGCGATGCTCGCCCTCCGGGTCCAGGGTCAGACGCAGGGTCTGCGCAGGCAAGTATGCTGCCGCAGCGGCCAGCGCCTGCGGTGCAGCGATGGCGGGAATGCGCGCCCGCCCGGACTGGCCACAGGCCGAGGCGACCACGCTGCGCCAATGGGCGATGCGCTTTTCCGCACGCGCCGCATCCAGTTTCACCTCGGTGCGTTCGGCATTGACCGGGATGATCGCGTTCACGCCCAGCTCGGTTGCCTTCTGCAGGATCAGATCCATCTTTTCGCCGCGGGCAATGCCCTGCAGCAGGGTGATGGCCAGCGGGGATTCGTTGTGCACGGGCTGGGCCGCATCGATCCGCAGCGTGACCTCGCGCTTGCCCAGGCCCACCACCACGGCGGTGTAGTCGTGGCCGTCACCGTTGAACAGCACGCAGGCATCGCCCTCGCGCAGGCGCATCACCCGCACCAGGTGGTTGGCGGCATCTTCGGGCAGGGCCACGGTCTGGCCCACGGCCAACGGCAGCGCGATGGGGCAGCGGGTCAGGCGCATGCGGCATCCTCATGACGGCGGGGCAACGGGGGGAGGGCTGGGTCTGTTAGCATTTCAGGTTCATGGAAACGTATCTGCCAATGCACATTCTATCGGTCTACCGCCGTCGTGCCGGGTGTGGCGCATGAGCCGCCGGCTTCCGCAGATCCACGGCATCACCGAAGAAACCATCGGTCCGTTCCAGCAGGAACAGCTGGACCTGGAGTTCTCCAACGGCGAACGCCGCCATTTCCAACGCTTGGTCAGCCGTGGCCATGGTGCGGTGGTGGTGGTGCCGATGCTGGATGATGAAACCGTGTTGCTGGTGCGTGAATACGCAGCGGGGCTGCATCGTTACGAACTGGGCCTGGTCAAGGGCCGCATCGATGCAGGTGAAACGCCGCTGCAGGCCGCCGACCGCGAGCTCAAGGAGGAGGCCGGCTATGGTGCCCGTCAGCTGGATACGCTGCGGGCGTTGACCCTTGCGCCTACTTACATGAGTCACCAGTCCTGGCTGGTGCTGGCGCGTGACTTGTACCCGGAACGATTGCCCGGTGACGAGCCGGAGGAGCTGGAAGTGGTGCCCTGGAAACTTGCTGAACTGGACCAGTTGATGCTGCGTGAGGATTTTTCCGAAGGGCGTTCGCTGGCGGCGCTGTTCATCGCCCGTGAATGGCTGGGGCGCGGCGCATGATCATCAACCAGGCGTTGCGCGAAGCGGTCATCGACATCAGCCATCGTGCCGGTGCGGCGATCCTGCAGGTCTATGCCAATGGTTTCGATGTCCAGCGCAAGGACGACGACAGCCCGGTCACCAGCGCCGACCTGGCCGCGCACCGGTTCATCGTGCAGGGCCTGGGCGCGCTGACCCCCGATGTGCCGGTGCTGTCGGAGGAGTCGGCCCAGCTGCCATGGGAAACCCGCCGCCAATGGCAGCGCTACTGGCTGGTTGATCCGCTGGATGGCACCCGCGAGTTCATCAAGCGCAATGGCGAGTTCAGCGTCAACATCGCGTTGATCGATGCGGGCCTGCCCGTGTTCGGCGTGGTGCAGGCACCGGTGACCGGCGTGGTCTGGCACGGTCAGCGTGGCGGCAAGGCCTACCGGCGCGATGGCAGCAACGAGGACGCGATTGTCACCCGCGTGCCACCCGCGCTGCCGCTGCGGGTGGCTGCCAGCCGTTCGCACCGCAGCCCGCGGACCGAAGAACTGCTGGCGCGGATGGGGGATATTGAACTGATAGCGCAGGGCTCCTCGTTGAAGTTCTGCCGCATTGCCGAAGGGACGCTGGACGTCTACCCGCGGCTGGGCCCAACCAGTGAGTGGGACACTGCCGCCGGTCAATGCGTGTTGGAAGCGGCCGGTGGCGTTGTACTGGCGGCCGACAGTGGCGAACCGTTCCAGTACAACCAGCGCCCGCGCCTGCTCAACGGTGATTTCGTTGCCCTGGGCGATGCTTCGTTGCCGTGGCGCGATTGGGTGGCCGGCCTGTGAGAGCCGGTTGCCCTGTATTGCTTTGCCCCCCCACAACACGCCGGCCTCTGCCGGCGTCGTCGTCATGAAAGGTGGTAACAGATGGCCGAACTGACCGATATCCAATCCCTGCTGCAGATCATGGCGCGCCTGCGCGACCCGCAGCGCGGGTGTCCGTGGGACCTGCAGCAGGACTTCGCCAGCATTGCACCGTATACGGTGGAAGAAGCCTACGAAGTGGCCGACGCGATTGATCGCAACGATCTGGCGGAGCTGAAGGATGAACTCGGCGACCTGCTGCTGCAGGTGGTGTTCCATGCGCAGATGGCGAGCGAGCAGGGGGCCTTCGATTTTGGCGATGTGGTGGCCTCGATCAGCAGCAAGATGCAGCGCCGCCACCCGCATATCTTTGGCGATGCGGCGGTCAGCGGCGCCGGTGAGGTCAGCGCCAACTGGGAAGCCATCAAGCGTGCCGAGCGTGCGGCCAAGGGCGAGCAGGACAACTCCGCGCTGGCCGGCATTGCCCGTGGCCTGCCGGAGTGGCAGCGCGCCACCAAGCTGCAATCGCGGGCCGCGCGCACCGGTTTCGATTGGCCCAGCGCCGCGCCGGTGCTGGACAAGCTGCGCGAGGAAGTGGACGAGGTACAGGCCGAGTTCGATGCCGCCGCTGCCGGTGCCGACAACCAGCAGCGCCTGCAGGAGGAGCTGGGCGACGTGTTGTTTGTCTGCGCCAACCTGGCCCGCCATGCCAAGGTTGACGTGGGCAGCGCGCTGCGCCAGGCCAATCACAAGTTCGAACGGCGCTTCCGTGCCATGGAGGCACAGGCGCAGTCATCCGGCGGCATGCAGGCGCTGTCGCTGGAACAGCAGGAAGCACTGTGGCAGGCGGTGAAACAGGCGGAAAAGGACGGCGGCCAGTGAAGACCTTCGCCCTGTTCCTGGTGACAGCGTTGGCGGAGATCGTCGGCTGCTACCTGCCATGGTTGTGGCTGCGCCAGCAGGGCAGCCCATGGTTGCTGCTGCCAGCCGCCGCCAGCCTGGCGTTGTTCGCCTGGTTGCTGACCCTGCACCCGACGGCCAGCGGGCGCGTCTATGCCGCCTATGGTGGTGTCTATGTCTGCGTGGCGCTGCTGTGGCTGTGGTTGGTCGATTCGGTCAAGCCCACGCGCTGGGACCTGCTGGGTGGCGCGTTGTGCCTGCTGGGCATGGCCGTGATCATGTTCGCGCCACGCAGCAGCTGAAAGCCCTATGCTGGCCGCTCCTGACGCCGGGGCCGGCCATGTCGCGTTTCAGCAGCTTCCGCCAGTTCTATCCGTTCTACCTGCAGGAGCACAGCAACGCAGTCAGCCGGCGCCTGCACTTCATCGGCAGCTGGGGCGTGCTGGGCTGCGTGTCGATGGCGCTCTGGCGTGGCCAATGGGGCTGGGTGCTGGCCGCGCTGCTGTGCGGCTACGGTTTTGCCTGGGTGGGGCATTTCTTCTTCGAGAAGAACCGCCCGGCCACCTTCCGCCACCCCTTGTATTCATTTGCCGGTGACTGGGTGATGTTCATCGACATCCTGCGCGGTCGCGTGCGCCTGTAGCGCAGCCGGCGACCTATACTCGCCAGACAACAGACTCGGCACAGGGAGTGGGCGATGGGCGGTGGCGCAGCGGTACTGGCATTGGTCGTGGCGGTGGCGGGGATCATCATCCTGTTCAAGACGGTACGGATGGTGCCGCAGGGCTATGAATGGACGGTGGAGCGCTTCGGCAAGTACACCAGCACGATGACCCCGGGTCTGCATTTCCTGATCCCCATCGTCTACGGGGTAGGGCGCAAGGTGAACATGATGGAGCAGGTGCTGGATGTGCCCAGCCAGGACGTCATCACCAAGGACAATGCCGTGGTGCGCGTGGATGGCGTGGTGTTCTTCCAGGTGCTGGACGCGGCCAAGGCCGCCTATGAGGTGGCCAACCTGGAAGTGGCGATGATCGCCCTGGTGCAGACCAACATCCGCACCGTGATCGGCTCGATGGACCTGGACGAATCGCTGAGCCAGCGCGAGACCATCAACGCCAAGCTGCTCAATGTGGTCGACCACGCGACCAACCCCTGGGGGGTCAAGGTCACCCGCATCGAGATCAAGGACATCCAGCCGCCAGCCAACCTGGTGCAGTCGATGCAGCAGCAGAAGATGGCCGAGCAGAACAAGCGTGCGGCAGTGCTTGAGGCCGAAGGTATTCGGCAGTCCGAAATTCTTCGCGCCGAGGGCCAGAAACAGTCCGCAGTGCTGGAGGCCGAGGGTCGCAAGGAGGCCGCGTTCCGCGATGCAGAGGCGCGCGAGCGGCTGGCCGAGGCCGAGGCCAAGGCGACCGCGATGGTCTCCGATGCCATCGCCAATGGCAGCGTGCAGGCCATCAACTACTTCATCGCGCAGAAGTACGTGGAAGCGTTCAGTGAGCTGGCCAGCTCGCCCAACCAGAAGCTGGTGCTGATGCCGATGGAGGCCACCGGGGTGATCAGCTCCATTGCCGGTATCTCCGAACTGGCCAAGGAAGCCTTCGCCAAGCAGGCCGACGCCAAGCCGACCGCACGCGGCAACCCGCCGCCGCTGGGGCGCTGAGCCATGCGCTGGGAAGTGGTGGTATGGGCGGCGCTGGCGGTGGGGTTGTTTGCCGCCGAGGCACTGGCGCCAGGTGCATTCATGCTGTGGATGGGCATTGCCGCAGCCATCGTGTTCCTGCTGGTATGGGCATTCGAGGGCATGACGGTGCTGCTGCAGGTCATCCTGTTCGTGGTGCTCAGCTTTGTGGCGATCCAGGTCTACCGCACCTGGTTCCGTCAACGCGCACGGCCCAGCGACCAGCCCTTGCTCAACCGCCGCGCCGAACAACTGGTCGGACGCGTGCTGGAGCTGGAGCAGGCCATCATCGATGGCACCGGCCGGGCCAAGGCCGACGATGCGCTGTGGGTGGTGTCCGGGCCTGACCTGCCCAGCGGCAGCCGGGTGCGGGTGGTGGCCGTGGATGGCATGACCCTGAAGGTGCAGCCGGTCTGAACCGGCGGCGGCACTGCCGTTGTGGCAGTGCCGCAGGTTTTAACGGTAACCATCTGGGATAATGGCGGCCCCCTTTTCGTGGAACAGCCATGACCCTGCAGACCAAGCTCAACGAAACCCACCGCTCACTCGGCGCCAAGATGGTCGACTTCGGCGGTTGGGACATGCCGATCCATTACGGGTCGCAGATCGATGAGCACCACCTTGTGCGCCGCGCCGCCGGCATGTTCGACGTCAGCCACATGACCGTGGTCGACCTGAAGGGCGCGCGCACCCGCGAGTTCCTGCGCCACCTGCTGGCCAACTCCATCGACAAGCTCAAGGTCACCGGCAAGGCGTTGTACTCGTGCATGCTCAATGCGCAGGGCGGTGTCATCGATGACCTGATCGTGTATTTCCTGGGCGAGGATTTCTTCCGCATGGTGGTCAACGCCTCCACCCGCGAGAAGGACCTGGCCTGGATCCGCCAGCACGCCGCGGCGTTTGACGTGGACGTGATCGAACGCGAAGACCTGGCCATCGTCGCGGTGCAGGGCCCGCAGGCACGCGAGCTGGTGGCCGGGCTGGTGGCGGAAAGCGACCGCGCGGCACTGGCCAAGCTGGGCCGCTTTGCTGCGCTGGACATCAAGGCGGCCGACGGCGTGCCGCTGTTCGTCGCGCGCACCGGGTACACCGGTGAGGATGGGTACGAAGTGCTGCTGCCGCAGGATGCGATCGTCGCCTTCTGGAATGCGCTGCTTGCCGCAGGCGTGAAGCCTGCCGGTCTGGGCGCACGCGACACGCTGCGTCTGGAAGCCGGCATGAATCTGTATGGCCAGGACATGGACGAAGCCATCAGTCCTTACGAAGCGGCGTTGGCCTGGACGGTCGCGCTGGACGATCTGGCCGATGGCGCGCCGCGTGACTTCATCGGCCGAAACGTGCTGGAAGCGCAGAAAGCCGCAGGCAATGCGCGGCAGATGATCGGCCTGGTGATGGACGAAAAGGGCGTGCTGCGCCATGGCCAGAAGGTGCTCACCGCCAATGGCGACGGTGAGATCCTGTCCGGCACGTTCTCGCCGACCCTGGGCAAGGCCATCGCGTTTGCCCGCGTGCCGGGTGGCGAGCCGGGCGATGTGCGCGTGGACATCCGCGGCAAGGAAGTGCCGGTGCGCGTGGTGAAGTTCCCGTTCGTGCGTGATGGCCAGGCACAGGCCGGTATCAATCCGTGATGCAGGACCGGGGCGGGCGCCAGCCCGCGCCCGGTTGGTTAAACTAGTAATTCTTCCCGACCACCGTTTTTTCGGAGTAGTTCCATGAGCGAGATCCCCGGCGACCTGAAGTTTCTCAAGTCCCACGAATGGGCCCGTGTTGAAGGCAGCAACCGTGTCACCGTTGGTATTTCCGATCATGCCCAGGGCCTGCTGGGCGACCTGGTCTATGTCGAGCTGCCGGCAGTAGGCGACAGCATCCAGGCCGGCACCGGCGTGGCCGTGGTCGAGTCGGTCAAGGCGGCATCGGATGTCTACAGCCCGGTGTCCGGCACCGTGCTCGAAGTCAACGAAGCCCTGGCCGACAAGCCGGAAACGATCAACGAAGACGCCTACGGCGAAGGTTGGTTGTTTGTTGTGGAGCTGTCCGAACCGGAACAGTTGAATGACCTGCTCGGCCCGGACGACTATGCCGAGATGTTGGAGAACGAGGACCACTGAGTCCTGCGTTCGCCGGAAAACGGCCGCCTGGTGCGGCCGTTTTTTTTATGCGTTGCTGTCAGTGTCGCGTGATGATGTGGTCGCCAGCCGGGAAGGGAACAGGCGCGTCGATGCGCGTTCGACGCACGTGCCTGTCGCGTGCGGCGCGTGTCATCGGTGCGGTTGTACACGGTGCCTGGGCGGCAAAAAGTTTGCGCAAATCGATGCTGTTGCTGGTCAAAGCTTCACCGCCAGGAAAAAAAATTCAGGAGCGGTTGTCGATGCCGGCGGCGCTTGCGGTTGGCATTGGAGGGTGGCGGCGACCGACCTCCACGCGTGTGCGACGCACGCATGCAAAAAAAAAATAGTGCGCTTTTACCGGGGATTTTTTGCATTCGTGTTTTTTTGGTTGGGGTTGTGGGCGTGTTCGATGCACATGGCAATCGCTCGTGGCGGGCATGGGCCGGCATGTCCGCCGGTCGGATGGATGAAAAATTTTTGGTCGGAGTAGTTGACAGTAAAAAAAACCGTGATTAGGTTTCGCCCAGCAGACCTTTCCTGCGGAAGCGAGTGAGCCGGATCAACATTCAGACGCGAAGCACAACTTGGACGTCCGCCAGGATCTTCTTGATGGTGGAGCAGGACTCGCTTCCTTCCGCGAAACACCCCCCCGATTTCAAACCGGCACCCGCAGCGGGACCCGTTGCGGGTGTTTCTGTATCCGTCACGACGCGCTAGGACGCGTCGTCGGTCCTCCGCAGCCCACCGCGGATTTGTTTCAACTGGGCATTTCAATTCCATAGATCACTGACGAGGAAACATCCCATGGCCACGAAGAAAGCTGCTAAAAAGCCGGCCGCCAAGAAGGCGGTCAAGAAAGTTGCCAAGAAAGCTGCTGTGAAGAAGGTTGCCAAGAAGGCAACCGCCAAGAAGGCAGTGAAGAAGGTTGCCAAGAAGGCCGCCGTCAAGAAGACCGTGAAGAAGGCAGCTGCCAAGAAGGCAGTGAAGAAGACCGCGAAGAAGGCAGTGAAGAAGGTTGCCAAGAAGGTAGCTGCCAAGAAGACCGCGAAGAAGGCCGTAAAGAAGGTTGCCAAGAAGGCAGCGGCCAAGAAGACCGTAAAGAAGGCCGCCAAGAAGGTTGCCAAGAAGGCAACTGCCAAGAAGGCCGTGAAGAAGGTTGCCAAGAAGGCAACTGCCAAGAAGACCGTAAAGAAGGCCGCCAAGAAGGTTGCTGCCAAGAAGCCGGCAGCCAAGAAGGTTGCTGCCAAGAAGAAGCCGGCCGCTCGCAAGAAGAAGGCCGCTCCGGTTGCTCTGCCGGCAACCCCGGCGCCGCTGATCTGATCCAGCGCTAGGTAACACCTGAAACTCCTTCCCCGACTGCCCAGCGGGGAGGGAGTTTTTTTATGCGCGTTACCCTGGATGGGAGCGGCGTGGGCCGCGAGGTTGGCGAGAGGTGGTCGCCGAGCGGATGCGTCGTGTCCATTGTCCTTCCCGCGTGGTGGTAGCGGTGGCGTCCTGCGCTCGCTTTCGTGTGGGTAAGGCGGGGAGGGGGTGGTTGCGCTGTCGGCTTCGCGGGGACGCTATGCCTGCATCGGCGCTTTTCCGCCGTTGCGATGTTGCAGACAGTTCTGCCGGGCATGGCTCGGCACTACATCGGGGGCTGTGCGCTTTAGCCCTCCCTTTGCCGCAGGCAAGGGGAGGGTTGGGAGGGGTGCTTTGCTGTTGGTGTTGCGGTTAGAGCCCCTGCCGAGCATGGCTCGGCACTACAGCGGGGGCTGTGCGCTTTAGCCCTCCCTTTGCCGCAGGCAATGGGAGGGTTGGGAGGGGTGCTTTGCTGTTGGTGTTGCGGTTGGAGCCCTTGCCGAGCATGGCTCGGCACTACATCGGGGGCTGCGCGCCTTAGCCCTCCCTTTGCCGCAGGCAAGGGGAGGGTTGGGAGGGGTGCTTTGCTGTTGGTGTTGCGGTTGGAGCCCCTGCCGAGCATGGCTCGGCACTACAGCGGGGGCTGCGCGCCTTAGCCCTCCCTTTGCCGCAGGCAAGGGGAGGGTTGGGAGGGGTGCTTTGCTGTTGGTGTTGCGGTT
>DAMCTY010000004.1:0-5475 GCA_032112995.1 Stenotrophomonas sp. | reverse complement strand
GAGCCCCTGCCGAGCATGGCTCGGCACTACAGCGGTGGCTGCGCGCTTTAGCCCTCCCTTTGCCGCAGGCAAGGGGAGGGTTGGGAGGGGTGCGGTTGCGCTGCCCGCTTCGCGCTTGGTGCACCCATGCACGCGCCTGTTCCGCCGTTGTAGTGGCCGGTTGCAGGTTGTCGAAAAGAAAGGCGGCCATTGGCCGCCTTTCGGGTAGTGCAGATACGGAGCCGTCAGCTCAGCGTGGTGAGGCCACCGCACGGTCGGACGAGGCGCCCTTCTTGCCGCCACGTGCAGGCGCAGCGTCTTCGGCCATCAGGTTGTCGCTGCCGAAATCGGTGTCCACGTCCAGCCAACGTTGCGCAGGCAGGCCGATGGCCCGATCCAGGATGGTCGGCATCATGCCACTGGGCAGGGTGCTCTCGCCGTTCCACATGATGGCGATGCCCAGGTCGCGCTCGGGTAGCAACGCGACCAGGCCGCGGTAGCCCTGGACAGCACCCGCATGGAAGACCACTTGATGGCCCGAATAATCAAACACGCGCCAGCCCAGCGCATAGCCCGCCGAATCCAGTCGCTGGTGGCGCCAGCCCGAACGCATTTCGCCAGGGGTGTTGACCAGCGGCGCGTGCAGGGTGGCCAGCAGCGGCGCCGGCAACACATCCGGGCGGTGCCCGGTGTGTGCCAACAGCCATTGCGCCATGTCGCTGGCGCTGGCGTTGACGCCAGCGGCCGGTGCGACGCGGTAGTAAGTGGGCTTGGGCGTCAGCGATACCCAGCCATTGCGGCTACGCACGTGTGGGCGGGCCCAGCGTGAGCTGGCCTGGATACCGGCCAGCCCCAGGCTGGCGTCATTCATGCCCAGCGGCTTGAGGATGCGCTTCTCCACCGCCTGCTCGTAGAAGTTGCCGGAGGCTGCAAACACCACGTCACCGACCAGGCTGAAAGCAACGTTCTGGTAGGAATAGCATTCGCCCGGTGCGCACCTGAGCGGCGCGGTGGCCAGCTTCTGGGTCAGCGTGTAGTAGTCGGCATTGGCCTCGACATCGCGGTCATAGGCATTGCTGGTCAGGCCAACACGTTGGCTGAGCACGTCGGCCACGGTCAACTTGTTGGTTGCCTCCGGCGTAGCCAGGCGGAAGCCGGGCACGTAGTCGGTGACCTTGCTGTCCCAGCGCAGCGTGCCATCGTTGACCAGCAGGCCGGCCATGGTGCCGGCGAAGGCCTTGGACAATGAGGCCAGGCGGAACACCGTATGTGCGTCCACCTGCTGTGGGTTGCTGATATCGGTAACGCCGTAACCGCGCGCGGAAAGAATGCGGCCGTTCTGGACGATGGCCATGGCCATGCCGGGGACGCGGTTGCCGTAGGTCAGCTGCTCGGCCAGCGACTCGATCGCCGCGACATTGAAATCGGCGGGTAAAGGCTGCACCTGGTCCGGCCGCAGTGCGACGCGGTAGGGCATGGGCTGGGTGGGTGACTGCTGCGGCGCATTTTCCAGGTTCACCGGTAATGCCGTCGCCGCCTGCGCTGTAGGCAGGCTGGCATGCGTCGGTGTCTGCGCGGTAGACGACAATGCGAAGGGCATCAATACCCCCAGCAATCCCGATGCCACCGGGCGGATGTGCCGGCGCTTGCTCTTGTCTTTCATCGTGATCGGTGCCTGTTTGCTACTGCTGGCGGTGATTCTAGCGCCGCTTTTCTCCATTGCACAAACGGCAGCAGAATGAATGGGCATCGCTTTGATATATCAGGTCTTTTCTGTGATGGATGGCCTGTCCGGCCAGATCGGGCCAGCGTGTGATTCTGGGCGGCGAGGCGGTTGGGCGCCCCTGGGACTGTTGGCTGGGAGGCCGGAAAGCGTCGGCCAGCGCTGCAGGATCCGGCCTGTCGAAGGGGTCAGTGCGGCTGCGTCAGTCCGGGTGGATCAGTTGCGCCGCCCGCTCGGCAATCATGATGGTCGGCGCATTCGTATTGCCGCTGACCAGGCTTGGCATCACCGAGGCATCGATCACTCGCAATCCCTCGATGCCGCGTACCCGCAGCTGCGGGTCGACCACGGCGGCGTCATCGCTGCCCATGCGGCAGGTGCCGACCGGGTGGTAGATGGTCTCGGCCTTGGCGCGGATGAAGGCTTCCAGACCGGCATCGTCCAACTGCTCGTCGGCAGGGAACAGCGGTGACTTCCGCCACGGGGCAAAGGCCGGCTGCTGCAGGATGTCGCGGCTCAGCCGCGCTGCCTCGACCATCATCTTCAGATCGAAGCCTTCGGCATCGCTCAGGTAATTGGCGTGGATGCGGGCAGGCGCGGCCGGGTCGGTGCTGGCCAGGGTGATGTGGCCGCGGCTGCGGGGATGCAGGTAGCAGGCATGCAGGGTGTAGCCATCGCCGGGCAGGCGGTTGCGGCCGTGGTTGTCCAGCATTGCCGGCACGAAGTGGAACTGGATGTCGGCGCGCTCGTCCGCAGCGAAGCGTGAGCGCACGAAGCCACCGGCTTCGGCGACATTGCTGCTGCCGGCGCCGCGATGGCCGCGCAGGAAGTAATTCAGGCCGATCATCACTTCGCTGGCGCGGTCGTAGCTGACGCCGGGCACGCTGCGGTACAGGGTGCAGATGTCCAGGTGGTCCTGCAGGTTGGCGCCGACGCCGGGCTGGTCCAACTGCACGCCGATGCCGTGCGCGCGCAGCGTGGCGGCCGGGCCAATGCCGGACAGCATCAGCAGCTGCGGTGAGTTGATCGCACCGGCGCTGAGCAGCACCTCGGCGGCGGCATGCAATTGCTGGCGCTGCCCGCCCACGCGCAGCTGCACGCCGGTAACGCGCCCTGCGTCGATCTGCAGCCGTTCCACCAGCGCGCCGGTGAGTACCTGCAGGTTGCTGCGCGCGCGCACTGGCGCCAGGTAGGCGGCCGCTGAGGAGCAACGCGCGCCGTTCTTCTGGGTGACCTGGTACAGGCCCACGCCTTCGTGGCGGGGACCGTTGAAGTCGGTGTTGTGGATATGGCCGGCTTGCTGGCCGGCGGCGATGAAGGCTTCGCTCAGCGGATTGACGTGGCGCAGGTCGGCGACCTGCAGCGGGCCATCGGCACCGTGCAGTGCATCGGCGCCGCGTGCGTTGCCCTCGCTGTGGCGGAACCAGGGCAGCACGTTGTCCCAGTGCCAGCCGCTGGCACCGGCCTGCGCCCAACGGTCGTAGTCGCCGGCTACGCCGCGCACATAGCACATGGCGTTGATCGAGCTGGAGCCGCCCAATACCTTGCCGCGCGGCCACCACAGGCGGCGGTTGCCCAGTGCCGGTTCCGGCTCGGTGTCGTAGCTCCAGTTGAGGCGGCGGTTGTTGACCAGCCGGGCGATGCCGGCCGGCATGTGGATGAAGGGGTGCCAGTCGCGCGGCCCGGCTTCGATCAGCAGCACCCGCCGCTGCGGATCGGCGCTGAGCCGGTTGGCCAGCACGCAGCCGGCCGAGCCGGCGCCGACAATGATGTAGTCGAATTCCTTCACAGCATTCCCCCTCCCAGGTCACTCAGGATAGAACGGCACGTTGTGTCCGGGTAAGCCTTGGCGCACTGGCGATGTTGCAGTGCATTAGATACCGTACGCGCTTTGTCGCCCCCGGAGTTCCAGATGCCGCCGTCTTCCTGCTGCCCGTTGCTCCGGGGTGCCGCATGACTGCTGCCAATAGTTCAGGGCCGCTGTCGCGGTTGCTGCAGGCCCTGCGTGGCTCGCCACCGCTGTGGTGGTCGTTCCTGTACTTCTTCTGCCTGCTCAGCGGCTACTACGTGCTGCGCCCGGTGCGCGAGGCGATGGCGGCCTCGGCGGACATGGAGGCGCTGTTCCCGCCGGCATTGATTGCCTGGTTCGCCGGCCATGGCATGCCGCTGAAGGATTTCACCCTGCAGTTCCTGTTCTCCTGCGTGTTCGTGATCATGCTGGTGCTGCAGCCGCTGTACGGCTGGCTGGTCAGCCGCCATCCGCGGCGGGTGTTCCTGCCGCTGGTCTATGGTTTCTTCATCGTCACCCTGTTCGTGTTCTATGCGATGTTCAATGCGGGCGTGCCGGGGCGGGGCGCGGCGTTCTTCTTCTGGACGACCGTATTCAACCTGTTCGCGGTGGCGGTGTTCTGGAGCTTCATGGCCGACGTGTTCTCCAACGCGCAGGCACGTGCCTTCTATGGCTATATCGGCGCGGCCGGCACGGTGGGCGCCTTCCTCGGGCCGATCATCACCAGTTCGCTGGTGCAGCGGGTGGGTATCGCCAACCTGATGCTGGTCTCGGCCGGCTTCCTGTCGATCTGCCTGTTCTGTATCTGGAAGTTGCGGCCGTGGGCGGTGCAGCGCGAACGCGAGCAGCGACTGGCCGATGGCGAGCAGCCGATGGGCGGCAGCGTGTTCGATGGCCTGAAGCTGATCGCGCGCGAGCCGCTGCTGCGCTGGCTGGCCTTGATGGTGCTGTTCGGCGTGGGCGTGGGCACCATGCTGTACAACGAGCAGGCGGCCATCGTGCGGCGGCTGATCACCGACCCGGCGGCGAGCACCGCGTTCTATTCGCGCATCGACCTGGCGGTGAACGCACTGACCCTGATCATCCAGTTGGGCCTGACCCGCTGGCTGCTGTCGCGCTATGGGGTGGCACCGGCGCTGTTGATTCCGGGCATTGCGATCATCATCGGTTTCTCGATAGCGGCGGCCTCGCCCTTGCCGGTGATGGTGGCGGTGATCCAGGTAGTGACCCGGGCCAGCGAATTCTCGCTGGGCAAGCCGGCACGCGAGACCATCTATACGCGGGTGGACCGGCAGTGGCGCTACAAGGCCGGTGCGGCGATCGACACGGTGGTGTACCGCGGTGGCGACCTGACCTTCGCCTGGGTGCACAAGGGCCTGTCGCTGCTGGGGTCGCAGGCGGTGTTTGTCGGCGGCGCGACGGTTGCGGTGCTGATGACGCTGTCGGCACTGGGTGTGCTGCGCGAAGAGAAGAAACTGCCGCAGGATCGCTGAGTGATTCCCGGCGGCAGGTAGCCGCCAGTGCCTACAGGACGATTTTCCAATGAACGTACTGGCTTTCTGCGGCGTGCTGGTGACCGGCTTGGTGGCGGCACTGCATGTGTATTTTCTGGTGCTGGAGATGTTCCTGTGGACCCGGCCATTGGGCTTGAAGACGTTCCGCAATACGCCGGAAAAGGCGCAGGCCACGCGTGTGCTGGCGGCCAACCAGGGGCTGTACAACGGCTTCCTGGCGGCCGGCATCATCGCCGGGCTGGTACTGGCACAGCCGGTGCTGGTGACGTTTTCGCTGCTCTGCGTAGTGGTGGCCGGCGCGTACGGGGCCTATAGCGTCAGCCCGCGCATCTTCTACATCCAGGCGCTGCCAGCCATCGCAGCGCTGCTGCTGCGCGCACTGTAGTGCCGAGCCGTGCTCGGCAGGGGCCGTACCGATATCTAGTCAGCGCATGTAGCCCGGGTAAGCGCAGCGCACCCGGGGGTTTTTC